>JAUIKM010000027.1 GCA_030430495.1 bacterium | reverse complement strand
TCATGATTGCCGTGAACGGGATGCCGTTCCCGACGCGAGGGGTCGGATCGAACGCACCTTGCGTACCGACATCCCCGTTAATCGAACCGTACACCGCCTGACAGGTTTGCGCCTGGGCGACGTCGGGCGTCGCAAACGCAAACAGGAAAGCTGCAAGAACGCCAAAAGCGCCCACGAATGCGGCGCGTCTTCTGAACGTCTTTGCAGCTGAATCAGGTTTGTACCGGAAGTGGTCCGATGTTTTGGTGATACCGCCGGAGCCCCGCGGCAAGGTATTGGGCAACGCGCGGTCTCCGCCGCCGGGGACGGAAGTTGTATCCGGTCGCGTCGCGCCAAGAACAGTCAGACGATTCAGAAACGAAGATTTCTGCCGGGCCGATATGGCACCAACAGAAGCCAGCGCACCGATCGTTGCTGTTCCCAACAAACGAATCAGGTTGAGTAGCAGAGCAACCATGGGTATTGAAACTCCAGTAATTGATGAGTTGAAGGTTGTATTTTTTGATCGAAGTTGTATCAAAGAAATGGGTGTATCCAAGAATGTATGTCGACCCCGTTTGATCGCCCCATTCTGTTCATCGAACAGTTCGGAGCAGCACGAGGGAATGTCCGTTGGTTTCACGGATAAGGTTGTCCGGTTTACAGAGTTTCCCGATTGGGCATTATCTGATTGCGAACGGTAACTGTCACCAGTCATGTACAAGCCTGTCAGATATTGGACAAAAGGACTCAGATAGCTGGAGCGTCAGTCTTATCCTTTGAAGCCTTTCAATCTGTCACGCCGATACCGTTCGACGCCACAAGGGAAGCGAAACTGCGAGTCACTGTAAGGAAGCACAATCGCTCTAATCCCCCGAAACACAGCAATGCGGACAAATTTACGGCGCTCCTCCCGCAATCCAAAGAAAAAAATCCCCGGCGCCAATCCCGCTCCGGACCGCAAAGATTCGTTATCGTAACATCTTTGGACCGTTTGGACTGGAGCCAGTTTTCCATCGGTTTTGAAAGCCCGGGCGCTGGAAGCGACAAATGAACGCCGACCGTTTGCCTGGACCGCCGAGGGAGTTCCCGGATTCCATGGGAGTTATCAACGAAAGAACGTGATCAAGCGCCGTTTCGGATTATCGAATGGCATATACCCGCGCTCAAAACTTGAACCAAGGTTATACACCGGACGCGCAATCGGACACGATCATAAATCGTGCCAGTCAGGACTTGGGAAGGTCCTGAATCTGCGCAACAATCCTTTTGGATCGAAGCGTCGCTTAGTGTGGGTGTGCAGTTTTGGGTTGAACTCGCGTGCGCAAAAGCGCTGTCCGAAGTGCTGCTTTCTCCAGACAACGGCGAAATTACGCGGCAATGGGTAAGAAATGCAAGAAAAAAATGCTGGACGCTGCGGATTCTCTGAATTTTAACAAGTATCTGAAGCAATCCGGCTTACTTGTTGCAGGACAATAAGTAAGCATTGAGATTCTCGCAAGTCGGTACAGTGGTTGACTTTGCACCATTGGCCAAATATAGCCATGATGCAGCGACCACCGCGCATCAGCTAATCAGGCCAAGTTCCCGGCCAACCGATGCAAAGACCTCAACCAGTCGGTCAATGTGCTCCTCGCGGTGCGTCGCCATGTAACTCGTGCGCATCATGCTGAGCGTCGGCGGCACTCCCGGCGGGATGAAACAGTTGACAAAAACATTGTTGTCGTAGAGCCTGCGCCAGAATTTCAGCGACAGCTCAACATCTCCCACAATGACCGGCACAATGGCCGTCGGGCTGTCAACAACCTTGAATCCCAATCCGTCAAATTCGCGCCGTACGCGATCCGCCACCGCGATCAGACGGTCGACGCGCTCCGGCTCCTTTTCGAGGATATCGAGCGCTGCAAGGGCGGCAGCACAGGACGGCGGCGTGGGACTGGCGCTGAAAATCAGCGCCGGCGAAGTGTGCTTCAGGTAGTTGATAACGCGCTCCGGCCCGGCGACAAACCCGCCGAGCGATGCAAAGGTCTTGGAAAACGTGCCCATCGTCATATCAGTGCGTTCCACTATGTCGTAGTGGCTGGCCGTACCGCGCCCGCCCTTGCCGATCACGCCGGTGGCATGCGCGTCGTCCACCAGCACACGGGCGCCGTAGGATTCAGCGAGTGCCACCAACTCCGGCAGCTTGACCAACTCGCCGCTCACGGAAAACACTCCGTCGGTGACGATCAGTTTGCTGGCGTCCTCGGGAATACGGCTCAGAACGCGCTCCAGGTCTTCCATGTCGTTGTGGCGATAGCGCACAAATTCGGCAAATCCGCCTTTGGCAAGCATGGCGCCGTTCATGATACTCGCGTGGTTTTCACGATCGGATATGATGTAGTCACCCTTGCCGACGAGACCGCTGATGGTCCCGAGCGCCGTCTGGTAACCGGTGCTGAAGAGCAGAACCGCCTCGTAACCGAGGAATTCCGCCAGGCGCTTTTCAAGCTGCACGTGAAGATCAATCGTGCCGGTCAGATAGCGGGAACCGGAACAACTTGTTCCATAGCGCTCCAAAGCGTCGCGAGCGGCGTCCTTGACGCGCTCGTCGGCCGTCAGACCCAGGTAGTTATTCGATCCGGCCATTATGACGTCGCGGCCTTCCATACGGACTACCGGCCCTTCGTTCTCTTCCACTACCCGGAAGTACGGGTACAAACCCAGGGCTTTGACTTCATCCGCCCGGTTAAACTGACGACACTTTTCAAAAATATCCACTATCACTCTCCTGCGTTCTCTGGTCGTACCCGGTAAAATTACGAAAATAATTCCGTATTCATTTTTTCGCATTTCAGCCGTGATATGCGCGCATGACGGGCTACAATCACAATAATTTCTGCGATACAGACTCTATAGCTCGTATCAAAAAAATCGCGCTGTTTGCGCACCCATTTTGATAGCCCGATTCCCCTATGACGTCAACAAACGACACTCTGACTGACATCGACCGCAAAGCACGTGAATACGATTCGATCCCGCGGCGATTGTCGGTATTGCCGCTGCGCGATATCGTCATCTTCCCGAATATGATTTTTCCGATCCTGATCGGGCGCGATTCCTCCCTGAAGGCCGTCGCCAAAGCTCTGGAACGCGACAAATTCATCTTCCTGACGGCCCAGAAAGACGTCGGCATAGATGAACCGGGCAAAGACGATCTGCACCGCTTCGGCACCGTTGCCAAAATTATACAGCTCATTCGCCTGCCGAACAACCTGCTCAAAATCCTGGTCGACGGCGTCGCGCAGGGACGCGTAAGACGCTTCTACAGCACCAAGGATCACCTGGACGGCGACATCGAGCTGAACAACTCCGATCAGAGCGATGAGACCAGTCCGGAAATGCAGGCCATGATCCGGCACGCCATCGAACTCTTTCACAAGTATGTTAAAGTTAACCGCAATGTGCCGCCCGAAGTCAGCATGGCTTTCGACAACATCGACGACCCCGGGCGCAAACTTTACTACGCGGCTGCAAACATTCAACAGGACGTCGCTTCCAAACAGCGCATCCTCGAAAAATTTTCGCTCAAGGAACAGTACTTTGAGCTGATTTCCATTTTAACATCCGAGATCGAAGTCCTTGAGATAGAGCAGGACATCGACGTGCGCGTGCACGACACTATCCAGAAAGCCCAGAAACGCTTTTTTATCCAGGAACAAATCCGCGCGCTGCAACAGGAATTGGGCGATGACGACGAGGCGTTTCCGGAGCTGGGCAAACTGCGCGAACGCCTCGATCAGGCCGGGCTGCCCGAATCGGTTAAAACTCGCGTCGATGAGGAATTTCAGAAGTTAAAAAAGATGCCGATGATGTCGCCCGACTTCGGCGTTATCCGCAATTATCTGGACTGGATCAGCCGCGTGCCGTGGCAGGAGCGCACGGAAGATCAACTGGATATTGAACACGTACGCGAAGTGCTCGATGCCGACCACTACGGGCTTGACAAGGTTAAAGACCGCATTCTGGAATACATTGCGGTGTTAAACCTGACACAGAATATCAGTGGCCAGGTGCTCTGTTTTGTCGGCCCCCCGGGCGTCGGTAAAACATCACTTGCCAAGTCGATTGCCCGCGCGCTTGGACGCAAGTTTGTGCGCATCTCCCTCGGCGGCGTGCGCGACGAAGCCGAGATCCGCGGCCACCGCCGCACCTATATCGGCTCCATGCCGGGCAAGATCATCCAGAGCATGAAACGGGCCGAAACTGTTAACCCGCTCATGCTGCTCGACGAGGTCGACAAAATGGCGATGGATTTCCGCGGCGACCCGTCTTCGGCCCTGCTTGAAGTGCTGGATCCGGAACAGAATCAGACCTTTAACGACCACTATCTGGAAGTCGACTACGACCTGGCGAACGTCCTGTTTATCTGCACGGCAAATGTTAAGTACGACATCCCCGCGCCGCTGCTGGACCGCATGGAAATCATTGAACTCTCCTCCTATCTGGAACCGGAGAAAATTCAGATCGCCCAGCGGCACATCATTCCGCGGCAGTTAAACAAACAGGGGCTGGGAGAGTTCGACGTCAAGTTAAACGACAAAGCGCTGCAAACCATCGTGCGCGAATACACGCGCGAAGCCGGCGTGCGCAACCTCGAACGGCAAATCGCTTCCGTCTTCCGCAAAATTGCCAAACAGGTCGTCAGCGACAAAGCCAGATCCAGCAGCAAGAAAAACAAGTACAACATCACCAGCGACAAAGTCCGGGAGATGTTAAAGTCGCCGCCCTTCCCCGAAAAACGGAAAGAGTTAAGCGACAAAGTCGGCGTTGTCACCGGGCTGGCATGGACCAGCACCGGCGGCGATGTTTTACCCGTTCAGGTCACCATGATGCCCGGCAAGGAAAAGTTAACTTTGACGGGCAAGCTGGGCGATGTGATGAAAGAATCCGCCGCCGCCGCGCTGTCCTATGTCCGTTCAAACTGGCGAGAGTTAAACGTGCCCGAGGATTTTGCCAAAGACCGCGAGATTCACCTGCACGTCCCCGAAGGCGCAATCCCCAAAGACGGCCCGTCCGCCGGTATTACCATTACCATGGCCCTGATCTCCGCCGCGGCCAACCGCGCCGCACGCGGCGATGTAGCCATGACAGGTGAAATCACGCTGCGAGGGGAAGTGCTCGCCATCGGCGGGTTGATCGAAAAGCTCCTGGCCGCCAAACGCATGGGCATGCAGACCGTGCTCATTCCGCGGGACAACCAGCAGCAGCTGGCGGACATCAAGGACGATGTTAAAAAGGGGCTGGAAATCGTTCCCGTGGCCGACGCACTGAGCGCCCTGCCGCACGTGTTCCGTTGACGCCCTTCGGCACGTGTGCCCGCGCAGCAAGGCATTCCGGCAGCCGCAGTGACCCTCCGTGTCAGGCGGCTGTTCGATTTTGCGTATCCACGGCGCTGCACGTGTGTTTTGCCCGTGGCAACAAAACTCCTGGACGTTATGCGGTTCTCAGCGCAATGATCCATTTACGCGCTGAATGCAACCCGGGGCGGACTCCCCGCTCTTCCGTATATTGCCCCGTCCGATCGAGCAACACAGCCTGGAACCAAACATGAAACTCGTCTACCTGGTTTGCCTTTTTGCGCTGCTGTCCGGCGCGCTGTCTACCCCCGATGCCGTCGCACAGGACGAACAGCCCGTCGCCAACGAAACCTCGGTAGCGCTTACGCGACTGCTGGCGCGCGACATTTTTGAACTCAACAGCATTCCCTTCCTGGAACCGCTCGTCATTGCCGCAAACGCCTCGACAAACGCCGGTTTCTTCCGCAATGCCTGGATTCCCAAAGAGGACACCCTGTACTTCCGCTTCAGCGTGGTGGGCATGGGCGGCCTGATCGGCGACAACCGGCAGTACTACAACCCCAATCTGCCGACCGATACCACGGGTGTGGCCGCCAGCGGCCAGGCAATCGACGCCATCTACGCCCAGCTCCTGCTGATTTTCCAGCGCGGTATCGAAACCGACAACATCAACCTGCCGGATCAGGCGGCGACAATTTTTGGTCCGACCGAACGCGCGGTGTTCGACATTCCGACCGAATATCTGCTGGAGGAAATCCGCAAAAACGCAATCTACGTGATCCTGCCGCAGGCCGCGAAGGACAATATCGACGCGGCTATCGAATCGCTGCCCGAGCAGCAAACCCTGCCGGGCGGAGCTGATATGAGCGTGATTGCCGCGGCCGTTCCCCAGCTGGAAATCGGCGCTCTCTGGGGCACCGAACTGCTGCTGCGTTACATTCCGCCCGTGCGTTTTGACGACAACGTCGGCGACATCACCTTTTTCGGTGCTGCGGTGCGCCACTCCATTTCGCAGTACTTCGGCGATGCGCCGCCTTTTGACCTGGCGATTCAGGGCGCGTATCAAACCACCTCGATTGAAAATACCGTCGGCGTTACAGAGGCGAAGCTCCAGGCCGACGCCGATATTTTCAATGTTAACATTCACGGCAGCAAAACATGGGACGGCTTCACGGCCTACTCCGGCCTGTCCTTTGAACGCATCGAGGTTAACACGGACTACACCTACGCACTGCCCTTTGAAACGCAGATTGCGCTCAATCTTGTTAAAGAGGTAGCCCCCTTCCAATACGAAGTTGTGCCGCCCGATTACCCCGGCGATACAGCGCCGCAGACCAGCAGCGTGACTCTGGAAGACAACAACCTGAAGTTCATTGCCGGCGTGATGTACTCCTTCGACCCCGTGAGCATTTTCGTCGACTACAGCTTCAGCGAGTTTAACATCATCTCCGGCGGCCTGATGGTATCGTTCTGACGCATACCCAACTTGAAACTCAAACACCGCATGCCGTGCATTTAACAGCGGCGTGCGGTGTTTTTTTGTTTAATTGACAGCCTGACGCCAACACACCTGAAAACGGACTCGGCGACATTCAATTCGACTCTCACCGACGAACAACATCCTCAGGAGAGCCTGAGGGCGAAGCGCATGCGAGCACTCAAAGCGATCTTAAACAGCCCATTAAATCCCTTCAAATCCATCTTGTTTGTCAGCGGGAGTTAAACGTAATTCCGCACAGCCCGTCACCAGCTCTCGCGGCGCATTTCCTTGATTGCGTTAATCAGTCCATTGGTCGAGGAATCGTGTGATTCAACCGGGTCGTCGTCCTCAAGTTCAGGCAGAATTTGTTTGGCGAGTTGTTTCCCGAGTTCAACACCCCACTGATCAAACGAGTTAACATTCCAGATGACGCCCTGCACAAATATCTTGTGCTCGTACAAGGCTATAAGCGACCCGAGCGTCTGCGGGTCAAGCGTGCGGCACACGATGCTGGTGGTCGGGCGGTTACCGTCAAAACTGCGATGTGACGCCAGCGCCTCGGCCAGATGTTCCGCCATTCCCTGGGCGTGCATCTCCGCCAGCGCTTCCGAACGCGTCTTGCCTTTCATTAACGCTTCCGTTTGCGCCAGGAAGTTGGCAAGCAGTTTTTCGTGATGATCGCCCAGCGGATTTTGTGAAACGGAAGGGACAATAAAGTCGGCCGGAATTAAACGCGTCCCCTGGTGAATAAGCTGATAAAAAGCGTGCTGCCCGTTGGTGCCGGGCTCGCCCCAGATAACGGGCCCGGTAGGCCACTTAACATCGGCGCCGTTCTTTTGAACCGATTTGCCGTTGCTTTCCATATCGGCCTGCTGCAGATAGGACGGCAGCAGGGACAGGTAATCGTCGTAGGGCAACACAGCATGTGTTTCCGCGCCATAAAAGTTAACATACCAGACCGAGAGAAGCGCCAGTAAAACAGGCAGATTTCGCTCAAAAGGCTCGCGCCGGAAGTGCTCATCCATGCGGTATGCGCCCTCCAGTAGTTGCTCAAAGCGCTCGTAGCCAATGCTGATGGCAATGGGCAGACCGATGGCGCTCCAGAGTGAGTAACGACCGCCGACCCAGTCCCAGAATTCAAACATGCGTTCCGCCGGAATGCCGAACGCCTCAACGCCGGCCGTATTTGTTGAAAGCGCCGCAAAATGCTGCGCCACGGCGCATTCGGGTGCGCCGCTTTCCAGAAACCAGTGACGAATGCTGAAGGCGTTTGTCATTGTCTCCTGCGTGGTAAACGTTTTCGACGCAATTAACACAAGCGTGCTTTCGGGCTTGCAAACTCGCAGCGTTTCCATCAGATCGGTGGCGTCGACATTGGACACAAAGTGCATGTTCAGACTGCGGTCGCCATAGGCTGTGAGCGCACGGCACACCATTTTGGGCCCCAGGTCCGAGCCGCCGATACCGATGTTAACAACATCGGTAAACTTGTCGCCGCGATATCCGTTTAACGCGCCGCTGCGGACGCCCTCGGCAAAATTGCGCATGCGCTCCTGCACGGCTTTGACGTCCGGCATGACGTCCCGGCCGTGAACCTTAACCGGCCGGCCGGAGCGATTTCTGAGCGCGGTGTGTAACACGGACCGCTGTTCGGTATTGTTAATGGCAGCGCCGGCGAACATCGCATCGCGCCATTCTTCGACGCGGCATTCACGCGCCAGCGCACACAGGAGCGCAAGCGTTTGATTCTCGATCAGATTCTTGGAGAGATCAACGAGGATATCGTCAAAGTGAAATGCAAAGCGGTCAAAACGATCGGGATCGAGAGCGAACTGCTCGCGCAGCACAAAACTGCGCATGACTTCGCGGTGCGTGGTCAGGCTGTTCCAGGCGGGCAGAGTGTTAAGCGGTGAAATCGGCGCTTTGGTAATTTCGCTCATGCGTGCTCTCCATTTTCTTAAGTTAGCAATTGTTGCTGCGCAAATTTACATCATTTCACGCGGGAAGGCCAAACCGGAAATCAGACATTTTCAACGGCGCTCCCGCCGGGCAAATCTCCGCGACGCGGCCCGATGCGCCAGGCACACACAACACAATTCCAGATACGCAGGTATGCCGACTTCTCCCCCCAGCCCAGTTTACTGCCATGCGGCACGTCGTAGCCACTTTGTGCTCGCGTTCATAACCGCTTGCTGTTTTTTCGCGGTCAATCCAATTGACGGCCATGCGCAGACCGACAGCAGCGCCGTAAAACGTGCAGTGCCGCCGATCGGCGAGCAAACGCAGCCGGTCGCACGCCGCATGGAACGCACCGGAATCTACCCCGATGGCCGACTGCAAATCGGCATCGCCGGCATGAGCAACAAGTATTTTGGAGAGTATTCAGACAACCTGGTCGGCGTGGGCGGGCAGCTTTCGACGCGTTATCAATTCCCCATCATTCCCGAGATTTCCCTGGGCGCCAATGTTTCGCACCATCTGCTGCGCTACAAACGACGCTATCGCCAGCGTTTCGGCAGTGATTTTGAGCGGCAGTTCCCCGCCGCCGACTTCCCCGGCATCGCCGATTCCGGCGTCATACGCACAACGAGCGTCACAACGGCCGAGGGACTGCTGGTACTCAATTTGTTTCCGCGCAATCGCCTGAATTACTACCTCTATGGCGGCTATGCGATCATGTCGTTTTCACCGGACGACATTGAAGAAGACGAGCTGGACGGCAACGGCAAAAAGGTGCATTATCCGGAGTGGCGCGACCAGAGCGAGTTTGACTACCATTTTGTGGGCGGACTGGGCATCGACTTTTTTGTAACGCGCGATTTCGCCGTCGGAATCTCGGGCGGCTATCACTTAACCGATACGGACCTGCTGGACGGTTATGCCCTGTTAAACAGAGGCGTACCGTCGGAGCTCGATGGTTACGCCGAGTTCGGCATGCGCTTTTCATACTTTCTGTTTGGCGACAACGACAGAGACAACGACGGCATTCCCAACGACCGCGAGGAAGAACTCGGCACCGATCCGTATCACGCCGATACGGACCGCGACGGTGTTGACGATTTCGACGAAATAGAGGTCTACGGCAGCAATCCTTTTTCCTCCGACTCCGACGGCGACGGGCTGACGGATTTCGACGAAACAGTGACGTACAATACGGATCCGTTCAGCGTTGATTCCGACGGCGACGGGCTGAGCGACCACGACGAAGTTAAACAGAGCTACAGCAATCCATTGCGGGCCGATTCCGACGGCGACGGGCTGGACGACCCGACGGAAATTGCACGCGGCTCCGATCCGCTGAACGGCGACTCCGACGGCGACGGCATCCTCGATGCCGAAGACGACTGCCCGCGTCTGGTAGGCGTACCGGAATACAACGGCTGCCCGCCACGCGAGAAAACACCCGAGCCGGAAGCGCGCATTGAGTACATACACGATACAGTGGTCGTGACGCGCACCGTTACCAAGATCGAAAAGGGGCAATCCTACACGCCCTACGGGATCAACTTCAAAAGCGGCAAAGCCGACATTTCGGTCGAAGCGGAAATCATTCTCGACGACGTGGCAACCTGGCTGCGCGAGAACGCGGATATCGTGGTGGAAATTCGCGGCCACACGGACGCGGACGGACCGGGCGAGCTCAACACACGTCTGAGCCGCGAACGCGCCGAGGCGGTGCGTGCATACCTCATCTCCCAGGGGATCGACGGCGTGCGACTCTCCGCCCGCGGCTTCGGCGAACAGGACCCCGTCGACGGCAATGAGACGGAAAAAGGCAAGGCGCGGAACAGACGCATTGAATTCTACGTCAAGGACAAGAACTGACCCCGAGAAACGGACCAACGGCGTTAATCATGACGGCGCCGCCACGTTACCGAGCGTGTACTAAACTGCACGCGGCAGTACTTTCTGCGTTAACCGCACATGCCGCGCTTGTCGGATTCACGGCCGCAACGGGAAACGCCGCACTTGCCGGAGTCACGGCCGCAACGGGAAACGCCGCACTTGCCGGAGTCACTGTGCGCACCGGACTCAGTGTCTTAACTGCCCAGCTGTTCAGTTAAGCAACTCCAATACTTCCGAAGTTGTCGTCACCGGCGCATTGCAGGAGAAATTGCGACAGACATAGACGGTCGGTTCGCCGTCGATGCTCGACTGCATCTCCGTGAATTCGGCCAGCGTGTTTAGTCGTTTGTCGATTGTTCCGTCTTCAACTCGCAGCAGCACTACTTTGTTGGGAATATAAGGCTCGCGAATTGCCTGAATCATTTTGTCTGCGCGCTCATCGCGTTTGTTCACAACCAGCACGATTTCATAGGACGGACCAACGGCAAACTCAAATCCCGCCAGGTACATGCAATAGGCGGAAGGAGCGCGCCGCACGGCTTCGGCAAATGCTTTGCCGATCTGACGCGATTTTTTCTCCAGATCAATTTTGCCAGTTAAACGCGCCAGACGCAGCATGTTAAGTTTGGCAACGGAATTTGCCGAGGGCGTCACGCCGTCGTGCAGTTTTTTCTGGCGGGTAAGAACGTCCGTGGTCTGCGCGGCGGACGTAAACAGTCCACCGTCTTCGACGTCCCAGAAGTCTTCAATCAGACGATCCGTCAACTGCAGGGCCGACTCGAGGTATTTGAGTTCAAAGGTCGTCTCGTAGAGTTCAATCAATCCCCAGGTCAGGTGCGTGTAGTCTTCCGCCACGGGAAGTATGCCGGCTTCACCTTCGCGAAAACGGTGCAGCAGTCGCCCATCGCCCGCCTGCAGGTGCGACATGATAAAACTCGCGGCTTTTTCACCGGCGGCGGTTAACTCCGGGTTGTTAAATACACGTCCGGCGCGCGCATAGGCCGCGATCATCAGGCCGTTCCAGTCTGTCAATATCTTGTCGTCCAGTGAGGGGCGCTCGCGTTCGAGGCGTTTTTTAAGCAGGATCTGTCGGGCCTGTTCAAGTTTTGCAGCAAATTCCTCCGGACTGGTTTTCATGTCATTGGCAAATTGTGCGGGCGATTGGCCCCCGTGCAGAATCGCCACGCGATCGCCTTTTTCGTTGGTCCAGTTGCCGTCCGCTTCAATCCGGTAGTACTGTTTAACAACTGTTGCCAGTTCGGGCGAGAGCGCGGCATCAATCTCGGCCGCGGTCCAGGTGTAATACTTACCTTCGACGCCTTCGCTCACCGCATTTTCGGCGGAGTAAAATCCGCCTTCGGGCGAAGTCAGGTCGCGCTGTACGTAGGTGAAAATTTCCTCGGCAGTTTGTTTGAATTCGGCTTCGCCCGTCGCCTCGTAAGCTTCGGTATAGGTCAGGGCCAGCATGGCCTGGTCGTAGAGCATTTTTTCAAAGTGCGGGATTTTCCACTCGCGATCGACGGTATAACGGTGAAAACCAAAGCCGAGGTGATCAAACATGCCGCTGTTGCGCATCGTGCGCAGGGAATTGGTCACCATGGCGAGCGCGGTCGAATCGCCGCTGCGCTTCCAGTTGCGCAGCAGGAAGATGTGGTCGTTGGCGCGCGGGAACTTCGGCTCGTAGCTCATCCGGCCGTTGCCGCCCATGCGACCAAAACCGCCGTACTGCTCGTCGTAGTTGGCCGCCAGCTCAATCCTCGCGCTGTCGAGAATATCCTCGCCCAACGCTTCGCCGCTTTGATCTTTGCCGGCCGCCATCAGTCCCTTGGTCAGGGATTCGGCATTCTCCATGACGGACGTGCGATCGGTCTTCCAGAGGTTCGACAATTTGGGTATCGCTTCCAGCATTCCGAGGCGGTTGCCTTCGGTCTCGCGCGCAATGTAGGTGTCGGCGTAGAAAGGTTTGCCGTCGGGCGTCAGGATGACGTTGAGCGGCCACCCACCGCGTCCGTGCATCATCTGGCAGACCTGCATAAACTGCTCGTCCAGATCGGGGCGCTCCTCGCGGTCAACCTTGATGTTGATGAAATTGGCGTTCATCATCGCGGCGACGGTCGAGTCGCTGAATGACTCTTCTTCCATCACGTGACACCAGTGGCAGGTGGAATAACCGATTGACACAAAAATCAGTTTGTCCTCTTTTTTTGCGGCTTCAAATGCCTCGTCGCCCCAGGCGTACCAATCGACGGGGTTGTAGGCATGCGCCAGCAGGTATGGGCTTTTTTCGTTAATCAGCCGATTGGCCATCGGTTCGCCATCGCCCTCACCGGCAAGACGGTCTATCAACAACCAGGCGACGGCAAACGTGACGATGGCGGGCACCACAAATGCCAGGGTTTTCTGTGCGGTTGAGTTCATACCGGGAAGCGCTCTCTACTGTTTGAATTAAAAGGACGGTCAGAAACGCGGCATTTTACGCCAGATTGTTCTGACGAACAATTGCTCCAGTCCACGGCGGTCCTTCCGCACCGGAACCCGGCCTCCAACATTGCGGGTAAGATGCACAGTTCCCTCGCGACTATGCAAGCGCAAAAACGCGAACGGTACTGATAAAAGGATGAGCGGGCGGGATTTCGTGGTTAAAGCGTCCTCCTCTGCATAGTGAAGCAGTCTGTTGTTGTCCGTCGTTTTGCCGAAGTATGAGGTCGACCCGTTTTGATAACAGTGTCAAATTGACGATTTTGCCGACTCTGACGATCGCAAGCAGCCATTCGTAAGTCGGAGCGCTGCACCGCGGCGGCATGCCAAAGGCAAAAAAAATGACGCAATAGTACGGCAGTTGGTATAAAACCTTCAGTCTCGATCAAATCACAAATGGCCTGCGGTCAGGTCCCGGCAGAGAACGTGCCGGGAATTGATCTTGTGGGCTTTTCCGATGCCGCGGTCAAGGCGGCAAACACAAACGCAGGTTCTTGTCAATGCAACATCAAGGCGCAACTATGTTGAAATTCTCGCTCGTTTTCTTGTGCTTGCTGACTGTGAATATGTTCGCACAAACGGACAAAGAAGAAGCCCATGAACTGGCAACGCAGGCAGTGAGATTTATGGATGAGGGGAATCCTCGGGAAGCGATTGAGTTGCTGAAACAATCTATTGAGCTTGACGATGAACCAATCTACTATCCCTACGAACTCTCGCTGGCTTATTACTTAAACAAAGACTACTCCGCCGCAATTGACCTGCTGGAGGAGCTGACGGATCACGATGAAGTCAGCGACAGAATCTGGCAGATGCTCGGCAACTGCTACGACATGGACGAGCAAAAAGAAAAAGCCATAGAGACCTACGAAAAGGGGCTGGAACTCTTCCCCAATTCCGGCATTCTCTATCTGGAACGCGGCAATATGGAACTCGCCAAAGGCGAATACAACAACGCTCTCGTCTACTATGAATCCGGCATTGATGTCCAACCCACATTTCCGTCGAACTACTACTGGGCAGCCAAGCTGTTCATGAGTTCCGAGGACGAAGTCTGGGGCATGATCTACGGCGAGCTGTTTATGAACCTGGAGCGCAACAGCGCGCGCACGGCGGAAATCAGTAAAATGCTTTACGATACATACAGAAGCGAAATCGACATCACCTCCGACACATCGATGTCGATTGAGTTTTGCAACAGCGTTATTACCGCCGAGGACTTTTTGAAGGATCTGGAGGATCTTAAACTTCCCTTTTGCATGATTTTCGAGTCGACAATGATCACGACCTTACTTTCGGCCGACACAATTACCACAAGTTCGCTGAATGGAATCAGAACGGCATTTGTTAAAAGCTACTACGAAAGCGGCCACAACAACACCCACCCGAACATCTTGTTTGACTACCAGAAAGAACTTCTGGACAACGGCCATCTTGAAGCCTACAACTACTGGATACTGATGAAGGGCGAGCCGGATACGTTTGAAGCCTGGAGCTTAACAAACGGAGCCAAATGGGATGACTTTGTCGAGTGGTTCGCCGAAAACCCGATTGACATCAGTGAATCCAGCAAATTTCACAGAACGCAGTATTGACGCCATATCGGCGCAAAGTTAAACAACACTGCGTTCGGGCATGGCAACAAGGGATTATTCCTTGCGGCGGCGGCGCTGCACCCGAGCCCGGACGTTTATTCCGCGGACGACTTAACAACTCCAACCAAAGCGCTTCGCCGCAATGCATGCGGCTTGCTTTTTCTTTTTGTTCGTCACTGAATGCGAAGTCCGGAATTCACGAGGCGGTGCTGGGCGGATGGTTCGGGAGTTTGATTGCGGGTTCGGCAGCGGCCGGCGCACAGTTGTGAGGCGCGGAGTCAAATCTGCGCCCTTGTGTGAGGGCGGGTTGTGTTTGACGCGCTGTCTGAGTTACTGAGTTGGGAGTTTAAAGTTCAAGTTGAGAGATAGAAAAAACTTGACATTCTTTTGCGTGATCAAAGGACCCACCCCGACACCACCACCTTTCCAAAGAACGATACCCACCAATATAGCTTCCCTTACCCGCTCCGCGCGGGCTCGTTCAGCATGCCATCAACCAGTGACCTCCACGCGCACGCAAACCGGTTCACGTACGCGGAAGACAGTCTACAACCAAGGCCCTGATTTTCCATGTCCAAAAAGTTAAACGGCGGGTAAAACGTGGTCAAGCGGTCATTATTTACTGCTGAACGGGTGCGCGCGTTCGCCGACAATCACGCCCGGAAGCCGGAAATGCGCGCAGAGCCGGCCGGCAGCGTCAAACGACAAGCCGCGCAGCACCGCACACGGCGACAAACAAAACAGTCATAGAGCCGGAGATGAGCCGGCAGCCCCGGCGGTCGCAAGTGTCGGCGTCAGGCCTTGCAAGAACGGATGCAGCAGCCTCCGGTCGAGAGCACGTTAACAACGGTCACGCGGACTTAAACATCGATCTGCGCGATGATGTCGATCTCCGTGTCCGACGGCAGCTCCGTGAAGCTGATGACAGAAACCGAGGGGAAAGCCGTGTGAATCATGCGGTACAGATATGGCCGCACCGTAGCCGAAGTGATAATCAACGGGTTGTAACCGGCGATGCTGATCTCGTCCACCGCCTCCGTAATCGAATCGTTTAATTTGCGCAGAATATCCGGCGCCAGGCCAAGTGAAGCGCTGCCGGCCGTGCTGTTGTTCTGCAGCGCCTGCGTCATTACTTCCTCCACGCGCGGCGCCAGGCTGACCGCCCGCACAATGCCGCGCTCGTCCTGATACAGGCGCTTGATCGTGTCGCTTAAACTGTGGCGGACGTATTCCGTTAACACGTCGACGTTTTTGGTGACGGACGCGTAGTCGAGCAGCGACTCGATAATCAGCGGCAGGTCGCGAATGGGAACGCCCTCGCGCAGCATAGCCTGCAGTACCTTGTGCAGCGTGCCGAGCGGCAATGTCTCGCGGCTGACTTCCTCCACCAGCGCGGCGTAGTCTTTCTTGAGGTGATCGAGAAGTTGTTTTACCGCCTGACGGTCCAGAATGCGATCCGCGTAGTTGCGCAGCATTTCCGTTAAATGCGTCGAAATGACAGCCTCCGGTTCAACAACCGTAAAGCCCATGATTTCCGCATTCTCGCGTTCGGACGAAGGCAGCCAGGTAGCCGGAAGGCCAAAGACTGGTTCGGTGACGCGGATGCCCTGCACCTCGCCCTGCGCCGAGCCGGGATTCATCGCCAGCAGCATGCCCGGATAGACCTTGTTGGCCGCCACCTGGTTGCCGCGCACCTTCAGAATGTACTGCTCGGCTTCGAGCTGGAGGTTGTCGCGCACGCGAACGGGCGGAATAACAATGCCCAGCTCCGTCGCGAGCTGCCGCCTGATATTGGTAATGCGCTTGAACAGATCGCCGCCCTGCACCTCGTCCACCAGCGGGATAAGACTGTAGCCCAGCTCCAGCTCGATCGGATCGATGGTCAGCAGATCTTCGACCGGTTTTTCCTCCGGCTTTTTGGCGGAGTCCGCCTTTGCCAGCTCCTGCCGCAAGTTTTCCTCGGCTTCCTGTTGTATCGTGCGCTGACGGTAGTAACCCAGCGCGCCCATACCCGCACCCAGTACGAGAAAGGGCAGCATCGGGAAACCGGGTAAAAGCGAGAAAAGACCGGCTGCGCCGGCAGTGAAGTACAAGGTGCGCGGGTTGTTGGCAAATTGATCGCCGAGTTCCGTCTCGAGCTGTTCGCCCGAAGCCGAGCGCGTCACGACCAGGCCGGCGGCCACTGAAATCAACAGCGCCGGAATCTGAGAAACCAGACCGTCGCCGATCGTCAGAATTGTGTAGGTCGACATGGCCGAGCTGACGTCCATGTCGCGCTGGAACACGCCGATGGCAATACCGGCAATTATGTTGACCGCCGTGATAATCAAGCCCGCAATCGCGTCCCCTTTCACGAACTTGGCGGCGCCGTCCATCGCCCCGTAGAATTCCGACTCCTGATTGAGTTCGGAACGGCGTTTGCGCGCCGAGGCTTCATCGATGAAACCCGCATTCAGGTCGGCGTCAATACTCATCTGTTTGCCGGGCAAGGCGTCGAGCGTAAATCGCGCCGTCACTTCGGCGATACGACCGGAGCCCTTGATAATCACCACAAAGTTGATGATCACCAGAATGATGAATATGATGATCCCGACCACAAAATTGCCGCCTATGACAAAACTGCCGAAAGCGGCGATGATGTCGCCCGCCGTGGCCTCGCTTAAAATCAGGCGCGTCGAGGCGATGTTCAGCCCCAGGCGGAACAGCGTCATAACGAGCAGAATGGTCGGAAAGATCGAGATGTCGAGCGGGCTGCGAATGTACAGCGAGGTCATCAGGATCAAAACCGAGAGCAGGATGCTGACCGAGAGCATCACGTCCAGCATGAAAGGCGGCAGCGGAATGAGCAGCAGCCCCATGATGGCGATAATGCCGAATGCGATCAACGCGTCGGATTTACCGCGCAAAAATTCCAGGCGCGCGAGCAGACCCGACGCCATCGCACCGGTCGAAGCGGCGGGTGCGCCGCCGGCGGGAGCCAACTGTCGATTTTCAGCCATTCTGTCGCTCTACCTCAGCCATGAAACTTCTGCTTTTTAACTTTGTTGCGCGGCGTCCTGCCGTGCGCGGTACACCGTGGCCAGAATCTGCGCCACGGCTGTGAACAGGGACTCGGGAATCACCTGATCGATGTCGACCATAGCGTACAAGCTTCGTGCCAAAGCTTTTTCTTCCACGATCGGCACATTGTTTTCCGTCGCAATTTTGCGGATCTGCAACGCCAGGAAGTCGGCGCCTTTGGCGAGCACGCGCGGCGCGTCCATCGTCTCGATGTCGTACTTGAGCGCCACGGCGTAGTGCGTCGGGTTGGTGATGACCACGTCGGCGTCCTTGACGCGTTGTAACATCAGGCGCTGCAATCGATTGCGACCCATCTGGCGTATGCGCGCTTTCATGCGCACATCGCCTTCCATCTGTTTGTTTTCGTCGCGAGTTTCCTGCTTGGTCATCATCATGTCCTTGCGGAACTTCCATTTCTGGTAGAAAAAGTCCGCCAGGGCGATAATGATATAGGCCAGCCCCACCTTGTACACCAACTCAAACGCGAGCTCCGTCATGAACGGCCCCAGCTCGACAAATGGCATCGTCATAATCACCATGATCGACGAGGCGCGCGGCGCCAGCACCGAGTACACAACCGTACCGATAATCAGAATCTTGAACAGCCCTTTGACGAACTCGACGACCGTACGCGAGGAAAAGAAGGTGTTTTTTATACCGGTAAACGGATTAAACACGCGTTTGAAGTCGACGCCCTCGGTAAACTTTTTGGACGCAAAATGAACGCCGACCTGCATGATTTCCGCACCGAGCGCCACGGCGTAAATGATTACCAGCACCGGTAAAATCGTAAAGGCGATAAAAAAGGCCAGCTGCATGAAGTATTCGGGCGTGGTGCTGTCGTTGATCTGAATGAAGCCGGAGTTGACAAAGAGCGCCTGTGAAAACGCGCGCAACTGATCCACCAGGCGGCCGCTGAAAAGATAGACCACGAGTATGCCGAGCAGCAGTAACGCCGCCGTCGTTGTGTCGACGCTCTTGGCCACCTGCCCGCGGTCGCGCGCCTGTTCGAGGCGCTTGGGGGTGGCCTGTTCGGACTTCTCCTGGCCGTCGGCGTTTTCAGCCATCGGACTTTGCCTCCGCCGGCGTCGGGGCGACGCCGTTTAACACCCAAAAACACACAGGGCGGCGTTTATGTTGCCGCGGCCTGCAAACTGAGTATGACTTCAAGGATGTAGCCTTCAAACAACTCCAGCGCGTTTTTCATCACGTAGATAAACACCGGCGTTGTTATCATCAGGGTCAAAAGACCGATGATGATTTTAAACTGAAAGCTCAGCACAAAAATGTTAATCTGCGGCGCCACGCGCGCCAGCAAAGCCAGCGCCAGGTTGGTGATAAACAGCGCGATAATCACCGGAGCCGCAATCTTGGTGCCTATCAGGAACATCTGCGTCACCAGCCGGATCAGCAGTTCTATCGTCGGACCGGAAAACGCAAAATGCCCCACGGGCACGGCTTCCACGCTGGCATAGACCGCCTCGATCAGGAAGTGATGCCCGTTCAGCACCAGAAACAGCATCAGCGCCGCCAGCCACTGAATCTCGCCGACCAGCGTCGGTGCGTTCAGGTTCAGGTTGAACAGCGCGGAAGTCTGATACCCCATGTCGAAGTCGGCCAGGCCGCCGGCAAAACGCACCGCCTGAAACAGCAGGTTCGACGAATAGCCGATCACGATGCCGACGAATGCCTCTTTGAACACGAGGACAAGCAAAAACATCGGTTCCAGTATCAGCGGCGCCTGCCCCTCGCCAAATGCCGCCGTCATCACGATCGCGATAATCACCGCCAGGATGACTTTTATCTGCGTCAGAATTGCCGGATTGCCGAAAAACGGCGCAACCATCATCATGCCCGTGACGCGCACAAAAAACAGAACGCCCACAAGAAAGCGCTCCGTCAACATTTCCATCGTCAGTCCGTCGGGCACAGGCATTTTTGGTCAATATTGTCCAGTTATAACACTTTTGTGGATTGTTCGCAGTCAGCTTGCCGCGCACGGCGCTAACCCAGTTCCGGTATCATATTGAACAACTCAATGGTGAAGGTCTTGAGATTGGAAATCATGAATGGCATCACCGCCACCGTCACAATAAACACGACAATCAACTTGGGTACAAAGGTCAGCGTCTGCTCTGAAATCGAGGTCGCCGCCTGGAAAATCGAGACCGTCAGACCAACGATCAGCGACAGCAGCAGCAGCGGCCCCGCGATCAGCAGCACGTAGTAAAACGATTCGCGCGCCAGAAAAACGACCATTTCCTCGGTCATGTTGAGTCCCCGTCAGAGTTGATAATGGCTGGTCCGCCCGGACCGCGCCTACACCGCCGCCACACTTTCCATGAGCGACGAAACTATCAGATACCAGCCGTCGACCAGGATAAACAGCAGCACCTTCACCGGCAGCGAAATCAGCTGCGGCGGCAGGAGCATCATCCCGAGCGACATCAGAATACTTGCGATAATCATGTCGATTATCAGAAACGGAATAAAAATCACAAAGCCAATCTGGAAGCCCGTGCGCAGCTCGCTGATCGTAAACGCCGGAATAATCGCCAGCAGGCTCACGTCGTCAATCGACTCCGGTTTTTCGCCGCTCTGCAGCTTGACAAAAAGCGCCAGATCCTCTTCCCGCGTGTGTTTCAGCATGAACTCGCGGAAAGGTTCAATCATTCTGTCGACCGCTTCGGCCTGGGTAATTTCCTCGTTCAGGTAGGGCTGCAGGCCGTTGGTGTTGGCCTCGTCCAGCACGGGCGTCATCACAAACAGGGTCAGGAACAGCGCCAGCCCGACGAGCACCTGTGCGGGCGGCTGGGTATGCGTGGCCAGCGCCTGTTTCAGGAAGTGGAAAACCACGATCATGCGCGTAAAACACGTCATCATGACGAGGATGGACGGGGCCAGCGTCAGCACCGTCAGCATCATCAACAGCTGGATCGTCGTCACAAAATCATCCGGCGAGTCGGCTTCGTCAATCCCCAGCGAGATCGACGGCAGACCGAAGCTTGTGCCGCCCGCACCGCCGCCGGTACTGTTCTGGGCCCACATTTCGACCGCCCCGAGGGCCGCAAAAACGCCCAGCAGCACGACCAGAACGATCGCCCCGCGCTTATGGATTTTGACGTGCTGAATGAGTTTTTGCCACATGGAATCGCCGCAGATAGTACACAGGCTCCGCCGATCACTGCGCAACTATCGTGCCGAATTTGCGGCTGGTGGTTTTGCCGCTCACCTGGCTGGTTTCTTTGCCGGGTGCATGGTTGAGCGCTTTTTGATTGTTTTGCTGATCACATCGCGCCACACTTCTGACTGAGCGGCTTCAGGCTGCGCCTGGCCTTTAAATGCCTTTTTGTTTGTCGGCGGGAGAGAAACGCACAGCGCACCGGAAACTACAAGAGCCGAGAGCCTGGCAGGTTTACGGCTCTCTGTGTTTAACACTGGTCATCTGAATCTCCTTGTCGTTCAGTATAATCCGGAGCCCTTTTCTTCCCGACCGGGACAGCTGTGGATGAACCAATGTCATTTACTTCCAGTCGGAAGCGTCGACCAGGATTTCTGTCAGACGGCGCTTCGCGGATTGCGACAGGTCTCCAGTGGCGGACTGCAATTCGGCCCCGCCGAACAATTCGGCGTATTTCAGCCATTTCACCGGCGACGTGTCGTTCGGCTCTAAAATCATCACAGCGGGAGTTAAATGGATATCCTGCAAAAGACTGTCAGCCTCTTTTTCGACGTTTGACGGATTCTCGGCAGCAAACAAGGTTGTGTCGAATCGCGGCAGATATGTGCGTACAAATGCGGCGCCTTCACGCCGACTCAGCGACCGGTCGCCGAATTGAACGATGGCCAACAAAAAGATGCCTTTTTCGGGGCAGCGCAGAGAGTCAATCAGAAACGACTCCAGTTCGGTAAAACACAGTTTGCAACTGTTGCGTTTAACTGCAACAGCCAGGATACGCTCAAACGGCAACTGCATGAGATCGACGGTGTCGCGGGCCAGATTGACTGTGGGCAGCGTGGTAATCTGTTCCGCATGGTTTTCTCCGCCAGGCGCGGAATAACACAGCAGCGCGAACAACACGGCCGGCAGATGTTTACTTCGCCGCATTGGACCACTTCCACGTAAATACGTCGACAATCAGTCGTGGTGAATTGACGGACAGCAATGAATCTTCACGCTCCTGGAAATGCGCCGCCGTGCATCCGATGGGACTTTCGCCCGAACCATAACGCAGCGTCAGAAAATACTCCTGATTGCTGAAGCGCATATTGCGATAGTCTTTTATTGGAAAAGAGGCCGAGTCGATCAGGCCTCCGTCGTTGGCGGCATAGGCCGTGCGTTGCAGGTCCGACTTAAACAGAATCCACTCTTTGCCGTCAAATTTCCAGAAGTCGTGCAGAACCCGCAGCAGGCCCGATTCATCCCGGCCATCAATGACTTCAACACTTAACAGGTCGGGTGCAAGAAAACGCACACTGGACAACATGGATGCCGCATCGACCATTGGTGTGATAACATTGATTTTGGCGCGGACTTCTTCAGGCGGGATGCCCGTGGTTTTGTTGAGCAGCTCAGTCGTGTCGATTTGCCGCCAGTACGGCGGACGGCGTGTAATTCTGTGCCGTGGTTGAAACTCCAGATCCAGAACTGCAATGTCGTAGGTGGCCGCGTTGGCGACGGCTATTTTTGTTGAATGTACGTCGACCCAGTGATTCGGCTTAAACAGACTCAACTCAATCGGATAAAACGCCGGCGTGAATTCACCGATCGGACTCAGATCGTCAGGACTGAGCAACTGAACAAGCTTTTTCACCGTGCTCGTTTTTGGATGATAGTCGTAAATAAACGACGCGAGAATATTCTCTCCGGCCGCGGCAATTGAGTTGAACGGGCGCCGCACGGGCATTGACCGATTAAAACGGATGCCGGACTCGGCGTCCACGTCAAAGACAATCACAACCTCGTTGGCTGAAAGAAGAAACAACTGATTGTTACACATTGCCATGTCGGCCATGTACGTAACAACCACGTTGTCTTCATCCGCGCCGGGAGCAGACTCGAAGCGGCCGGGCACGAGCTCGGCGGTCCGCGACTCCAAGTTTACAACACAAAAGTCGACAGCGTCCTGACGTACCTGATCGAGATAGAGATACAAGGTGTTATCATGCAACAAGCCCGTAAATTTCTGCGGGTACTCGAACTGCATGGGAAGGACGATGGAAGCCCGGTAATCAATCACTTCGCGAAGATCGCCCGCCGCACTAAACGCCGGGCACAACAAACAGCCGACGCCCAGAAAGATACAGAGCTTTAACTTAAACAAAGCTGGATCGACCATATGGCAATACCGGGCAGGTGAGAAATCATTCCACGACAATATCGGAATTACTCATTTCAACATCGTCGGAATCCCAGGAGACAGTCAGTCCGGATCCGGGATCTGTCAACAGACCATTGAGATTGCCGAGTTCGATCTGCAAAACAGCGTAGTCCACCAGGTCCTGTTCAACCGGCACAACGGACTTATCCGGACACTTGGTCCACCCGGGTCCAGAGCATTCAATGTAGGTTTCATCACCGTCGCGTTCCACCCATGTGTCTTTGAATCCGTGTGGACCGCCGTCCCTTGTCACACGTGTGAATCTGGCGTCGGCGCTGGAAACGGCCATCAACACGAGAATAGCTGAGCAAAGAATCAATGATTTGCAAGACATCGCGACAGCCTGATTTTAGTGAATAGGTACACAACTCCAAAAATGGCTCCAATTTTTTTGGCGGTTGAGCCATTTCCCTCACACTACGCGATAACAGCGGACAACCGCTCGCAAAATTCCGTCAGGTTCTGTCAGCGAATCGGTTTGAGAATATTGCGAGAGGCACAAACAACGAAGACAAAAATAGCAAACACTGTCAAAAGTGCAAGGCGTGTTTGATATTTTACCAGACTGAGCGGTAATCGTCTATTCGTAATCTGTGCCGCAAATGATGGTGTTGTTGGAAATTTGTCTCGGTGACTAACCAAAAGAGCTGTGTGCCCTTGGACCGCACAGCTCGTACGTAGTTTTAGCTGGTAGCAGCCAACTCAACACCCACCAGGCTGCCCCCAACCGCGCACTCAACGACAAACAAAAAAGTCATAGAGCCTGAGGGCAAGCGCAGCGCAGTCCTCAAAGCGATCAGTATTCACGTCGGTGAGCGCCCCGCCCAAAACAAAAAAACACCCGCGCCGGAAGCACGGGTGTTAAACAAAAGCGTCAACAAGTTGTCAGTGCGTCATTCAACGATCAGGCTGCGGTCAAACACCGCGTCGCCCGAGCGCAGACGCAGAATGTATACGCCCGCCGGACGCTCCAGGTCCGTTATGCGGATGTGTTCCTCCGCGCCGACTCCGCGACGTAAAACAGCCTCATTGCCGCGCAAATCGATTAAACTCAGCTGCCAACTGCGCGGACGATCCAGCGTCATGTTAACACTGAACTCGGAGTGTGCAGGATTTGGACTCACATCCAGACTCCAACCGGAATGCGGCACACCCATGTTAACATCACTCACGACGTTGCCAATCAGTTGAATCTCAACAGGTGCAAAAACATCCTTGATATGAATCTGAAGCGTCGCGAGTTTCTGGCCTTCCGACGTCGGATTAAATGCCAGTATCGCACACATGGATTCAGCTTGCGGCACTTTATCGCCAATCCAGTGAACAAGGTTAAACTGATCCGCATCGCCGCCGACGATTGTTACGCTGGAAATCCGCGCCGTATCGAGTATCTCGTTGATGTAGGTGTAAACCACCTCACTGCCTTCGTCGACGTAAGTATCCGGAAACACGACGGGGTCCTCGTGCTGCGCTTCAACCTCCAGGCCTTCAAATGCAACGGTTAAACTACTGACGGCGCCGGCATTCGGGGTCGATTCAGGCCAGACAAGTTCCGCGGATTGTGGGCCAAAACCAATACTGGCCATTTTGAAGTCGACCGTCACGCGCCCCAGCGAGGGCAACACCAGGTCGGGCGTGATAATGTTGCCGATTATCTCCACTTCTTTGCCGTGCTCCAGATCAAAGGCCGGACGCCCCGGTTTAATATCGCGGTCGGAAATGTTTAACAGGTCGGCGCTGAATTCAAAAGGGCGGCACTGGGAAAACTCTCCCAGCTGCAAGGTGTTTACAGGCACCCAGTCATCCTGCAGCCAGATGGCGTCGGCCTGCCGCGCCGCCACCACGACGTTGAGCGGATCCTCTTCACTGTCGCTCTGTACTGTCAACAAACCGAGATGTGAAGCCGAGAGATCGCTGTTTAAGTACTTCAGACCGAGGCGCAGAGTTCTGTCATCATCCTGACCCTCGATTTCGACCGACTCAAGCACAATTTCATCCGTCCCGGTCAGGAACCAACTTTCTATGTCGCTGAAATCGGCCGCACCGATGTCAAAGGTAAAAACGCTGTCCTTCGGCTCTTCAACAAAACCAAAATTGGCTACATACAAATCGTCAAAGGGCCGGATGGATTCACCCGTGCCGATCAGAGTAACCTGGTGTTCGCCGTTCTCCGTATTGGAATCGAAAATAAACGTCGCGACGTATTCCTGCACCAGACGCGGCGCGAAGTACACGTCGAATTCGATCTGCTCATCCGGCTCAATGACAATCGAACGAGGCTGTTCCGCCATGAAAAAACCGCGGCGCGTGTTGTTCTCCAGACGAATGTTAAAGATGCGGACCGCTTCGTCGCCTGTGTTTTTAACCGTGATCCGCGTTTTATCCGATGCCGCAATATCGGCTTGCAGGCGGTTTTTCTCGTTTTCAACGGCAAGGAGATTTTCACCTTCGACAATGCGCAGAATCTCGAGAATGCGGTCCGGCTTGGGAATGTTGCGCTCGGAGTTGGTCGTGGCCACAAAAATGCGGCCCTCCGGAGAAAAGGCGAAATCGCGCAGGCGCCCCCAGCGCTCGTTAAACATCTGTTCTTCGGACTCACCCGCGTTGCCGTCAGGCGTCATGTGCATGCGGTAAATCCTTTCGTTTTTCAGTGTGGAAACAAAGACGGAGTGCTGCCACTCGGGGAACGCGTCGCCATTGTAATACAAGGTGCCGGAAGGAGCGATCGACGGCGTCCAGGCGGTAATGGGCTCCACGACGTCGTTGGCCTCACAGAACGCTTCCTCAATCGGATTGTCGCAATAACCCTGCACCGTCGGCCAGCCGTAGTTCCCGCCTTTAACAATGATATTAAACTCGTCATCGTTAAACGTGCCGTGCTCCGTGCTGTATAGCTGACCATTCGGCCCCCAGCACAATCCTTGCGGGTTGCGGTGACCCAGCGACCACACGCGCTTGCCGGGAAAAGGATTGTCCTCGGGCACGTTGCCGTCCAGATCTGTGCGCAGAATTTTACCCTGCAATTCATCCAGATCCTGCGGCTTGCCGATGTCGTCGCGGTCACCGATGGTAATGTACAGCAAATTGTCGGGACCGATCAGCAGACGGCTGCCGGCGTGAATATTCGCAATGGATGAGCGCGGCACAATGCGCACTTCATCCACCAGCTGATCCAGCTCCGCGTCGTAGCGAAACTTGCCGACAGTTAAAAACGGGATCTCATTCTCGTCCAGAAACGAATAGGAGATAAACACATAAGGTTCGTTTTCAAAGTCCGGATGAATCGCCATACCCAGCATGCCGCTTTCATGTGTCACGGCCACGTGGTCGCGAATATCCAGCAGTTGCCTGATCTCGCCGTTCTCCGGATTTACGGCGCTCACGCGGCCGACACGCTCCGTAAACCAGATCCAGTCGTCCGGCCCCCAGATGATTTCCCATGGACGATCCAGCTCGGGCGTCAGATCCCAATGCGTGTATTGTGTTTCGTCGGTCTGTGCGTTTAACGTGATCGCTGTGTAAAACAAGGCAAGGACGAGGAGACAGAATGAGCGCAATAACATGATCATATCTCGATTGTTAAGTCAGGAATAGTCTGAAGTTTTTCCGGTTGCTCAATCTTAATTAAGCAGGATAAATGACGTGGAAAGCGTTCGCCCTCCGCTGCGCAGTTCGGCTACGTACATGCCGGCGGGGGGCATCTTCGACAGCGCCGACCGCAGATCGACGTTTAACTGCAGGGCGGGCGCGGCAGACCTGCCGGCCTGTTGCATCACCAGCCGACCGGCCTGGTCAAAGACCCGTAAACTCCACTCGCCCGCGCGCGGCAATTCCGCCGCCAGTATTAACACATCGCGAACGGGATTCGGCTGGACGCGCAGACTGATTTCCGCCGGAGCTTCCCCGACCGAACTTGGATTTTCGTTGGCGAACAGCCGGACAGTTCTCATCAGCGCTTTTTCGTATTCAATAATCAGGTCGGCCGTTCTGTATGCGTTGTCGCTCAGCTCTGCCCGCAGTCCAATCCACAGCGTATCGCCGGCGGCCAGAGAACCGTCGACAAACTGTATCGATACAAACTCACTGCCTTCCAGGCGCGCGTGCGCCTCAGCCGCCTGACCGCCGACAGACCCTGGAACAAACACAACGGTGTCTACAAGGGCGGGGAAAGCAGCGGAAGTGAAATGCACTTCGTCGGCCGATGTCGGCGTCCAGTCCAGAACGTTGACTCGTACATCCCGTTCAATCAATTGTCCATCATCCGTGACAAGACCCAATTGTGTATCCACTCCGCCCGCACGCAAGGCGCGCAGTTCCAGGTCGAGCTCCGTATTGATACGCGGCGGCAGGATCGGCGTTCCCTGTAGTAGTTCAAGCTCGGGCGCCTGCTCGGCTTCAAAATAATACGATATAACGCGGCGTTCTGCTTTTTCCAGATTGACCAGAAACACGGGCAAAAGCCGATTAAACTCCCGTTTAACATTCAGCCGAATCAGTTGGTCCACATCGCGAAGCAATCGTCCAGTTTCGTCGGTCCACAATAGTCGCGACACATTGGCCGCAAGCTGCAAACTCTCAATGTCGCGGCCGTCAACCTGTATCCTGAGGTCCGCCAGAACCGGATCGTCAGAGTCAGAACGGCCGAGCCGCACCAAGATGTTCGCGCCGGCAATACTTGCCGCCTTCAGATTAAACACAGGGTTTTCTTCCAGCTCCGTGTTTAACACGCCGGTGAGACGCTCTTCCAGCGGGATGCGGACAACAACGTCACTGTCATCGATCAGATTATCACTGTGCAGATACGCGCGTCTCACCACTACGCCGGGACCGTTAACCCTCCCGATCAACTCCACTTGCCAGGATGCCCCACCGGCCTGATTGCTTGAAAAGTGCAACACGGCATTGTGCTCCACGCCTTGTAAAGGCGCGTATTCCACTGCAACAGCCTTTTCTTGTTTACCATCGAGTGTTAAACGGCGATCCGCCGCGCCGACGACAAACGCCGCGGCGTCGGGACCGTCGATGAAAACGTCATAGATTATCAGCGGCTCGTCGCCCTGGTTGCGCAGCACGATCTGTTTGGTTGCGCTCTCGACAAGTTCAGCACCGGCGAATGTCAGTTTGTCGACAGGCTGTTCCAGCGTGGAGGCCGACACGGGCAGAACCTCAAATACTCGATCGGGAAACGGCAGGTCGCGCTCCAGATTGGTGGCAGAAATAAACAGGCGGCCCTCCGGCGAAATCGCGAAGTCGCGCAGACGCCCCCAGATGCCTTTAAACAACTGGTGTTCGGCGACGACCTGATTGCCGTCGGGCGACATTTCCATGCGATAGATGCGCTGATTTTTGAGCGTGGAAATAAGGACGCTGTTGCGCCACTCGGGGAAGAGATCGTGGTCGTAAAACTCGATGCCGGATGGAGCGATTGTCGGCGTCCAGCTGTAAATCGGCTCAACGACATTAAACTCGTCGCAGTAGGCTTCTTCCAGCACATTGTCGCAGGGACCGATCACACGCGGCCAGCCGAAGTTGCCGCCCTTCACGATGATATTAAACTCGTCGTCGTCGTCCGTGCCGTGTTCACTGCTGTACAACTGGCCTTCCCGCCCAAACGCCAGGCCCTGCGGATTGCGGTGGCCGATGCTCCAGACCGAACTGGCCGGATCCGGATTGTCGGCCGGGATGCTGCCGTCCAGATTGATGCGGTGTATCTTGCCCTGCATCTGGCCGGGATCCAACGGGCGCGTCTGATCACCGGTATCGCCGATGGAAATAAACAGCGTGCGCTGCGGGCCGACCAACAGTCGGCACCCCAGGTGAATATTCCATGTGCTTGACGGCGGCAGCAATTCCTCCTCGTCGCGCAGTACATTCGCCTCCGCATCGTAGCGCCAACGCGTGACGTACAGCGCGTCGCGTTGTTTAAGTTCGGAGTACTGTGAATACGCAACGTAGACAAAGGGCCGGTTGTCAAAGTCCGGGTCGAGCGCCATCCCCATCATTCCGCCTTCGTGCGTCAGCGAGACGCGGTCGCTGATATCCAGAATAACGCTGCGGTCGCGCGTCTCCGGCTGCACGCGGCTGATGCGACCCGGTCGCTCGGTAAACCACAAATATTCGTCCGGTCCCCAGACGACCTCCCAGGGCCGGTTGAGGTCGGATGCAACATCGCGCGTGATGTGGTCAACGCCTTCCTGCGCCTGACCTGGGGTGAAGAAAGCCCAAAAGAGAAATGCCGCTGAACACCAGCGCGCCGCAAACCGTCGCCGCCGACCGTTTTGAACCAATACCATAAGATACCCCGCGTGTAGAAGGAGTATTAAACAAGTTGAAAGTGCAGGAGCAGTGCGGGAGGTAAATCCTGAGCGCATTGACTTGTCAGTCAAGCATTTGCTCCGGCAGAATGGCGCACATCATACAGCAGGGTTGGGAAACAGACGCCCGGACAACGCGTCGTTCCTGAATTCACTTATTCACTTCAAGTCTGCAACTCAGTGTTTAACAAGAGTTGACTGCAGGCGGCCGCCATTGCCTCCAATGACCACCAAATACGTTCCCCTCGGCAGATTAACTGCTCGATCGTCTCTTCCGTCCCAGCGCCAGTTGATTTCACCACCCCGGGACTCAATTTTTTCCGTGCGCAGCGGGCGCCCCAGCACGTCGAGAATCTGCAGAGTATAAATGCCGGGCTGCGGCGTATCGGCATGGATAAAACACTCGGACACCAGCGGATTGGGATGCAGACTCAGCGCGCCCCGAGTGTCGGGCTCCTTGGAATCGACCGCACTCGTCGGGTTCACAACTTCCATAATGCGGTCGTCGTCTTCGTGCGCTTCGCCGGCCTGCGCGCGGCCGTCGCGATTGGACGTGGCAAAAAACAGACGGCCGTCCGGGCTGACGCAAACGTCGCGGATACGGCCGTATTCATTCGCAAACAGTTCAGTCGTCGACTCCACCTGCTTGCCGTCATCGGAAAGATGCAGCGCAATCAGGCGGCGCTCCTTCAGCGTCGTCATGATAACCGAATGTTTAAGTGCGGGAAGGTGATCCGAGTTGTAGTATGTAATGCCGCAGGGCGCAACCGTCGGCGTCCAGATCATCAGCGGTTCTACAACGTCGTTCTGATCGCAGAAGTTCTGCTCAAACGGTTCGTCGCAGAAACCCTGAACGTCGCGCCAGCCAAAATTGCCGCCGCGCGTAAGTATGTTAAACTCGTCGTCGGTTGTATGACCGTGTTCGGAGCTGTAGAGTTCGCCGTTGGGCCCCCAGTCGAGCCCCTGCGCGTTGCGATGGCCGTAGGACCAGATCAGGGAGTTGGGGAAAGGATTGTCTTCGGGCACGGAGCCGTCCAGATACATGCGCAGCGTTTTGCCGTTCAGGCTCTCCAGATTCTGCGCCATGGCTGAACTGCCGGCATCGCCCGTTGTGGCAAAGAGATACAGATTGTCCTGACTTAACAAAAGGCGGCAGCCATCGTGAATCTGCGCACCAGGGATGTCTTCGAGCAAAACAAGCGGATCGATTAACCGATCCTCTTCTCCATCTGCGCCGGGCGCAAACGTGTAGCGCACGATGCGCAGCTTTAACTCAAATCCATTCTCCACGTAGGTGTAAGCCAGGAAAACGGACAGGTCCTGCGAGAAACCCGACAAAACCTGCATACCGAGCAATCCCGACTCGCCGACGGACGTGACCTCGTCAATGGCGGCAAGCGGCTTGACTTCGCCGTTTTGCGGGTCGATGCGCACAACTCTGCCGGGGCGCTCCGTCACCCAGATATGCGCATCCGGGCCGTACAAAATCTCCCAGGGTACCTCAAGCCCGCCCGCCAACGGACGTGCCGTAAACTCCTGCGACTGTAGCCCCAGACAGGTTCCAACAAAACAGACGGCCCCTACAATAGCCCGGAAAATTGGTTGCACTGTTTGCATAGCGCTCCGTTGAGACTTCTTCAATGTATTATTGCGAGTTTGAATCTGGCCCGACAAACACACTCCCCCGCTACCCGGTGCATTTTCCAAGTTGTCAATAATATCTTGATAACACAAATACCGACCGGATTTTTGACCACGCCGGAAACAGCAGCATGCCGCCGCCGCCGTTTCCGGATACAAAAAAAGCCCGCTCAACTGAACGGGCTTTTTGATTGCTGTTGTTTTGTCGCCGCGATTACTGAATGCGAATCTTCTGTCCGATCTGCATCCGGCGGGCGTTAACGTTGCTGTTAAGTCGCTGTAGCGTGTTAACACTCACGCCGAACTTGCGCGCAATCGAAGCGAAGGTATCGCCGCGGCGCACGGTGTAGATCTTGGGAGCGCTGCCGCCGCCTGTGGCACCGCCGCCTTTGGCAACATTGGCCGTGTAGATCGTCAGCGCGTCGCCTGCAATGATGCGCGTGCCGCGCACCTTGGAGCTGTTCCAGGAGCGGATTTCGCGTGTGCGCACGCCGTAGAGTTCGGCAATTTCACCAATCGTTTCGCCGCGGCGCACGCGGTGGATTACCTTGTTGCGCGTCGGCGCCTGCGTCGATGCGACCGTGCGACGGGCATCGCCGCTTACCGGGATGCGCAGCAGCTGGCCGGGATAAATCGTGTTGCGACGATTCAGCTTGTTGTGATGGCGGATCGACGCAATGTTGACGCCGTAGGTGTCCGCAATCTTGCCGACCGTCTCGCCGCGGCGCACGCGGTGCTCGACGATTTCGGGCGCGCCGCTGCTCGCCGGCTGTGAACTCGAAGCCACCGCCACGCTTTCACCTTCGCCGTTCAGGTAGACTGTCAGCGTCGAGTTGGCGCGGATGTAGTTGGAGTTGTAGGGAATGTTGTTCCAGTTGCGCAGGTCGGCAATGCGGACGCCGTACTGCTTGGAGATGCCCAGCAAGGTCTCGCCGCGGCCGACTTTGTGATAGATTTTCTTCTTGCCGCCCGCCTGGGCTCCGGCTGCACGCTGGCCGCCGTCGTCCTGGCTGCTCGCCAGTTGCTGCTCCAGTTCCTCGCTCACGTTCGGCATGGGAATCCGCAGCAGCTGACCGTCACTCAGCCGCATGCGCGTGCCGGTCATGTCATTTGCAGCGGCGATCAGCGAAGTTGCCACGCCGTATTTGCGGGAAATCGAGTTGAGCGTCTCACGTCTTTCAACCGTGTGCAAAACCCAGGAGCGCTTGACCGAATCCGGCATTTGCTCATAAGCCGTCTGTACCGTTCCGCCCATGTGCAGGGGCACTTTCAGATTGTACGTCTGGTCCGGCGGCGTGCAGGCGCGCAGCAGCTCGGGGTTGAGATCGGCAATTTCGCTGGTCTGCAGGTTGGCGTTCGTCGCAAGTGCTTCAAAGTCGACAGCTTCGGGGATTTCCACCGTTTCGTAGCGAAAAGGCGGCTCGTACTCAATCTCGCTGAAGCCGTATTGTTCGTGGTAGAGGCAGATCGTCGTTGTCGCAATATAGAGCGGCACGTAGTTGCGCGTTTCGCGCGGCAGGAAACGGCGAATCTGCCAAAAGTCCGGATCGCTCAGGCCGGAGCGACGGATGGCGCGACGGACGCCGCCCGGACCGCAGTTGTAAGCCGCCATCGCCAGGTGCCAGTCGCCGAAGTCATTGTACAGGTCGCGCAGGTGGCGCACCGCCGCTCGCGTCGCCTTCTCGGGGTCGCGGCGCTCGTCGTGCCAGTAGCTGACGTCCAGTCCATAGAGTTCACCTGTCGATTTGATGAACTGCCACAGGCCGACGGCCTGCGCGCGCGAGACGGCATTGGGATTGAGGCCGCTCTCGATCATCGACAGAAACACAATTTCTTCAGGCACTTCCTCTTCGCGCGCAATATTGCGCATCATCGGGAACCAGCGGCCGGAGCGCTCCAGCCAGCTCTGCATGAACTTGCGCCCCTTGCTGTTCGAAAAGTAGGTGATCGCATTTTGCACGTATTCGTTGACGTCGAGCGGAATCTGCAGGTTTTCGGCCGGCGGCAGCACCGGTTCGTGGTGCTCCTCCGGATCCGGCATCTCCAGCAGACTCACCTGTGTGATCTGCTCCGCATCGCCCGGCGTTGCGAACTGACCTTCCACCACCTGGAACAACTTGTCCCGCAGGATGAAGATCGGCGAATTCTCATCCAGGTCGTCAATGCTTTGAATAAAACTTTCGTAGTCGTCGATCACCGACTGCATCAGGTCGCCGAATTCGGCGTTGCGCTCGATGTGCGGGAAGTTGATCAGCCCGTTCAGGACTTCAATGGATCGCTCAAATGACCGCGCCGCCAGCGTTGTGTCGCCGTGGTCAATGTGCGTTAAAGCCGAGATGTAGTGCTGGCGCCCGAGCTCCAGCGTGGAATTGACGTAGTAGTCGTTGACGTAAGGGTTGGCGGTGGTATCGTCGAGTTCGGCAAAGTCGTCCTGGATGTACGGCAGGCCGATGCCCGCCTCGTCCTTGGTCTCCTGCACGGACTTGTCCGTGTACAAAGCCGAGCAGGAAATCACGGTTAAACAGCAGAACGCTGTAAGCAGAATCTGCGCCAATCGCCGCGCTGGCAAAGTTGTCATCGTTTGTCGGTTCTCTTCTTGATATGCTGCTATAATTTCAGAAAGTGTGAATATACAATGTGATAAGGCGCAAAACAACGCCGGATTACTCGAATGAAACTTTTTTCATGAACTTGTAATTTTCGCGGACCGCCCACAGCCGCCCAAAGGTCAACCTGCGCATTTAATTGAACTTACGGGCACAAGCTGAAGAATATTATCAGGATCGTTTTCCCGTCAGTTTTTCGCCCTTCCGACGCTCCCCGGACGCCGTCGAATTTCGGCTTCGCCCCACAATTATCGCAAATCCCACTACTTTTGTTACTCCATTTTCAAACTGCCCCTTGCCTGATTCTCTTGTTAGTTATGCGGAGAGGAGCGATTGGAATACGAGCAAAGCCCGTGCGTCGCCCGCGGCCGCAACGCGGAGCCGAATCGGATGGTCGCTTCGCCGAAAATCCGTAGTTTGCGCGTTCTTTAAATGCAAAACGCCGATTTCAGCAGAATACAACATGAAACGCATCCTGGTCACTTCCGCCCTGCCCTACGCCAACGGCTACATCCACTTTGGCCATGCCGCCGGATCTTTCCTGCCGGCCGACCTCTTCGTGCGCCATATGCGCCTGCGCGGCATGCCGATGCTCTACGTCTGCGGTTCAGATGAAAACGGCGCGGCCATTGCCATTGAAGCGGACAAAGAAGGCATCACTCCGCGCGAGATCGCCGACACTTACCACAGCGCCAATGCGGAAGCGCTGGAGCGCTTCGGCATGAGTTTTGATATTTATTCGCGCACCTCCAACCCTGCGCACGTTGCAACCGCGCAGGAGTTTTTTACTGACTTCCTCAAAAAAGGGCTGCTCGTTGAACAGGAAGAAGAACAGTTCTTCGACAACAAGTTTCAGCGCTTTCTGCCCGACCGCTACGTGGAGGGAACCTGCCCCAACTGCGGCTTTGAGCGCGCCCGCAGCGACGAATGCGACAACTGTCTGGCCAAGTACGAACCACTCGAACTGCGCAATCCCGTCTCCCTGCTGAGCCGTGAAACACCGGTGCTGCGCAAGACAAAACACTGGTATTTCCGCTTCGGCGAATACCAGGAGTTCCTGGAGAACTACATCGGCTCGCACAAAAACGATTGGAAAGACAATGTCATCCAGCAGTCGTATTCCTGGCTGAACGCCGGACTGAGCAATCGCCCTGTGACGCGCGATTTGAGCTGGGGCGTGCCCGTGCCGCTCAAAGAAGCCGAGGGCAAGGTCATCTACGTCTGGTTTGAAGCGCTGCTGGGCTATATCACCGCCACCAAGGAATGGGCGCGGACGCAGGGCAAACCGGATGCCTGGAAAGAGTGGTGGCAGGACAAAGACACCGCCTACTTCGCCTTTCTCGGCAAGGACAATATCTGGTTCCACACACTGATGTTCCCGGCCATGCTGCACGCGCGCGGCAACTACATCCTGCCCTCCGCCGTACCCGCCAACGAATTCCTCAACCTGGAAGGCCAGAAGTTCAGCAAGTCGCGCAAATGGGGTATCGACCTGCGCGATTATTTTCAGGATTTCCCGCATGAGCGTGACGTCGACGCCCTGCGCTACGCCCTGGCGCTGAGTATTCCGGAAACCAAGGACGCCGACTTCACCTGGAAAGATTTTCAGGCGCGCGTCAATAATGAACTGGCCGCGAAGCTCGGCAACTTTATTAATCGATCGATCAAATTTTTACAGAGCACCTTTGACGGCGTCGTGCCCGCGGTACCGGACGCGTTTAACGACGCCTGGGCGCACCTGAACAGGGTCGTTCGCGCCGGCGACGCGCCGGAAGCCGAAGAACTGCTTAAACAACTGGATGATCAGTTTGAAGGTCACGGCATCGGCCGCGACGAGCTGGACGTCATCAGCGCTTTTGCGCAGGGCGGCGACCTGGCGGCCGCCAAGTACGACGCTTTCCGCTTTAAGGATGCCGTGGCGGAAACGATGCGCCTGGCCGAAGCCGCCAACAAGTACTTCAACGACCGGCAGCCCTGGAAAACGAGTAAAACAGATATGGAAGCCACCGGCTGCACGCTCTATGTCTGCCTCCAGCTCGTGCGTGGACTGGCCGTGGCATTTGCACCGGTGATCCCCGCCGCTTCCGGTCGTGTGTTCGGCTGCCTGGGACAGAAAATTGACGATGCGAACTGGGAGCAGATCGGACTGCCGGGCGTGCCCTCGGGAAGCGCGATTGAGACGCCCGAAATTCTGTTCAGCAAAATTGAGGACGCCGTCATCGAGGCGCAGGTCAACAAACTGGTGGCGCGCAGCCAGGCCGCACAGGCCGCCGCGGCAAAGGTGGAGTACGAAGCGCTGCCGGAAGAAATCGATATCACGGCGTTTGAGCAGACGGCGCTACGCGTCGGCACGGTGACCTCGGCGGAAAAGATCAAAAAGAGCAACAAACTGCTCTGCATGCAGGTGGATCTCGGTTTTGAACAGCGACAGATCGTTTCCGGGATTGCGCAGCACTACAAACCTGACGAACTGGTCGGCCGCAAAGTCATCGTGGTGGCCAACCTGAAACCGGCCAAACTGCGCGGCGTCGAATCACAGGGCATGATCCTCTGCGCGGACACGCCCGGCGGCGGCATTGTGTTGATTTCACCAGACGCCGGCATTCCCGACGGCATGGTCGTGCGGTGACCGGCTGTGAGCTGATCTCTGCACGACAAACAAAAATGGCCTTTTAAAAGTAGCCGGTAACAGTGGAGCAGCACCGAACCACGCCGCGCCGCAGTGCTTTAAAGCAGCCGACCCGTCCCGGGTTTTGAGCCTGGAACGGGTCGGACACCTGTGTCAAATGAACCTGACTGTCATGGCCCAATATCCGGTTGCCACCGATACCCCCTCGATGGCCGCAATCGGGACCAAAACGACGCAGCCTGAGCGGCGCCGCCATCCAGAAAACCACCGAAAGCAAAAAACGTTAACGCTTCGACCGGAAAAAAATGCATCCCGGCAGAAATCGGCGTAAAATGGAGCGGGCCGGAAGTGGGCTGTAACGGTTCACGGCATGCCCGGTTCTTGGTCCTGTTCCCGCTGCGGCAAGGCCGGAACACACATGAGACGACACGATACAAGCGACCAGGGTACGATGCACGACTTGAGTGACGAGGAGTTATTTGCCAGGGTACAGGCGGGGAATGATACAGCGTTCCGCACCCTGTACAAACGCTACGACAGGCGGCTCTTTGCGTATTGTTTTCGGGCTTTCGGCGACCGCGAGAATGCGGAGGACACGTTTCAGTCGATCATTATGAAAGTGTTCGAGCATCGCAACTCCTTCTCCGGCGGCCATTTTGCCGGCTGGCTGTTTACGATAGCGCGCAACGAGACGATAAAAGCGCTCAAGAAACAACGTCCGACGACGGACCTCGAATCGATCGAGTATCAATTGCGGACGGAGCGCGATCACGTTGACGACGATGTGCTGATGAAGGAACATCTGTACAAAGCGATTGAGCAGCTGCCGCCCGAATTCAGACAGCCCCTGCTGATGAAATACGTCGACGGACATACCTACGACGTGATAGCGGAACGACTTGGTTGCAGCGTGTCCCTGGCAAAGGTCCGCGTTTTCCGGGCTAAAAAAATGCTGAAGAAAGACATCAACCCAATAATGCAAGAAATACAATGACACAGGATCAACTCTTCGCGAAACTCCTCAGCGACGGACTGAGTCCGGCGGAGTGGCGCGAGCTGAAAAACCTCCTGGCCGATCAGCCGAATGCCGCCGAGGAACTCCAGGAGCTGCGAGCTCTGGAGCGGTCCCTGCGCGACAACGGTCTGCCGGCCGGCGAACAGGCCGACGAATTTCTTCAAGGCGTGGAAGACCGCGTGGCGAATGTTCTGGCCAAACAGGGGCCGTCCAAAGTTGCGCCGGCGCTTGCGGCACGTTCGTCGTTCAGCTCCGCCGTATACCTTGTCGGTTCTCTGGCTCTGCTCGTCGGCATTGCCGGAACGGCTTTGCTGTTCAAGTCAGGCGACGATCAACCTGCGCTGCAGGAAGCGGCAATCGTGGAAACATTCGACGGAAATGCGTTTAACCATGCCGACGATGTTAACACCGCCTTTGACGACAACATCGAAGTAAGCGCAGACGCAAACGCGGAAACGGCGGACACCCACACGGCCGACGAAACGGCAAACGGCGACTTAAACACAGACGCAGCGACAAATACCGCCGGTCCTGTCGCGCAGAACGACAACAAGGACGAACCGGAGTCGACCGCGTTGAATAGCGAGACGCAAAGCGGCCACGCACAGGTCGACATGTCAAACCGCGCCGACAGAGAAGACCCGCCGGACGACCTGCAACGCGAGCTCAAACTGATGGAAGACAGCCTGAAGTCCAGCCTCAATGCAGGCGATGTGCTGAACGGCGCAATGCACGCGCGCAAACTGGCCATCTTCTGGCGCGAGCGCGGCAGCCAATACGCCGAAAACAGCGGCGCCAAGTTCCGCGAGGCGATTGAGCTGGCGAAGCGCGCAGGAGCCGAGTCCTATCAGGCGGAAATCATGGGCGAGTACGCCCGGCTGCAGGCATCGCTGGGCCGCAAGGCGGAAGCCAGACAACTGCTCGACGGCTGCATCGATATTCTGCGCCGCCTCAACAGCTCTGAACTTTCCCGCTGGCAAGCGGAGCGCGCAGGCCTCTGAGTCATACAATACTCCTGACAAATACACATGTCCGCGTCCGGTTTAATACCCGGCGCGGATTTTTTTTGGCCTGAAGCAGGCATCGAGGTTGAGGTTAACAGTGGGGCGGCGAGAAGAACGCGCAAAACACAGAGTTCCAGGTGCCGGGCAACAACGAGGGACGTGCCGAAGGATTGGACGTTAACACGGCGGCGGCATGCCGACTAACGCGGCGCCCAGATTTCAACCAGAAGAAATTCGCGTTCAAGCGCTGAAATTGCGGCGGGACGCCCGTCGCCCTGATATGGGTCAGCCTGCACGACAATCGAAATCTGATCCGTTTCTATGCCGAGCAAGCGCGCCAGCGCAGCGCTGATCGCCCCCGTATCGAGCCTGTCGTAACTAAACACCGCAACTCGATCGATGTTGAGGCCCGGCAATGCGCCGAAAATGTCCGTCAACAAAGGAATGTCGCCGCGGTCCGCGGCGATGCGATTAAGCGGGAAACGCAGGACACGGGCCGCGGCGTTTAACTCCTCCGGGCGACCGTCGACGGCGCGTGCACCGATGCGAATAAGTCCTGCGTCCGACGTCCACGACTGTCCGTCCCTGTCGCTGATCGATAAAACAAAGACGAGGTCGGCCTCATCGCCGAACCAGACTTCACCGGGCGCAGAGGCGTCCCACTCAAGCGTCGGCGGCGGAGTCGATGAACCGGCAAACAGCTTAAGCAGGCGGTCGTTCTGTTTAATGCTGAGTTTCCATGCGGCGATGCCCGCTTCGCTGACAACATCGATGGCAAAACGAATGTGCGGAGCCTGAACGTAGCGCCGCACGTCGCGCATCAGGGCCGGCGCAACCAGCGCCGCCGGACGCGCAGCCAGCTCCACCACAGGCATCTCGATTTGCAGCGGCGGCCGGGCGGGATCGGAATTAAACAATGCGTCAAACACCAGAGGTACATCAGAATTGAGACGGCGCTTAACATTTGCAGCCTGCGCCATGCGCCATGTCTGCGACGCGGCGGCAGGACAGTTTGAATGCACGGTCAGTACGGCATCCGAGACGTCATCCACCGCAGCCAGTCGATCCGCCAGCGTGTCGAGCGAAACATCGGGAGGACAAAACACAAGTGAGTTGTTGAATTGCGCCAGGCGCGGCGGCGCGGCGGCGGTGTTAACATCACAATCGAGCAGCGGCAGCAGACGGCGCGCGTGCAGGACTTCAACCGCGCGCACGGGCAGGTCGGCATTGGCGGCCTCCGCGCCGTCGGCCAGGATAAAACGCGACTCAATGGAAGCCGACAGCAGCGGCTGCGGGGCGGGAATGCGGCGCTTGTACACTTCTCTGATGTCGAGGCGGCGCACACGACGGCGCAGCGATTGTTCAACTCGCTCAACGCTGTCGACGCGGCGGCTGTCCAGCACAATGTCTTCAGACTCAATGCCGGCGACAATGTCTATTAACGTGTCGCGCTGATAAAACCGCTCGATCTCCAGCGGCCAGGGCTCGGTCTCACGACGACTGAATTGCAGTGTGAATCTGAAAGCCGAGTTTTTCCAGTCGACGGAAGCCTCATAGGAATTGAGCCCGTAGTCAAAAGAGATGCCCGGCGACAACCAGATATTGTCGCCGACGACAAAATCGTACATCAGGCCCGCTTGCAGACCGGCAACAATTCCGGACGGATTCTGAAAACTGACTTCAGGCGAGTCGGCCGGCTGGCCGTTAACAAGGTCGATGTCGGTGGGAAACGCCAGGTCAATTTGCTGCTGCGCCGACGACGTCAAAATAAAACCCGCGTTAACACCGCCCGACAAACTCAGCGGTTTAAGCAAACCACTTGTAAACGGATAAAAACGCAGCCCGGACCGCAGCGCAAAAAACTGCAGATTGTGAACCAGGGCGTAGTTGAATTGTCCTTCACCGCGACCGGTTTCCGTCGCATAAACAAAACTCTCGGTAGCGTCCAGCGTTCCGTCGAGCCGGTTGTATTCCAGCGCGGCGTAGAGCGCCAGATCCCGCGTCAGATCGAATTCCGCCGCCGCTCCCAGAGCAAAAACGTAACCCGAACCGCTGTTGTAGGCCTGAGCGCCGAGGCTGTTTGAGCGTTCGATTCCGGGCAAACTGTTAAAGTCCGCCCGCGTCAGCAACAGCGACGCACCGGAGTAAACAGCAAGCCGTAATGCTGATGTATCGCGCGGTTCGGCACAGCGCAAACCGGCCGGAATCGCACAGCGCAACAGCAGGAAAACACACAGCCAAAATGCGCATCGGCGGAAGTTCATATTCGCGCAATATACGCAAGCCGTGACTCTTAGACATACCCAAACGGGTGTTTATCGCGTTTGACAGACAGGCGATGTTGGAATTCCACCTTTTTCTGCTCTGCGCGACAACAGTTATTTACCGGAAATTGTTAACAAACGCGTCACACTGCGGCGGCCTTGTACAAGCCGTACGTAATACACGCCGTGCTCACTCAATTGATCGTAGTCGTTAAGGTTAACATTTGCCGATGTTGCACCGCCGGCAAATACCTGGGACCAGTCCGCCATGCGATTGCCCATTACGTCAAACAATTCAAGTGCGACATCGCCGGCGGGATCGAGATTGCGCAGTTCGAGGGTTATCTGCTCGCCGGCCGTAACTGGATTCGGCGAAAGAACAATTTCGAGTCCCGCACTGAATGGATTAATCAGGATGGGATTGCCGTCGCCGTCGACGGGAACATCGCTTATCAGAAGCACTGTGGACAAACTGTCGGGCTGGATTGTGACGTCCTGTCCTCGCGCAGTGACGGATACCGGGATAAGGTCGATTCGCGTAGCGATTGCATTTCCCAGCGCCGCCGTAAACTGCATGCGCCCCAATTCGGCGTCCAACGGCACTGTAGCGCTGCCGCCCCAATTTACTGTTCGAATACCTTGCTCAATTGTACCGTTGTCCAAAGGCGCTTCAGGTATGGCCAGCGTTGCATTCACCTCAAGCTGAAAATCAAAGTCGATGCCCTGCTGGATCTGCCGTCCAACTTCGTCCACGTTGAGTATCTGAACCGGAAGGTCAAAGACACTGCCAAGGCGGGCCCTGATTGTGTCCGGTACTCCGAGTTGAATAACAATGCCGGCGCGATTGAGATAGTCGACCTGTAGCGGGCCGATCACAATGTCCGGACAGGGCGAGCCGACCGGCTCCATGATGCGCACGCCGTACTCACCCGCCTGGTCGGGACGCATGGAGACGATCCGATACGTGTCGTTTGTTTCATTCGGCAGCAACACATTGTCCAGCATCCACTGAAAAGTTGCCCCAGGAGCTGCGCCCGTCACCTGAATGGTAAAACTATCGCCGTCGGCAAGCTGCACCGGAAAGCTGGACGGATCCGGCATCACCGCTAGGTTCGAAGGCTCGACGACATTGATGCTGAAAGGCGTTGTATCCGTGTTACAGGAGCCTTCAACTTCCAGATTGTAAGTCGCCCCGGAAAAGATGGCGCCGGCCGGCAATGATAACTGACTCGCGCCACCCGGCGAAGATGTGACCAGCTGTCCGCCGTTTACCACCCGGATTTGCGTAGCGGTCCCGCTGTAGCTGAAGTTTACTTTGACATCCTCGCCGACGCAATAGGCCGGTTGTTCCGTCTGCACCGACTGGATCGCCACCGTCTCGCCGATATCCAGCCTGAATTTCTCCGGCTCCGACCAACATTCGCCCACGAGCGCTTCAACCGAGTATTCGCCGGCCTGCGCCGCGCTGAAGCGCTGAAAAGTCAGCATCAGGCTGCCCCTGAAATTGGGCATCGGGTCTCCGTTGGGATCGCGCCAGATGACGTCATCCGGCCCCAGGGCCCCAGCCTCGACTGTAACTGAAATCGTCTCATTGGGACAGTAGAAACCGGAGGGATTCAGCCCGATGACATTGATCATGGGCGGTTCAGCAAAGGTAATGTCGGCCGAACTTTGTACCGGCGTCGAACAGGGATTACCCGGCGCTGAGATGGTGACGGTGTAGCGCACCACACCACGACCGGAAGGATTGACCAGCACAAGTGAATCGGCGGTCGGCGGAGTCTGGATCGTCCCCTGATCATTCGACCAAACGTATTCCAGCTGCTCCCGTTGAAACTCCGACTCGCGAATCGAAGCCCGTACGCGCAGCAAGACTGAATCTGACTGTCCCAGGCAGAAAGTCTGGTCGGTCATCGCCTGATCGATGTCGATGTGGAGTGTTTGAGTGACAGTAAGCAAAACGCGGTTGGATGTGCAGAGCTGCCGATCATCATTGAGGTATTCAAAGTATAAGAACAGCGTGTCGTTCGCCAGCGTCTGGTTGGGACTCAGGCCAAAGAAGTCAATCAGATTTTCCGGAAGTGTCAAATCAACAGGCTCTGGCGAGCCTGTCGGCACAAAAGTAAGCGTGTCGAGTGAGTCGAGCACCGTACCCGGCACGTCCAGCGTACCTTCCAGATAAAAGACCAGGCTCACTGGTAAACGCGCGGTTGCAGGAACGGATGCCGCCACCTGGAAGGCATCGCCTGAACAGAACGCAGTGCGCCCGACAATCAGCGAGTCCGACGTCCCGTCAGCCCGTGCAGAGCTATGCACAAAGGACAAGCCGGTACAGACCAGCAGCGCAAGTAACAGCATGCGCATTCGTGCTGAACAACGCTGCCATGACAGAAGCCCGACGCCCGACACCGGATTGATCACTACAAAACAAACCGAAGCTGGTTTTTGCATAGCCACCTGAACCGCCGACCCGCCAAAGCGTTACAAGCCGGCGGGTCGGAAATGTCAATCAATTCACCGGCGTCGCCACAATGATGCGCACGGTACGCGAGTAGTTACGGCCTTCAGGATAGGTGTTGTCGTATAGCAGGCGCTCGCTGCCGATGGCGTTTGTTTCAATTGCGCTCGCCGGGATGTCGCCCGACAGGTACTGGCGCACATTTTCGATACGCCGTCCGGCCAGTTGTTTGTTGTACGCCGGGTCGCCGACGCGGTCGCTGTAGCCCTCGATGGTAATCTGTGCGTTGGGCGACCAGGCCTGTTTAACTTCTTCCAGAATGGCCCTGTGATTGTCATTCAGCTCGGCGGAGTTAAAACCGAAGAGCACCAGGGAGAAGCGGTCAAAGCGTACATCGTTGCGCGTTTCCGACCGCTTCTGGTTGAGTGAGATGTAGTTGATGGGCACCGTTGCGGAGGCCGTCGCAGACTGATCGCGTTTGTCCTGGATTTTCAGGTCGACACTGATTTCTTTCATCTTCGGCGTGACGCCGAGATCGACCACATTAAAGTCGACGGTTTCGACGGGACGGCTGCCGTTGCGCCCCTGCAGGACTTTGCCGTTGTCCGCAACGGTCAGATTCCACTCTTCCAGTCCGCCGGCGGCATTCATGTCGGGTTTAACGCGCATAACGTCCGGCGTTGTGTTGCGCACGACATTCTCCAGGTTGACCGGTTCGAGCAGTGCGGCAACATTGCTGTTGATTTCCACGCGGCGGTTTTCGGCGCGGCCGTCGTTCGATTCATTATTACTCGGCAGTGCCGGCAGATTGCGTCGTTTGACGGAAATGCGGTCGGCCTCAATTCCCCAGGTATTCACCAGATAGGACTTGACCGATTCGGCGCGGCGCTCGGAGAGGGCCGTATTGTTTTCCTCTGTGCCGACATTGTCGTTCGTTCCGGTCAGCTCAATTCTGCTGCCTGCATTGTTGCGCATGCGCAGGCCGAGGACATTCAGCATGTTGCGGTAAATGTCCATGGTGGAACCGGGCAGCTCGTTCTCGTCAAAGTTGTTCGCCTGATTTTTATCGATCATGATTTGGCGCGTTTGCGTCAGATCCGAAGACGATTTCGGGAAATACACATAAAAAAGGATCGGATAACTCTCTGTGATCTCGACCTCCTCAATGGTGATCGACACGTCGTCGCTGGAGCGTCCCAGCACATCGATCGCCTCCAGGTCGAGGGCGGCGCTGATAACCGGCAGAGCAGGTTCGGGCGTGGGCTCCGGTTCGGGCGTGGGTTCCGGTTCCGGCTCTGGTACAACCACTTCCTCTTCTTCGCCAAAGAGATCATAGGTCAAAGCCACGCCGAAGCGCAGACTGTTTACCTTCCAGTCGAGGCCGTCGACCATGTCGCTCAGGCCGATGTAGTAGCTGGCCTGCGGCACGGCGTTGAGACGCTCGGCCAGTGGAATCTCATAGGCCAGTCCCAGCCCCAGCGCCAGATGCGTTGAAGCAGCGTCATCCAGGTCGCCGGCTACGTCGTTGCGCAGCACGCCCCCTTCGGGGAAACGCGCATCCGAGGGCGAAATCAGGCGCTCTTCCTGGTTGAACGTCGAGGAATTGATCAGCCCGAACTCCAGCCCGGCGCGAATGCTGAGCGGCAGGTTGGACGACTGAAACGGACGCCAGGCGATACGCGGCTCGATACTGAGCAGGCCGAAACTAGATTCAAGAATGTGCTCTACTTCGGCATCCACCACCTGGCCGTTTGACTCGGCATTGCCGATGACTTCGTTTTCAGACAGATCGCCGTCCAGCGCCGCCAGACCAACGCCCAGTTCAAAGTCGATCTGCGCCGCCAGCGGCATGGAAAACAGCGCGCCGAACGTGGGCGCCGTGCCGCTGCCTTCAGTGAACAGCGGACAGCAACTCGGCACGCCCGGCAATTCACTGAAATCGGGACTGTGCTGATTGGCCTGCAGACCGACAAACAGACCTATCCGCGCCGAGCGCTCAGCATCCGCCGGATTGTCCTGGGCAGTCAGCTGCAGTACGGCGCCGAGGCCGCAAACGAAGCAAATCAGTATTCTACGAGTCATAAGGCGTACATTCCCCACAATAATGCACCGCGCGGTCAACGTATCTGTCCCCGCGCCACAAAAACTACTCGATCACCAGCAATTGCCGAATGTCCTTGCGAAACTCCGAACGCACTATGATCCAGTACGATCCGGCCGGTATTTCACGCAGTGAAAGTTTCAGCAGCGTCTGTTCGGTTTCGGCTTCAACAGTGCGGTTGAGCAGGCTGCGCCCGCTCATATCCAGTACCTCAATTTCTGCGCCGTGCGCGTCGATGCCCGTCAGCTCCAGCTCCACTTCATCGCCCGCCGGATTCGGGTGCAGCGAACGGATGCCAAAAGCGGTCGTGCTCGTCAGCAGACGCGTGCCGCCGGCCTCACACAGGCTGTCCAGCGTCAGGCTGCCGTCTGCGAGCGTCACGTCCATGTCGCGATCCACAAACACAACGCTGTCCAGGAAAATGCTGCTCGTCGCCGCGTCGCCCAGTAAGGGCACGCCGCGCAGTACGCCCAGAGCCTGCCCCGCCACCGGCTGCACCGGGCCGATATCCAGCACCAGGCTGCGCTCGCCCGCCGCGCGATTGGCCGAAACAATTGCGCCCGGCTCCAGCGACTGCGGAAAAAATACACTGCCGTTCATCCGCACGTAAGCGCGAGCGTTGACGATAGCCCCGTCTTCCAGGGCAGATACGGAACGGACCACTATCGGGATGTCAAATGAGTCCCAATGTGGATTGGCTGTCAGATCGGGAATAAACAGATCGATTTCGCCCGGCAGCACGACTTCTTCATCGCTGCGGCCGCTCAAGGTCGTCCGGAACGTCAGGTCGCAGGGCAGCGGACTGCGCAGGCAGAGCTCACCTTCAAACGCACCGGCGGCCGTCGGACTGAATGCTACAACCAGCTCCAGTTCTTCGCCCTCGCCCACTTCGATCGGAAACTCGGCGGCGGCCGGCGAAACCAGGCTGAACGGCGCGACAAGGCAATCAATTGATTCGATGCGAATCGGCCCCGTGCCGTCGTTGGTCCAGGTGATAGTCTGCGTGTCGCTGCCGGCAACCGCAACAACGCCGAAATCCCGATCCGCCGGCCCGTTCATACTCAGGTCGATGCGCCGGCCGATAAGCAGAATCTCGCGTTCGATGCCGCAGGGATCAAAGCGAATGATCATGCTGCCGCGTACGTCGTCGGCCTGGTCCGTCGCAAAAATGATGTCAAAAAATTCGGGCGGTTCTTCGCCTTCGATCAGACTGGTGGCAAAGTCGCCGTTGATCATGATGCGGGACACCACGACGGGGTCGCCACTGTGCTCGATGCGCACGCGCTCCACCAGCGACTGCACCTCACAGCTCACGTAGAAGCCGAAGTCCACCGTAGATGGAATCGTAATGCTGATGCCGCGTTTTTCACCGCTGTAGTCGAAAACAAGCGTTTTTTCGCAGCCGTCAAGTTCATATGTGATGGTCGCGCTGCCGGCAATGACGCCCTCGCTCGTCGGCGTCAGACGCAACGGCAGGCGCACAAGCTCGGCAGCGGGAAGTTCAATCGGCAGCGCGGCCTGTCCGCCCACCTGACCCGATGCGTCGTCGATGGCCGTAATGCGCAGCGGGCCGACGGCCTCGTCAGGCAACTCCAACAGCAGTTCCGCATCGGAGGTCTCATCGCAGCCGCCTATACGCGGGAAGGCAAGTGCCGCCGCATCGCGCAACGTCACCTCGGCGTCGCGTCCCAGCCCCGCCAGCGGCAGGCGCAGATTGTCGTTGCAACTGCCGCTCACGTATTGCACGGTCAGTTCGATATTCGCGCCGCCGGCCTGCACCGGAGCAAAACGCACACGCAGAGAATCGCTCTCGTTCGGCGCAATTGTCAGCGGCAGGCGGTTGTTGTCCACAACGCTGAACGGCGCCGTGAAGAGCGCCGACCTGATTTCCACATCTTCGTTGCCGGAATTGCGGAAAACGATCGTTGTGTCGCGCTGCGACTCACCGCACAACAGCACGTCGCCGAAGTCGATGTTCGACGGACTGGCCGACACCAGCAGTTCACCCTTGCCGCCCTTCAGCGGGATCGTGACGATTGTGTCACATGGCGACATCTTGATGCGCATCTCGGCATTCACAGGATTGGTGCTTGCCGGCGTAAAAACAATGTCAAGCCGAATGGCTTCGCCCGGAGCTAATGCCCGGTTCGGCAGAACACTTGACGCGGCAAATTCCACATCGTTCGTGAATTCGAGATCGGACAGCCGCACGGGAAAGGAGTTGTTGTTGGTCAGCGTGATCGGCAGCGATACGCTCGACTGGCAACCGTCCAGGACGCCCCAGTCCAGCTCGACCGGATCCAGGGTCAGTGTCGGCGTCGGCCGCACATTTACCACGATGCTCGTTTCAGCTTCGCAGCCGCCCACGCCGGTCACTTTCACAAAGTATTCAGCGCTGGTGTTCACCGTAATTGTCTGCGTCTCGGCATCGTTGGACCACTTGTATGTCTCGTAGCCCGCGCCCGCGTCCAGCGTGACGCTCTCGCCGTTGCACAGCTCCGTGGGACCGTCGGGAATGATCACGGGATCCGGAACGGGAAACACCGAGACCGCCGTCGGCGGCGTGGTGTACTCGCAGCCGCCGGCGTCGCGCACCGTCACGGAGTAATCGCCCGTGCCGTTGACAAGGATCGACTGCGTGGTTTTGCCGTTGCTCCAGACATAAGATTCAAAGCCGTCGCCCGCGGTGAGCTCAACGCTGCCGCCGTCGCAAAACTCCAGCGGCCCGTCAGGTGTTATTTCCGTGCTGATTTCACAGCCGTATTTGCGAATAAATCCTTCATTGCCGCCATTGCTGGTCATTTGCTCGGCGTTGAACATGTCGATGGTCGTACTGTTGGACTCGCCGACCATCACAATGTTGCCGGCCTTGTCAAAGACCACCGAGTTGCCAATATCGCTCTGCGGCGCTCCGTAATATGTGCCGAACACGAGTTCCTGCCCGTCGGCGGACAACTGCCAGAGCCAGGCGTCGTAACGGTCGGCCGTGCCGTCGTCAAGATTGTCCTGCTCCGCGTCGTCGGTCACCAACATGTCGAAGCCATTGCACGGCCCGGTCAGCGCAATGCTGCCGTCCAGGGCGTTGACATCGACGCCGCTGACGCTGGCGGTGCTGCTGCTGCTGATATATGTGGAGAAAATGATGCGTTGCAGATTGGCGTCCAGGGAGGACACAAATCCCCAGTTGTTTTCACTTCCGCCAAAATCCTGCAGCGGATTTTCCAACGGAAAATTGGTGCTCCCCGTCTCTCCCGCCACAACAATATTGCCGCTCTCCGGTTGTACCGCCACGGCAAGGCCGAGTTCGTAGTCGGTCGTACCAAAGTGCGTGGCGCGCACCAGCCGCCCCGTGGGCGACCAGACGGAAATCGTCGCGTCGTTGGAACTCAGATAGGTCGGAAAGAGCACGCCTGTGCCGCGCGTCACCACCTGGGCGCGCGTCTGTCCCGTCGCCACAATATTGCCGTTGCGACCGACGGCCACATCTTCCAGGCGGTCGACTTCATTGGCCGTGTAGTACGTCGACCAGAGCGGATCGCCGCTGGCATTGTTCAGCCGCGCAATAAAGCCGCCGATAAAACTGTTGTCCTTGGTGTTGAATTCTTCGCTGACGAGCGGAAAGTCCTGCCCGCGCGCATTGGTCTCGCCGACAATACAAAAGTGGTTCGAGCTGTCCGCAGCGATGCCGTTGATGCCGTCCGAAAAGCTGCCGCCGAAGTAGGTGGCCCAGCGCAACTGCCCGCGCTCGGAGAGTTTGGCGACAAATCCGTCGCGGAGACCCGGCCGAATCTCCTGATAAGCGCCCGGAGTAGCGGGGAAATTGGCGCTCGACGTCGTGCCCGCCACACCGAGATTGTTCGATTTGTCGATCGTGATCGCCTTGCCTTCGTCCAGTCCGCCGCCGCCGAAATAGGTCAGCCACTCCAGCTCGCCCGAAGCGGTATAACGCGCCACATAAGCATCAAACGTGCCCGCATTGTTGGACTGAATCACGCCTGCCGTCACCGGCAAATTGTTGCTCTCGGTGCTGCCGACCACATAAATATTGCGCTCGTCGTCTGTTGTGACATCCTGGACCGCATCCGAAAGACTGCCGCCCAGGTAGGTTGAAAAGACCACTCCCGGATCTATGACCAGACTTTTTTGTTTGTCAGCGTGTTCGAGGTCAAAAGTCAAACGGTGGTCGTCGAGTTGAAAGCGGCTCGCTACTTCAATGCGATTGTGAACATCCGAGGCCAGCAGGTCGATGTTGGCATCCGCCGCTTCCAGCCAGGAAACCGGCGCTTCCTCAACGTAAAAACCCAGCGGCGTGTCCATAAAGAGACTGCCGTCTTCTGTAATCTTCGGACGCTCCACGCCGACAATCCGCATCGCGATAGTGCGCCAATCGCCGCCCGGACGCACGACAAAATCGTACTTGAACCGGCCGTCGACAAAGTGCAGTCGCAGGTCGATGTTTTCATAGATGTCGCGCAGCAGCACGCCGCCGTAATGCGGCACGTTTTTGACGCCGTAGCGGCAGTGCCCCAGATAGTAGTTGCTCGTGTGGCGGAAAGGTTGGAACTCATCGGTCCGCGGCTGCGGCTGCGGCTGTGCCCCGTCGAACTCTACGTCGACGCGGTAGCTCTCGATCAGCGGTACCGCCAGCGTGTCGACCTGATTCTCGTCCGGCACGGCATCGGGATCGACGGGCGGCTCCACGCCGCGCACAAACACGTAGCTGATCCCGCTGCTGCGGACGTAGATGCGCACGTCGCCCACCTTGCTTGTGTACAGCACGTCCGGCCTGGTCATGCCGTCGGAGTCAACCACCTGACCGTAGTTGGGTTCAAACCACGGCCCGTCGGCCTGCATGCGCAGCCCCGTCGGCCGGCCGGCGTACGAATCTGAATTCGGTGCGGCAAACAGCAAAATGGCAGCACAGGCCAGCGCGGTCAGTCGCATTCTGATTGCGGCATTTTTGACGTGCATATTTACTCCGTAGAGACAGCAGTAGGTAGCGTTTTTACCGCCCGGAGACCGCGGGCGAACCTTCGGCTCGACAACTCGATCGATCCGGGCGGAGCCCAAGATACAACGCCGACAGATTTCCAATATCATGTCCACACGAACTTTTGCCGGACCGCAGTCACGGCATCAGCCTTGCGGCGCAGCGTGAACTGCGGACGCAGAATTACCAGGATTTCAGGCCGGTTTGGGAGTCATGCTGAAACGAGCTGTGAGCTCTAAGGGCTCACTGCTCAAAAATCGTTCAAAACCGCCCGTTCAGAGCCTTTGGCTCCCCAATTTTAACGTCGTTTCCAGCCCGGACGCCCAATCTGTTATCAACAAATTACAGGCGCTCAGGATCGCCCCATGCATGCGAATGCCGCTGAAACCGGCAAATCATCGAACAATGACTACGCGACGGCTGTCGCGCAGGAATTCGGCATGGACGGTCAGCGTGTAAACGCCGGTGGGAAGATCGTCCGGCAGCAGAAGCTGCCGCGCGCGTCCGCCGTCGCCGGCGGGTACGTCAAGTTCGCGGCGCAAGATCACCTGACCGGTCGGCGAGTACAGTTCTATCACGTTCAGCGCACCTCCGAGCGGCTGGAAACTGATGTCCGCCGCGCCGTCGCTCGGATTCGGCTGAATGCCGCGAATCCCGAAACTGGTCGCCGACGTCAGCAGGCGCGTCCCGCCGGCTTCGCACAGACTGTCCAGCGTCAGGCTGCCGTCCTGCAGCGTCGCATCCACCTCGCGGCCGCTGAACACCACGCTGTCAAGCAGCAGCTCGCTTGTCACCGCGTCGCCCAACAGCGGCACGCCGCGGATTACCGTCATCGGTTCGCCCGCCGCCAGCATGATCTCGCCGGTCTGCAACACCAGTTGGCGCACGCCCGGATTCTTCGTGTTGCCGGCAATTGCCCCGGCGCTCAGCGACTGCGGGAAAAAGACGCTTGCATTCATGCTCACGTAGGCCGTCGCCGAAACGGTCGGATTGTCCCCGAATCCATCCAGCGATCGCACGATAATCGGTATCTCGAATGCGGACCACCTGGGATTGGCCGTCAGGTCGGGAATGTAAATGTCAACAGAGCCCGGCAGCACGACGTCTTGGTCGCCCGTGCCGCTCAGCGCCGTGCGGAAGGTCAGGTTGCACGGATCCGGAATGCGCACACAGAGCTCGCCGGTGAAGTCGCCGGCCGCAGTCGGACTGAATGCAATCACTATCTGAATGTCTTCACCCGGAGCGACTTCAATCGGGAAGTTCGTCGGCGAAACCAGCGAAAATGGTTCCAGCAGACAGTCGAGGGCCGTCACTTCCACCGTCCCCGTACCGTCGTTGGTCCAGGTAATGGTACGCGTGTCCGACGCCGCAGGCTGTACTGTGCCGAAGTCCTCGGCCGCGGGACCGCCCAGACTCAGGTCGACGCGGCGTCCCGTCAGCTGGATGGTGCGTTCGATGCCACAGGGCTGGAAACGAATCGTCATGCTGCCCGTGGCGTCAGTCTGGCTCGTGGCAAAAATGATGTCGAAGAATTCGGGTACATCCTCGCCTTCAAGCAGCGTGGTCGCAAAGTCGCCTTCAATCTGTATGCGTTCCACGACGGCCGGTTCGCCGCTGTGCTGAATCTGCACGCGTTCGGTGCGCGATTCTTCCTGACAACTGAAATAGGTTCCAAAATCAAGCTGGTCCGGCACGACAATACTTATTCCGCGCTTTTCACCTTCAAAGTTGAAATCAATCGTTTTGGTGCAGCCGTCCAGTTCATAGGTAATCGTCCCCGTGCCGCTGATCACGCCTTCCATGCCCGGCGTAAATCGCAGCGGCAGACGAACGACATCCGCCACGGCGAGATCAAAGGGCGCCGCATCGCGGGTCGCAATCTGGCCGCCGGCCTCCTGCGCACCCACAATTCTGATCGGCCCTTCGGCTCCCGCGCTGACTTCGAGTAAAAGCTCGGCATCGCTGAAATCGTCGCAGCCGCCCACGCGCGGAAACTGCAGTTCATTGCCGTTGAGCAAGGTCACTTCAGCGTCGCGGCCGGCGCCGCTCAGCGCAAAGCGGACGTTGTCGTCGCAACTGCCACTGGTGTAGCGCACCGACAACTCGGTGTTGGCCGGGCCCGCCGTCGCCGGGGCAAAACGCACTGTCAGGTCCGCACTCTCGTTCGGCGGAATCGTCAGCGGAAAGGGATTGCCCACCACGCTGAAGGGCGCATTGAACTGCGCCGACTGCAGCACGATATCTTCGTCGCCGGAATTGCGGAAAACAATGGTCGAATCTTTTTCCGCGCTGTCGCCGCAGAGCAGCGCATTGCCGAAATCCATCGTTGAGGGCGTGGCGCTCAGTAACAGCTCGCCTTTGCCGCCCTTGAGCGGAATGACAATCTCAGTGTCGCAGGGCGAGATTTTGATGCGCAGTTCGGCGTCGACATTGTTCAGCGTCGCCGGCGTGAACACGATGTTGATCACGGTGTTTGCGCCGGATTCCACCTCTACGCCCGGCGTAAAGTTCGTCGCGCCGAATTCATCGGCATTGCTGAATTCAAGCGCCGTCAACCGCACCGGAAAACCGTTGGTATTGGTCAGAGTCAGGGGCAGTGTTACGCTTGACTGGCAGCCGTCGAGAACGCCCCAGTCCAGCTCGGCCGGCTCGGCCGTCAATTGCGGCGTGGGACGTACATTGACCTGGATGCTCGCCTCAGCCTCGCAGCCGCCCTCGCCCGTCACAACGACAAAGTACTCGTCGGTCTGGTCCACGGTGATCGTCTGCGTCTCCGCATCGTTCGACCACTTGTAGCTTTCGTAGCCTGCTCCGGCGTCAAGCGTCACGCTCTCGCCGTTGCACAGCTCGGTCGGCCCGTCGGCTGAAATCACCGGATCGGGAATCGGAAAGACTGATACCGCCGTGGGCGGCGTCGTAAACTCGCAGTCGCCGCCCTCGATGACCGTCACAAAGTAGTCGCCGGACTCGGTGACCTCAATGCTCTGCGTCTTTGCGCCCGTGTTCCAGGTATAGTCGTCAAAACCGTCGCCCGCATCGAGAATGACGCTGCCGCCCTCGCAGAACTCCAGCGGTCCGTCGGCCTCAATCTCGGTAAACGTGGCGCAACCGTACTCCCAGATATAACCTTCCGTACCGCCCTTGACGAAGTTCTGAAATTCCTTTAATGTCGGCATTGTATCGGTCTGATAAGCGCCGACCACAATCATGTTGCCGTCTTCCGCCGTAGCGCCGACGGCCGCCACGCTGTAGGCGAAGTCGAGTTTATTGCCGAAGAGATAGGTCGAGTATATCAGGTCGCGGTCGGCGCTGATCTTGGCGACGACCGCCGCTCCATTGGTATCCAACGCGTCGGTGCGCCAGGCATCGGCTGAGAGCGGGAATATGTCGCTGTTCGTCTGACCGCAAAGGAGGATGCCGCCGTCGTCATAGGCCGCAAGTTTGAAGGCGCGGTCGGTGCTGTCGCCGCCGTAGAGGCTGGCCCAGGCTCGCCGCCCCGAGGGCGTAAACTCAAACAGGAACATGTCCGCAAAGGCCGGGTCATCGGTCACGTTGTTCGGCGTGCTCTGGAAACCGTTGAACACCGGAAAGCTGGTGTGATGCGTGTCGCCGAACACCATAATATTGTCGTTGTTCGGCAGCGCCTGCACGTCCATCGCCAGATCGCGGCCCGCCGTACCCAGATACGTGATCCACAGCGGATTGCCCGTCGGCGAGAACTTGGCCACGACCCCGTCGATACCGCCGGCGTTGTCCGGCTGATAATTGTTGTCCGTGTCTTTTATGTCGTCGGAGCGCGTCCAGCCCACCAGCGTGATATTGTTCTTGCTGTCGATCGTCACGCCCGTGGCGTAGTCGTCGTCGCTGCCGCCGAAAAAGGTCGACCAGAGCGGCGCGCCGCCGTTCTGAATGCGTGCCAGAAACATGTCGGTCTCAAAGTCGCCCTTGCTCCCTTTGTATTCGCCTTTGAGCGGGAAAAGAGCTCCTTTCTCCCCGGTCGTGCCACAAATAATCAGATGGCCGTTGCTGCCGGTGATATCGATGCCTTCGTCGCGGTTGCCGCCGCCGAAGTAGGTCGACCAGCGGATGATGCCCTCCGTGGCGTTCAACTGCGAGACAAACGCCGCGCTTTCATCGTTGATGAGTTCGTCCTGGAAGGCGAGTTTCAGCGGAAAATCGGTGCTCGTGGTGCTGCCGATCAGGTGCGCCGAGCCGACTTCGTTCACCCAGATACCAGCCAGGCGGTCCAGCTTGGCGCCGCCGAAATAGGTCGCCCAGACGCGGTCGCGGTCTTTGTTGAACAAGACCACCATGGCGTCGCTCGAACCGGCCAGACTCGACTGTTTGTCAATGCCGGGCGTCGTCGGAAAGTCAAAGGAGGAGGTTGTGCCGGCCACAAAAACGTTGCCGTTATCGTGGGCGTAGACATCCTCAAAGGAGTCGGCGCCGACGCCGCCGTAGTAAGTGCCCCAAACCACGCCTGGGTCGATCACCAGCAGTTTTTTGCGGTCGTAATCGCCGATGTCAAACGACACTTCTTTGCCGACCAGGCGGAAGGCGGAGCGCACGACGCTGCGCTTTTTTGCATCCGTTTCGGCGCTCAGATCGTCAGTGCCGCTGCCCTGCCAGGTGTAGGGCCGCTCTTCCACCAGTGTGCCGTGCGGATTCTGCAGGACCAGCTCGCCCGTCTCTTTCAGGCGGATGTCCGTCGCGCCCTCGTATTTGAACCTGATATCCGCGGGGTTGCCGCCGGGCCAAACAAGAAAATCATATTTAAGCCCCTGCCCGGAAAAATACACGCGCAGGTCGATGTTCGGATACACGTTGCGGTAGAGCACTTCGCGATAGGAATGCACGCCCAGAACGGCGTTTTCCACCGGTCCGCGGTAGTAGTTTTCAATACCGGCCAACATGCCGACGCCGTCCACCACCGCCATGGGGTCAGCGCCAATGAACTCCATGTCCATGCGGTAGCGCGTCACCATCACGTCGTTTTCCTCGGTCAGATACGTCAGATCAATCGGCGAGCGGTCGTCGTGATTATCGCGCTCATAACTCGTAAAAACATAACTGAAACCGCTGCGGCGCAGGTACATCTCCGACTGGGAGCCGCGGCTGCGGTACAACACGTCGGGACGCACATGGCCCGCATCGTCGTAAATCTGGCCGGCATTGGCGTTGAACGAGGCTGTGGAGTATTGATCGGACTGGCGGGGAGAAGCGGAAGCGGCCTGGTGGATAAGAAACGGCAGGCACAGACACAGCAGCATAAGCGGAATCAAGCGGCGCATAGGCATCGGAAGTTCATCAGGTTGTCTAATACTGGCCCCGCGTAGTGCGGAAGGAAGGAAACGGCGCAATCTACACCGATAAGGGTAAGCGACACAACTTGAGCGGTTCGGTCGCAGCCTCCCGGCGGGACTTGCCGCAATACAAGGCATTTAGCCGTCCGCTGCCACGGCCGTCTATGCCTCATGACTTTTTTGTTTGTCAACGCGCTGGAAACGGCGGGTAAATAAAAAAGGCGGAGAAGGATAACCTTCTCCGCCTGTGTATCACATTACTGTGTTTTTGTCGAGATGTCCCTTACTTGGTCACGACCATCGAGTGCGCCTGCTGGTACGGACCGGCAGTCATGGTGTAAGTGTACACACCGGCCGGAAGCTCGGAGGCGTCCAGCTCGATCTCGTAGACGCCGGCGTCCATCGGCTGGTCAACCAGCACCTTGACGACTTCGCCCATCGAGTTGTACAGCACCACGTTTGTGTAGGCGCGGAAACCGACGGAGTACGCAATCGTCGTCGAACCGTTCACCGGGTTCGGAGCGACATTGCGCAGACCAAAGGTCGTGCCGGAGAGGCTGATGAAACGACCGTCGTTCAGACAGATCGGATTGATCGACAGGCTGCCCGGATCTTCTTCATCAAGCACGCAGACGCGGCGGCTTTCTTCCAGGATTTCAACCGACAAGTCGATCGGCAGCGACGTCTCGTCGTGCAGGTACAGCTGGAAGTTCAGTTGCGCCAGCACGCCTTCGGCCGAGATCGGAGCGTCGAAGCGCAGCGTGAAGGACGAGTATCCGTCGACACGGCTGTGCTCAATTTCGCCAATCAGGTTGGCGCCGGCCACCGGACGAACTTCTTTCAGGCGCGCTGCACCGAGGTCGTAGTTCAGCGTCACGATGGCGCCGACGATACCGCTTTCCTGCGTGTCGTTGTAATCCGTATTTGTGTTGTTGATCGTCAGATCAAGGTCGGTCGACTGGCCCGGCGTCAGCGGCGTGCGGTCGTCTTCCAGATCGAAGTTGACCGTCACCGTGTGGGCTTCGCCTTCGATGACCGAGCGCAGGTCAGCGCCCAGACTGTGCTCGAGGATCACCACATCCGTGAACGTCCCCACGCCCGACGGCGTGAACTGAATCTCGATTTCCACGCTGCCGTTGCCCGGCACCTGGATCGGCGTCGGCGTCACAATCACAAACTCGGAGCTGTTGTTCTCCAGATACATGTCCGTGATCGTCGCACCCGACGGGTTGTCTGTCGTGGCCGTGATCGTCAGCGTCGGCGTGGCGCAGAGCAAGCGGTCGCCGAAGTCGAGGTCCGTCACCGTCATACCGCCCGGCGTGTCGCAGGAACCGGTGATCTGCACGACCGTCGTAGCCGGATCGACCACTGCCGGATCGTTTTCGTGCGCGTCGTGGCTGATGGTTACCTCGACGTTGTCCGGTCCGCCGTTGGCGGCAAAGGCCACGTCGACTTCCATCGACTGACCGATGGGAAGCACGCGCGGAGTGTCGAAGGTCAGCAGATTGCCTGCAATCGTCACACCGGCAGCCGCTTCCCAACTGTAGTTCGGATTGGCGCCCTGATTATCGAATTCAAGCGAGTAGACCGTCAGCGGCTCGCTGGCGTTCGGGTCGCTGGTAATCGTCACAAACCCGCGCTCTTCCGACTCGGTGTTGCACATGATCTGTGCAAAGTCGTAGCCGTCGGCAATGATCTTCGGAATGATGCCTTCGCCCGTCACTTCACCCGTACCGGCGTAACCGGCGCGGTCGATGCGCTGCGTTGCAGCGCGGTCGACGAAGAAGGGAGGAATAATCGTTTCGGTAATGACGCCTTCGGCCGTCGGCGTATAGGAGATACGCGCTTCCACAATGTTGGCGGGATCCCAGGTCGACGGATCGGCATCCGGGTCGGTTGAACCGATGGAATAGACGTTACTGTCGTCGAGCAGATCGCGTCCCTCTCCAACAAAGTAGATCGACGTGATCGTGTAGGGTCCGGACGTCCACTGGCCTTCGGGCTGCCCCTGCCAGTTCAGGCTCGGAGCCCTGAAGAACACTTCGTTTTCACCAAAGTTGATGAACCGCACAATGGTCACGCCGTCAGTTTCCACCGTAGCGCCGACGCGCACCTGGCCGAAGTCGTAGTTGCCAACAAAGGGAGCCGACTCAATCGTGCTGCCGCGCCAGACCGAACGCGGTTTGTATTCGCGGGCGTATTCTTCTTTGGCGTTCGAGTTGAAATCGACTTCAAAGGTATAGTCGTCCGATACGGCGGACTCAAAGCAGATCGTCGTGAACACCTGCTCTTCGCCCGGCTTGATCGTCACCTGCGGCATCGGGTCGGGGTTGCCGCCGTCCCAGACGAAGGGACCGGCGGTCAGGTCGCCGCTCGAAGCGCTGAAGAGCGAAATCGTTTCAATCACCAGATCGGCCGTACCGATATTGCGCACCAGCACGCCGGTCGCATTGCTCTGGCTTTTGCATATGCGTTTGTTCACGGGCTGAATTCCGACGTTGTAATCGGCCACCCAGATCGACGGCGTCACACCGCGACCAATCAGCTCGGCCAGCGGGAATTCAAGACATTCGGTCTCGGCTTTGACAAAGTCGCGATCGACTGCCTCGGGATCTTCGAGGTCTGTGGTTTCGGTATCCGGCGTGTACAGCAGTTCCACCGTGATTTCCTCGCCCGGCTCCATCATCAGCGGCGCTTCTTCAGTTGCGTCGAGGACGCGTTGCGGACCGACGATAGCAAACAGATCGCCGCGTTCCAGCTCAACCTTGCGGACTTCCAGGATCTTGGTCGTCGGGTTGCGCAGGATCGCCTGTTGCGTACCGCTTTCGCCCAGCAGGACATTGCCGAACTGCACCGGATCGGGCGTCATCTCAACCAGATCGGCCGTATAAAAGACCGAGTCTATTGTCACGTTGCCGGCGCGGTCAAGGACCGTAAAGACAGCCTTGGCGTCCCTGGTGGGATCGATGACATTAAAACAGAACTCAAAACGCGTAATCATCGGATCCGGCTTGATCACCGGCGCTGTTTTGAGTTCGAGCTCGTAGTTGTAGCTGATGGGATTGTCCGGATCTTCGCCTTCGATCATCGTGATCGCGCTGATACCGGTATCTTCCTGGCGCGGGTCGTCCTTGGAGTCGCCATTGACCAACTCCGTCGCCGTGATGCAGTACTGACCGCAATCTTCCACCACTTCGAGCGGCGGCGGCACGGTATCGAGTTTGTCGAGTTTGTTCAGCGCCATGGCGGCGGGCCAGCCGTAGGATTCCCAGCGGCTGAAGCCGTAGATATATCCGCCGAATTTGGTTTTGCCGTTGCTGGATATGCGGTGTGCGCCCGGCTGCAGGTTGATGCGCGCCCAGTACAGATTCGTTTCCGGAATCTGATTCACGAGGAAAAGCGGATCTTTTTTGACGACAAATTCGCCATCGAGAATAATCGAGCGCAGGTTTTCTTGTGTGGGGTCATTCGGGTCGCCTTCGGCGATGATGTTAAACCAGTTTGTAGTGAACTCGGCATTTGACGGGGTCTGGAAGACGGTGGCCGGAATGTACTGCTCCTGCGGCACAACCTGCACCATGAAGGGGTCGAATTCCTGGGCGTTGTCCCAGACGGCCGAGTAAGAGTACTGCATGACAAAAACAGGTTTGTCGGCTTCCCATATGGCGGTACCGCGGATCGAAACCGCGCCGCCCTGCTGCGGGTTGACTTCTTCAAATTCAGCCCAGTCGCCCGCATCCGAAAGCGTGCCGTTCTTAATGCCGAGCAGTGCTTTGTCATTTTCTTTGTCGTAGTAGCGAACTTCGTACTTGGTGTTGGGTTGCGACGCCAGAATGCGGAAGTAGTCGCCGCGATTTTCGCGTTTGAGTTCGAGCGAGATATAACGCTTGCCCCAGGTTGCCAGAGGCGGAATCATGGCCGCAAGAACGTCGCGGCTGGTTTGGCCGATGGCCGTCGGAATAATAGTTCGCTGGTGGAAGGCTATGAGACCGATTGGTTTTGTCGCGGTTATCTTGGTGCCCGTCATGTCGAAAGCGCGGTCGATACCCGTTCCGCGCACCATATAGGTCTGACCTTTGTTCAGCGAAATGCTGTAGGGCTGACCAATGGATTTGCCGCCTTTAGTGGTACCGCCGGCGGAACTCCCGTCGAGGCGGAAAACAACCTGCGTTTCATCTTCTTTAGCCACGATGACAAAACCACCGCCGCGAAAGCGACTCGTTTCAGGATAGTCGTAGTAGCTGCAATGCATGTACTGGCGATCCCAGACATTCGTCGGCAGCGCCAGATAACCTTCTGACGAGAATTGTTTGGCTGTCATCACATAGACCGAAATGGCGTCGTCGGATGTCAGCAGAATACCTTTATCCGTCACGGTCTCACTTTCGCGAACTTCCATCGCCCAGGAAAGTTCACCGGTCAAATCTGAAAATGTCGTGATACTGAGAGCATTAACAGGCTTGGTAATGGGACCGATACCCAGGCCGGGCATCTCCAGCGTAACTTTTGTATTGACACTGGCAGTCACGTAAATTTCCAGCGCGCGTGTCTGAATCGACGCATCGTCCGCTTCGTTCGGCGGCATCGCAATCCAGAATTCGCGACCTTGCGCCGAGTTGTTCAGCAACTCTTCGGCGGTTGGAGCTCGGTTGCCCTTCAACTGGCTGTAAAGATCTCCGGTACATACCAGAAGGAATGCAAGAACAACGTACCCAATAGTTCGCTTCATATAGAAAATCCTCCATGAACAGGCAGGCAGCGCAGGGAACGCTGCCGCCTCAGGATACAGAATTATATTATTTGTGAAATCTCGATTTCAAAACAAAAGGTAGAAGATTTGAAGGGCGACAACCCGACAGAGTGCTCGTCGGAAAACCGTAGTGCCACACACATCTATACTTATCACAGTGCAATTGCTACTCAATGTCGGCTTTGCGAGATGCAAATTCCCCCCTCCGACCTTGATGCGATTAGCTTTTGAATAAGAACAGGCGTGGCTCGAGCACAGAAAACAATATACTAATAATCATTTCCCAACAATAATTACCAGGATATTGACTTGGGTAAATCGCCCGAGAATCTCGCATTTAATGTTTTCAAGGAAGTAAGAAAAGTATCCACCCTGTTCTCAAGGTGCATAGACAGCGGCATCGTCTATTTGTCACGCTTAATATTCAGTAAAAAAAAAGCGGCGAAGAAGTATTGAACTTCTTCGCCGCTTCTATTGCGGTCCGGGAGGGTCGCCCCGTCACGAGCGCCCGCCCGGATTCAGTCTCGGTATTACTTGGTCACCACCATAGAATGCGCCTGGCTGTAGGGGCCGGCTGTCATGCTATACGTGTACACACCGGCGGGAAGCTCGGAGGCGTCCAGCTCGATTTCGTAGACGCCGGCGTCCATCGGCTGGTCAACCAGCACCTTGACGACTTCGCCCATCGAATTGTACAGTACGACGTTTGTATAGGCGCGGAAACCGACGGAGTACGCAATCGTCGTCGAACCGTTTACGGGGTTCGGCGCAACGTTGCGCAGTCCAAAGGTCGTGCCCGACAAGGTGATGAAACGCCCGTCGTTCAGGCAGATCGGGTTGATCTGCAGGCTGCCCGGATCCTCTTCATCAAGCACGCATACACGACGGCTTTCTTCCAGGATCTCGACCGACATGTCGATCGGCAGCGAGGTCTCGTCGTGCAGGTACAGCTGGAAGTTCAGTCGCGCCAGCACGCCTTCCGCCGAGATCGGAGCGTCGAAGCGCAGCGTAAAGGTCGAATAACCGTCGATGCGACTGTGATCGATAGTACCGATCAGGTTGGCGCCGTCCACCGGACGAACATCGGTCAGGCGCGCCGCGCCGAGATCGTAGTTCAGCGTCACAACCACGCCGACGATGCCGCTTTCCTGCGTGTCGTTGTAGGCCGTGTTTGTGTTGTTGATCGTCAGGTCGAGTTCAGTTTCCTGTCCCGGCGTCAGGAGCGTCGGATCGTCTTCCAGATCGAAGTTGACCGTCACCGTGTGAGCTTCGCCTTCGATGACCGAGCGCAGGTCAGCGCCCAGACTGTGCTCGAGGATCACCACATCCGTGAACGTTCCCACGCCCGACGGCGTGAACTGAATCTCGATTTCCACGCTGCCGTTGCCCGGCACCTGGATCGGCGTCGGCGTTACAATCACAAACTCGGAGCTGTTGTTCTCCAGGTACATGCCCGTGATCGTCGCGCCCGACGGGTTATCCGTTGTTGCTGTAATCGTCAGCGTCGGCGTGGCGCAGAGCAAGCGGTCGCCGAAGTCGAGGTCCGTCACCGTCAACTCGCCCGGCGTGTCGCAGGAGCCGGTGATCTGCACGACCGTCGTAGCCGGATCGACCACTGCCGGATCGTTTTCGTGCGCGTCATGGCTGATCGTCACGTCGACGTTGTCCGGTCCGCCGTTGGCCGCAAAGGCCACGTCGACTTCCATCGACTGACCAATCGGAAGCGTGCGCGGCGTGTCGAAGGTCAACAAGTTGCCTGCTATCGTCACACCGGCGGCCGGTTCCCAGCTGTAGTTCGGATTTGCGCCCTGATTCTCGAATTCGAGCGAGTAGATCGTCAGCGGTTCGCTGGCGTTCGGGTCGCTCGTAATCGTCACAAACCCGCGCTCTTCCGACTCGGTGTTGCACATGATCTGCGCAAAGTCGTAGCCGTCGGCAATGATCTTCGGAATGATGCCTTCGCCCGTCACTTCGCCCGTACCGGCGTAACCGCCGCGGTCGATGCGGTTTTGGCCCGCCTGATCGCTGAAGAACGGCGGGATGATTGTTTCGGTAATGACGCCTTCGGCCGTCGGCGTGTAGGAGATGCGCGCCTCAAAGATATTGGCGGGGTCCCAGGTCGACGGATCGGCGTCCGGATCAGTGCGGTTCAGCGTGTACAGGTTGTTGTCCGCACGCAGGTCCACGCCCGGGTTGCCCAGGTTGTAGATGGCGGTAATTGTGTACGGTCCAAAGGTCCACTGACCTTCGGGCTGACCCTGCCAGTTTGTGTTCGGCGCACGGAATCGCACCGGGTTCTGACCGAAGTTGATAAACTGCACCACCGTTTCGCCCGGTGTTTCAACCGTCGCACCGACGCGCACCTGACCGAAGTCGTAGTTGCCGACAAAGGGCGAGGACTCAATCGTGCTGCCGCGCCAGACCGAACGCGGTTTGTATTCGCGGGCGTATTCTTCTTTGGCGTTCGAATTGAAGTCGACCTCAAAGACGTAGTCGTCCGATGTCGGGGACTGGAAGCAGATTCGTTCGAATCGCTCCTCGCCGCCCGGCGGAATTGTCACTGTCGGAGCCGGAGTCGGGCCCGGATTCCAGCGGAACGGACCGGTGGTCAGGTCGCCGCTCGAAGCGCTGAAGAGCGTGATCGTTTCAATCACCAGATCGGCCGTACCGATATTGCGCACCAGCAGGTCCGTGGCGCCGGAGCGGTCTTCACAGACTTCTTTGTTGATCGGCTGGATACCAACGTTCCAGTCGGCCACCCAGATCGCCGGCGTCACGCCGCGACCGATCAGTTCGGCCAGCGGGAATTCGAGACATTCGGTTTCAGCCTTGACGAAGTCGCGGTCAACGGCATCAGGATCGGCGAGGTCAGTGGTTTCGGTATCCGGCGTGTACATCAGTTCCACCGAGATTTCCTCACCCGGATCCATCATCAGCGGTGCGGCTTCCGTGGCGTCGAGAACGCGCTGCGGGCCCACGATCGTAAACAGATCGCCGCGTTCGAGCTCAACCTTGCGCACTTCCAGCACTTTGGTCGTCGGGTTGCGCAGGATCGCCTGCTGCGTGCCGCTTTCGCCCAGCAGGATGTTGCCGAACTGCACCGGATCGGGCACCATCTCGACCAGGTCGGCCGTATAGGAGACCGAGTCTATTGTGGAGTTGCCGGCGCGGTCCAGAACCACAAAAATGGCCTTGGCGTCCTTGGTGGGGTCGATGATATTAAAACAGAACTCAAAACGCGTAATCATCGGATCGGGCTTGATCACGGGCGCCGTTTTGAGTTCGAGTTCGTAGTTGTAGCTGACGGGATTATCCGGGTCTTCGCCCTTGATCATCGTGATCGCGCTGATGCCTGTATCTTCCTGACGCGGATCGTCTTTGGCATCGCCGTTGACCAGCTCGGTGGCCGTGATGCAGTATTGACCGCAATCTTCCACGATTTCGAGCGGCGGCGGCACGGTGTCCAGTTTGTCGAGCTGGTTGAGCGCCATGGCGGCCGGCCAACCGTAAGATTCAAACTGGCTGAAACCGTAGATATATCCACCGAATTTGGTTTTCCCGTTGCTGGTCAGGCGGTGTGCGCCCGGCTGAAGATTGACGCGTGCCCAGTACAGATTCGTTTCCGGAATCTGATTGACCAGAAAGAGCGGATCTTTGCTGACGATTGAAGTTCCGTCGAGAAAGATCGAACGCAGGTTTTCCTGTGAGGGGTCTTCCGGGTCGCCTTCGGCGATAATGTTGAACCAGTTGGTATTGAATTCAGCGCGTGCGGGCGTCTGGAAGACGGTAGCCGGAATAAACTGCTCCTGCGGCACAACCTGCACCATAAAGGGGTCAAATTCTTCCGCGGCGTCCCAGACGGCCGAATAGGAATACTGCATGACAAAAATCGGTTTGTCGGCTTCCCAGATGGCCGTACCGCGAATCGAAGAAGCGCCGCCGCCGACGGCGGGGTTGACCTCTTCAAATTCTGCCCAGTCGCCGGCATTGGACAGCGTGCCGTTTTTGACGCCGAGCAGAGCTTTGTCATTTGATTTGTCGTAGTAGCGGACTTCATACGCCGTGTTGGGCTCTGATGCCAAAATCCTGAAGTAGTCGCCGCGGTCTTCGCGTTTCAACTCCAACGAGATATAGCGTTTACCCCAGGTCGTCCGCGGAGGGATCATCGCAATCAGGTTGTCACGGCTGATCGGCGGAACGCCGCCCGCAGCCGCAGGGATAATTGTCCGTTCGTGGAAGGAAATCACGCCGATCGGTTTGGTCGCCGTGATGGACGTACCCGTCATGTCAAAAGCAGCGTCCAGACCGCTGCCCCGTACCATGTAGGTCTGACCGCGGTTTAGCGTGACGCCGAACGGTTTGCCGATGCTGGCTCCGCCGCGCGTCGTACCGCCGCCGGTCGTGCCCGAAAGGCGGAAGACCACTTGCGTCTCATCTTCCGATGCAACGATGACAAAACCACCACCGCGGTACAAATTGAATTGAGGTTCCGGGTAGTCGTAGTATCCGACGTGCATGTAACGGCGATCCCAGGTATTGACCGGCAAAGCCAGATAACCTTCGGATGAAAACTGTTTGGCCGTCATTACATAGACCGAAATGGCGTCGGGCGACGTAATCAGAATACCTTTTTCGGTAATCTGCTCGCCTTCGCGAATCTCCATTGCCCAGGAGAGTTCACCTGAGCCGTCGGAGAAAGTAGTTATATCGAGTGCTCTGACCGGCTTTGTGATCGGACCGATGCCGAGACCGGGCATCTCAAGCGTGACCTCAGTGTCGACACTGGACGTCACGTAAATTTCAATGGCGCGCGTCTGAATGGCGACGCCGTCCTGTTCGTTCGGTGGGTAGGCGATCCAGAATTCACGCCCCTGCGCCGTATTGTTGAGCAGTTCTTCAGCTGTAGGCACATTGTTGCCTTTCAACTGAGCCTGCATGTCCACGACGCCGAACAGCAGTGCCATAAGAATGAAGTAACCTGACTTACGAATCATGAGCTTCCTCCAAGTCCGCGCGGGGCTGATTGCACCGCCCTCGGTACTGTATTATGGGATATGTTGAGTGTAAATGTCTATTTCAGTTAGAGTCGAATCAAAAAGATTGTAAAGTCATGAACGAAAACTAACGCACATCTGGATACAGTGTCCGGTGGGCTGAGGACACAAAGTATTCAAAATAGCATTTTGCTCGTATAAATGCTGTCCAATTGACCAAATGGATATTTGTTTGTCACATCAATCTTTGCGAGCAACAGAATTCCCCCCAACTCATTCCACCGTTGGTTGTCCACTCTCATTCTTCCGCTCTGTGAGCACCCCATTCAGCCTGTTCCGAGTCCCGTGAGCACGCTTCTCTTCATTGTATCTCCGTGACACGCCTGCCGCAATTTGTATTCTATCATTGCAAAAAAAACCACCGGCGCGTCTTGCAGCACCGGTGGATTCTGTGTGACAGACCGTTTGCGGTTTGTTTTTACATGGTTTGTGTCAGCGCACGATCAAAGGCAGCGTCGCAAACTCCGAACCGCCGTCGATCAGCAGAAGGTAGTGTCCCGCAGCCACGGGATGTCCGTTGCCGTCGCGGCCGTCCCATTCCCAGCGCATTGGCGCGACCACATGCTGACGGCGCAGCGTGTTGCCCTGCAGGTCGACAATGCGAAGTGCAACGCGACCATCCAGAGCGATGTCGAAGACGCCCCGCCCGCCAGGCAGCGGGTTCGGCATCACCGTCACCGACCGCGCCAGTTTGTCGTCGTAACGCACCGAAGACGCCACCTGGCCCTCGCCGTTGAGCGTGATCTCAATCGGCGTAACCTGACCGTCTACCGTCAGCAGCATCGTCGCACTGTACGCGCCCGCCTCCGGCGGATCGAACTGCAGCGTAACGCTGGAACCGGCGTCGGCGTCGATGCCCAGGGGCAGGGTCTGCACAAATGCAAACACGCCAGGAGCAACGCCCTCAAAATCCACGGCACTGATCGTAGCGCCGCCAGAGCCGGCCTGAATATTGAACATGCGTTCAACCGGTCCGCCGGCAATGTCCGCCGAGCCGAAATCGATGCTGCCTTCGGAGGCGACAGCCGCCAGACCTTCACCAGTCAGGGCGACGCCCGCACCGGGGTTAACGGCATTGTTGTCAAAGCTGATGCGTCCGCTGTGTTCACCCGCTGATGTCGGCGCGTAGCGAATCGAGATCGTTTCCTCACTTCCGGGGGCAATTGTAATGGGCAGTGGTTTCGAATCGGCTACCGTAAATTCGGCGGCATTCGACTTGATGCCCGTGATTTCCAACACATCGTCGCCGATGTTCGAAATCACAAACGACTCCGTGCGATCCATGCCCGTCAGCACGCCTTCAAAATCCAGCGTCGTCAACGACGTGCGAATCGCAGGACCTTCAGCCAGGGGCGAAACACTGACATCCATCGCATTGCTCACCGCCTGACCGCAGTCGTTAAACACGACGCAGGTATATGCGCCTGCATCGGCCAGAGTCGCTTCGCTGATTGTGTACGTGTTCTGCACGGCTTCAACGATTTCCTGACCGTCGCGACGCCAGCGGTACATCAGGTCCGCGCCGGTGGCCGTGACGCTCAGCGTCAGGGAACCCCCTTCGTCAATCTGACCGCCGCCCGATTCATTCGTAATCATCGGCGCATCCGTGATTGTAATGACAATCGGAGCGCTGACGGCATCCGCGCCGCAGGGACCGCTCACCGTCACCACATAAGTGCCGGCATTGGCCGCCGAGGCGTTGTTGATCGCCAGTTGCGGCTGGTCCGCACCCGGAATCTGATTGCCGTCCTTCGTCCAGCGGTAGTTAAAGTCGCCCGCGGTCTCCACCTGAAGCACCACATTTGCGCCTTCGCAGATCGCCTGCGATTCGGAGTGCGACACAATCGCGGGATCGAGGCCTACATTGACCTGTACCGGATCGCTGGCAACCGAGGGACTGCAAATGCCGGACACGATCACGCTGTACATGCCCGCATCGCCAAGACCCGCGCTCGCAATCTGCAGCATCGGCCCGGTTGCGCCGGGGATCGGCTGACCGTCTTTTTCCCAGACAAAGGTCAGGTCCGCGCCGTCGGCAACCACTTCCAGCATTATCTGTTCTCCTTCGCAGACATTGGCGGCCTGCGGCGGCGCCACGATCGACGGTTTTTTGTCAACCGACAGCGTTGCGCTCTGGCTGGTGACTTCCTGCCCGCAGGCGCCGGTGACGACGACGTCGTAGCTGCCGGCGTCATCGGGATCGACGCCGTTCAGCGTAAACATGATGTTTTCAGCCCCGCTGATCGGCGTCCCGTTTTTGCGCCACTGGAAGCTGGCGCCGGCGCCGTCCACCTGCACTTCAAATGTGGCCGTACCGCCCTCGCAGCGCTCAAGGCTCGTGGGCTCCATCGTGATGGACGGCGGCCCGGCAATCGAGAAGTTGTTGGACATTTCATCCTTGACCGCGGCGTCGGCCGCACTCGCCACGCGAATGCGATACTGATCGCCCGGCGACTGCCCCGCCGGAATGGTCCAGGTAAAAGAGCCGCTCGATGCAGGCGTGCTGTTGGTGATCGCCTGCGTGTAAGCGCCGCCGCCGTTGCTCGACAAGTCGATCTTGACGTTGTCGATGACGGTCGATTCCCATTCGATCGTCAGTTGATCGCCCGGGCAGAACACACCGCCCGTGGGTTTGGTAAGCGTAACGCTCGGCTGCGCCTCCACCGTCACCTTCACCGGCGTCAGCCAGTTCCAGTCGTCGCCGGCGTCGGACGAACCGTTGTTGTTGACCGCATTGCTGATGGCGCGAATGTAGTAATCGCCAGGCGCGGTCGGCGCCGTCCACTCAAATTCAAAATCGACGGTACCGCCGGAAATGACCTTCTTGGCGGAGTGCGTCATTTCCTTGCCGACCAGTTTGAGGCCGGAACCGGATACCACGCTGAGCGAACCGATATCGGTGTTGCCGGTTTCCGTTGACTTGACCGCGATGTTGCAGCCCGCACGCACGTGCGTGGAGTGCGCCACCTGAAGTGTGAACTTTGTTTTTGAGCCGGGGACAACCTTAAAAGAGCCCGTTTCACTGGTCAGTGTGAGCGTTGTATTATCGCTCTTTGTGGAGCCATGACAATTGCCGCAGCCGGTGCCGCCCACAAGTGTGTGCCCGGTCTGTCCGGTCGAATTGGCCCGTAGTCCGGGTGCGCCGAACATGAGCATGCAGCACATGGCTGCAAAGATGACTGCGGCGGAAGGCCGCGTTGAAGGTCTGAAGGAGCAAGTCCTCATGCAGAGCCTCCTGTGTTTTGGTTTAACAAGGGAAAACGTACAGGAAGTGAAGCATAACTCCGCAGGTCTTGCTCTGACCCGGTGCGTCAGTGCGTCGCGTCAGAAAGTTATCGTCAATTTTTGTGTCTCGGCGTCAAACTCCGATTGAAACTCCTGCAGCGGCAACCTGGCCTGACTGCCTTCAAACGGAATGCCCGTATTCGGATCAAAATAGCTGTCATGGCAGGCGCACCAGATCCGATTGGTTACCAGGTCCTCTTCAACCGGACAGGCCTGGTGCGTGCACTTGGCCGTGTAGGCGCGGAAGCGGTCTTCCGCCGTGCGCACGATAATCAGAGGAAAACCGCCGTTGTTCGAGCCAAAGCTGCGTTTGAGCGATCCACCGACCGCCTGTAGCTTTTCTTCCTCTGCAATGTTCAACTCGACCGTGATTGCATTGCCGGGGTCCGTATCGACAGGCCCGCGCGTCGCGTCGTCCTCACAGCTGTTCAGCAACGTCGCCAGGCTGCCGCCCGCCAGCGCAAGTCCCAGAACACCGGCCGAACGCGTCAGGAAGCTGCGCCGGTCCAGCTGCGCCTCGGCATCGGGCCCCGTCAGCTCCGTCTCCGCCGTCGGAAGCGCTGCTTTCGGTCCGCGCTGCGATTGATTATCCGTTGTCATGTCAGTCCTATCCTTGCTTCGCGATTGGAGATTCTCGCCCGTATTCAATCCCGCTGAAAGCCGGACGCCGCACTGTTTGTTGTCCGCAGTCGCAGCCGCGGCGCCCGCATTCCTTTCGTCGATTACTTGGCCATTCCGTTCGTGCCGAACAGGTTGACTTCCACCTCGATCTTCTCGCTCACTTTGCTGCCGATGATGTCGCCCTTGCCCGCAACTTTGTGCTCGGACAGCGGCACCGCAAAGGCGGTTTTCACCATCAGAAAGTCGCCCGGTGCGCGCTCGCGCGTTTTGTCGGACTCGGGCAGGATCGTCAGCGTCACGTCGGTGACCATATCGCGGTTGACGCCGCGCATGGCGAATGACCCGTGCGCCTTGGCCGTCAGCACAATCTTCGCGTCCGATTTGGACTTCACCTTCACGTCGCTCAGTTTTTTGATCTCAAAGCTGATCGTCGGGTGCGCCTCCGCGTCCAGCCAGGTCGAACTGAACATGTGTTCGTCGCGCTTTTTGATGCCCGTCTGCATCGACGCCACGCGCACTTCCACCTGGCCCTTGCTCATCTCGATATTGGCCGGATTGAGCGTAAACTGACCGCTGATCCCGTCGGCCGTTCCGTCGATGTCCTCCAGCGGCGCTTTGCTCGAAAACTTCGCTTCATTTTTGCCGACTTTGTCCGTAAAACCGAAACTCTGCGGTCCGGTCAATCCCAACTCCTGGCTCATATCCGCGGCCTGTACGGCGGGCGCCAGCACAATCAGCAGGGCAGCCATCGCTAAAATCGTTTTCATCACATCCTCTTTGCTGTTGAATGTTTCTGGTAGATCGTTCCGGGAAATGGTATTGATGTGTTTGTGTTGCGGGGAGAGGGTCGCTCCGCCGGACGGCGGCAACATCCACCCAAACCTTCTTATGTTTGGCCCGCTGCCGGGCGCCTGAGTTTGAAGACCGCAAGCAGCAGGAGCAGGGCGAACGGCGCTCCGAGTGATAAAACACCGCACATCTCTTTCGGTGTCGTTCCCGAAGGCAGGAGCCCCAGGACAAATTGCTCGACCCACTCGGTGCTCGTTTCGTCGAACAACTCGTCGTAGGTCTCCACCGCCACCGAGGTTTTAGTGTAGATATCACGACCGTGAGCTATCCAGACCGCCGTCAGCGCGAGCAGCACCAACACCGAAGCCATGGCGACAAGTTTCCAGATGTTCATATTTTTTTCTCCGGAGCCCGTGGGACGCCCTCGCGCCGGCTCTCTGAATCAGAAATAGAAGTGCAGTTGTGCATGCCAGCGCGACGAGCGATACTGCGGTGCCGTGCGCGGCGTCAGATCCGTGTCGACGATGCGATACTCGGGCCGCAGTTCTATCCAGGGCAGCAGGAAAACCTGCGCGCCGAAAACGTACTGGCGACGCTCCTGGCGGATCACGGCGGCAGCTCCGTCCACTTCCGTTATGTCGCGATCACTGCGCGAATCCTCCGCCCGTGCGTAAAGCAGCAGCGACTGACGCAACTGATACATCAGTTCAAGCGAAAAATTATCCGTCGTCCGCAGTCCGTCCTTGTCCGACCTGGCGTACTCGGCCATCAGAGCCAGCCGGTCCGTCCAGCCGACTCCAACAAAGTAGTTGCTCAGTGTAAAGTCGCCGTTGGCCAGCAGCGAAGCGCCCAGCCAGGTGTTGAGTTCCCCATCCAGCAGGCGCGGCCACAGCACCGCACGCACAACGGTCGAAAGGTTGTTCTCGTCCTCGATCAGCGAAATCGTTTCGCCGTTCAGATTCTGCACGGTCTGTTCGGCCAGGTTCTTGGCCTGGAACAGACCGGCGGAAACGGAGAGTTCCTTCAGGCCGAAGTAGGTCAGCTCCGCGCCAAGTTCGGCGTAGTTGGGCGCTATCAGCGGCGTAAACTCCGTCGAGGCCAGCGAACGCACCATCATTGTGTGGTCGTCGTAGCGCATGCCGATCGAGGGCTGGAAGTAGCCGGCGCGCAGCTGCGGCAGGCTGTAGTTTGGCTGGTACTGCACCGAGGCGGCCCAGTTTTCCTGGCCGTCGTAGACCTGCGGTCCGGCGCTGTACGTGCCTTCAAACACCAGTTCGGCCATCGGCGAGTAAGCGGCGTAGAACGCTCCCTGCATCGGAAAGATCTTTCGCTCGGCGTCCGGGTCGTCATGCGCGCGCGTCATCTGCAGACGGAAATCCGCGCCCAGCGTCAGCGAGCCGTCCAGCAATGCGTTCGACTCGGGCGTCAGCGCCTCAAAGAACTCGGCCATGCCAAGCGCTTCCAGGTCCACGAGCGAGACGCCTTCGTAGGCATACCAGCCCAGCTCATTGCGCAGGCCGCTGCCCTGAAAGTTGACATGACAGTTGATGCAGCGATTGCCGCTCAGCAGTGTGAATTGCGGAATCGCCTGTAGGGAGGGAGAGGAACAGACGAGAATCAGCAGGATTCCGGCGGCGCGAAACATCGCGCCAGACAGTGATGTCAGCATACGATCAGAGGGAAAAATTACATATAAGCGGAAAGAACGAAGCGCTCTCCCGTTGGATTTTTCACATGGTCTGTTGAAATCGTCGTGCTACCGGACAGACAAAATACCAAATTTAACCGGTGTCAGCCGTAGCACATTAACGCAGTTTACTGGTACTTTTTACGGATGGTACGCCGGAAGTCGCCGGGCGACGCACCCGTGTTTTTGCGAAAAAAACGGCCAAAATACGATGGATCGGCAAAGTTCAGCGTGAAGGCGATTTCCTTGACGCTGTCCTCCGAATAAAAAAGCAGTCGCTTGGCCTCGAGAATAATGCGCTCCTGAATCAGTTCGCCGGCGGACTTCCCCAGCGCTTTCTGGCACAGGTCGTTCAGATGGCTCGGCGTAATAAACAGCATGGACGCATACCGGCTGACCGAATGCACCGAGCGGAAGTGTTCCTCCACCAGAGCCGTGAATCGTTTGATCTGCTCCGACGCCGAACGACCGACGCCGTCTTCGGGCGCTTCACTGCCGTGTTCGTCCACAAACACGCGCCGCGCATACTGCAGAATCAGGCTCAGATACGTGCGCACGATGTCGACGCGCTCCAGTCCGGAAGCCGCGTACTCGCGCTGCAGCAGTCCCAGAACCTGGCCAAAGTGCTCGCGTTCCGCCGCGGGCAACTGTATCGTCGGGGCCACGTCCGGCCGCATAAAAGGCATGTCCCGGAAGGGATCGCCCGCACCCGCGCCGAGTGCGTAAAAATCCTGGTTGAAAACTATCACGGAGCCGTAGGATCCCGGATTGCGGCGCACCTGATGGATGCGCCCGGGAGGTACCGCGTGCAGGGAGAAATTGCGGATCGGATAACGCGCAAAATCGATTTCGTGTTCACCACCGCCGCCTTCAAAGTAGAACATCTCGTAGTAGTCGTGGCGATGCGGCTTGCCGTAGTCGTACCCTTCCTTGCGCAGGTTCAGCGGCAATACGGCAAAATACAGATTATCGATATCGTGCGACTCGCCGCGATATGTCGGAATGTCGGTAGAGCTCATACCTGACTCTCCAGCTTGTCCCGGGAACCGTCTGCGAGGATTTCAGGCCCTTGCGCCGGGCGCGACGCAACTGCATGAAAAACCGTAAAGGATGTTGAAACCGCGGAAGCGCGGTACGTCACAAAGCAGGAGTGCGAATCTCGTGCACCTCGTTGATCGCCGGAGCCGCCAACTCGGCCTGCGTGCCGTCCAGCCAGCGCACCACGACTTTCTCAACCTTGATGTCCCGGCCCAGGCCGAAGTGTTTGCTGAACGAGTGCTGCGACAGGAAGGAATCGCCGGTCGTGATCACCGCAGGCATGATGCCGCGGCTCGTGTGCAACTCGATTCTGGCACCGATGGCCGACTGTCCGCCTTTGTGTTCCGCCAGGCGCACGCCAATCCAGTTGTTGTCCAGCTCGGCCTCGTTCTGCAGCATGACTATCCGGTGATCGTTCGGATAGCGGAACGTCACCACCATCAGGTCCATCTTGCCGTCGCCGTTGAAATCTTCGCTGATCACGCCGCGGCAGTCCTCCACCAGCGCGCCGCCCAGCAGATAGGATGCATTGACAAATCCACCGCCGTCGCGGTTGACAAACAGGTGATTTTTCTCAAAACCGTTCCAGGAATATCCCTGCTGGTTCTCAAGGTCAAAGACCTTCGAATAGGCCGAAGCCATATCCGGGTCTTCATCGGAGTCGAGGCGGTAAATATCGTCGCGCCAGAAGTGCGTGCAGTAGTCCACCGCCGATTCGCGGCTGACGTGCCCGTTGGTGACGTAAATATCCTGGTCGCCGTCGTTGTCGAAGTCAAAAGCCGTACAGCCCCAGCTCCAGCCCGAGCGCGCCACGTCGTCGCGGAACGAGGGCTCGTTGAACTTGTGGTCCGCGCCGGCCATGTACATGCGGTTGCCGTAGGCCATGTCCATGCGTTTTTCGTTTTTGTCCGGCTGGTCCGGACGGCCGAGGCCCATCGCCTCCAGACGGCGCGCCGTCGTCGAGCTCATGCCCAGGACGTAAAAATCAATCGCGCCGTCCATGTTGAAATCGCCGAAGGTGTGGGACATGCCGAAGAGAAAGCGCTCGTCGATGTTCGTGTCCGTTACGTCCGTGAACACACCCGAACCGTCGTTGTAATACATGTCCACGCCGGAAAAATCGCTCACAACCAGCAGGTCCAGATCGAAGTCGCCGTCGAGGTCCACCAGGGAGTTGGCGTAGGTGCGGCGATATCGTTTGCCGCCCAGCCCGCGCGCCTCCGTCTGGTCGCTGAACTGCATGCGGCCCTCGTTGATCAGCATGAAAGCCGCGTCGCCGTCGTTGGCGTCGTAATAGGGATAAGGCAGCTGGCCCTGGCGATAGGGCTGTTTGTACTGGCTGAAAAAGAGGTCCAGGTCGCCGTCGCCGTCAACGTCGCCCGCCGTCAGACTCGTCGGACGCACAAGCATGCTGTCGGGGCCGAAGATCGACACGCCCACATCGGCGAATTTGTCGCCCGCTTTGCGTTCGAACAGAAAGAGATGCGGACCGGTCGTTGCAGCGCTGTTGCGTTTGCCGTCCGCAATCCACGGTTTTTTGCCGGCAAAAGTACCGCCCACCACCAGGTCGGCCAGGCCGTCGCCCGTGAAGTCGGCCAGCACGCCGCTGAACATTTCATCCGGCATGTTGGGCGAAATTTCCTGCGAGCTGAAATCAAACCCGCCTTTGTTGATCAGCAGTTTGTTGATATTCGGCAGCACCACGTCGGACATGCCGTCGCCGTTCAGATCGGAGACCAGCAGCGGCGTGTTGGCCGTAATCATCGAGGAGAGTGCGCCGGGCAGATAGCGCGACTGAAAGGGCTGGCGTCCATCGCGATGCATGACATAAAACTTCGACAGGTCGAGTTTTTGCGGCACGGGATTGCCGTCTTTGTCGATTTTATCCGTCCAGACGACGCCGATCACGCCCTTGAGAATGTAGCGCCGTTTTTGAACGCTGTTGCTGATGTGGAATTCCGATGAGAACTCGGAATTGTATGCGCCGTCGACCTTGCGGAAGTTCTGGTGGTGAAACTCACATTGCACCAGCGTGTATCCCTCGCCTTTCAGCTGCTGCAGGTACTGAGTCCACTCTTCGTGTGACAGCGTTTTACCCGCGCCCTGCGACGTCTGTTTGCTGATGCCGAATTCGATCGGCTTGTCTTCGCCGAAACTCGGCAGCACGATCTCGTCAAACTGCAGCGTGCCGAGCACGTCGATCTTCTCGCCCGATGAATTGCGAATCTTGTCCCAGAGCGCAATAAAAGTCTGGTCGTGCGCCTGCGCTTCCAACTCCTGGGCCCAGTAATCGCGATCCTTGAGCGCTTTGTCGTACTCGTATTTTTCAAAAGCCGAAGCATCCGGGCCGGGTTCGGGCGGAAGTGCAACAGTTTCAGCCACCCCTTTGGCCGGATCGTCGTCCGTGGAGCCGCCCGTACATGCGGCGAGCGCGACGATAATAAACAGTCCGATCAGTTGTGCGGCGGCGCGAACGCGCATTTGCATCTTGTCCATAAACATGGATACAGCCTCGTTACAATGCATTCCGGAAGTGCTTTCGACTAAAAATGGAACTGGTGTTCACCGTTCGGTCGCCGCACCGGTTTGCAGGGGCGCGGTACGGAAATTTCACCCGATTCGGCGGGATCGACACGACAGACGCCGTTTCGACGCCGAAATATACGGCACTTCAAATGAAAAATTGTCGAAACGTGGACCGCGGTATGCGAGTCCGCGACGCGGCTGTGTGAAGCGATTGCGGCGGCATGCGAAGCCGGATGCCGCAAAAACTCACAGGCGGCGCAGCGCTTCGCGCTTGCTCAGATTCGACAGCTCGTCTTCGTGCGCCGCCACAAAATTGCGCACCCAGTCCGGGTCGGTTTTGCCGAACTCGCGCAGAATCCAGCCGATCGCCTTGCGGATGAAAAACTCCTTCTCGTGCGCCAGCGCCACAATGCTCGCCGCCAACAGATCGCGGTCCGTGCGCTCCCTGTGTTTGATGTGGCACAGCAGCGAAGCGCGTCGGATCCAGAAATTCTCCGACGAAATCCAGGTGCGCGGCAGGGACATCAGTTCGGGAAAACGCAGGATCAGCGGACTCACCAGGCCACAAACAATGCCGTCGACCAGATCCCAGTTGGTCGATTCTTGCAGCATGCGCTGCAACAGCGGAACCGAATCGGGCGAAAGCAGTCGTTTGTGCGCACCGGCCAGATCGATGGCCAGGTATTGTTCTTCGCGCTTCGGGCCGCTCCACAGCTCGGCGACGGCGGCGTGCAGCTCGTCGGCGGTTTTGATCGGGTGATTCCGGCGCGCGTCTTTCAACAGCTCGGCGCGGATGGGTTTCTGCACGCCCCAGAACGGCTGGTCGGTTTTCATATAGGCCTGCATTTCCGGCGCTTTGGCCGCATCGGCATTGGCGCGCAGCCCGCGGCGCAGTTCATCGACGATCGCCTCGGCTGCTGTGTTCGCTGACATATCCCTCTTCTCCTGATGATGTTTTTGTTCGTCGCCGGGCGCGACGCCGCGAATCGCTGAACGACGTCAAACCGACCGGCAACTGCCGACGCACAAATACCCGAACCAGTGCGAGGACCCTGCGCCTGCAACACAAAGGTAAACAGAAGCGGATTTTAAAGGGTTTTGCAGGGATTCGGCCCGATTTTAACATTTGATTAACGGTCCTTAGGCTCGAATTAACAACGCCGCGCCGCCTGCCGCCGTAGTTTGCTGCCAGACAAAAAAAACGCGATCAGCTGCGGCTGACCACAGATTTACCGAACGCAATTCAGGGTGATACCATGCGATTGAACACGACATCCAAATTCCTTGGCCTGGGCGCGGGCGCACTGCTCCTGGCCGGCCTCGTACTGCCTCTGCAAGCGGAAAACGACACCGAAACCACTCCGGAAAACACGCGCGTCGTACGCCGCGTCGTGATGGCGGATGCAAGCGGAGAAAACGCCAAACTCGACATAGACGAACTGCGTCAGAAACTGCGCAGTGCAATCGGCGACGAACGCAGCGATGAAATTCTGAAAGCCGTGGAACCGCTGTTGCAGAAACTGCAGAATGCAGAGTACAACGAACTGACGCCTGAAAACATCGAAGTGATGATGGATACGGACGGCGACGCCGACGTGCACGTTTTCCGTTCCGACGTCAATGTCGAGATGGACACCGAAGCCAACGGCGAAGGCGAACCCGTAACCAAAGCCAAAGTCGTCATCCGCAAAATGACGCCCGACGGCGCGGTGGAAGAGCAAATCATGGACGGCGACGAAGCCATCCAGTTTATCGAAGCGGGCGAAGGAATGCCGCATTGCAGCGCCAAAGCCGGTAAAAACTGCGGCGTCTCGGTCAAAGTCATGCGATTCAACGACGACAACGGCGACGTCAGCAAGGTTTTCAAGTTCGAGACCAGCGGTGACGCCGCGTCGGGCATGCCGGCCGAAGTCATGGAAATGATGAAAAACATCGAGATGGACATTGAAATAAACGGCGAGGGCGAAGACGGCGAGCACAAAGTTGTCATCATGCGCAAGAATATCGGCCAGGACGTCGAGCAAACGATCGATGAAGACGGCAACGTGACAGTCATCAGCACGAACGGCCCCGCGGGCGAAACCGTGGAGATGGACGACGTCGTTATCAAGTTCGGTCCGGACGGCGAAGTACCGACCAACATGACCTGGATTTCGGACGACGGTCAACAGTTCGGCCTGAACCGCCGCGTGATTGTCTACGTCGACGCAGAGAAAGTCAGCGCGAACGGCGAAACGGGACCGAACACGGACCAGCTTGCGAATGCCCTGATTGAAGCGGAAGTGATCGTGCTGAGCGACGAGCCAGCCGCAAACGCCACGGACGAAATGGACGCGGCAAGCCAGGACAAACGCGCCGCTGAAGCAGCCGCGCTGCCGCTGAACGGATTCAACGTCTATCCGAACCCGAACGACGGCCTGTTCAACCTGGAGTTCACGCTGCCGCAGGCCGGCCCGACGACGGTAAAAATCGTGGATCTGCAGGGACGCGAGGTATTCCGCGAGGAATTCACGAGCGAGGCGAACCAGCAGTTTGTGCGCCAGATCGACCTGACGAACGACGCCGGCGGCGTCTACATGCTGTCGGTGATGCAGAACGGCGCCGGTGCGACAAAAAAGATTGAAGTGCGGTGATTTTGATGCATCTCTTTGCGATTCCTGCGTAACAGCAAACATACACGCTCTATGACTCTCGGCGGGCTCGGTGCATTTGTACCGAGGCCGCCGACTTTTTTTCCGGACAATCAACTTTCTTGTATCTTGTCGCCGCGGCGTCCGTAGGGCGCCAATCGAAGACATCCGCCGCTCAATCGCGCCGCCGGCTCCACCGCTCCAGGACAAGCCTCCAACGCGCCGGCGCAGCGACCCGATGCTCTTCTCCGGGGCCGACACTTTGATACACACGTGCATTCATTACCCATTTTCCGGAGTGTGTTTATGTATTCCTATCGACATGGTGTTCGCGGGAATTTCCTGGCTTTTGCTTTTTGTCTGTTGTTGAGCGCCGCCTGCGCACATGAGGCGACGGCGCAACCGGTGCAGGTGCCTTACGTGAGTCCGCATGCGGTGTCGCAGCAGCGCGTCGGCCTGAGCGACATCACCATCGACTACCACCGTCCGTCCGTCAACGGCCGCGAAGTCTGGGGTGCGCTGGTACCCTGGGGCGAGACGCCCTTCCCGTGGCGCGCCGGCGCAAACGACAACACGACGATTACTTTCTCGCACGACGTAAAAATCGAAGGCAAAGCGCTGAAAGCGGGCACATACGGCCTGCACATGGCGCCGACGGAGACAAGCTGGACGATTATCTTTTCCAATAACTCAACTTCCTGGGGCAGCTTCAGCTACGACAAGAGCGAGGACGCCCTGCGCGTTCAGGTGACGCCAAAGGAAGCGCCCTTCCGCGAGCAGCTGGTCTACGGCTTTGACGAGGTGAACAACAACAGCGCCTGGGTGTACATGCACTGGGAAAAAGTGATGGTCGGTTTTACGGCCGAATTCGACACCAACCCGATCGTCATGCAGAGCCTGAGCAACCAACTGCGCCATTCGGCGGGCTGGACCTGGCGCGGCTGGATGCAGGCGGCCTCGTGGGCCCTGTCCAACAACATGGATCAGGAGCAGACGCTGGCCTGGGTGGATCGTTCGATCCAGCTGCAACGCAACTTCAACAACCTGAGCACAAAAGCCCTGCTCTTAAACAGAATGGGCAAAAGTGCGGAAGCCGCCGAGTTTGAAAAAGAAGCGCTGGCGCAGGCCAACGAAGCCCAGGTTAACGCTTTCGGCTATGCGGCCATCGCAGCCGGCGACGTCGACAAGGCGATCGATGTCTTCAAGTTAAACGTCGAGCGCCATCCCGAATCGTGGAATGTCTACGACTCGCTGGCGGAAGCCTATGCCAAGAAAGGCGAGAGCTCCATGGCGATCGAGCTGTACAAAAAGGCGCTTTCGATGGCGCCGGAAGCTCAGCATCCGCGCATCAACGACTTGCTTAAACAACTGAACTCGGCCAAGTCCTGATTCGAGGAAAACACGTTCGGCACAAACAATACCACACACAGGACTGCGGAGAGAACTCTCGCGGTCCTGTGCTTCTTAACATGTAAATCTCCGGATGCCTGGCGCGGCGCCCTCATCTGACATCATAACGCACCGCAAAACTGCCACTTTAAACACAGTTGAGGCAATCTACTCGGGAAGCTCCCGACGCCTCAAGCTGTTCGCAGGACCATTTTTAACATCAGTCTGTAATCCGCCCCTGTTTATTGCATTTCAACGAATGCATTGTTTCTCAATTCTCCCGAGTGTATGTTTAGCACATTCGGCCGCACCATTAATGCCGAAGCTCGTTCCGCCAAAACTGATCGTGCACGAAACAAGAGGTAAACAGCACTCTTTTAACCTAAAGATGACCAGTCCCTTCACCGTACATTGACCGATCGTCAACCACGCGACTCCCGCGATCGATCGACGCTGCGGCATTGTCATCGATTTCTTAACACTTTCAACTTAAACATATCATGCTTAAAAACTCGACGCTTCTATTGCAGCGCCGCGGCACTTCTTTGCCCCGGCTCGCTTTCTTGACTTTTTGTTTGTCACTGTGTTTAACTTTTTCAGTCAACTCACAGTCTCCGCCGCCGGAGTGGCTGCCGAACGACCGCGGCTTGACGCCGGGCATACCTTTCAGTGAAATCCAGTTGACGCCGGAAAATCGCGAGCATTCAGATCATGCCCACACGCGTGGCTGGATGTGGCATTTGTACGATATAAAAGCTCCGCTGGCCTGGAAGTTTTCGACCGGCGCACCTGATGTTGTAATCGCCGCTTATGACTATTGGGGCAAAGAGGATTTTGATCATCCTGACCTCCCGCTACGCGCCGCGCCGGAGCAGTCTGGTCAGTTTATTGTTG
>JAUIKM010000065.1 GCA_030430495.1 bacterium | reverse complement strand
GCCGTGTTAAACGCATGGCGGCGCGCGCGCAGCTCACGCGCGCGGTCACCCTGCACTGTCTGCGTCACGCGGTGGCCACGCACCTGCTCGAGGCCGGGTTGACGTTGGAGCAAACGCGCGACTTCCTTGGCCACCGCACGATCGACACAACGAGAATCTACACGCACATTAAACCGGCGGGGCCGCAAACATGAGCTTCGAAGCGTGGTTACAGAATCGCTATGCGCCGTCGACGGCGGCGGCCTACGCGCGTTATGCCGCCTTGTTTAATGCCGAAACCGGCGCGTCACATGCGCGCTATACGGACGTCGCCGACTGGATCGGCCGGGTGCGCCGGCGCACGCCGAACGCGGCGACGGTGCGGCCGCATCTCTTCGCGCTCAGGGCCTTTTTTACCTGGCAAATCGAATCGGGCCTGCGCGCGGACAACCCGGCGCGCGCCTTTGTACTTGCGGGCAATCCGCCGCGGGCCACGGCTCTGCCGCATCTGTTAACGCCGCAGGAAGTGCGAATCCTGCGCGACCGCTCAGGTGAACTGCCGCCGCGCGAAACAATCATCCTTGATTTTTTATCCTGGTCGGCGCTGACGAGCCGCGAAGTGACGATGTTAACAACGGACGACCTCGACCCGGCGCGCGGAACCTTGCACGTGCCGTCCTGCGGGCGCACGCAGGAGCGCACCATATTGTTGCCTAAGCAACAAGTTGTGTGTTTAACAACCTACCTCGAAACCGCGCGTCCGGCGCTCATGGGAAACACAGATCTGCCGTACCTGGTGTTAACACGGCGCGGGAACGCCGAAACGCCTGACGGGGTGCAGCGCGTGGTGCAAAACGCCCGCTTTTTAACGCCGGGCCGCCGGTTGACGCCGACGCTGATCCGTCAGTCGGTGATAGCGATGATGCTCGGTGCGGGCCACAACCTGCGCGCGGTGCAGCTCTTCGCCGGTCACCGCCTGCCGGGCACGACGGAGCGCTACCGCTTCACGAACCTGGCCGAACTGAGCGCGGCGGTCGGGAAGTTCCATCCGATGAACGCGAAGTAAGCGCGCCGCTTGGCAGGCCGCTCCCGTCCCGGCCACACCCCGGTCCGTTCGGGCCGCCTGCGCGCCGCGGCCGCCGGGGGCGGTTAAATACCCGCCTCGTGACTCTCGCCGCGTCCTGCTTCCCATCTTCTCCGACCACCCGCGCGCTCGCCTTACATAAGCTGTTTTAAGGCGCGGCCTCCTGCCGCGACCCTAAAACGGTCTTATGCAAAGCGCGGCCTGCGGCCGGCGCGCGCGGGGCCGCGTGACCCTCGTCCTTCCCGGCGGCGGGTGATAAACCTCTGAGCGAGCAGCCGATGACCAGGCGACGAGCTGCGGCGCGAAGAACCACGAGCCGAGTACTGGAGCGGCGCGGCGGCCATACGGACGGTCGGGTTTTGGGCGGCGGTCGCATAGTGACGAGTCGGCGACCGGCCTGCAATCCCGGCCCGCGCCCCCCGCCTGAAAGGGGGCGCGCGTGGCCGAGGCCGGATCGCCGAAGTTTAGTATCTTCCAACCGGGCCAAGGTTCCGGCCGCCCGCGCAGGCGAGATGTTCTTTGACAAGCTTTTTTTCTTCAGCGGGGAAACGCGCGCGGTCCGGCGCGCAGCGGGGCACGCAGCGGCGAGTCTCAAAGTGCGCAGTGGCCGCCCAACGCGGGCGCAGCGGCGCGTCCAAAAAGGCGTCGAAGACGCTACCTGTACGGCTTTAACGGCAAAGAGTCTGACAGCGAAGTTAAAGGTAGCGGGAACCAATACGACTATGGCTTCAGGATGTATGATCCCAGATTGGGTAAGTTCTTGAGCGTAGATCCTCTGACAGCCGACTATCCAATGTTAACCCCTTATCGGTTTTCCTCCAACAATCCAATCTATTTTTTAGACCTCGATGGTTTGGTGGAAAATCCCTATAGATATTCAGATCCAATGGGATATTTATGGGAGGGTTTTGGCGACGCGATATATTCGTGGGCGAAGTGGATGGATAGAGCCGTGACGGTCGGATACAGAGAGGAAGTTACGTATCAAAGGAAGATTGGAAGTGATGATGCTGCAGAAGTGAAGATGAGTGTCACCCATGTGAACAACGTCTCATATAGTTTGAACCTGACAAGCATATTAAGCGCCGGGGAGCAAAACAATCGGATCTCAATTCCTTATCGCCCGGAATCTCTTCCCCCTCTGCTAACGCACAGAAAAGAATCATCTACGGTCATTACTGATGTCAAGGTCACAGTTGAGTATCGTGGTGTGGATGGAAGTGTTTCCGTTTCGAAGGATGAGAGGAATAATGTGACGCGTGTAGAGGTTGGGGCTTCTGTGGATAAAACCATTGGATTAATGGAAGTAGAATCAGGTGCGGCCGTAAGGGTCGGATCAAACGGTACTGTGAGGGGGAAACTATTCAGTTCTCTTTCGAGTGGTGGGGCGTCCGTTGGGATAACATTCTTGAGCGAACTCAAAATGCAGAATGGTCGTGTTGACGCTCTGGATGTTCGAATCGAAGTCCCATTCTCTGTTGAGTTTAGCCAGGGTGTTCAAAAAATCAAGCCTACAATTGTCCCGTATATCAATGTGAACCTACTTCCAGACTGAATTGAGAACCTGGCTCAAAATTCGTATGGACCATGCCTCTAACAGCGGGTTTAGTCCTCTGGTTCGATACCATGGAATTCCCGCCGGTCTGCAGGTGGGAAATGGATATGATGCAGCCTGAGACGTTTAACTTTAGAGTGGAGACGCTTTCTCATGATGCCGTCAACGCCGTCGTGACGCTACAACATTAGCAAATTCATCAGCCGATGCGGCACTATTGCCGCATCGGCCTTTGTTGTTAACTTGCGCCCCATGCGCAACTCCATTCTCAAAACCCGTATGTACGGCCTGCTGTCCTGGTGCCGCCCCTTTGTGCCGCATACATACTATGATGGGCAAGTCGAAACCGTCAACGCCGGCGAATCCTACCTTGTACTCGAAATCGTGTTGACCTGGATCGATGATTTTGAGATTCCGCTCAACGAACTGCAGTCCGTTGAGATCAAAGAACTGGCCGTTGGCTTGGGAATGGAGATACCTGACTGGTTTGCGCCGCATCTGAAATAGTTTCTGCAATATCCGTCCGTCCGCTGCGCCTGTACCGGCTAAACCTTGATTGCCATTGTAAAATGTTCACTCAGACGGGGGAATGATGAAACGTGCAAAACGCAGTTATCGGCTCGGCAACCGGGCCCAGGTTGAGAACTACATGAAAGGGCGCGGACGCGGCAGGGGCTCCAGGCCACTACTGACGCCCGGAGAGCTGGAGGAGCGCTCGCTTCTGCTGGAACGCGTCTGGCCCTGTTTTCGCGATTGCGCCGACAAAAGCCGTACGGCGCAGATGTATGCCGCGCGACGCGGTCTGGATGTTAAACATCTCGAAATTGGCTTTAACGACGGCGAACTACTCTTCGCGATGCCCGATCTGCGGAAAGACGCCCGACGCTTCGGACTTGTTAAACAAATGCGCGGGGGCAAATCATCGGCTTTTGGCTCGAACAGTCTTGTTTTTGCTCTGCGGCGCGACGACGGCTCCATCGGCGGTCTGTACTTTCGCGCGCTGCACAACCGCCACGGCAAACACCTCTACCTGAAACAACGCACGGGGCTCTATCCGCAGTGGCCCGATGCCGATACGCGTCGTCTGTTAATCACCGAGAGCGTGATCGATGCGGCGACCGTCATGATGCATCCATTGTTGAACCGCGAATTCACTGTCCTGGCCATCTACGGCACGAGCGGCTTCAACGCCGAACACGAACAGGCGATTAAACAACTGCGGAAACCGGAAGAGATCGTGCTGGCGCTGGATGGCGACAAAGCCGGTAAACACGGCGCAACGAAGATCGCGGAGCGCGTCGGGAAGCTGCATCCGGGCGCGTTGTTAAGCGATGCAAATCTGCCGCACAACGACGATCCAAATGGAGTGGCGGTGAGTTACGGCATCGACGTGATGCACAGGCTGATTAAGGCGCGCACGCCGATTGGATCGTTCCGCACACCGCTGTTTTGCTCCGCGGGCTGAAGGACTCGGGATTTATAGGCGCTTCACATTTAACCTGACGACTTTCTGAGCACTTCGCCGCTCTGCGGCTTGTTTTGCCTTCTTGTTAATCTCCGGGGTGAAAACCGCAAACAGACGAGTCTGTTTTAAGTTGTCAACTGCATGACAAACAAGATCATCAGAAAGCAAGCCGGCGAGCCGCAGCGAGAAGGCGCTGCAATCAGGAGCCAAACGCCTGCGCCAAAACCTGAAACACAAAAACAGGACCACAGCCAATGATCTGCGGTCCTGTACAACATTGCCCGGCGCCCCCGCGCGCGGGAAATGTCGCCCCGACCTGCTTTCGTCCCGCCGCAATGACAAGCTCAACGGCACTGCGACGAAACGCCTCCCAGGGTCGGAGTGAAAGACGAACTTTTTGTTGCCGTTAATTGATCAGAAAACGCTTGGCGTCGACGACCATGCCGTTGAATACGGCCTGCAGAATGTAAACGCCCGCGTTTAACTTCAGGCCCTGCTCGTCGCGGTTGTTCAGGCGGATTTTGTGTTGGCCTGCATTGTACCAGGCGGGGGGAGTCGACATGTGACGTTGCCCGACGACGTCGAAAACCCGCAACTCAATGTTGGCGGCGCGTTTAAGCGAGAGCAGGATGACGCCCTCCGCACCGAGCGGCTGCGGATTGATAGCCACAATACGCGCGTCGCCTTTGACGTGCCCTTGCTGAACGGAAGTCGTCGGTGCTTCGTCCCGCAGTGAAATGTTAAACACGCCGTGTCTGGCGCCGCCGTCGCCATTGGTCAGCGGAATGACGCGGCCTTCCTCGGCTTCCGACGCCCAGGGATCGACGGGGATGTGTTCGTCGCCCGCAAAGTACAACTGCGTGGTAAGGATGGGACCATCGGGAGCGTTGATTTTCAGGTGGATATGGCGCGGCCGGAACTGGCTGCCGTTTAAGTATTTGCCGGGTAAAACAGTCTCCAGCGAATAATTGCCCATGTCGTCCGCGGTGAATGTGCCGCGATAGTTAAAACCGACATTGTCATAAGCGCCATTTTCATCAGCCTGCCAGACGTCCAGTTGGGCATTGGCGACAGGTACGTCACAGTCGCGATAATACACGGTGCCGGTTAAAAACAGCGTGCGCGCAAATGCCGCCTCAGGTTTAATCACGTTGCGCGTGGGAGCGTTCGGCGTGTAAAACGGCCCTTCAATGTCCGCCGAGGTTGGATCGCATTGCGCCCTGACTACCTTCGGCATTAACATCGCTGCTGCGCCGACTGCACCGGCTTTGAGAAGATCGCGGCGTTTCATAATCTGTCCTCTGAAAAAGTGCTTGAATGGTCAACCGAGTCGGCGGATATGTCTTCCGCCGCAGCTTCTGCAAAACCGGTATCCACTGTCACGGAATTCGCAGCTGCGTGTAATGCCAAACAACAGAAATTGGCGTTGATTGTTGCGGTACAGAACGTGGCGCTGATGGCACAATTAACCGATGCGCGAACATTTATGGTCGAATTGCACGTGAGAAGTGGGGGGTAACCGGACGAAGTGCGGCGGGGCCGGCACTATTAACAGGTGTGGGAAGGTGAAAAAAGACGGCGCCGGTGTTGAAGTTTAACCGATGCCGTCGATTTTTCTGCGGACGGAATTCAGGACACAATCAACTTTCGGGAGCTTCAACAACGGACACGCTAAGGACGCGAGTTCTGAGGCCGTCCTTGTTGTGATGCCAATCGGCGGGGCTTTCCTCACCCTGGAATTCGTAGAACTCAATGATCTCCTGCGGTTTCATGATGCGCTTGTACTCGTACACGCCCTGCTCGAGCAGTTTGTTGTCGCGCGTGACGTAGTCGACCTGGATTTTGAGGTTGTGATACTTCGTGAAGAAGGCGCGGTTTTGCAGCAGAAAACGCATGCGATTGCGCATGGAGCCGCCATGCCGGTGCAGTTTGACGGAGGTCGCGATGTACTCGGCGGGGTTGGCCAGTTCTTTTTCGCGGCGCTCGGCGATTTCCTGCGGCGTCATGTTCTGAATCTTGGCTTCGAGGCTGTTGGGCGGCGGGGCGTCGTCGACGCCAAGATCGACATCTTCAAACTGCGAGAGGTCGACCGGTTGCGAGCGTTTGATTTCCTGTTCCGCATGTTGCTGGGCCTCGTCGGCCTGGGGCTGTTCTTCCGGGGATGAGCAGGCGATTGCTATGCCGCATGCGATTGCAAGGGCGCTGAATAGCAAGGGTTTCATAGTGCATCTCACTAAAGTTGGTTAATGACGTCCCGTTATTTGACGGGACTAGCCGTAACGACCTCCGTGCGGTATTCATGTGAAAACGGGATCCATTCGGCAGGCGGGTTTGTGATGGGAACGTTTGCTCTGAGCGCACGTTCAACCAGGAGATCACCCTTGATTCTGACGGTGTCCCGCCGCAGAATGTTCCCGGACTCTCCGATGTAGATGAGGCCGACGCGCAGGTTTCGGTAGGCAGTGTGCTGCGCGCGGTTGATGAGAACCAGATCGAGAGCGTCGTTTTTGTCGAACTGTTGTTCGTACCGGCTTTGAATTTGAATAAAATCAAACGGCTGCGCGCGTTCCAGCTCGGGCAGCGGCAGTTCGCTTGTTGGTTCTTGCCATTCCAGTTCAGGCGCGCGGCCCAGACTGGAATTCTGGCGTTGACTGTTTTTTTGAGAGGCAGACTTATCCGTTTTGGCAGGTGTGTCCACTTTGGCGGGCGTGTCTGCAGGTTCGTCGATAGCCTCTTGTTCGGGTGAACAGGCGGCCAGAAAAACAAGCAGCGCCAGAGCGGGCGTCAGGATTCGCATTGAATGACCTCTCGTTTGTTATGAAGCCGCTAATTTAGCACTTCGCGGGAACATAGACCAGAGCGGCGTAAAATGCCTGGTGCGCGGAGCGGTCGACTATTCCGTTTCGCAATGTCCGGGCGGGCCGGGCCACGGCCGCCGCGGCGGACGTCTGTCGATTTTTTTTTCCGGGCGATGAGACAAAATTCCGGCTGATCTGTTGAGTGGCCGGAGAGCAACGTGCGCGCAGCCGAATTTGTTTCCTTGCCCCCACGAATCAGGCGCGACAAAAAAATGACCAAACGCATGGACCAGCATACGGATTCGGAGCTGTACGGCCAACTTGGCGGTTCCGTACGCGTTCGCAACGAAGCGATGGCTTTGTTGTACGACCGTCATGCGCCCATGCTCTATCGCTACTGCGTCCGCATTCTGAACAATGACGAAACGGCGCGAGATGTAACTCACGAGTGTTTTTTGCGGTTGCTCCGCATCAGCCTCGAAAAGTCAACGATTGAAAATGTTCCGGGTTATTTAGTCCGAACCGCTCGCAACCAATGCCTCAACATTCGGCGCGCGCCTCGCTCGAACAGCGAGGAATTCGACGAAAACCAGATGCCGCGGGAAGACGAGACGGTGGAGCAGCGCGAGCTGCAAACCTTCGTGACGCAGGCGCTGGACAAACTTCCGGCCGATTATCGCGAAGCAATTCTGCTTCAGATGTACGCGGGAATGGCTTATCACGAAATTGCCGAGACGCTGGGCGTCAGTCTGGCAACGGTGCGCAATCGCATAGCAAGGGGCAAGCTCAAACTGCGAACGCTTCTTCAACCATATTTTGCCGGTGTAGCAGAATAACCATGCCGATGTAATCATGAAAACTGCAGGCAACGAACATATCGCGCTTCTGATCGAGCTCTACCTCGACGGCGAATGCAGCCCGGCCGAGCGGAAAACGCTGGAGACCGCAATTGCCGACGACCCGGCGTTGCAGCTGGAAGTGCAGCAGGCCCGGGCGGTGCGCAGGGCGTTCGATCGCGATGTAAACATGCTGAGCTTGCCCGGTGCGGACAAAGATATCTTCCTCGCCAAAGTGGCGGCTTCAGCCGGCGGAATCGGCGAAAGTGTTACGGCTACGGCGGGCGCGGCTGCGGCGCTTGGACTGAGCGCTTCGGGCGGCGCGGAGTCGGGCGGAACGACTGCGGCGGGAGCGGAAAGTACGGCTGCGGCTTCGTCCGGCAGCACTGTCAATGCCGCGTCCACCGGTGGAGCGGGAGCGACGGCGGGTGCCGGTTCATCCGCCGCGGGAATCGTGGGCGGCTCCGGTACAGCCTGGATGACGGGCGTCGTGGCCGCGCTCATTCTGGCGGTGAGCGGATTCCTGGCCTGGAACTCGTATGACGAGACTCCCGACGTGCCGGCGGCAGTTGAAACGCCGGACATGGCGGCAACAACTCCGGGTCCGACGAATGCACAAGACAGGAGCGAATCGCAAAGTGAAGCTTCGGCTGACGCGGTGGGCGAGATTCATGGCGGTGCGGTTGACGCGCAGTCGAAATTTACCACCGACATGCCGGCCGCGGATGCAGCCGCAAGAGACCGGATGCGGGCCAGGTTTGGCGCTGAGCGCAGGGACGACTACAGCGTCGGCGATGCAAGTCCTGCTGATCAAATGTTAAACACGGTTGCTGTCGACTCGGCGACTGAATTGCCGTCAGGCGGGGCGGAGGACGCTCCGGCGGGAGGACGTGCGGATGATCATTTTGAGCCGGTGCTGATCACTTCGGCTTCACTCTTTGACTTCGACCGCACTGTTAACCCCGGACGGGATTTTCTGGCCGTCGTTTTAAACAAACTGACGACCGTACCGGAATCTCCGCGCTGGTCGCTCTGGGCGACGGGCGGCTACGTGCTCTCGTCGACTGAGCCGTTTCAGAACCCGATCAATCCCGATTACTCGTTTGCTTTGCACTACAGGGTTAACGAAGAAATCATGTTGGGACTTCTGGGCGGCAATGAGAGCATGGCGCAGAGTGAAATCAATGGAGCCAGTTTTACGCCGCTGGAGCGCTACACCTACGGCGCGGCCGCCTTGACCTATCTGCCCGTCAAGCTGCGATTTGAGCGCGTTGAACCCTACCTCCAGATTGTCGGGGGCGTCCACAGCGGCGGTTTACTTGCCAGGTCGCAGCTGGGTTTCCAACGTCCGCTCTACGGTCCTTTCCGCGCGCACTTTGCCATTGAAGGCACGTTGTTCCGAGGTTTGTGGCAGGACATCGGCAAGGTCGGCGTTGTTTCGGGCATTGAATTTTCGTTCTGAAGACTTGTTAAGCTCGTCAAATTTAACAACAGCCATCGGGAGAGATTTCCGACGGCTGTTGTGTTTTTTAACGGCTTGCCGCTCTGCGGCGCCGGGCATGACTATTTTGTTTGTCAGCGATGTAGAAGTGCAAGGTTCCTGCGTCCGCATTCAGTCGTGGAGTATCGGGGATTTGGTCGGCGATTCAGATTGAGTTCAATGGACGAGCCGTTTTATTAATGTCGGATCAGATTGCGGTGTTGGGGGGGGGCAGGGAAATGCGGTTCTACGTTCAGATGGGGAAAATCGGCGTTCACAGAGCGAGGCAGAGTGTTCAGGTGGAGAAGTGTGCCGGTGACCGGCAGGAAAAATAATGAGGTTAATTGTGAGGAGCAGTTCTTCTGGTGCTGTGAGCGGGCGGTTAATTTGGCTGAACGGGCGGTTAATGGCGATGAGCGGGAAGGCTGATAATTTTGCGCGCAGCTTTGCGTGATCCAGGGGCCCGCCTGCCCCATCGCCCGCCCCGCCGCCACCGCGAGTTTCCACCACGTCCAGACACACTCCTCCCACCCTGCTTGTGTGCAGTATTTTCAAGGACAAGCAAAACATCTGTACGAATCGCTCGCAGCACGTCCTTGCATGCCCGGTCGCCCCGCGAACAGAACAAGTCTACAACAAGACTGGAAAAACTCCCGGCGTAAAAAACTGAACGGCCTGCGGGACGTGGGTGAACGTCGTGATTTAACAACCAAGCGGGAGTATCAGCAGGGAAGACCTGGCGCAAAACGAATGAATTGCAGTTGCAAGGACTCACTGCCGGAAGTACTGCAAGTCGGAGGCGGGTGGGATCATCAACGTGGAGTCGAGCGCTCGGGCGAGCGCCGAACAGACGCAGCGAAAGACAATTTGGCGAAGGAGATTGAGATTGTTTGGGACCTTGGCTGTTGTAGTGTGGCAATGTGCGAAGACTTGCAGAATAACAAGCCGGCGGAAGCAGGCTGCCGTGGGAGTCTGGGTTGAACATTGAGCACGCCGGGATTCCGAACAGGCTGGTCAATGCGCGATTTGAGGCTCCGTCGCTACCGGGAGGTCTATGCGGGAAATCTCTGTGGCAAACATGAACAGGCCGTTAAAGCGAGCCTGCGGGCAGGCGCTGCAATCCTGCCGGATCGCGTGGGCGAGCATTTTGCTCTATTTCCTGCAAGGTCAAATTGAACAGCTTGAAATGTTCGCTCCGCCGCAGAGAAGATTGTGCGGGAGTCGTGTCAGTGTATCCGAAGCAGCGGCTAACAATTCCCCCCCAGAAATGCAGCCGCGGATGCAGGACACAACAGCACCAACATACCCTCAATTCAAGCAGATCAGGGTTATCGTGGACAGCTGCACTACGCAGCCGGCCGCGCGACCATGATGTTTGTGGATAGTGTCCGATCCCATGCATCTACAATCGTCAAATGAATTAATCAGTAATGGGGTACACATCGTGAACAATTTTTACCGTTTTATCATTGCCGTGATGATAATCTGTCTTGCCGCAGTTGAAAGCTCGGCACAGCCGGACGGATATGCGTACGGACTTGAGCATTCCAATGATGGAGGGGGATTTCGGTTCTGGAATCTCAACCTTGAAACGGGCGACGTGTCCGAGATTGGTCGAACAGGGACCTCCGTACTGGGATCGCATGGAATGATCGATTCCTGGAACAACGTCTTTTGTTACTACACGCGGGAGGGCGGCAACCAAGGTTTCGACATGGTTGGGGTAGACCTGCTGACGGGTGATGAACGCTACCGGGTCACTCTTGAGACCGGAACACCCACCGGTACGTTTTTCAATCCGACGAATGGTTTGTTTTATTGCATGACACGGGACGGCCTGGGTGCATACCTCACCTCGATTGACATTGCCGGGGGAGTTGTAACAACGCTCGAATTGCTTCCGCTGGGGCCGCAGAGTCAGTGTGGCGGCATGCTCGATTACACTCGCGGTCAATATCACTTTGCATCCGCGGAAGAACGCGCATATGTCCTCGACGTCAATACCGGGGAAATCGTCGATCGGTATTCAATTGATCTGATGTTAATGGCCGGACGTTTTGATCCGGTCTCGGGCAATTTCTACGGCTTTGGCGGGGTCAACAACAGAGACTTTTTGATGTTCGATCCCGTGGCCAAAAACCGAACGTTAATCAAAAAAGATGTCGCCGAGGAAATGGTTAATGTCTGCGTCGGTGGAATCGATGTAGATCGTCGTTTATTCGCATTTCAGACGGGCCTGCATGAGATCCGTATCATCGATCTTGAGGGCAACCTTGTGCGTACCGTATCGGACCCGACGCCGGGGATGAAGTTCCACTGGAATGTTTACACGCCCGGTTCCGTGGGCGGGACGTTGGCGCGCGTTTCCGGGCGGGTCGTTTCCGACAGCGATGCCGACTGCGTCGCCGCCGAATCCGAGGATTTTCTGAGCGGCTGGAAATTGCTCGTTACGCCCGGCGACCTCAAACTGCGGACCAACCGCGAGGGAGAGTTCGTTGCCTATCTTCCGGAAGGAGACTTCAACATCAAACCCGTCGGAACGGATTTGTGGGTGGGCGCATGTCTTCCTTCGGGCCTTGACGTCACAGTTAACAGCGACCTGGATCCGGTGGAACACGTGGACTTTCCGATGGAAGCGCAGTCGCTGGTGGAGTCGCTTGAAGTCAGTATCACTTCGTCGGCCGCGATGGTAGGGCGGCAGATCCTGTACTATATCAATATTCACAATAACGGGACCGTGCCGTATACCGGGATTGTGCAGTTCAAACACGATCCGGTACTTACCGACTTTGCGTCAATCCCACCGGCGACCGAATACGACGCACCCGAGGCGGAGTGGTATATTGAAGATCTGCCGATCGGCGCAACCCGGACCATTGTTGTTAAACTACAGGTGCCGCGCGACGAGTCACTGATGGGCAAAGAGGTCTGCGCTTCCGTGAAGGTCAAGAAAAATGGCGGCAATGACTTGTTGAACAAACACAAATCTGACGAAACCTGTGATGAAATCACAGCGCCGAAAGATCCCAACGACATCTCGGTGACGCCGCGCGGTTTCGGCGGGCGCGGCATTGTACAGGCGGAGGACTCGACGTTAACATATACTATCCGCTTCCAGAACGTCGGCAGCGCCGCGGCGCGCGACGTTGTGATACTGGACACGCTGGATTCCGATCTGGACGTGAGCACGATCTACTTCGGGGCTTCGTCGCACGACTACTATGTTAACATTCTCGAGGGCAATATTCTCGAGTTCCGCTTTGAAGGCATCGAACTCCCCGGCAAAGACGTTGACGAGGAGGGAAGTCAGGGCGTGGTCAAATACGCGGTGAATGTGAACAGATTCCTGCCGGTGGACACGGAGATTAAAAACCGGGCGGCGATTTACTTTGACTTCAACAAGCCGGTGATTACCAACACGGTGCTCAATACCATCGGGCAGACTGCGACGGGCGTAGGCGCACTCGTTAATTTTGATCCACTGGAAGTGCGCCAGGTCGGCAACAATATCTTTGCCGTTGATCGCAACGACAGCTCGGAGAGTCATCTGACGGTGTATTCGATTCTGGGCAACAAGATACTGGAGCAGACGATCCGCAGCGAAGAACAGGTCAAGATCGACCTGAGTGCGCAGCCGACGGGATGCTACTTGCTGAGCGTTCATTCTGATGATGCACACAGCAGGGCGGTCGTGGAAGTCATTCACTGATGACGGTGCGTCCGTCGACGCATTGACCTGGTTGGAAGACCCTGAGTTTTGTCATTCACGAGCTGTGCGACAAAAAGCGCGCGCAGCTCGTGCGTGTTTTAAGATCCGACGTTCGGTCTGAAATACACTGCGATCGCGTGCGGCGGAGCGTCGTTTGAGCGGAATAAGAGCGAGTTGGCGCGGCAGAAAAAAGCCTGAGTATTTTGGACTGGCGCTTTGTGGAGAATCAGCTGAGCGGGCTGTTGTTTAAGGTGAGCGGGCTGATTTGGGTGTTAAACGCGCGGGTTGAACATTTTGCGCGCACTCCTGCGTGATCCAGGGGCCCGCCTGCCCCATCGCCCGCCCCGCCGCCGGTATGTTAAAAAGCAAGGAATTTATCCCGACCGGTGTTTTAGAGACGTAGCCCCCCTGCGCCGTACGATTGATCGTACCGCATGCGGGATT
>JAUIKM010000077.1 GCA_030430495.1 bacterium | reverse complement strand
ATCGCTGAACATGCCCTGGCAGAATCTGGTCGAGGTGAACTACTGGGCCGGCGACGGCGACCCGATCACCGCGCCGCCTGCGCTCAGTGCGAGATTTGAAGATTGTGAGTTTGCCGATGAGGATGGAACCGTCAATGGTGTCCCACGCACGTTTCAGGATTACGAGTTCGGCGGCCTGTTTTCAATGAACCTTGAATCATTGGAACTGGACAACTCGATTTTTCGCGCGGTCGAAACTGGAATTCGTACGATTGATGTCGGCTCCGTTGACCTGACCGGCAACGACGCGGAGGTTGTCGACAATTTCATACACATCAACGGGCCGCGCTCGGAGAGTTTTGAATGCGGCAACACCGCGCAAAGCGTCTGGCGCTGCGGCACCTATACGTCTACGGCGCAATCGCGCGTCTACGACGCGGCCTATGCCAACATCCACTCCGGCATCATCGGCACCTCGGCCGACCGCGTCTGGATGCGCGGCAGCCACCTCGACTTCTTCATGGAGGGTGTTCGGTCTGTCGGCGCAACGGTTTTCTTGCGACCGAATGAAAATCCGGGCCAGGTCGATGAGTTCGGGCGAAACGTCTTTGTTGTGCAGCCACGAAACCAGCCGCAGAGTGAGTTTTTTGATGGCGACCGTTCTCGCAGGGATGCTTACATGGCGAACTACGGAACCGTGATACCATCCTGCGGTCTCAATAGCTTCGCCGCCGAAACAGAACTGCATCTGGATGCAGAACATATCTCGACAATTCTGGTCACCTCAAACCGCTGGAACAATCCCGACGGCACGTTTTATGTGCGGCGAGGGCCGCTGGTGCAGGCGCTCGGCGACCAGCTCGACCAGAGTGAGTCGGCGATGGGCTGCGCTACGGACGAAGACTTCCTGTCCTGTCCGCCGCCGCCGGAACTGGATCAGCTAGGGGGCATGAATCCCTTCGGGCCGGTGATGGACAATACACCCGATTCGATCTTTGTCCGCGCGCTGGACGATCTGACCGACCCGACGCTGCTGCCAACGGTGCGGCGCACACGCGCAAAAGACAGCTTCCGCGCGGCGCTGAAGAGCGACTCAACAGAACAGCGCCTCGACACCCTGCGCGGCTGGATCGGCACAATTCTGGCGGCCGACACGACCGTGGCGAACGACACACTGCTGCGCGGCGGCCTGATGCTGCTCGACGGCGTGATACTCGAACACCTGCGCCGTTATCCCGACGCGCGCATCGCATTTGAACTGGTCTGCCAGTCCGTGCCGACTTCGCCCGACTCGATGCTGGCCGGTTGGCGACTCAAAAAGCTCGACCTGCTGGAGTGCGGTCAGACGCACGGGGCGGCATATGACAGCAAAATGACGGCATGGAACGGACAGATCAATCAGGACCTGAAACGTTATCGCACGCCGCTGCTGCCGCAGGCCAAACGCGGCGGCGAAACCGGGCCGCTTGTGGATCGGAGCGATTGCCGCCTGAGCGGCATTGCGCCCAATCCCTTCGGCGATAAAACAACAATCCGGGTCGAAGTTGATACGGCGCAGCACGTGCGTATCGAGATCGCCGACATGCAGGGTCGCATTGTGGCAGTTGTCGCTGACCGGGGCCTAGAGGCGGGAACCTTTGAGCTTGAGTTTCGCAACGAAGCCTGTGCGCCGGGTGTTTATCTCTGCCGCATGCAAAGCGCCAATGGCGAGAGCCAGACCGAACTGATGTTTATTGAATAACTGTTTTATCGTACTTTGAGCGGTCGGGGCTTGTGCCCCGACCGCTGTTCACCGCGAGATGTTTCCATGAAAAAGTACGCATTGCTTATTGCCTCTCTGCACCTGCTGTTTTGCAGCCAGCTTTTGGCATTTGACGAGGATTTTTGGATCGACGCTACTGAATCCGTCCAACGCGACTTGCGCTATGTCGCAAACATCGCGGCGAATGACGGAACGATCTTTGCTGCCACCGGATCTGGACTATGGCGCAGCGACAATGCCGGTGCATTGTGGGAACATGTCCCGATTTCCGACTTCGGCATTATACCGGGTGTCACCATTCTTCGTGACGGTGCCATCTTGGTCGGTGGACGTGATTCAGTGTTTCTTTCTACTGATAATGGGAAATCTTGGGCCACCTACACGCACGATCAACATGACATTCCCAGAATCGAGTATTATCACTTCGTCGAAAAGGATGACGGCACTTTGTATGTTGCCATGCAACGCCGCTACAAAGGGCAGTTTGTAGCTGATGGAACATGGGTTTCAAAAGACCGTGGAGCAAGCTGGGAGCTGGTCTGTGATTTCATCAGCAATGGTGCGGAAAGCATGTGCATTGCTCTGCATCCCAACGGCGACGTCTTCTGGGGTTCCTGGCGCTGGAAAGGACTCTTTGTTTTGCGCGATGGAGACGACGAGTGTCACAATATCTACGCGCCGGGTGGTTTCGGCGAACGCGAGTGGGATCCGCTCTCGATGGCGATTAACTCACGCGGGCAGATCATGGTAGGGACGAACCAAAACGAAA
>JAUIKM010000026.1 GCA_030430495.1 bacterium | reverse complement strand
TACATCGTTCTGTTTTACAATAGGACCAGAATACATTCAACATTGGGATATCGAAGTCCCAAAGAATTTGAAGAACAACTCGATCAAGCCTAACTTGGAATACCAATATTGGGGGACACTTCAGAATTTGCGTCGCTGACGGCGGTCAACCGGTTTCCCCACCGTCAACAGACAATCTGCAACGCAGCATCGCCATTTCCATGCCTGAAAAACTGAACGTCCGCCAAAATCGCGGTAACCGTGCACTTTTCGGCTCTGAACGGTCAAACGACGTGCGACAAACACGTCGATCAAATCCGTGGCTCCCGCCAATCCAGGCCCAAACACCGCGCCTTTCACGCGGCCGCCCTGCCCCGCTCTCCCACCGACTCGCCGCAGCAGTGGCTGCAATCCGACTTCCGACTCCTGAACCGCCTCCGTCACAAAACCCACTTACTCTGGTTTGCCGCTGAAAAAGCGAGAATCCGACATCGACGCGACCGCTTTTCACTCCTCTCCCGCCGACAAACAAGAAATCAAGCAGGGCTATGCCGCAGGCATAAAGCCCCCGGAAGAACGGCGCATGTATGCTCAACTACGGGCGGACTTTGGCGAATCGGGGTAATTGCGCGTGCCCCGTACACCAATTCGTGAACCGAAGTTTTAGTGGAGTGTGTAACAATAAAATCGACAATTGCACTTCTGGCTAGCGTCGGCGCCTGGTCCGGCTATCAGATGCGTTCGCTGCAACATCAGATCGGCGCAGGCAATCCCGGACCCGTGCACTCCGGCGCGGCAATCGGCATTATGAGGACTTTAATATGTGTGGTATTGTTGGGTATATCGGCAAGCGCAATAATGCGGCCGACATCGTTGTAAACGGACTGAAACGACTGGAGTATCGCGGTTACGATTCCGCGGGCGTGGCCGCCATACAGGATGGCGGAATGCACGTGTTAAAACGCGCCGGTAAAGTTAACGATACGGAAGAATTGCTGCGGTCAACGCCGCTCACATCCGGTCTGGCTATCGGGCATACGCGCTGGGCCACGCACGGAAACCCCACCGATCTCAACGCGCACCCGCACTCGGACAACCTTAACGAAATTGCGCTGGTGCACAACGGGATAGTCGAGAACTATCAGGTCATCAAAGCCAAATTGTTAAAAGAAGGATATACGCTGCGCAGCGAAACGGATACGGAAGTGCTGACCGTGTTTATCCGCTCTCTCTACGACAAACTCGGCGGCGACCTGGTGGAAGCTACGCGCCTGGCTTTGACGGAAGTCCGCGGCGCATTCGGCATTGCCCTGATTTCCACGCTCGAACCGGACAAAATTATTGTCGCACGTCGCGGCTCGCCGCTGTTGGTTGGAATCGGCGATGGTGAGTTTATCGTAGCCTCCGACGCCGCCGCCGTTATTCAACACACGCGCCAGGTAATTTTCCTGGAAGACAATGAAATGGCGATAGTCAGTCACACGGGTTATAAAACAAAAACGATTGACAACCGCACGATCAACAGCCGCATCCACCAGATAGAGTACGATCTGGAAAGCATCGAAAAAGGCGGCTACGACCATTTCATGTTAAAAGAAATTTACGAGCAACCCTCGACATTTCGCGACGCGTTCCGCGGTCGTCTGCTCGAAGATGAAGGCCGTGTGCGCCTCGGCGGACTCTCGCGCGTGGCGGAGAAGCTGCGCAATGCGCCGCGCATTATTTTCACGGCCTGCGGCACCTCCTTTCACGCCGCGCTCGTCGGCGAATACATGATTGAGCAACTGGCGCGCATTCCCGTTGAAGTTGAATACGCGTCCGAGTTTCGTTATCGCAATCCCGTGCTGCGCGAGGACGACGTCATTTTTGCTATTTCACAGAGCGGTGAAACGGCCGACACGCTGGCGGCCATTCGCGAAGCCAAGTTAAAAGGCGCGTCGGCCCTCGGAATTGTTAACGTCGTTGGTTCTACAATAGCCCGCGAAACGGAGGCGGGCGTGTTTATTCACGCCGGTCCCGAAATCGGCGTCGCCTCGACCAAAGCGTTTACGTCACAGCTCTGTGTTTTATCGCTGCTGGCGCTCTATCTGGGCCGCATGCGCGATCTGTCGCGCAAGGAAGGCATCGAAATTGTTAAAGCCATCCAGAAAATTCCCGACCAGATCGAATCGATTCTGGCGCAGGCCGAGACCATTCGCGAGATTGCGCAGTTGTACAAGGACTCGCCCAACTTCATTTATCTGGGCCGCGGCTACAACTACCCCGTCGCGCTGGAAGGCGCACTTAAACTCAAGGAAATCTCCTACATCCACGCCGAGGGTTATCCCGCAGCTGAGATGAAACACGGTCCGCTGGCGCTGATCGACGAACACATGCCGGTGGTGTTTATCGCCACGCAGGACGAGCTCTACGAAAAAGTCCTGTCGAATATCGAAGTAGTGCGCGCCCGTCGGGGACGTGTAATTGCCATTGCCAACGAAGACGACGATCGCATTACGGAGCTGGCCGACCACGTCATCACGATTCCCAACACGCTGCCGCATCTGACGCCGGTTCTCTCCGTCCTGCCGCTGCAATTGCTGGCTTACTACATCGCCGTCCTGCGCGACTGCAACGTGGACATGCCGCGCAACCTGGCCAAGAGCGTCACGGTAGAATAGAGAACTGTTGTTTAATTAAACAGAATCCCTCTTCAGCTTATTCCTTCGGGGCCCGCGCGTGTGTGATCATTCGCGGGCTTCCGGTGGTCGCCCTGCTGTCTGTGTTATGCGATTAACCTGTGGTTTTCCGGTTTGCGGCTTGCGCCTTTGCCAATCCATCCTGTTCGTCGGCGAGTATTAAACACTAATTCGCCGCGTCGCGATAACTCTCAACGATGTGTTTAAATTGCGCCGCCGAGTGCGCGCCCAATCCGTTGATCGTCTGGTCGACGACGCCGTCAACGACAATTTTGATTGTCGGCATCGCCTGGACGTTAGACTGTATTTCAATGTTGTGGTCGAGCACGACGTGTTGAGTAAACTCGCCGTAGTGCGCTCCGACTGTGCTCGTCGTTTCCCGCGTGAGCATCAGAATACACGCGCTGGGATCGGCCTCGAAGATTGCGCGCGCTACATTGGGATACTCTTCCGCGCAGATGCCGCAGGACGCGGCGCTGAACAGCAGGTAGACCGGCTTGCCGCCGGTATTGGCCAGATCGATGAGCGCGCCGTCCGCCGTGTGCAATTGCATGTTCAAGACTTCCGCCGCGCGCAGGAGCTCGCGATCGTACCTGACACGCAGGGCCTCGAGATCGTCAGGTTCGGGGCCGGTCAGGCCTCCTGCGGCGCGTATCCGCCTGAAAAGTTTCCCGGCGTCAAGCAGCTCCAGCTGCGCCGCAGTATTTGAGTGCGCTGTCGGGTCGGTCGGCCGCCAGGTGGATTTCGCCCAGGATGTTACGCCGCGCGGGCGGCCGTCAGTCGACTCATCGCCGGCAGCGGACGCCGCAGAGATTTGTGTGAAAGGCGGATCGCCCCTGACGTATCGCCGTTTTTTGCGTGGATCTGCGCGAGCTGCATGCAGAACGAGCGGTAGGACGGCTCCGCCAGTATTCCGGGACTGCACCACTCCGGATCTGCTCCGCGATCAAAACTGCGTTCCATCAGGCGAATACAGCGTTCAAGTTGTTTGCTATCGGGCTCAATTCTCAGATGTTCACAATCCGCCAGATAAAGCGCGAGCAGTTGATCGTCGACATTCAGTTCACAATCGGACAGTTCCGCCAACAGCGATGGAATATTCTCAACCATGCGCCGTCGCTGCGCGGCTACAAATTCATCCGGCAAACTGTCCGGCTGCATGTGAAAACACCGCATGATCGCCTGTGCCAACACGCCGCCGGGCAGCGAACCGCCCAACCGGAACAGCCGGGCAAGAGATCTGTCGACAAGTTCCGTATCCGCTGCCTGCGCCAGGCGCGCGCCGCGCGCATAACGCGCATATTCAAACAGCTTGCCGAGCAGGTGGATCGTAGTGGACGTGCGCGCCCGGACGTACACGGGCCGCCGTCCGTCGATGTGTTCCTGCAATTCGCCCAGATGTGCGGCGCAGCGTTCCCAGTCGCCGGTAAATGCGCCGCAAGCCGCCAGCGTCGCCTGCGCGTCGAATTTCTGCGCATTGTCGAGCGAATCGCGCTGCCGTTTGTATTGTCTGTTTAAGTCCTGGGCCAAATCTTTGATCGCCGTTTGATTGCCCGCTCCGTTCATTTGTTCTTTCAGGCGATGCAGCAAGAGAGCGGCCCAGCGTTCAAACTCATGTGGATACATTTCGGCGTCATGTGCAAACAGATCCGCAATGTCATTGCCCACGCCGCCGCGACTGATCATCAGGGGAATTGTGTGTTTGTTCGGCCGTCCATTCCTGTTAATCGCCAGGGTCGTTGTCTCCGACTCCAAAGTTATACCGGGTATTCTCACAGAAACCGGGAGGTAAAAACAATCCGGGGGCTGTGCAAAATGCGCTCTGTGAATCGCGCCGCCTTCAGACTCCTGCATTGTATCCCTTGCCTGGAACATGCCCGCATCAGTCCAGAAAGTGAGGGACGCAACAAACGTGTCGCCCGGCGGAAGTGTACTCGCGGCATGCCCCGAGTCAAACCTGATGTTAATTGTATCGCCGGAGTCGAGCGGCCAGGGAGTGACCTCCAAGGCGTGTTCGCCACGATGACGTGGCGTGCCAGACCTCGCATCAACCTGTTGTGAGTGTTCTGTTTCGCGACAGGCCGCCAGAACAACAAACAAAGAAACAATAACGGCTGCCGCCTGCACATGGAGTCGAGTCCTGCACCAGCGTTTCGAGTGATTCAACAGTTTGCCTTTGGTATGTAATGTGCAAAGACTGTGCCCGACAGGTCTTGCATCGAGCAACACCTGCTGCAATTGAGAAGCTGCGTGGAGATTCTGGTGACTGCGGCAAAATCGGCTCCCGGCGCTCAACGCGCACACAATATGCGCTCGGAATCGGCCAATGTCAATGGCTGAATTTGCCTGAATCTACTAAGTATTTGTTGCGCAGAGACTGTCGAATAACCTCACTATATTTTCAGGAAATGACGGCACTGTCGTTGTACATCACGGTTTTCAGCCCCTTTTGGCCGAATGCTTCGGTCGACTGCCACAACAGACGATCTCCCACACAAGCGATAGACGCGACTTTTCCGGCATGCCTTGCGATAATGATTGATGCCGTGCTCATCTCCTTTCAGTCTGCGGCCTCGGGAATTTCAGGCTAATCACGCAGAGACGCGCGGCCGCTCAGGCCAACTTCAAACCTCTCACACGGTGACAAACAAGAGGGCCTTTTGGGGAACGTCAGGAATATCCCGTTCACGTTTCAGCAACCCGGATCGCCATTTTGGATAAGAAAATTGACCTTTCACATAAAGCAGGTGAGTTTGTACGGGAGCAAATACTAGCTTGTGCATCAAGCCATTGGGACCTGCATCCAGTTTGCCGTGTTTAACTGGAGCGCCGGTAAACAATTCGTCCACTGCCCGTGTACGCTGTTCACTTCCGTGAATTGTGAACAGCGAAGATTAACGCCTGCACCCGATGCACATTAATTCCTGCTTGTGATGTGTTTTACAACTTCGACGACTTTTATCATGACTACAACGACTTTTTCCTTCAGGACTCTCATGTCTTTTGCCGCTGTTTTGTTAACTGCCGCTACAGTTAACGTGCAGGCGCAGGGACTGATTGACGGATTTATGCGCGGACAGGGCAACGCGACTGTCGCACTGTCTTTTTCAACAGAATCATACGACCAGTTTTACGTCGGCAGTGAAGAAAACGACCTACCTGCCGGACTCGGTGAAATCGGCACACAAAGTGTTAACCTCTACGCCGCCGTTGGTGTCTTTGACAACCTCGACGTCGTGTTTGCACTCCCCTACATCATGGCCGAAAGTTCACCGGCGGAAGGCGCCGGCACGGATGAAAGCGGACTGCAGGACGCTTCGCTGCTGGTTAAGTGGAAACCCTGGAGCCTGAATGTTAACGGCCTCGGGGAAGTTTTTGCCGTGCTCGCCGCTGGAATCTCCACGCCCGCGGCCGACTATATGGCAAATGCACCGGTCGCAATCGGCCACTACTACACCCAGGCTGAAACGCGACTGCTGGTCGGCGCCCGGCTGGACAACGGCCTGTTCGGCAACGTTCAGATCGGCTACTACTCCAAAGGTGAAGCGGACTTTGAAGTCGATGGAATGGAGATGTCCGCGGCCGTGCCCGATGCGCTGGACTTTGTCGCCAAAGCAGGTTTTGCCAATTCCGATTTTTATGTCGACGCGTGGTTGCAGAATCAGGATTCGCGCATGGGACCCGACATCATGCAGGGACCGTTCCCCATTCAGGAGATTTCCTTTGTGCGCACTGGTGTTAACGTGTACGTGCCGATCAAAGTCGTGGAAGGTCTCGGTGTTTCCGCCGGCATGTCCGGCACGCTCGACGGACAGAACATCGGCAAAGCCCTGCGCTTTTCCGGCGGCGTGGTGTATGACATGAACATCTGGTAATATCTCTTGCCTCTCGATGTTGCCCCTGGTCCGAATTTCAAGCTCATTATTCAATTTATTGCGAATGCGGCAGAGCCCCGGACGGAAGTTGAATTACCGACTTCCCGGCCCGCCCTGTCCCTTTTGTTTTAATTCTCTGGAGTTTTAAACAGATGTCCTTGCTACAACAATTTCAAGGCGGCCGATCGCTGCGCTCACTGAGCAAACTGGTATGCGGTCTCAGCCTGCTTGCTTTTGCGGTCGTTGCCTGTGATGACGACGATCCGGTCACAAAAGAGTCCGACCCCGTCGCAACCTACGATGCGGCCGTCATTCGCGACTGGATGGATCTCTCGATAAACATGACAAAGGAAACGCCCGGTTTCACGCCTCCGGTCGCTGCGCGCGCCTGGGGTTATGTCGGTCTGGCTTGTTATGAAAGTCTCGTCAACGGCATGAGCGGCTTCAGCAGCCTCGCCGGTTCCGTCGGCAGCGGTGGTCAGGGCGGTGCAATGCCCGACAATCCCGCACCGGAAAGCGGCGTTGAGTACCACTGGCCGACGGTCGCCAACGCCGCTCTGGCGGAAATCATGACGAGCATGTACGCTTATGCTACCGCGCCGGCCAACAATGCCACGCGCATCACAGCCATGAAAACGGCGTTTGAGCAGCAGTTCCAGGCCGATGTGGACAGCGATGTTTTCACGCGCTCGCAGGCTTACGGCAAACTGATCGCCGAACGCGTCTACGCCTGGTCGCAGTCCGACGGCGGCCACGAAGGTTATCTGTCTAACTTCCCTGAAGACTACGTGCCGCCTTCAGGCGACGACGGACTCTGGATTCCGACGCCTCCGGGATTTGCCCGCGCGCTACAGCCTTACTGGGATGAAGTACGCGTTTTTGCGGAGAATCAGACGAGCGTCACGCAAACCGATCCGGGGCCGCCGCCGGCATTCTCACTCGAAACCGATTCGCAGTTCTACATGGAGCTGATCGAAGTGTACGACGTCTCCCAGAGCCTCACGCAGGAGCAGCGCACAATTGCCGAATACTGGAGCGATGATCCGGGTCTGACGTCGACGCCTCCGGGCCACTCCATGTCGATCCTGCTGCATGTGCTCGAAACGGAAAACTCCAACCTGAGCGGCGCCACGGAAGCTTTTGCCAAGCTGGGCATGTCGCTGCACGACGCTTTTGTCTCCTGCTGGACCTCCAAGTACAAGTACAACCTCATCCGCCCGATTTCCTGCATCCGCCGCGATCTGGGCGACGAGGATTGGCTATCCATCGTCGGCACGCCGCCCTTCCCCGAATACACGTCGGGCCACTCGGTGCAGTCCGGCGCCATGACGGCTGTTATGACGTCGCTGTTCGGCGCCGACTACAGCTTTACGGACGACACGCATCAGGCGCGCACGGACATCGACGGTTCGCCGCGCAGCTTTGCTTCTTTTGACGAGGCGGCTGAAGAAGCGGCTGTTTCACGTCTGTACGGCGGCATTCACTTTCGCGCCGCCATCGATCTCGGCGTTGATCAGGGACGCGAGGTCGGCGCATACGTCCTGGATCTGTTTAACTGATCCCCTGCACTTTGTTTAAGTCGGCGGCGCCATGCCGTCTGCACTTACTTGACATTCCCGTGTGGAACCGTTTGTGTTCCGCACGGGATTTTTGTTTAACCGGGGCATGTGTTTAAGGCCGCGGGCTTCCGGCGGTCGCCCTGCTGTTTGTTTAATACTCAGGGCATTTGTTGCAGTGGGTGTTTCTGACTTGATCTTTTGTTTGTCACCGGGATCGATGCGAACATTCTCGCAGTTTGATTACATCCTCCGCTTCTTCGCACCGGAAACGAGCGCAAGCGCCTTCACGTTGATTACTGAAAAAATACTGAGTCCAATGTAACCCCACCGAACAACAAAATGACGGAGATTGGCGGGCGCTCCTTTGTCGGCCTGTAATCAACTAGAGGCTCCGATGCGCTCCACGGCTGCCCGGCAGCGCTTTCCCGGCAGCATTGGCGTCGTTTGCGTTGCCGGATGTTCTTCCGCTTTACCGGCAGGGTGCATGCAGATCATTCTGACAGCGTGCTTTTTTCCGACGAGTTTCATTGCAATTATTCTTATCTTGCCGACGATTTGTGCAGCAATCGAGGAAAGTCACTCCTCTCTTTTCTAACGAGCGTGATAAAAACGCCATATAAATTTCCATTCCAGAAAGCTGCCAGATTCTGTACCGGGAGTATTGAATATGAAATCACGGATTATCGCTTTTATGTTGGCTTTTGTGTTGGGAGCAGCATACACATCTGCCCAGACGCCTGTGTGGATAGATCCGGACGGCGATCAGTATTTTACGGTGGAAGGTTTACACCCTGTACAAAACTTCGACTTCCCGCGGATGATTACCGAGATTGCCTTGTCGGGACGAATCAGTCTGAACGAGAGCAATCGCATTATAGCCGAACTGCCGGTTCTGTTTTTGTCGTCAAAAACGTCTGAATTTGGGTTGATTTCTATCGATGACAATCTCAACGTTGAATTCGGGAATATTCTGCTTGGTTATGAAATCGGCGAGCTGGATCCCAGAGGCGGACTGCGCGGCGTATTCGGCGTGCGCATTCCGCTCATTGACGACAACATTGAAAATCTCGAGACTGTCCTGGCGGGCGTCAGCGTTGATCCCAATCGTATTGGTGCATTTTTACCTGAAACCATGACGATTTCCGCGCACGGCATCTGGCACACGGACCGCACGGAACCCGGCGTGGGATTCATGACGCGTGCCGGCCTGTCGGCCTGGATGTACACGGGCGACGCAGAGGGCGTTGACAATGAATTTCTGCTGGACTTCGAACCGGTCGGCGAGCTGCGCTTCGAAGAAACGCGAATTATGATCGGCCCCTCCCTGCACTACTCACTCACGAGCGACCCCGCTCTCTTTTCCGACAATCTGATCGCCACGATGAACGGCACGTTTATTTACAGACGCGGCGGACTCAACTACGCCGGCACGCTTTCGATCCCGCTTACGGACAACTATGACTTTCACCATGTCGTCCTTGAAATAGCATTCGGTTTCAACAGCACTGACGACGACGAGTAAACCTCGATCCTGGAAGACAAAGACTAAAACACAGAGGCTGCAAACTTTGAACTTGCAGCCTCTGTGTTTAAGTGATTTCCGGTTGGCGAACAGAAGGCAGAGAGAATATTAACGAAAGGCGCATTCCGCTGAGGAGCATCAAACAGAGACTGATGTCAACAGTCTCTGAGATTCAGGTGCATGCCGCAGTCTTAAACAACGGGCGTTCCGCACTGACAGTTGTTCAATGCGCTCGGCATTGTATAAAGTGGTGCCGGCCTGCACAACTCGCGCGCGTTTTCACGCTCAGGCACACCATGCAAACCGCCGCTGACGAGGACGCGCAAGTCAAAGAGTCGGCGGCCTGCGCCGCAAACCATCAAGTGAGAAGTACGCCACAAGTCAATGAGTTTTTGAGTTTAAGTGAGAAACCGCAAACCGCCGCGGACGCGGACGCGCAAGTCAAAGAGTCGGCGGCCTGCGGCGCGAACCACCAAATGAGAAGTCCGCCGCAAGTCAACAAGTTTTTGAGTTTAAGTGAGAAACGCCAAACCGCCGGCCAAAGGCCGGACGCGCAAGGAGAAGAGTTGGCGGCCTGCGCCGCAAGCCGCTAGGTGAGAAGTACGCCAATAGCCAAAGAAATTGTACGACTAAATCGCGACTACCACCCACAAAGGAAGTTCTTCCTAGCGCCAATTGTCGTCCGGACCAAACCACTCCCGACTGTCATGCGTCACACGGTAACCGGTTTTTTCTCGTGGCTTGCGTTGGTTTGTGCTGTCGGATATATTTTTATAGGCACCAAAGTCAATGTGCAACACATCGACTTGTTTAACATGCGTATCTAGAATATCATCCCAATCTACACCAAACGAGTAATACTTGTCGGCATAAATGTACACTTCCAGGAAGATTCCTCCGCTCGAATCTTTGTAGGTGTAATTAATTCCTTCAACTCCAAAATTGTCTTGAATGCGACTTGGCCCACTGTATAGTTTTGTTGGACCATATCCAACATCAGATAGCATGTAAAACACCGAGTCCAATTCTACACCGGGCAATTCATCTATTAAAGCTACAAATACGGAGTCATCCAGTCCGACTTGTTCTGGAAGAGTTTGATTGTTCCAGAGCCAGGTTCCATACGGAGCATTGCTTGCACAAGAGGCGAAAATACAACACATCGCACTCACAACAGTATATTTCCAAATCGACTGGAAAAGCGTATTTTTCATTTTATTTGCCTCACAATTTCTCTCGCGTCAGGATCTGACATATAAACTCGAATGCTCCCATTGGAATGTCTCGCAACGTATTCGGCTCCTCCAATACCCGGATGCGCCAAAACTTCATTCCATCTCGGTTGCGTACCTGCAATGCCCGCCTCGATTTCTGCTCTATGCTGCCTCAAGAATTTAATTGCATCTTCAAATCGAACGATTTCAGTAACGTAAATCACGGTTCCAGCGTGCACGATAGACAAGGTGTGACGATTGTTGTTATCAGGATCTCTCAAAATTGGGGACGTAAAATCATCGTAGCTGGGGGCCACTCCCATAACCTGGTTTTGTATTTCGTTTACCTCAATGAAAACAGGTTTGTTTTCCTCTAACTCACCATCCGGTTTGGTTACCATCGTCGGCGGTATATGCCGATGGTTGTGAACCCAAGCAACCGAATTTGGCAGGATATCCGTTTCCTGCGCTCCATATCCCCAGAACCGTTGGACAAAATGGTATGCTCCGCCTCAGTCGGAAACGAAGTATTCCCCTGGTAATTTAAGCAGCATTCCCAGAAGGAAGTCATGTCATCAAGAGAGAAGTATTCTGCCGAGTAAACAGTCAAGATTGTTCGCGAACACCTGCTGAATCTTAAGGCGTTGACATCAGCACATGCTCTCGCCTCGCAATATACGCTTCCTCATCCCTTCTGGAGTAGACCTCCAGCATCACTACAAGTCTTGCCGCAGTTTCACTCACACAGAGTCTCTCGTCCGCAATAAACCCTTCAACGAAGCGGTACAAATCTCGCTGATTTCCATGCCACCGCATTTGCACAAGTAGTATCAGCAGATTTGAAATCTGATGTTTGGAGAGGTCCGCAGATTCTTCATACAGGATTTTCAGTATTACTTTGTACCCCGCCTGCCCCAGCAAATAAAAGTCCTTGAGCTCTGACAGTCCGGGAACTTCCGGGTATGCAATCTGTGAAGTTTTTTCTCTATCTCAAGGTATGCCATTTGTTGTTATCCGAAGGCATTCTTTACCATACTTGTATGCGCCGGCACAGTACGCCCCGTGGCTTGAGATGTTTTCGCAATTATTCCACTATCCGAATGCAAGCCGCCCATCCGCGCTTAAACAGATGTGCGCCCGCAATTCACCACTCAAAAATCATCGCCGTCGTCTCCCCCGCCCTCGCGTTTCTGACGGAAGTTGTTGAGGTTGTAACGCAGCGTCAGTGAAACAACCGGCGCGGCGCGCTCCTCCAGTGAATAACTGTAGAATCCGTTGCCGACGGCCGTCGATTCTTCGTTCGCCGTGTCGAACAGATCGCGCACCTGAAGAATGGCGGTTAAACTTTTGTCGAAGAACATCTGTCGCAGCGCCGCGTTGGTCACAAAATTACCTTCGCGCTCGCCCTGCGAAGTAGCGCTGGGTGAATCGAAATTCAAGGTCAACTCAAAGCTCGTGTTTTCACCGAGATCGATGTCGTTTTTGATACGCCCCGTCCAGTTGAAACTGTCGTGTTTTTCCGTCCTGCCGTTTACGTACTTCTCAATATCAAACTGGAAAACGCTGGTCGAAAGCGAGACGCCCCAGAAGTCAAACAGCTTCATGTCCGCCATCGCCTCAAAGCCGGTAGCCGCGTCGTCTCCCACATTGTCAATCGTGTTGAGGAAGATGTTGAGTGTGTCGTCCAGCAAAGTGCGCACGCGTTCAAACTCGTTTTCATTGCGCCGGTGAAATACTTCCAGCGACAGCGATGTCCGGCCGATGTGTTTCATCAATCCCAACTCGTACGAGTCGCTGTACTGCGGCTCCAGTTCCGGGTTGCCGCGCCGATAGTTAAACGCATCCGTGCGCGTTGTGAACGGCTCCAGATACCAACTGCGCGGCCGCTCGATGCGACGCGAATAACTCAGAATCCCCTGCAGGTTGTCGCCCAGATTGTAGGAAAAGTGCAGCGAAGGAAATAGGTCCCAGCGATCAATGGTAAAGACGTCCGCACCATCTTGAGTCTCGACACTGCGGTCCGTGTATTCCAGGCGCAGACCTGCCTGATATCCAAGATCGCCGTACTCCCCGCCGTACATCGCGTACAGCGCGTGGATGTTGCGCACGTATTCCGTTGTATAGCTGTATTCGTCTTCGCGGAAAAAATCACTGGCGTCAACATCGTAGCCGAAGGACTGGGTGACGTCCTCGGAAAGGCCGTAGCGCCCCTGGTAACCCGTTTCCAGTTTGTGGCTTTCGCTGAAAGGCAGCACATAGTCCAGGCTGCTGCGCAGACGTTCCGACGGACCGTCTTCCGTGTGCGCCGAAGCAAAAATACGTGTGCCGTCGATGTCGAACATTTCGTCTTTTGAGTCTTCATCGCCTTCGCGCCGCTGATAGTCGAGCGACGCGGTCAAGGTGTGGCGCGGCGAGTCAAATGTGCGGGTGTAGTCCAGTGTTGAGGAATAGTGCATGCCTTTGCGCGCGTGTGACTGCGTGCTGGAATAAACGGTCTCGGTGGGATCGATCGAGCTGTATTCGGTGAATTGCAGATTGTTGTCAGATTCGTGACCGCGCCCGCCGACTTCAGCCTGAAAGTTTAACTTGTCCCCGGCGCTTATGCTGCTTTCGATCCCCGCACGCAGTCCCCATGTTTCGCGCGAGCGCTCGCCGTCGCCCTCGGACGCGAGAAATGTCGTCAGGTCTTCAACATAGGTCTCGCGGCGGTTGAGCTCGGTACCCGGTCGGCTGCCGCTGCTGTAGTCGGCACTGAAAAACATGTTGAACGATTCGTTTTGCACGTTGTACAACGCGCTGCCGCCCAGACGATCGTACTGCCCCACATCCAGGCTGAAAAGGCTGCTGTTGCCTTTTCCGGCTTGTTTTTTCAGTACGATGTTAAGTATTCCGACCGTCCCGTCGGGATCGTAGCGGGCCGACGGATTGGTAATAATCTCGATGTTTTCAATCGACGAGGCCGGAATCTGTTTAAGTGCGTCGTTTGCATCGAGCACGCTTGGACGGCCGTCGATCATGACAATAAATCCCGTGTTGCCGCGCAGACTCACATTGCCGTCGATGTCGACCTGCACCGACGGGACGTTCTCAAGAACGTCCACCGCGGTTCCGGAACTGGCCGCAAGATCGTTGTCAACATTGATCACCTTGCGGTCAATTTTGTACTCCACATTGTGTTTGCGCGCTTCAACAACCACACTCTCCGTCATCATCTGGTCGGCGTCAAGCAGAATATCGCCCAGGTCGACGCGCCGCGCCCGGGGGCCGACGACCACGCCGTCGACTCTTTTGGAGCTGAAACCGATAAACTTGATTGTCAGGTAGTAGTCGCCGAACGGCACGCGCTCCAGTGTGAAACTGCCGTCCTCGCCGCTGCTCGCGCCGCCCTGCATGACGCTGTCGCTCGCTGAATACAGTCGCACCGTCGCGAAGCTCAGCGCTTTGTTGTCCGGCGACGTAACAATTCGCCCGCGGATCTCGCCCGCATTCGCATTTCCGTTGCCGCCGCGACCGCCCCGTTGAGCCTGCAAAGGCATGGTCAGCAGCAATGCAAAGGCACATGCCGCAAAAAGTCGTTGTGTTTGATTCATTGTCCGGCTTTCGGTTGAGCGTGGCTAAAAAACTGGCTGGCTTCGCGGAACATGGACTACGCCCTGCCGCCGCAGGAGACGGTTTTACTCTTCCGTCTCCATCAACACAAAACCGGCCTCGGTCAGTGCATATGTGCCGGCACGCGGTCCAACAAACAGCGCCTGACACGGATTGGAGCTGTTATCAGGGGTAGTTCCGACGAGCTTCGTCCTGCATTCGCCTGCGACGAGTCCCTCCTCCGTCAGGTCCAGCAACACCGCAGTGCTGCAAATTGTCTCGTACTTTCTGGCCGATCCGCCCGCGCCGGAAGGATCAAAACTGCCGCTGATAATTTGTCCGCTGCGACGCTCGGTTTGCTGCACAATGCTGTTAAGCAGCAGACGCCCCGCCGCCGCATCCCAGATTTGCACGCTTTCAGTTGAAGTTTCAATGCTGGTTCCGTATACGCCGCGCGCCGCGCGATATTGGCTCGCAAACTGCCGCACAAGTACAAGCGGGTTGTTACTCCCGCGCAGCGACACAATGTCAACCTGAATTGAGTCGCACCCGCCGCTGATGCCCGCCGCGCCGTCAACGTTCGGCCAGCAGCCAATCGGCCAGCAATTCCACTGAAGTTCGGACTTGTAAACCAGGTACAGCAGATCGACATCTTCCGCCGTGTGAGCCGAAAGCACCCGAAGCGAGGTCATGTGTTTTTTTGCATCGGAATATTCAACCTGTTTGAACAAAGTATCGCTCCACTCCGGACCCGCCGTCTCCAGACTGTCGGCTATTAAACGCCCGCGAACCGCCACGGCCGGAATGGTGTCGGCCGATGCCTCCTGCCAGGCCGCACGCGAGGAATAAACACGCGTAAACATTCCATCGTAGATCTCCAGATCAGCGCGTTCCGCCGCATTCAGAGCGTCTGCGTTTATTCCCAACGCGAGAATCGGCAACAGAACACGCAGGCTGCCCGCGACGCTCACATACGCCCTGCTTTCACCCCATTGACAAACAAGACAATCAAGCAGCCTTTTCAGGGATTGCGGAAATATGGAATCGCAACAGTGTTTCAAAACAGCCATACCCGACATGAATTTCTTGTTTGTCAGCGAATGCTCAGCCGCCCGTCTGTTGCAACCGGTACAACAAACAAACGACCGGACTGTTTAACCAGTCAGGTCGTTAAAATTATTAAACGCGCGCGCAACCGGGAATGCGGATCAGCGCCGTCTCTCATGGCGATCATGGTGATCGCGGTCGTCGCGGTCCTCACGTCCGTCGTAATCACTGTCGCGGCTATCGCGACCATCGCGTCCGCCGCGCCGCCGCTCCGACATTTCCATGATCTGACGCCGAATTTCCTTGTGGAATCGCGCTTCAAAAATGATGTAGCGCGCAAACTGATCGGCGGACAGAACCTTGCGTACGGAGGTCATCATCTCGCTGACAGCCTTGAGCGTAGCTTCGTGTTTAACCAGGGCAACGTCTGTTTTAACCTTGATCTGTGCTTCGTCGGCGTCGGACTCAAGCGCCTGGTACAGGTCGGTCAGCGCTGCGTCCAGCTCCTCTTTGCTTTGTTCCACCTTGTTGGAGCCGTTGTTGTACACAACAAAAAACTTTTCGGCGGTCTTGTCGTCAAGATCCAGCGTTTCAATCAGTTTAAGTTTCTTGAATTGTTCGAGCCGTCCCCGAGGGTTTGGCGCCGGCTGGGCCATCAGTTCAGCCGCGTCGACACCGATTAAACAAACAAGGCAGACCAGCAGTATGAATGGATTAAAGTGACGCAACATGTTCAACTCCGTCAAAAAGAGATTGCAGTTCGTCTTCGTACACAACCTCGGGAAGAAAGTCAAGAACGGGCATGCCCGCGTTAACATGCCAGGAAGTCTCAAGCAGAATTTCAGCATCCGCGGCATCGAGTTCGCCGTCGGAAAGCTCAGAGCCATCCAAAAGATTGGCGGGATAGTCGCCCAGCAGCTCGGCAATGTTTTCCTGGCCGGCTTCCTGCAGAAATTCATCGAGTCCGTCAAGAACGGGCATGCCGTCTTCGTTAAAAGCCGACTCATCACCCGCCGGAACTGTGGGATCGTTAAAGGGCGGAAAAAACACAACGGCAATAATACAGGCCACCGCCAGGGGCGCCATGCGCAGCAGGAATCGGCGGTTGCGCTGTCCGGCGCGGTGGGCGGAGCTGAGGCCCTCCTGCACGTGCACGGACACGTTGCGCGCCGCCAGTTTGCGGCGTTCCAGATAGTCCTGGCGGTCAAAGCCCGCAAAGGCACTGCGGATCTGGTCGGCCTCGCTGCGCAGGTCGGGAAACTCGTCCAGTGCAGCTTCAAAAACGGCCTGCTCCTCCGCGGAGAGACGCCCGAAGACAAAGTCCGTCAGCTTGAGTTCGGCTTCGCTGCGCGACAGGGTATTTCGATGTTGTTCGGAATTATTCATAGTTACCCGACTCCAGCAACTGCGCAATTTTTTTCGTCGCCTGATAGTAGTTGGCTTTTAAACCGCCGACGCTGGTGCCCAGCATCTGCGAAATCTCCTCGTAACTCAGCTCATCGAAATAGCGCAGAACAAAGGTCTCGCGCTGTTTGGGCGGCAACTGCGCCAGAATGAGGTCAAAGTTATCGCGAAAATTCTGATCTTCAAGCGCCTGCTCCGGCGTTGAGTCGCGCGAGCGCAACAGTGCGCCAATGCCGTCGAGCGACAACATCGAGCGCACAGTCTTGCGGCGTTTCATTGAGGAACAGACGTTGACCGTAATGCGGTAGAGCCAGGTGCGGATACTGCTTTCGCCGCGGAAGTTCCCGAGCGAAGCCAATGCCTTGATAAACGCCTCCTGCGAGGCGTCGCCGGCGTCGTCGCGATCCTGCAGATAGCGCAGCGCCGTTGCAAACACAAAATCCTGATGCGCCCGCACGAATGCATCGGCGGCACGGTCGGCATCGCCTTCGCGAAATTCAGTCAGGATAGCCTGGTCGCCGGCCAGTTTCAAGACGTTCTCCATGCCAGGGTTCCACACTACAGTCGTTCAATCGGAGATCGTTCAATTGATTCTCGCGGCTTTGACAGGCGATGGCGGCAAAAGGTTTAAAGGCGGCGCGGCGAGAGGAAACAACGCGTGGTCAGCGTCCAACTTTGACGATCTCAAACTGCATTTTGCCGGCGGGAACGCGGACTTCCACCACATCGCCCGTGGTCTTGCCCATAAGCGCTTTGCCGATGGGCGAGCTGACGGCGAGTTTATTCTGCTCTATGTCGGCCTCTTCGGCGCTGACGAGCGTGTACATCGTCTCGGCTTTGGTTTTGTTGTTGCGCAGCGTCACTTTGCTCAGAATGTAGACCTTGTCGTCGTCCGGCATATCGCTGGACTTAATCGTCTGCGAATTGGCGAGCATGTTTTGAATATTGGAGATGCGCAATTCCAGGTGTCCCTGCGCTTCTTTGGCGGCATCGTAGTCGGCATTTTCGCGCAGGTCGCCATGCGAGCGGGCTTCCGCAATCGCTTCGGCAATACGCGCGCGTTCTTTGGTCTTCAGGAAGTCCAGCTCTGTTTCCAGCTCGATGATGCGTTCTCTCGTCAGGTAGATGCGTTTACCCATATTCCAATCACCACCCTCTCAAAAAGGCGTTAAGAATTCGTATGAATGGAGCGTCCCTGGACAGGCTTTCGGCGGCAAAGCGCTAAAAAAAGAAAGCCATTATTTGCTGCAATAACGGCTTGGGGAAGCTGTAAATGATTAACGGAAGCGCCGCACACTGCCCTGACGTGCGACGCACAAAAATACAACTGCGGCATTCAAAACCAACTACAAATGCAGCAAATGGCCCATTTTTGACTGCTTGGTGCGCAGGTAACCTTCGTTCTGGCTGTTGGGCGGCACTTCGATCGGCACGCGCTCGACGACTTCCAGGCCATAGCTGCTGAGGCCGACGATCTTGCGTGGGTTATTCGTCAACAGGCGCATTTTGCGCACGCCCAGATCGACGAGCATTTGAGCGCCGATGCCGTAGTCGCGCAGATCGGACTTGAACCCCAGTTCCTCGTTGGCTTCGACGGTATCGAGCCCGTTTTCCTGCAGCTTGTAGGCTTTCAGTTTGTTGATCAGCCCGATACCGCGACCCTCCTGGCGCATGTAGAGCACCACGCCCCGGCCCACCTCGCCGATCTTCTTCATCGCGGCGTGCAGCTGCGGACCGCAGTCGCATCGCAGGGAGCCGAAGATATCGCCGGTGAGACATTCCGAATGAGCGCGCACCAGCGTCGAATCATCGGGATTGATGGTGCCCATTCTCAGCGCCACGTGTTCCTTGCCGTCGACGATGTTCTGGTAGACCATCACGTCAAATACGCCGTACTCCGTCGGCATTTTGGCTTCGGCCACACGGCGGATCAGTTTTTCCGAGCTCAGGCGATAAGCGATCAGTTCCTGCACCGTAATGATCTTCAGTTCGTGATCGGCGACAAACTGCATCAGGTGCGCGCGACGCGCCATCGTGCCGTCTTCGTTCATTACTTCACACAACACGCCGATGGGCTTGAGTCCCGCCAGGCGCATCAGGTCCACGACGGCTTCCGTGTGCCCGGCGCGCCGTAGCACGCCGCCTTCAACGGCTTCAATCGGGAAGATGTGCCCGGGACGCCCCAGGTCCGTCGGTTTGGTATTCGGATCGGCAATCGCACGCACGGTCTTGGCGCGGTCCGCCGTGGAAATACCGGTCGTCGTATCGTGCAGATAGTCGACCGAAACCGTAAAGCGCGTGTTGTGCAGCGAGGTGTTGGAACTCACCATGTCGTGCAGTTCAAGTTCGCGCGCACGCTGTCGGGTAAGGGGTGTGCAGATAAGTCCACGCGCCTTCGTCGCCATGAAGTTGATCATGTCGGGCGTGCAGAGTTCGGCGGAACAAATCAGGTCGCCTTCGTTTTCGCGGTCTTCGTCATCCATGACGACCACGAACTTGCCGTTGGCGATGTCTTCGATCGCTTCCGGAATGGTGTTGAACTTGTATTCCATACTGCTGAATCCTTTACTCGAATGTTAAGTCGTTTGGCCGTGCGCGCGTACCCCGCTGTCTCGGTTGTATGCGTCGGTTCAGTTGTCGGCGGCTTTCGATTCTTTGCTTTCTTTCGGAACCACCGACTGAATCGAGCTCTTTTCCACCATAACGTGCACGTTGTCGGCAATCAGCACTTTCACCGCTCCATCGTCAAATCCCGAAACGCGGCCGTGAATGCCGGACGACAGGACGATTTTATCGCCCTGTTTAATATTGTCAATGAGCTTTTGATGTTCCTGTTGGCGTTTTTTCTGTGGACGCAGAATCATGAAGTAAAAAATCAGGATAATGCCGCCGAACATAATCAGGGTCGAAACCAGCGATCCGCTGCCGTCACCACCCTCGGTGGGCGGCATCATAGCCGTCACAAAACCAAACAAGCTCATATTAGCGTTCCAATAGAAATCGTGAAACAAACAGACCCGATTCGCACAATTTACGAAATGTTATTCTCTCGCGGCCCCCGCGCATTCGGCGCAGCGGCATCGCATCGACTTGCGGACCTGCAAAACTCGGCAGTGGCGGTCGGCGGCGTCAGGCGGACGGCTTTTCGGCCCTGTATCCGGCCAAAAATTCATTTTTCCACTGACGGTATTGCCCCGCAAGTATTTTTGTCCGGGCGGTGCGCATCAACCACAGATAAAAGGCGATGTTGTGGTGCGTAGCCAGCTGCAACGCCAGTATCTCATTGGCCTTGAACAAATGGCGCATGTAGGCGCGCGAAAAGTTGTTGCTGGCATAGGAATCCACCACCGGGTCAATCGCTTCGTCGGACATTTTGTGTTTGGCGTTGCGCAGGTTCAAAGGTCCCTGCGTTGTAAACAACTGGCCGTTGCGAGCGTTGCGCGTCGGCATCACACAGTCGAACATGTCCACGCCCAGGTCGATGCATTCCAGCAGGTTTTCCGGCGTACCGACGCCCATCAGATAACGCGGTTTGTCGGCCGGCATCACGGCTGTCGACGCCGCCGTCATGGCGTACATGTCGCCCGTTTCCTCTCCCACCGAGAGGCCGCCGATGGCATAACCGGGAAAGTCCATATCGACCAGCGCGTGCATGTTCTCGCGCCGCAGATCTTCGTACACCCCGCCCTGTCCTATCGCAAACAGAAACTGCCGCGCGCCATAGCGTTCTTCCGTTTCTTTGAAGCGATCCATACAGCGCTGCGCCCAACGCGCCGAGCGCCGCATTGAATCGCGGACGTATTCGTGCGTCGACGGATGCGGCGTACACTCGTCCAGCACCATCATGATGTCCGAGCCGATGCAGCGCTGCGTATCGACCACGCTTTCCGGTGTAAACATGTGCCGCGAGCCGTCGATGTGCGACGCAAACTCGACGCCCTTTTCACTCAGCTTGCGCAATTCCTGCAGCGAAAAAACCTGGAATCCGCCGGAGTCCGTCAGGATCGGCCGATCCCAATTCATGAATCGATGCAGCCCGCCGAGCTCCGACAGGATTTGCTCTCCCGGCCGCAGGTACAGATGGTAGGTGTTTCCGAGGATGATCTGCGCATCCAACTCAACGAGTTCGCGCTGCTGCAGTGCTTTGACCGTTCCCTGCGTCCCGACCGGCATAAAAATCGGCGTCCGGATATCGCCGTGGGCGGTACGAACGATCCCGGCACGTGCATTGCCGGCCTCGGCGGTTGTTTCAAGCGCAAAAAAAGGCGTGCTATTCTCGGTCATGGTCCGGGCACATTTATTGGCGGGAGTCGCGGCTTGTACCGCACCGGAAAAAGCAGAGAACGCAGGCCGCCGTAAAAAATTGGGGACAGACTTGCCGATGCAACGCGTCACAGGGCAGCCGGCACCCGATCGAGATTGCTGATCTGTTCCGTTCACCCACGTTTTGCGCTACGCTTGGAAGCGAATTCCGCCCGCTGGGTCATTTCCGCTTGTGGGGCCAACGGAGATGTTTGATGTTGCACATGCCAGGCGGGAGAATCACCAGGATGAATCGAAAAATTGCCGCGTTCGCTGTGGGCTGAAATTTTGCCACGTGAACGCAGCACGGCGGAGCCGTGCGGGAAAGCTTGAGTGGTGTGGGACTCGGCAGGTTGGAAGGTGGGGGTGGGGCCCGTTAAGGGCCCCAACTGCGCCCGAAAAATTCCCAAAGCCACGTTTACGCAGCACTCTTATTCTCTTTAATATCAACCACTTAATCATCCTGCTTCAAATCGCATTTCACCGCCTGTCGACGACCCGCTCATCCATTGTCGCATCACCCGGGGTTGACACCGCGGGCTGAACTCTACGCTCCTGCATCCTGACTTACTCATTTGTTTTCAACGCTTTATCAGTCGAAGGCTTCAGGCCGGCGTTGCGACTCACCGCGTTTGTTTGCTCACCGCAGCTTTGCCCGGCTGACCACCTGCCCCCTTGTTCGTCACTTTGCACCGGCGGCATAAAATATTGTTTTTCAATTGCTTATGCATCTTGCTCTGTGTGTTCCGCTTGCCGGCTGCTCCGGCGCGGTCTTGACTTTCTTGTTTGCCATCGAGTCCAAATTCCAGGGTCGCCGAGTCGGCCAAAAGCAGGTGATCCGCTCAGCCTCGCGTGAGTGACGCGCCTCGCCCGGCGACAAACAAAACAGTCAAAAGAGCCTGAGACCGAAGCGCAGCGCCGGGCTCAAAGCGATCAGGGCACAGTCCGTTTTCAGCGAATCGGCTTCAGCTTAACAGATTGTAATTCAGGGAGTTGCGGAGGTCGCATGAATGTGTTTCGAGCGCCAGCCCCGCAGTTTTGCCTGCACCCTGCCCGATAAAAGCGCCGCAAAAACACCGCCGAGGCAATCGGCCATCCAGTCAAAAACGTCGGCGAAGCGGTTCGGGATAAAACTCTGGTGGATCTCGTCGTACACCCCGAACAACGCACAAAACAGAATAGTCCACAATGCCAGTGACCTCGCCCCGACATCTCGCCAGGCGTCAAGCGCCGCCGCGAATAAAAGCCCGAGAATTGTATAAGCTGCGGCGTGTAACACCTTGTCGCCAAACTCGATACCGAGATCCGGCTGCGGCGGTCGCGACATGTGCGAGACAATGCTGACCGCTATCATCGCACTCAAAACCGGCAGGCTCATAAGTCGGCGGTAGGTGTGCTCCTGCATTGTCAATTCAGGCTCCGTGCGGTCGAGGTATCGTTTGTGTTTTGCGTGGCGCTTACGAAAACCGCATCCAGATGTTCTATGACAGTGGAGGCCGTAAGTCCTTCCACCCCATGCACTTGCATCGCCGCATCTCCCGCACATGAATGTATCCACGCGCCGAGAGCCGCCGCTTCCAAAGGCGCAAGTCCGCGCCCGGCCATTGCGGCAATAATACCCGCCAGCACGTCGCCGCTGCCCGCCGTGGCCATCCCCGGATTGCCGCCGATGTTGAGGTACTGCCGTTCCCTGTTTACAATAATCGTCGGAACGCCCTTGAGCAGAAGTGTGCCTCCAATTTCACCGAGCCATTCCCGCACGAACCGTTCGCGCTGCTTGGCAACCTGTTCGCGCTCCTGGTCCAGTGCGCGCGCAAATTCACCAATGTGCGGGGTGCAGATCAGTTTGTGTGGAAGTACGCCGCCATAATCGGGCCAGACGGCAAGGGCGTCCGCGTCGAGAATACAACTTTGTTCAGCCGAGATTTCGGGTAACAGCGCAGCGACAAGAGCGAGTGTGTCCGCGCTGCGGCCCAGACCGGGACCGATCAGAATGACGTCGCTTTTTTGCAGCTCGTCCCGGATGGCGTCAAAATTGCTGCCTGAAATGCCGCCTTCGTCATTGGCCGCCATGCGGCGCAGCATGATTTCCGGGCGCACCGCCGGATGGACGTCCGTCGTGAACAGCGTCACAAGTCCGGCGCCGGCGCGAATGGCGGCGTTGGCGCTGAGAGCAATAGCGCCGGGCATTGCGGCCGAGCCGCCCAGAACCAGAATGCGGCCGTAGTCAAACTTGCTGCTGTCGGCACGACGCGGCGGAAGCAGACGTCGCAGGTCGTTCTTTTCCAGAATGGCCGCCCCGCCCTGCTTCGCGTTTTGGTCCGGCGGCGCGCCGATGGACGCGATCCTGATTTCACCACACAGCTCCGGTCCGCGGCCAAAGTACATGCCGCGCTTCGCCGCCGACATGGTAATCGTGCAGTCCGCACAAAACGCATGTGGATGTGCCGCTCCCGTCAGTCCATCCAGTCCGGTCGGCAGGTCCAGCGCGACCCTGACGGCACGAGTGGCGTTGACCGCTTTGAGAATGTCCGGAAGTGGATCGCGCAGCTGCGCTCCGCCGCCAGTACCCAGCATGGCGTCAACCACGATGTCCGCCCCGAAGAGTTCGCGATCGGGAATCGCAGCGTCGGCGATGTTAAACGGAGGAATGCCAAAAGCGGAGAGAATATCGAAGTTTGTGCGCGATTCGGCGCTCATGTTGTCGGGCGAACCAAACCAGCCCACGCGCACGTCCGCATCGCCGGCCAGGTGACGCGCCAGTGCAAATCCGTCGCCGCCGTTGTTGCCGGGACCGCAGAGAATCAGCAAACGCCGTCTTTCCCGCCCCTGCAAATAGTCGGAGCGGATAATATCCGCCGCGGAACGAGCCGCATTTTCCATCAGGATGGCTGAAGGAATGCCGCATTGTTCAATCGCCGCTGCGTCGGCCGCGCGCATCTGATCGGGGGTCATAACGTATCGCATGGCACAAATCTAGGTAAAACACTGCGCTCCGATCAAGCCCGTACAGGCGGAAAATTCAACACAATAAATTGACGGGCCGAATGTCTCCAGTTTTTTCAGCTCTCCGCGGCCGAGGTACGCGCACCGTTCCAGGTGCATTTGATCAGGTTCGAGTCCAGAGTTCGATGGCAGGCAAAAAAGTCAGCAAGAACGGGAGCAAAAGCTCTCGCAAATCGTCGGTGGACAAGTCCGCCGCACCGCAACACGACGCCGCTTCAAACGGCGTGGATGCGGCCCTGCAATTACCGGGCTCAATCGACGGTGAACACACCCACATTGTCGTACGCGGCGCACGCGAACACAACCTCAAAAACATCAACCTCGATATTCCGCGCGACCAGTTTGTCGTAATCACCGGTCTCTCCGGCTCGGGCAAATCCAGTCTGGCATTTGACACGCTCTACGCCGAAGGCCAGCGCCGCTACGTCGAGTCGCTATCGGTCTATGCGCGCCAATTTCTCGGCATGATGGAGAAACCGGACGTCGACGTGATTGAAGGCCTCTCGCCCGCAATTTCGATCGAACAAAAAACCGTCGGGCACAACCCGCGCTCCACGGTCGGCACCGTGACCGAAGTCTACGATTACATCCGCCTGCTCTACTCCAAAATCGGCGTGCAGTACTGCGTCGACCACCCCGACATCCCGGTGCGCAAGCAGTCGCTGGACCAGATAGCCGACATCATCCTGGAGCGCAACAACGACGAACAGATTTACATTCTGGCCCCGATTGTGCGCGGCCGCAAGGGACATTATCGCGAGCAGTTTGAGCAGATGCGCAAGGCCGGTTACACCCGCGTGCGCATCGACGGCGAGATCCGCCGCGTCGAAGAAGGCATGCAGGTGGACCGCTACAAGGTGCACGACATCGAAGTCGTGGTGGACCGCCTGCGCATCAAGGAAGAAGCGGACCGCCGCCTGCGCGACTCGCTGGAAATGGCGCTGAACCTGGGTGACGACCTGGTGCAGATCCTCGTTGTTGTCGGCGATGAGATCCGCGATGAAACGCTCTACAACCGCAACAATGCCTGCCCTGTTTGCAATCGATCCTACGAGCCGCTGGCGCCCAACGCCTTCAGTTTCAACTCGCCCTACGGCGCCTGCAAAAGCTGTGACGGCCTCGGTCTTATCCGCGATTTTGATCCGGAACTGCTGATTCCCGAACCGGAGCTCTCGCTGAACGGCGGCGGTATTGCGCCGCTGGGCAAAGCGCGCGATACCTGGCTGTGGAAAACGGTGGACGCCGTTTGCAGCCATTTCGGCATCGACCGCGAGCAGTCGCTCGGGCAGATGGATCGGGACAAGATCGACATCCTGCTGCACGGCGCGGGCAAGCAGGAATTTCCGGTCACCTATGTCTTCCAGTCCGGCAAGAGCGTCGTGTACAAGCAGAAATTCGGCGGCATTCTGGAGCACACCCGCTCGCAGTACGACAAAACCAAGTCGACGGCGGTGCGCAACAACATCGAACAATTCATGGCGACCGTCACCTGCCCTACCTGCAACGGCGGCAGGCTGCGCGCGGAGAGTCTGGCGGTGCGCGTCCACGGCGCGTCGATCCGCGAGGTAACGGCATATACAATCGAAGAAGCCGGCGAGTACTTCACTGACCTGAAACTGACGGAGCGCGAGCTGCGCATCGGAGTACTGATCCTGAAGGAAATCGTCTCGCGTCTGAGTTTTCTCAACGACGTCGGCCTGCAGTACCTCACGCTGAACCGGGCGGCGCGCTCGCTTTCCGGCGGTGAGGCGCAGCGCATCCGCCTGGCCTCGCAGATCGGTTCGCAGTTGGTGGGCGTCATGTACGTGCTGGACGAACCGAGCATCGGTCTGCACCAGCACGACAACGGCAAACTGATTGAATCGCTCAAACACCTGCGCGATCTGGGCAACACGGTGCTCGTGGTGGAACACGACCGCGAAATGATCGAAAAATCCGATTACCTGATCGACCTTGGACCGCGCGCCGGGGTGCACGGCGGCGAGGTGATTCTGGCGGGCGAGCCGGATTCTCTGAACGACATGCCGGACGCCACGCTTAAGAACTCACTCACGGCGCAATACCTGACGGATCGAAAGTTAATTGAGATGCGCACGGAGCGGCGCGGCGGCAATGACAAGTTTCTGATTCTTTCCGGTGCGCGCGGCAACAATCTGCACAGCGTGAACCTCTGCATCCCGCTGGAGACTTTTACCTGCGTGACGGGCATGAGCGGATCGGGCAAGTCGACCCTGATTAACAAAACGCTTTTCCCGATTCTCTCGCAACGCTTTTATCGCTCCAATACGCGACCGATGCCCTACGCTACGATCGAGGGCCTGGAACACGTCGACAAGGTCATTGAGATCGACCAGACGCCGATCGGACGCACGCCGCGCTCCAACCCGGCAACCTACACGGGTCTGTTCACGATGATCCGCGACCTGTTTGCGCAACTGCCCGAGTCCAAGATTCGCGGCTACAAACCGGGGCGCTTTTCGTTTAATGTCGTGGGCGGGCGCTGCGAGGAGTGCCAGGGCGACGGCGTTAAAAAAATCGAGATGAACTTCCTGCCGGATGTTTATGTGGAATGCGACGTCTGCTTCGGGCGGCGCTACAATCACGAAACGCTGCAGGTGACGTACCGCAACAAGTCGATTTCAGACGTGCTGAAAATGACGGTCGAAGAAGCGCTCGACTTCTTCCGCGACATCCCGAAAATCCAACGCAAGGCGCAGGCCCTGTTCGACGTCGGCCTCAGTTACATCCACCTGGGACAGCAGGCCACGACGCTCTCCGGCGGCGAGGCCCAGCGCGTCAAACTGGCGACCGAGCTGGCCAAGATCGGCACGGGCAAAACCCTCTACATCCTGGACGAGCCGACGACCGGTCTGCACTTTGAAGACATCGACATCCTGCTGAAACTGCTTCATCGCCTGGTCGATATGGGCAACACCGTGCTCGTCATCGAACACAACCTCGACGTGGTAAAAACGGCCGACTGGATTATCGATCTGGGGCCGGGCGGCGGCAAACACGGCGGACGCATCATTGCGGAAGGAACGCCCGAAATGGTCGTGGAGGAAGCCGAGTCACTTACCGGCGCATACCTGCGTCCGGAACTGGTGCGCCACGCGGAAACCGGGGACTGAGCGGCGGCCCTCCGGCCGGGAAAATTTTCGTATATTGGTGATCTTTATACTTGATCCTACAGGCATATCTGGAATAGAGAAGGAAGCAGCTTCATGAACATCCTGGTGGGTATTTCACGGGTACCCGATACTGCGACAAAGGTCGCTATTGACGAGTCCGGAACGGCGATTTCGGCAAAAGGCGTTAAGTACATCGTCAATCCCTACGACGAATACGCAATCGAGGAAGCGCTGCAACTTAAACAAAAGCACGGCGGCACTGTGACGGCTGTTACGGTGGCCGACGACGGCGGCAAGGAAACGCTGCGTTCCGCGCTGGCCATGGGCGTCGATAAGGCCATCCTGGTGAAGGACGAGCAAGGTTTGGACAGTTTCGGCATCGCCGCCACGCTGTCCGAGCTGGCCGGTCAGGACTACGATCTGGTGCTGCTGGGTCGCCAGAGCATCGATTTCGACTCCTTCCAGATGGCCGGTCTGCTGGGCGAACTGCTCGGCCGTCCTTCTCTCACGGTTGTCTCCAAACTGGAAATCGACGGCCAGACCGTCAAAGCCGAACGCGATATAGAAGGCGGCAAAGAGAGCGTTACCAGCTCCCTGCCCTGCGTTATCTCCGTCCAAAAAGGCATCAACGATCCGCGCTACCCCAAGCTGCCGGACATCATCAAAGCCAAGAAAAAACCGATCGAGGAACGCGCTGCGCAAAACCTGCCCGCGCGCGTCACAGTCACCAGGATGGAAATGCCGCCCGCCAAATCAGGCGGCGTCGTGCTCGGCGATACGGCCGACGACATCAAGGAACTGGTGCGCCTCCTGCGCGAAGACGCCAAGGTAATCTGACCGACCTTGCTCCTCACGGGTCCGGGACCCGTTTCATTCGGTGAATTTTGTCACGTTGATACTTGATTCTGGATATACACATGAAAATCTTAGCATACCTCGAAACGCAGGAAGGCGCGTTCAAGAAAAACGCCTTTGAAGCGATTAAAGCGGCGCGTCATATTGCCGAGCTTACCGGCGGCGAATTCATTGGCGCGACCAGCGGCATCGACGCCGCAAACATCCAGGAAGCGGGCAAATACGGACTGGAAACCTGCTTCACGCTGGACCACGACGCACTGGCGCAGCCGAATGCCGCCGCACTGGCGCAGGCCGTCTCCGGACTGGCCGAGCAGGAAACCTGCCAGATCGTTGTCTTCCCCGCCACGGCGCTTGGCAAGGAAACAGCACCCCGCGTAGCCGTGCGCCTTCAGGCCGGCATGGTGGCCGATACGATCGACATTCAGCGCGACGGCGATTGCCTCGTGGCCGTCAAACCCGTCTACGCCGGCAAAGCCCTGGCGACGGTCAAAATCGAAGCGCCGCAGCAGGTCTATACCATCCGACCGAACATTTTCACGGCGACGGCGGACTCCTCCGCCACTGTGAGCGTCAGCAGCTTTGCGCCGTCGCTGGACGACGTCGCGACCAAAACGACCGTGACGGGCGTCACGCGCAACACGGGCAAACTGGACGTGGCCGAAGCAGAAATCATCGTCTCCGGCGGCCGCGGTCTCAAAGGCCCGGAAAACTTCTATCTGATCGAAGAACTGGCGCGCGCATTCGGCGCGGCGGTTGGCGCTTCGCGCGCCGTAGTGGACGCCGGCTGGCGCCCGCACGCGGAGCAGGTCGGCCAAACCGGTAAAACCGTATCGCCGAATCTCTACGTGGCCTGCGGCATCTCCGGCGCAGTCCAGCACCTTGCGGGCATGTCCTCCTCCAAAAACATCGTGGCCGTCAACAAAGACAAAAACGCGCCCATCTTCCAGGTGGCCGACTACGGCGTCGTCGGCGACGTGTTTGAAGTTCTGCCGGAGCTGACCAGACTGGTGAGCGAAACAACGGGCAACAAGATCGAAGCCTGACAAGGCAGCGGCCGCACGAAGCGTGAGTAAAGAGCCGAGCGATTGGCGATTGAACGAGTTGTGCGGCTGCGCCGATACGGACGCCGCGTGCGGCGATTTTTCCCGGGGCGGAACGGCGGAGTGGAAGCAATGAAACTCACCCTTTGATCGTATCAAGAGTTCGTGGATGCGCCGCGACGCCGGCGCGCCCGGTGGGCCAATCCGCCCCATTGAACCAAAGGCAAAAGGCAGACGTGCAAAAGATAGAAGTAGAAATTCTCGGATTGTCGACGAGCCCGGCAAGCAACGGTTATGCATTGATTCTGCAGGAAAAGAACGGCGCACGTCGACTTCCCATCATGATTGAAGCCGCCCAGGCCCAGGCCATCGCGCTTGAAATGGAAAGCATCAAGTCCGGCCGTCCGATGACCCACGATCTCATGAAAGCCGTCATTGAGACCCTTGGCGCCACGCTCGTCGAAGTGATGATCAACGACATCCAGGATTCGACCTTTTTTGCCCGCCTCGTCCTCGATACAAGTGAGGAAGGCGTCGATGCGCGTCCCAGCGATGCCATTGCCCTCGCCGTGCGTTTCAGCGCTCCCATTTACGTCGCCGCCGAAGTCATGGACGAAGCGTCGTTTGAAGCCGAAGGGGCTGAAGACTCCGAGCATGAAGACGACGACGAGTCTGAATCCTACGCCGCTGCGGCCTCAACCGAGAGCAGTTCCGGCAAAGTTGTGCAGTCGCCGTCGCGCCTCGAAATTCTGGCGCAGGAACTGCAGAAAGCCATCGAGAAAGAAGAGTATGAGACCGCCGCGATTATTCGCGACGAAATCAAGAAATTGGGCGGTTCCGCCGATTAACATTTGGCTCTTCAGCTGCGCCCGGAGTTTTTTGCGCCGCAGTGTTAAATTGTTTTGTTCAGAAGTAAAAACAATGTTAACTTGGGTGCTTTCCGGCGGAGTAGCTCAGTTGGTTAGAGCAGCGGAATCATAATCCGCGTGTCGGGGGTTCGAGTCCCTCCTCCGCTACGTTTGACCTTTGAGCAAACGTTCTTTGAAGAAAATTTCTCAGCAAGCTTTTGAGTTGAGCAGTAATCACTCCCCTGATTGTTGCGCTAGATGCTCATACCTGGCGTCCTCGATGCCGGGTATTTAAATTCAGCGGCCGCCGCGGCGGTCGCTTAGCCTTATACCTTATGAGTTGAACGGATGTCTCTCCCCTGATGTCCGTGCCAGATGCTCACACCTGGCGTCTTTGATGCCGGGTGAAAATTTCCCGCGGGCCGTCGTACTGACGGCCCGCGATTTCAGACTACTTTTGAGTTGAGCGAGTTCCGCTCCCCTGGAATTCGTGATAGATGCTCATACCTGGCGTCCCCGACGCCGGGTATTTTTTTGCCCTGAATTTTCGATGCGCCGCCTTTTTTATACCAGAGCCTTCCGACCAGGTTTCCCCTCGGCGTCGAAACCACCTGTAACTGAAATCTGCAATCTTTGTCAGTCATGCCCGGGCTGCCGTTCTTTTCACGGCACGACGGTGCAATGTGCTGTTCACCGTCCTGCGCCCGCGCGACGGTTCGGCTGCGTTTAGGTTCCGACCGCTGGAAACAAGTTTGCAACAACCGTGCCCGGCGCGGCCAGGGTGATGACACGGCCACAGATACCGAACAAATTTTGAGTTGAACGGGAACCTCTCCCCTGGCGCCCGTGCGCGATGCTCATGCCTGGCGCTTCCCGGCGCCGGGTATTTTTTTGGTTTCGACACCGGCTGGGCCAGATTCTCCTGATGTCAGTTGGCCACTTCCGCCGGCAGCGGGCTGTAGACGATCACGGGTTCAACGATGGAGTGATTCTCGGAGATTGTGACGAGGCGCTGCAGGACTTCCGCATTCAGGCGTGTGTGCGCCGGCAGCAGCCGTACGCCGTTGGTATTCACAATGTCGAACACCGTCACCATTCCCTCCAGCAACTGCGTTATCGCCAGACGTCGAATACTCATGCCCGGTGGAAGGCCAAGTACTTCGGCCTCCAGTGCGGCCAGGATTTCCGGGTCGTACACGCCGCTGCGGCTGAACATCAACTGAAAGGCCTGTTTGTCATCGCAATCCGCCTGCCTGCTCAGGTCAAAGTCAAACGCAACCTTCAGCAGGCGTCCGCCGAAAACGATCTTTTTACCGCTGACTTCGTCGTGCGGATACCCCTTGCCGTCGTAGTGTTTGTGCTGGTACAGCACCGAAGCCGCCACGTATTCCAGGCGCGGAATCCGCCGCAGCATGTCGTAAACGGTTCTGGCATTGCGCACGATGGCTTCGCGTTCCTTGACGGAGAAGTGTTCTTCCGCCAGAAAACGCTCCATCAGCCCCGCCGGAATGTTAACCGTGCTGAACTGCGCCAGCAGAGCCGCTACATCGTAATTCCAGTTGGGTTTGACCTTGAGCCTGCGGCAGAGCCGGGCTACGATCTCGCGCACGCGCATGGCGCGCTGGTGCGCTTCCGGTGCGATAAATGTCAACATGTCGATCAGCAGGCGGACCACATTCTTGAGTGTCGTGTCCAGCAGCTCCTGCTCGGTGGACGTGACCCTGTACTGCGCCAGCCCCTGCCGCAGCACCTCGCAGATACCGTCGAGCTCGCAGGGTTTGCGCAGGTAGTGGAAAATGCCGCCGTTGTTGACGGCTCGCACCACCTCGTCGTAGCCGCCCGTCCCGGAAATCAAAATCCGAACGGTCAGGGGCGACACCTTGCGCACCGTTTCAATCAGTTCTATACCGCTCATGCCCGGCATGTCGATATCGCTCAGGAGCACCGCCACCTTGTTTTCCTCGCGGAAAGCGTCCAGGGCATCCTCGGCCGAGTAAGCCCTGCTGATTTCCACGTCGCCGAAGCGCTCGTCGTGGCGCAGCAGACGCGCCAGACTGTCGACAAAATCGCGGTTGTCGTCAACAATCAACATAGAGAGTTTGTTCTTGCCGACCGCCCGAGTGCTTGCCGTCATCGTTTGCATAGATTTCCCGCAGATGATTGCACGCGAATCGCCCAATGCAATTCGGATTGCAAAGGGTCGAAGTCGCCCCGTTCTAAACGTCAGTAGTGACCGCCCGCATCCACAAACCATTCAGGCCCGGTGGTCAGATGCGGAAAGCTGGCGTCCGCCCGGAAACGGCGGACATGAATCAACTCAATCCGACGACGTCATTTTGTCGGTTGTACAGCCTGGCTGACGCGTGTACGCGTCGGATTGTCCGTAGCGATAAAGCAGTGTACCTGAGTGTGACCGGAAATTTTCTTCGTACCCGGTGAAAACTTTCCGGTGGAACAGAGGCAAATATAATTATTCGGATTCGGTTTTTTCACCGAAAAGTACGCTGAGGTTAAAAGTCAGATAGGTTTTGTCGCCCTCGTCGTCTTCCTTGCCGATGATATTGGCGTGGTTGAAACGCAGGCCCAGATCCAGAATCACCGCCGCCAGATCGATCTCCACGCCCGCGCCGAAGCTCGCGCCGACGCGGTTGTTCGTCGGCTCGTCGACAAAGGGAATAGCCAGGTCGTTGCGCACGATGTCGATGGTGTTGAAGATGTAGTTGTACTGCAGGTCGCCCGCCACGTAGAAGCCCACAAAACCCTTGTAAACGGGATAGTCGAGACCGACCGAAATCGGCACAATGTTTTGCGTGGCCTGCAGCACGGCGATCAGCTCCTCCCCGTTTTCGTCGTACACGTCCAGACGCGACTCGTTAAAACGGTGCAGGGCGATTCCGAAGACCAGGGCCAGTTCCTCATCCAGCTCCAGGTAGAGGCGGCTGCCGATGTGGAGACCAAAACCGGAAGACTGCCGCAGCAGATTGCCGACGAAGTCGTCTTTGGTCACAAAGTCGGAGTTGTAGACGTTGTTGATTTCATCGCTCGGCGTGGAGAGACCTCCGCCGATCGCAAAACTCTGCGCATTCAGGTGCGTTGGCAAACAAAAAATTGCAAGGGAACCAATCAGCAAACAACCGGCAAATGTGTGGCAAACTTTCATTCCAGTCCTCATTCCGGACGGCGCATCACCTGTCCGGATAAAAATGGTACACTTTGTTTTTGAGCTTCTTGAACAAGAGCGCCCGCGCGCGGAAAAGATGCGCCTTGACCGTCCCGAGGGGCAGTCCAAGCTGGTCGGCTATTTCCTGGTAGTCCAGCTCTTCCTCGTGGCGCAGCTTGATGACGCGTTTGTATTTTTCCGGCAGGTCCTCTATCGCCTTGTTCAGTATGCGCAGTTTTTCCCTGTCCTGGATTTCACCGTCGGGCGACCAGGAATCATCGGCAATTTCGTAACGCATTTCGCCGTCACGCGTCTCGATCGGTTGATCGATGGAAAACGTTTTGAGGCGTCGCTTGCGCAGAAAGTCGATACAGTGGTTGGAGGCGATTTTGTACAACCAGGTGGAAAAGGCATAGTCGTGGTTGAACGTCTCGATCGCCCGGAACGCCTTTACAAAGGTTTCCTGTACCAGATCTTCAACGTCGTCGCTGTTGCGCAGCATCCGCCGTATCAGGTTGGCGATTGCCGGGTAGTACTTCTTCTGCAACTGCGTGAACGCTCGTTGATCGCCGGCTACGGCGTCGCGAATCAGGACGGAATCCTCTTCGCGCGACTTTACCTGGCGCTCCTTGCGTGTCTCGATGCGTTCTTTGGGGTCGTTCATGCCTGAAATGTTCCTGACTGCGCCGGCCGGAATTAAACAAACGGCGTGCGCCAATTTAGCAAAATTCAGGCAGAATGCGGAACGCGGTGCAACATTTGCGCGTCGGACGTCGTTCGGTGTAGATTTGTGTTTATTCGTCGCAATTTCCTCCTGCCTCCCGATGTTTCACGCGGACTTTTCCGGGTTGACCCAATGACAACTGCACTTCGACTCTCTTTTCTGATTCTCTTGTTTGTCACGGGGATGGAAGCCCCGGGCCTCCGGGCACAGCCACGGAACGACGCGGCCGCGGAGCAGATGACGATCTCCGGACGCGTTGTCGACGCGGAGTCCGGCGCGGAAATCGCGGGCGCTTCCCTGCGCATCAAAGGCACGTCCGACGGCACCTACACGCTGGCCAACGGCGCTTTTCGACTGACCGCGCCCTACGGCAGTGTTGAACTGGTGATCAGCTCGATTGCGCACGAACCGCGTGAAATCCTCGTGACGCCCGCCAACCTGGAGCTGGAAATTGTCCTGCGGCCCGTCGCCATTGAACTCGGCGGCGTCAATGTCGTCGCGCCGCTCAGCGCCGAAGACATCATCCGGCGCACCATCGAAAACAAACAGGCCAACCTGGCGCGCCTGCGCGGCATCGAAGGCATGCTGTATTCCAAAGTGGTGCTGCTCATAGACGGGCGCGGACTGGGACGTCTGCGCATCGGAAGTCCTTCCCCGGAAGATCAAAAGCGCTCGCTCAAAGCGCGCCGCAAAGCCCAGGCCGAAGCCAAACCGTTCGACCGGCGCAACCAGGAGTTTATCCTCGAAACCTATTCCAAAGTCTACCGCGATTACGAGGAAGATCGCACCCAGGTGGAAATCGTGCGCCGCCGGCAGACGGCCAACATCGCCGAGGACGACAACCTCGTCGCGTTAACCGAGTTCGTCAACTTCTACGACGACGTGATCGAAGTAGCCGGCGCCGAACTGACCTCGCCCATTGCCGATGACGCGCTCTCCTACTACCGCTTCAGCATCCGCGAGCGCATCAAACGCGGCCGCCAGATCATTTTTGTCATCGACGTCGAATCGGACACGGAGCTCTTCCCGACCTTTGAAGGCAGTCTGCACATCGTCAATGAAACATTTCAGCTGGTGCAGGCCGACCTGCATCCCAGCGATGAATCGGCCATTCCTTTTGTGCGCGATCTGCAGTACACGCAGAAATTTGAGCAGATCGAAGACGACATCTGGTTTCCTTCCTATCTGGAAACGCGCGGTAAAACACATCTCGACGTCATCAGCGGTGCGATTGAGATTGAGCTCGATTTCAACGCCACGAGCATTTACGAAAATCTGGCGGTCAATCCGGAAATTCCCGACAGCGTGTTTGAGCGCGAAAAGACCATCACCGTTGCCGCCGCGGCCGATTCCGCCGACACGTCGTTCTGGCAGGACCGCTCCATCGGCGTGCTGACCGAAGACGAGCGGCGCATCTACTCCGAAATCGACAGCCTGCTGCAGTCCGACGAAGACGACTTTGTTTCTATCGGCGAGCAGTTTTCCTTCAACTCACCGGTGATTCCGCTGCTGGACTTTAATCGCGTCGAGAGTTTTGCCGTCGGCGTCAACTCGCTCTTTTTACCGGGTGATATTGAAATCAAAACCTCGCTGCGCTACAGTTTTGGTCAGGAAAAGACTTTCGGCTCGGCGAGCATCGGCACCTGGCTGATCGATACCACCGACCTTTTTCTGCGCGTCGGCGCGGGAATTTTCACCGATGTGCCGCGCATGCCGGGACGCGAGGCGTATCCGGAGTTTTTCAACGCGCTGTCCGCGCTGGTGCTCCACTCCGACTTCTTCGACTATTACCGCGCCGACGGCTGGGACCTGAACCTGGCGGCCGGCTATCACGGCCTGGAACTGGACCTGCGTTATGCCGAGGAGCGGCAGGACTCGCTCTCGACGAGTCTGGAAAATTCTCCCGTTGTGAGCGAAACGTCGAAAGAGCGCTACCGCGCCAATCTGCCGGCGGATCCGGGCGCATTCCGCACGCTACAGGCGCAGCTGCGCTGGGGCGACACCGAACCGGCTTTTCCGGGCAGCGGCGCGGACATAGCGCTGGAAGTTGACGCCTTTTACGGCCAGGCCTACCGCGACGGCCGCGACTTTCGCGGCATCCGGGGTGCGGCCTACTTTGCCCTGCCGACGCTCTACACGGGTTATGCGCCGATGCTGCTGCGCGGGCGCATCAGCGGCGGAATCACGAGCGATGCCGCACCGACGCAGTACCAGGCCATCCTGCCGCATCGCTTTGGCCTGCTCGGCAACTTCGGACACTTTTTCACCGCGCCGACGGGTGAAGTCGGCGGCACGCAATACCTCAGCGCATATGCGGAGCACAACTTCACCGACTTTGTCTGGCGACTTTTCGGCCTGCCGGAATTCGACGACCGCGGCATTGAGTTGGCGGTGCAGGGCGGCTCGGCCTACTACCGCAACACGTCCGACGGCGCGCTCAAGTCGAGCGGATCCGAGTGGTTTTCAGAAGCCGGATTTGCGATAGGCCGCATTCCCACGCCGTTTTCCAACGTGCTGTTTCTGCGTCTCGACGCCGTCTGGGGCGTCGGCCCGGTGGCCGGCGGTCGCTTTGGCTGGGGTGTTTCTCTGTCTTCACCTCTTTGACGGACATGAAACAGGCGCATGAGCGACTTTTCGGCTGACTTGAGTCTCTGAGACTTCGAATTCCGGGACAAGCAACAAATGGCCTTTGGCTGCGTAGTGCGGCCTTGTTTTGAATGCTCCCGGCCAATCCGCTCATTTTAGCCGACATTTTCCGCATGCTCAAAATTGACACCCTTTCACATCGTTGTCTTTCCAGAATGTGTTTAATCGCCGTTTTGGCTCTCGCCGGCGGACTTAACACTCCGCTGCGGGCGCAGACAAATCACAGCGTCACGGGATTTGTGCGCAATGCCTCAACAGGCGAGGCGATTCCCGGCGCCACGGTTTACGCCGTCAGCCACGAGCGCGGCACCTATAGCCTGAGCGATGGCTCGTTTCGTCTGACGGTTCCTTCCCTGCCGCTGCAACTGCGCGTTACCTCGCTGGGCTACGAGCCCAAAACGATTGCGGATGTTAACAGCACGGGCGCCGAAATTATCGTTGAACTCACGCCGACGGACATCACGCTGGGCGAAGTCGTCGTGACGGCCGAACCGACGGCCGAGGAGATTGTGCGGCGCGCCATCCAGCGCAAAAGCGCCAACCGCAGCCGTCTTAAAACGTTTAACGGCCTGCTCTACAGCAAGCTGACATTTGAAATAGACGGCAATGTTTTCGGGCAGATCGAAGACAAGGACCGCATTCAGATTCGCGAGTCTTTTTCGCGCGTGATGCGCGACAACGAAGAAGACGTCACGCATATCGCAATAGAACAGCGCCGCCAGTCGGCCAACGTCGCGCCCGACAACAACCTGCTCGCCATTACCAATTTCTTCAGTTTCTACGAAGAACGCTTCCACATTTCAAATGCGATTATCACAACTCCGCTGGCCGACGACGCGCTCGACTCCTACGAATTCACCTTGAAGGAGCGCCGCAACCTCGGCGGGCAAACCGCATGGACACTGGACTTTAAACCGTATTCCGACCTCTTTCCCGGCTTTGTCGGCGATATGACAATTGTCAGCGGCACCTACGATCTGATTGAAGTACGCGCGCGTCCCAGCGCCGGCACGGCCATTCGCTACATCACGGACCTGAGTTTTCATCAGAAGTTCGGGGAGGTGGCCGACAGCATCTGGACGCCGACCTATCTCAACACGGCGGGTTCCGGCGCGGTTAACATCATCAGCGGCATCGCCGAAGTCGGCGGACGTTTAACGGCCACGAGTTTCTACAAGGACATCGAAGTCAACGGCGCATTGCCCGATTCGATCTACCGGAAAGAACAGATTTTCAGCGTCAGTCCGCAGGCCGATTCCAGCACGGCCGAATTCTGGGACCGCAACTCGCCCGCGCGTTTAAGTCAGCGCGAAGAGTCGATGTATCGCGAGGTTGACAGCCTGGTTAAAGAAGCCAAAATTGAAGCGGGCGATCCGCTGGACGAAGCCGAGTTCCGCTACGACTTTGCCCCGACGCTTGTGTTTAACAGAGTCGGCGGTTTTGTGCCCGGACTGGATGTCAACGCCGCCTACGACCCCTTCCGCTTGTCGCTCAGCGGGCAGTACGGCTTCGGCAGCAAAGATTTTTACGGCGCGGCGGCGCTGAGCGCGCGGCTGGCCAGTTGGGACAGCGGCAATCTCTGGGTGGCGGGCATGGCCTTTGCCTCGCTCTCGCCGCATCCGGATCACGACACCTATTTTTCGGAAGGCAACACGGTTCTGGCTGCGCTGTTCAGTCAGGACCACTACGACTATTTTGAACGTCACGGCTGGGACGCCGGCTTGTCATTGCGGCAGGACGAGCTCCTGTTAAGCACGGGCTACGGCCGCCAACGTCATTTCTCCATGGCAAGGACACAGCGCTCCGGCCTGGTATCGGCTTCAAACTCGCCCGCCACGGACGGTTCTTTCCGCGGCAACCCGGCCATTGTCGACGGCGAATACGACGTGCTGCGGGCCACGGCCACCTGGGGCAACTACGATGTTAACGTGCAGGTTTCAACAAATCTACGGCCGGAAATCAGCGCACAAATTGAGGCGCACTACGCCGAAAATACAGCCACGGGCGAACGTTTCCGCGTGCTGGACGGCGGCATGCGCGCCCTGCTTCCGACATTCAGCACCGGCTACAATCCGATGACGCTGCAGGTGGCGGTCAAGGCCGGCATTGCCGACAACAATACACCGACGCAGTATCAGTTTATCATGCCGACAAAGTTAAGTGCATTGGGTCGCATCGATCAGTTTGCCACGGGCGGACCGGGCTTTTTCGGCGGCACAAGTTATGCCGCGGTGTTTGTGCGTCACAATTTCAGCGACCTCTGGTGGCGCGTTCTGGGACTGCCGACCTACGACGGACGCGGACTGGACCTCAGTCTGTTTGTCAACAGCGGGCTGTACGAACAGGAATCGACGGCGGGCCTTGTCCCCGCCTACGTCGGCATGAACGAGCGCGTGCATACGGAGGCGGGCATCGGCATCGGTAAAATCCCCATTTTCATCAGCAACGTGATCTTCCTGGGTTTTGACGCCGGCTGGACGCTCAGCGGCCCCCTCGGCGACGACTTCGGTTTCACGGTCACCCTGACTTCGCCGTTTTAACATTGTTAAACTCCCGCGCGGCAACTTAAACATGTGCGGATATTCCCGAGGGCGCTTCGCCTCCACCGATGCGGCGGGCGGCTTGCTTTTTTGCTTTTGTTTACCATCGAGTTGAAAACACAAGAGTTAAAAGCCGGTCTTAAACACCTGGGCCCCATGTCAAAAACAGGTTTAAAGCAGGCTTAAAACGCCTGGGGCCCGAGCAAAAAAACAGGCTCCAACTTTTGATCCGGCGGCTTCAGGTCAACATCTTGTACGCAGACAAACAGCATCAAACATACTTCAGGCCGGAAGACTTACAGTCCGTTTTCCGGCTTGAAGTTGTTGTATTTCAGGCCGGTTTAAAACTCTCAGGCCTGAGACCTGAAACCGGCTGCGGGTTTTGAACCCGGAGATTGTCAACAGACTCAAAGACTTTGGGTTTGAATCCCGGTGACAAACAAGAAGTCAAGCGAGCCTGAGGCCGGAGTGCAACGACGGACCTCAAAGCGGTCAGAATTCCCGCGGCGCACAACGGTTAACACCGAACGGAAAAGGCGGTCTATTCGGCGGGGTAAAAAAAAACGGACGGGCCGCCAACCGGACCCGTCCGCCATCACTTGCCGCCATTACCACATGCGCAGATCAACGTACGCGCTGAACCGAAACCCCCGGACTACGGCGCGTGAAGCCGGGAGACACATCTGGAGCGGCAAGTGCAATTGTCCGTTGAATGCCTGAAACCGTCCATCCAAACAATTTCATGTATCCAACTCCTGTGCCCGTACATTTGGCTCAGGCAACGGACAAACACGTCGTATAGTCATTTTTATTTGTTCGCAGCTCCAGGTTTTTGCCTTACAACCTGCCTGGATGTCGTGCCCCGCCGGGAAAGCGGTGTATCAAGCTTCTTGTTCGACCGAAATATCGTCGAAGCCTTAAACAAACAAACGTTGAGCGGAACCCGCCAAATTCGGGGAAAACCGGGCGGGTTGTCATCAATGCACTGACTATTTGAATACGACTAAACCCAATGTACATCGGCAGGGTCTTTGCAGCAACTCTTTTTTGAGGTCGAACGAGTCATTCGTGCGCGCGCCGCATGCCCACGTTACCAAACGGAAACAGTTTTTGCGGCAGTTTGTCCCGCTCGACGCCGCCGGAACCGCGACGTGCCGATGCGTAACATCGTCAGGGTATGAAAATGATCGGAACGGTCTCGCTGTACAGAATGGCCGAACCGCCCAAAACGTGTACCCGCAGGAAGTAACTCCCCTGCGCCACCAGCTCCTGTCGTCCGCCGCGCATATTCCACTGAACTTCGTTGGCGCCCACCGCCGGATCAAAGCGCAGCGAACCGACGCGACGCCCCAGATTGTCGAAAATCTCCAGCATGCCCGTCGTCGGCAGGAAATTGTCGACCAGGCTGAAACGCACCGTAAGCACGTCGTTGATTGGATTGGGCGACACGAGCGGTTTGCCGATCTCGGCGCGCGAGCTGACGATCAGGTTGAGCGTTGAACTCGTGGAATTGCCCGTCGGGTCAAAACCGACAATCGACAGGCGGTTGTCCCCGGTCTCCAGCAGCGCATCAAACTCCGCGACCAGTTTCAGGCCGTTTTCGTCATTGACAACATCCAGCGTGTAGTTGCGCATCGTCGAGGTCGCCTCGGGAAACGGACCGCGCAGGCGCAGCTCGATCTGCAACTTCTCCTCGTCCAGCACGGGCAGCGGTGAGTCGTCGTAGAGCTCCACGCGGACCCTCGGCCGGTTGTGCACGTACACGCCCTCCACAAACTCTTCGCCGTCGACGTAGACCTTCAGCACCGGATCGGTCTCGTCGTTGATGACCTCCAGATCGTCCAGCTGATGGACGTTGTTGAAACTGTACAGCTCGAGTTCCAGACGCGACGGAGCGACCGTCAACAGCACTTCCGACAGAACGGCCAGATCTTCCGTCTCAAAGGTGCGACCGCCATTCCAGCGCGCCGTCGGGGCCAGTTCTCCATTGTTGAACGTCAGCGTTCGCGTGGTCCCGCTTTGCGCATCGGCGGGCCGGACCACGACGTCCAGATTATAAGGCCGGGCGGTTGCGCGCGGCGAAAGATTCTCAACAGCCACCTCAATCCCATTTTGCTCGCCCCGCCGCAGCACATGCGTCTGCAGAGCGGTAGCCGACTGCACAAGCGCGAGCTCGGCTTCGGGAACAAAGTCCACAGCCACATTGCCGATATTCAGATCGCCGCCGACGTTGCCGCGACGAACCGTCACCTCAAACCGCAGCCAGGGAAAAGTCGACTCGTCAATGAAGTCCAGGTCGACCGCCGGTCCTTCAGCCAGCAGCAGTGAGCTGAACGGCAGGTTGGGATCCGAGGATCCAAAGACCTCGACCGTCCACCGCGCGTCGGGATCGCCGAATGCGTCCAGCACAAAGCGCTGCCAGTCCTGCGCCGGGCCGAATACCGGCGTGGTCAGCGTGTACTTCTCGGCAAAGCGTTCCAGTTCTCCGGAGTAGGTCAAAGGCGTCGGGTCGACCGATCCGTCGCGCCACTCTTCGTGGATCGCGGCGCCGTTGTGCGCAAACAGAATATACGAACTGGATACGTCGAGCGAGTCGGCGTACTGCGCGCCGTGCAGTTCAAGCGTGTTGCGATATTCGTCGATGTAGCCGAAGTCGCGGATTCTGCGCCATGTCTCGTCGCAGTTGGCCAGCAGCAGCGTTTCATCCGGCTGGACTTCGCTTTGCAGCACGGTCAGCAGCTCGCGGATCAGCAGCGAGTCGGAGTCGTAGATGTCGAAGCGTTTGTAGTAGCGCGCCTCGTCGCTGCCGCGCGGAAAGATGAAAACGTGAACGCCGCGCACAAACTCGTCGTCGATGTAGAGCGAATCGCCGACCTGCACGCGGATGCGGCGCGTGGTAAAACTGCCCGAGGCCGTCACGTTGATCGGAACTGTCAGATTGCGCGCCGTCAGCAGCACGGAATCGGCCGCCGGTACGCTCTCAAAGCTGCTCTCCAGACCGGCAAAATCCGAAGCGCTGCGCAGGGTCGCCTGCGAAAGTTCGCTGTTGTTGGTGCGGCGCGTCACAAAGGGAATGATCAGCCAGTCGCCCGGTTTGTTGCCCTCTTTCAGGATCGTGCGCGCAAACATCCAGAATGACTTGTCGGTTTCCAGCGTTATGCCCGGACGCCACTCCGTGTAGAATTCACCGACGGCCTCGGCCGGGTCGGCGCGCAGAAAGACCTCGCTTTCGTCAGGCGAAGTCGACAGCGCAAACTCGTATTGGAAGTTTGTGTAGTCGCGCGGCGTCATGACGCGGAACACCGGCTCTTCGGGCGCGACGCTCCAGTGCGGCAGCGGATCGAGTGAAATCACGCCTTCGGGGAAAACGGAAAACGTCAGTTCAAAGCGGTTGTTCGAGCGGTCAATATCGTTCAGATCGGACCACGGGTCCATGTCGATCGTCAGGCGGTGTTGCCCCGGACGCCCTTCAACGGTCACATCCCATTCAAAGAGTCGCGGAAAACACTGGCGGTCGACGGTATCGATGTACTCGAAGGTCTCCTGCTCGTAGCGGTGCCGCAAACGCACGATGATCGAATCCGTGATGTACACTCCGGCATTGCGCACCAGCGCCGACACATGGGCGCGGCCGTCTTTTTCGGAAATCGCGCGGTTGCCGAAGCTGTTGACGACTTTCACGTCTCCGGGCAACATGTAGAGGTTCGGCAGCGTGTCGATCGGCAGCTCCAGATAGGGATCGCCGAGCAGCGAGTACTGCATCACCGTGTTGTAGATGACCGGAACGACGTCGGAAAACGGATCCTGCGACTGCTTTTCACTGGCAATGAGGATGTCCAGTTTGCCTGCGATTATGACCTCGCCCAGTCGGCGCGCCTTTTCAAAGCGAACGCCGTCGAGCATTCCTTCCAACAGCAGATTGTCGGACGACACGTTGCCGAAACCGGTCGTCCCGAGGGCGGCGACCATGCCGCGACCTCTTTCTCTGACGAACTCTTCGTTTTTGGCGACGACGGCGGGGTCCGCAAAAGCGGCCGTCTGACATGAGAATGTCGCCAGAATCGGATAGCGGTTGCCGTTGTTCAGTTCAACCGCGTCGCCGAAGTCCATATCAAAAATTGTCGGGGCGGCGTGCCCCACGTAGTTGACCCAGACCGCGCCGGAGTTGATTTTGTCGCGAATCACGCGTCCCTGGGACGTCGAAACGGCCGAGGCATTGGCCTTGAAAACCGTGTCGATCGTGCCGCAGAGCGGCGAGGACGTCACGTGCCTGTTCGCCACTACCAGGGCCTCATTGCGGAATCCGCGAATCTCCGATTCCGAATTGCCGCCGGCCAGAAACAGGAAGTTTTTCTGCCAGGGGTGCGGCTCGTGGGTTTCGTATTCGATGATTTTGTCGACGATCACGGCGGCTTCTTCCGCTGTTTCAGCGGAGATACGCCCGACCATCATATCGGGCACGATGTCCGGCCCGTCGAGCAGCGAGTACCAGTAGTCGCTCACCGGCAGGCCGTAGCTGGGTACAAAGTCGGTTTTCACCGCAAAATCGGCGACTTTGCGCGGATCCCAGGAAGCATCACCAAAGAGTATCAGCGCCTCAGGCGCGGGCGCGGGCCAGTTTTCGTAGGCAAAACGCAAAAAGTCTTTGAGCGCATAGGGGGACTTGCGGCCGTGGCTGAACTGCGTGTAGATGTTGTCGACGTCAAAAACCGCCACTTCAAGGTCGTTGTGTTCGCGGCGGTACTGCGCCAGTCGCTCCGCTTCGTCGCGGAAGACTGAATGGGTGATGATAACCAGATCGGCGCGAATGTCCGTCAGGCGCAGGTCGCGCTGCCCGACGGCTTCCACCAGCGGTTTTTCCAGATGGGCGGCATCCGTGGCCATGATCGTGTGCTCCCTTCCCGCCGGAAGTCCAAGGGCCAGCTCGAAAGATTTGCCGGCGGAATGAACCAGAAATCCGGACCAGGATGCCACGACATTGTCGCGGCCGCCGCGCACGATTGTATGCCCGCCTTTGACGGCCGCGGTCATCCAGGCCGCTCCGGCGTTCAGGTCGGAAATGTCGGCGCCAAGCGCCTGCGCCGACTCGCGGAAAGCGAAACTCGGCTCGTCGGGGCTGTTGAACAGCAGCACAAATGCATCGCCGTTCTGCGCCGCGGCCAGCGTCTGCTGCACCAGGGCCACATCGATGCGCCGCGCAACGCCGTTTTCCAGCACCGCGGCGACCTCGCCCGCCTCGTTGTCGTACAGCAGCTGAATATCGTTGATGTAGATGCTGCGGCCTGGCGTCGTCCCCGCACGCGCGCCGGCGCGGACAGACACGCCCGCTTTCTGCGCCTGCATGGCCGCAAACAACTTGTTGCTCGAGTCGATGACAAAAACGCTGCGGTCATTGAAACCGGGAATCACCAGGCGTTCACTCTGGTTGGAAAGCGGCACGCTGAAGTCGGCGCCGCCCTGCCAGGCAAACGCCTTGGCGCGGCCGCGTACGGCCAGGTAGTCGACAGCCGAAAGATCGACGTAGCCGGGTTCGTCGCGCGATTCCGGCGCGCCCAGCGAGTTGACCTTCATCATGTTGACGCCGGCCAGAACCGAGTCGCTGCTGATGCGCGCCGTCCATTCGCGATTGCGATAACCGTTGAACAGCTCTGACCCGCGCACTTCCTCGTTGACCGTGAATTCCAGTAAGTGATCCGGCGAGTAGTTCTGATCGTCGCTGATCGTTTTGTAGCGGAAGACAAAATCCACAACGCTGCCCTCGCGCTCGCTCGGAGTCACCGGCACCAGCTGCGCAAATGAGTTGCCGCGACCAAAGTTTTGCCAGAACCAGCCTTCGCCCTCCACGTGTTCCGTGCGGTGCAGGTTTACAGTGTGCGGCAGCCCTACGATCACATCGGCCACATTGTAAAAATGGTCTTCTTCAATGTGGCGGTTGATTACCACATCAATCACGTCCTGCGCGGTCTCTTCCACCTGCGGAAATGCGTCGTAGCGCAGTCCCGGCGCGCCTTCCTCCACCCAGGTCAGGTAGTAACCGGCGTGTGTGTTGTGCACGTCAAAATAGGTCGTGTCTCCCGTGCTGCGCCGACCGAAAAAGTAGATCACATCAGCGGCCGAGGTGCGGCCGTCGCCGTCGTCCACATAAGCCAGCGCCTGTTCCTCCCCGTCGTAGTAGAGCCGCAGGAAAGCTGCGTCGCGGCCGAGTAAATCTTGTCCCGCTGCGCCGAGTTCGCCCAGGCTGATGCCGGCGACTCCGTCGCGTTCGGTCAGCAGTTTGACGTTGGGATTTTCGACGGAGAACCAGGAGAAGTCGCCGTTGAGGATGCGGTCCGTTTCGCGGTCTTTGTAGTTGCGGGCTTCGGCCATGCGCGGCGCCTGAACGGCATTCAGCACCGGCGTCAGCAGGCGCAGGTCCGCTACGGGCTTTCCACTCAGCTTGCGGCCGAAGTCGACGCGGATGCGCGTGTGTGTGCAGGACATCGGCGCTTCCGTTTCCGCGACGATGTAGGGCCTGAACTTTATTACGCCCAGATGCACGCCGCGCTGCACGCCCAGATAGTGGAATGTCGGCCGATGGTCCAGTGCAAGCAGGTCCGGTGAGTGTGCGTCGTCAATTTGCAACCCCGGGATCGGGACTGCGGCGAGGAAGTCGGTTTTGATCTGCGGCGCTTCGTCGGACGGAAGAGCTATGACGAAAGAAAATTCATCCTGGCCGCCCAAAACGGGATGGCCGTACAGATCGCCATTAATTCCATCGCTCGTCCGCCGGCCGCCTGAGGCTTGATTGTCGCCGCTTGCGGCTCCATTTTTCTTTTGTTTGTCACCGAGAATCAGGCTGGAAGACTTGTCGGCTTGTTCAAAACCGAGTGATTCCGCGCTTGCAGCCGGCGACTGAATCACGTGCGGCTGTTCATCCAGCCGCAGGAAGAACTTGCCGTCTTCAAGCTGGACGTGCGCCGGCGCGGTTCTGACCTCGATGGTCATTCCACTGTCGTCGGTTGTTATGCCGACCTGGGCATACGCACCCGCCGACAAACAAAAAATCAGACAAAGAGGCAAAGAAAAGGTAAGGAATCGGGCAAGCCATCGGTGCGAAAAATTTGGCATTGTGCTTCCGTACGACATTGGGAAATAGACGAGTGCGCTGGAGATACGGGCTGGGGAGGCTGCCGGTCCCGTCAGACGAGGTTCCGCTTGCATGCCGTTCCGGAGATCGTCAGCCCCCGGTTGGCCGAAGTTTCACCATTCAAACACGGGGACACAGTCTGTGTTACAGTTGTACGACCGCTTTGACCGACAAGCATTTCGACGCTCTGGTAAGCCCTGCATTTTGGCATGTATGCTGCAACACCCCGACAAGTGACGCGGTTCCGGGGCCTTGCCTGCGCCACAAACCTGGCAGAAAAACAAAAGGGTCGCAAGGCATTTACCTGCGACCCCATATTCCCTGGCGGGATATCGATTTTCACACTCGCCTGCCCGGCTTATTGGGACGGGAGCGAGTTGTTGATGCTGACAACGAGTTTGTCGCGAATGGCATGGGCCACAGCGGACTGAACGTTGTCCTGGCTTTGCAGATATTCGCTGACGGCTTCTTCCACTTTGGCTTTCATCAGCTCGGACGTACCGCCTTCAAAGGCCAAAGCCATAGAATGCATGTCCGTAGCGAGGCGATTAAGCGATTCGAGCTGGTTCTTGCTGGCGTCTTCCATCTTCTTGAGCATTTTATCCATGCGCTCTTCGCCTTCCGTGTAGAACAGCGTTATGGCGAGCAGCGAAAGCATGGTGAACTCCATGAGGATAGCGAAGAAGATCAGCGAGGGGCGCGTAGCCGGGATGAACTTCAGACCGCGAATACCAACGGCGATAATCAGGAATGCGGCGCCACCGTAGGCAAAACCGGTCACGATGTTCGAGTACTTGTGCGAGAAGTGGTGCACCATGTACAGACGCAGACCCGGGAAGATGCGCAGGTGGAATTTCTGGTAGTCGCGCGCGGCGCGGACGTCCTCGATTTCCGTCACGATCACTTCCGACATCACTTCCTTGATACGTCCCAGCAGAATCTGGTTGCGGAAGGAGGCGACGTCTTCATCGTCGGTAAAGAACTTGTCAAATGCAGCGGGGCCGTTGGAACCGGTGCGCTCGTCTTCGGGAATTGTGCGATTCCAGACGGTGCGGAACACGTTTTTAACGTATTCGGGATTTTGTTCAAAGAGTTTTGCGAGATCGCTGTTACGCATGGTCAGCACTTCAACGATGTCATTGTTGAAGCCCGTCTGCAAACGGATCTTGGCCTTGGTGTTGTAGACCTCGCGATAGACTTTCTGACTGACCAGACCGAGCGAGGTCGGCAGGATAATGGTAACGAGGAAAGCGGCCAGGACGCCGAGAATAAAGGACAGAGGCAGGAAGCCATAGGGTTCGAGAACGATGGCCTCTTCCCCGAGTTTGGGCGCGCGCACAATCCACTCGCCCGCTCCTTTATTGTAGCCGTGTTCTTTCTCCAGGCGTTCAACGCTGGTAAAGTCGAAGAAGTATTCCTGATCGATGTAGGCTTTCTGAACTTCTTCACCGATGTGCTCTTCACCGGCTTTGGATGGCGTAGCCCAGACGCCGTTGAAATTGACCAGCTCACTCTTTTCAGGTTTGAACTGAGACTGGACAAACATCAGCACAGCTTCGGAAACAAGGGCGCTTTGGAACCAGTACATTACCCCGATCAGAATTGCCAGCATGATAACATAGTGCTGAAATCGGGGTTTGTAAGCTTTGGTTACACTCATCTAGGTAACTCCTCGGGGAATGACGGTTGTGTATATCTGTACACTCAGTTATTTGCAGATTTAGCGTGCTGAAAGGACCAATCGCGCTCTGCGGAGCAAACCAATAAGTTATGGAAATATTGATTCAAATTCACGCCTTTCACGCTCCCCGACCAATTTTTTGTCAAAATCGCATCAGTGGCGGACGCTTGCCGGCGCCCGTCGCTACGGGAACGAAAATTGCGGGAATTACGACTGCTGCACGTTGAATCTATTCGTCAATAGAATCCTGTAAAGGCATGTATGACCGTGTTTGGAGTTGATAATCCGGCGGACAACATTTGGTCACAACAAAAAAAGCAGCACATTCTGATTTGAACTTCTGGCGGCCGCCGACGTATCTTGCGCCATGCGAATGCGAACACTACATGCCTCCGTTTCAATCGTCCGCGGAACCATCCGCGGCGGATCCTTTTTGGGCGGACTGGCCATCCATCGCGCACTCGTTCAAATCCAGACTCCAACGGGCTATCTCTCTCTTCGGCGAACGACGCACACCTGATTGCGGCGCTGCTCCCTCTCCGAACCGCAGTTGTTCCGGATGTCTGAAGCTGGGCCCGGACCGAAGCGACACAACAATTTCACATCTTTTCGACAACTCGATACATCCATATCGAAGGAACAATATATGAGCTCCTCATACAAGCCGCGCTTTGCCGTAGCGGCCAATGACGTACACACGGTGCTTTCACAACACATGCTCGCGGACGGGTTCGCCATGGTGCTGGACCTGGACGAGAGCGAAGGCTCGTACATGGTCGACGCGCGCAACGGCCGCAAATACCTCGACTTTTTCACCTGTTTTGCCTCGATGCCGATTGGCGTCAACCACCCGGGACTCAACAACCCGGAATTCATCGAGTACCTGGGCAAGGCTTCGATCAACAAACCGTCCAACTCCGACCTCTACACCGAGGTCATGGCGGTTTTTGTCAAGACCTTCTTCGAGTTGGCGGTGCCCGATCACTTCAAGTACAGCTTCTATATTGAAGGCGGCGGACTGGCGGTGGAAAACGCCCTTAAAACCGCTTTTGACTGGAAGGTACAGCACAACTTCAAAAAGGGCTACAAATCCGAGCGCGGCCACATGGCGATGCACTTTCGCAATTCCTTTCACGGACGCACCGGCTACACGATGTCGCTGACCAACACCGACCCGATCAAGACGCAGTACTTCCCGCAGTTCGGCGACTGGCCGCGCATCCACAACCCGGCTGTGCGCTTTCCGCTGAACGAGGCCAATCTGGCGCAGGTGATGCAGGAAGAACAAATGGCGCTGGACGCCATCAAGCAGGCCTTCTTTGAACATCGCGATCACATCGCTTCGGTGATCGTTGAGCCGATCCAGGGCGAAGGCGGCGACAATCACTTCCGCACGGAATTTCTGGCGGCCGTCAAACAGCTCTGCCTGGAAAACGATGCCCTGCTGATTTTCGACGAGGTGCAAACCGGCGTCGGCATTACCGGTACGATGTGGGCGCACGAGGGTATTGGTGTTCAGCCCGACCTGATGTCCTTCGGCAAGAAGATGCAGGTCTGCGGCATTCTGGCCGGCGAGCGCGTCGACGAAGTCGAGAAGAATGTCTTCCATGCTTCCAGCCGCATCAACTCCACCTGGGGCGGCAACCTGACGGACATGGTGCGCGCAACGCGCTACCTGGAAATCATCGATGATGAAAACCTGGTGCAGAATGCGGCCACGCTCGGCTCCAGCCTGCTGCAGAAACTGCAGAGCCTCTCGCAGACGCACCCGAATCTGGTGTCGAACCCGCGCGGGCGCGGCCTGTTCTGCGCCTTTGACCTGCCGAGCAACGAGCAGCGCGGCGCATTTGCCAAAGCCTGCATGGAAAAAGGCCTGCTCATGATCGCGTCCGGCGAGCGTTCCATGCGCTTCCGCCCGCCGCTCAACATCAGCAACGCCGAGCTGGAAGAAGGCATGCAGGTCATCGAACATGTCCTGCAGTCGATGTCCTGAGCCGGAAGTCTGTCAACAGGCTGAAAAACAACAGCCGCCCGCCATCGTGTGATGGCGGGCGGCTGTTCAGTTTTATGGCCTTGTTTTCAGTTGTCCTGCCGGAAAAGCTCAAACCGACGCGGCGCGTTCGTGTACGTATGCTGCGGAACGCTCCACAAAGTCGGCCGCAACGTCGTCAATCGCTCCTCCGATCACGTGCCCGCCGGCGGCATTCATGTGCCCGCCGCCGTCGAACATCGCCGCCAGTTCGTTGATCGGACGTCGGCCCTTGGAGCGGATCGAAAGTTTGATTTCGCCGTCGCGCTCCGTGATCAGCGCGCCGATAACCACGCCGCGCAGCGCCAGAATCTCGTTGACAAATCCCTCCGTCATCGAGCCGTCGGGATAGTTGTCCCCGTTCATCGCCGCCGTCACGCGCATGACGCCCACGCGTCCGGCGTGATAAAGCTCGATGCCCGCCAGTGCGCGCCCCAGCAACCGCGTGCGCTCCAGGCTGCCCTGATTGTACACCTGCTCGTACATTTCAAAAGGCGACGCGCCCGCTTCGATCAGATCGGCGATGCGGCGATGCAGTGCCGCGTCGACGCGTGGAAAGCGGAAGTTCCCCGAGTCGGTCATTATCGCCGTGTATAATGCCGCGGCCTCCGGCTCCTCCAGGCTGACGTTCATTCTTGCAAACAGATCGCACAGAATTTCGCTCGTGGCGACGGCGTCCGTGTTGACCAGATAGTCGTCCGCGAAGTCCGTCGGATCCAGATGGTGATCAATGACAACTTTGTGCGCGGAGGAATTGATAATGTGGGGTTCCAGGCCCGGAAGGCGACGCGGCGAATTGACGTCCAGCACGACAATGCGGTCCGCCCCGCGAATTTCGGCGGCATCGCGCGACTCATCCACCACGCGTATGCGATCCGCGTCGCGCAGAAACATCATGTTCTCCGGAACCGGCGACGGGTTAATCATCAGCACCTGTTTGCCGTTGCGTCGCAAAACGTGATAAAGCGCCAATTGTGAACCAATTGCGTCGCCGTCGGAATTGACATGCGTCGTCAACACGTAGCGCTCCGCTTCGTCCCGCAGATGAAGCGCAAATTTGTCCAGGGCTGTTTTGTAATCCGGAATCTGTTTTACTGTCGTGTACTCGTTGCTAATCGATGTCATGTAGCAGTGTTGCAATGCGCGCAGCCCTTGCAGCCGCGCAGAATGTTGTTTAATCAGAGATGCAAGATACGCAGCAGGGCCGTAACTCCTGATGCTTTCTTCGTATATTGCATCAAATCTGTGTTCAACCGGGATCAAAAGTATACTTATGTCCTTAGAGCCGACCAACAACGTCGAGCAAATGATGCGCGAGATCGAGGCCAGGGAAAAAGCCGCGCGCAATAATTCGCACAAACCCGAAGCCGCCGCGGAGCGCAACAAAAAAGAACAGAAATTTTACTGGATTTTAATCGGCGCACTGGTGGGAACGGTCCTCCTGATTGCGCTCACTTTTGACTACCTCGTAATGCCCGCATATGTCGGCTCCGATGATTTGTTAACAGTTCCCGACATCGTCTCCACCGACACACTCGACGCCATGGACGAGCTGCGCAAATTCAACCTCAACCCCGTCATCTCCGAACGCCTCAACAACCAGAAAATTCCGGCCGGACAGGTCATCAGCCAAACGCCGCACGCAGGCGAAAAAGTTAAAGCGGGACGCGCAGTGTATCTCGTCGCCAGCCGCGGCCCCGATCACCTCGAAATGCCGCAGATCGTCGGCACTCCCCTGCGCGAAGCGCGCATCCAGCTGCTGCGCCTCGGCCTGCAGATCGGCGATATCGACTTCATTCACAGCGAGCGCTTCGATGCGCGCGTTGTGATCTCCCAGAGCACGCCCGCGGGCAACAAACTTTCCAGCGGCGACAAGATCGATCTGGTCGTCAGCCTCGGGCCGGAAATCCAGTTCGTCGAGGTTCCAGACTTCGTTGGCAAAACCCTGCCGGAAGCGCGACAGATCCTCGATGCCGCCGGCCTGACGCTCGGCTTTGTCAATCAAAGCACCGAGGAAAGTCCCTTTACGAGCGGCACAATTATCGACCAGTTCCCGGCTTCCGGCGAGCAGGTTGAACCGGGCGTGGTCATTCACCTGACGCTGGCGCGCTGACGATGCACACTCTCTACCTGGCCCGTCACGGCGAGGCCGAGTCGCCTGCGCGTTATTCGCACGACCGCGAACGCGAGCTGACGCCGATCGGCAAAGCCAAACTGCTGCGAACCGCCAAACGCCTGCGCTCCGCCGAGCTGGAAGCGCCGCACATTATCAGCAGCCCCTACGTCCGCGCACGCCGGACGGCCGAGATTCTGGCCGCCGTCTGGCCCTGCAGCGTCATTGAATTCGATGCGCGCCTGCGGCCGCTCAATCGCTGCGACGAAGCGCTCGATCTGCTGCGCGAACTGGACGGACTTCACTCCTGCGTCATGCTTGTCAGCCACAACCCGCTCATCAGCATTCTGGCCGCCGCGCTGAGCGCCGACGGACGCCTGCAGATTGAATTCGAGCCGGGCGCCATCGCATGCATCAGCACCTACCGGCTGCACCCGCTGCACGCCGCATTGCGCTGGTTCTGCTCACCGCAGATGCTCGGCGCCAATCTGACCGACTAAATCTCTCGACTTGACAACGTGATTGTTCTGTCGTTCTCTGGCTCCGGAGGGGCGGAACCCGGCTGGAGTCTTTGATCCCGGGTTCAGTGCGCCGCGCTTTCGGCGGCTTCTCTTGGTAGGGTAATGGTGAAGGTGGTGCCCTCGTCCACCTCGCTGACGACGTGCACGACGCCGCCGTGCAGCTCGACAAAGCGCTTGACGATCGGCATGCCGAGGCCCGTGCCTTTTTCTCCGTTGGTGCCTTCGCGCTGGTGTTTGCCGAATTTGTTGAACAGGTTCGGCATCATCGATTGCGGGATGCCGATTCCCGTATCCGCCACGACAATCTCGATTGTGTCCGCGTTTTTGAGACTCACCGAGACTTTCACCTGCTGTCCGTGCGGCGTAAACTTGACGGCGTTGGACAGCAGGTTGTTGACAACCTGCATCATCTTCGGCCTGTCGCCGTGCACCATGATTTCGTCGTCGGGGAAATCCATGTCAATCCGGACGCCTTTTTTCAGCGAAATCATCTGGATCGACTCGACGCAGCGCAGCAGCAGTTCGCGGATTTCATAGTGTGAAATATTGAGCGACATGGCGCCCGATTCAATCTTGGCCAGGTCCAGCAAGTCGTTGACCAATCCGATCAGGGACTCGACAGAATCGCAGATCATAGCTGTAAATTCGCGCACCGTTGCCGGATCGCTCGACTCTTCCCCGTCGCGCAGGATCTCCGCCAGACCTTTGATTCCGCCCAGCGGCGAACGCAGGTCATGTGAGACAATCTGCATCATCTTGTCTTTTTCTTCGTTCAGCTCGCTCAGTTCTTCAATATTGCGGCGCTGCTCCATCTCCAGCCGCCGCATGCGCAGGTGCACGTCCACACGCGCCAGCACTTCGTTTTTCTGGAATGGTTTGGTGATGTAGTCCACACCGCCCACTTCAAAGGCGTGCACTTTGTTGTCGGTGTCGTCCAGCGCCGAAAGAAAAATGATGGGAATGTCGGCCGTGGCGGCGTCGTTCTTCAGTTGTCGACAGGTTTCAAACCCATCCATGTCCGGCATCATGATGTCCAGCAGAATAATGCCTGGTTTGATTTTGCGGGCAATGGCCAGCGCCTCGGCTCCGGAGTCCGAGGTCAGCACGGAAAATCCGCGACGCCGCAGCATCTGGCGGATGATTCCAACGTTGACTTTGTTGTCATCGACCACCAAAACGGTGTTGTCGCTGTCCAAATTTCCACCAACCAACGTCATGTGCCTGTACAGGTTGATCCCAAAATTCCAAGATAAGCAAAAGTTTGATAAGACATTAGCCGCTTCGAAACGGCTGATTTTGTGCCTTTGACCGCCTGATTACGCCTTTTTCTGATAACACTTGAAAACTAAAACAATGATACGAGCAGCGCAATCTTTTTCACAGACAGGTGCATTTTGCGACGAAACACGCGCGAACTTTTTTCGCCTTGCGGACGCTTCCCCCCTCCTCGCACATGCATTCTCCCAAACCGGAACAGCCTCTCAAGCCGGCTTTTGTTTGTCAGCGGGAGCGAATGCGCGAGCCGTCGAATTGGTTTGCAGTCCGCGGGTTGTGGCGCCGCAAACCGGTGCAGTACAACGCCCCGGCGCGAAGCGGCTTGCTGTTGGTTTCCGGTAAACAACAGGACGCCGTCGACCCGACGCCCTGCCGCGCCGATTCAACGGAAAAGCTGACGCACACGAGTGCCGATCAGCCGGTCTCGAACAGCTGCGGTAGCATCAGATTGTCGCCGCATGCGCGGAATCGCTGAAATCCCTCCGCGCCCATGTAGCGTTTCAGAAAGCGATCTTCCGTTGTGTTCAGGTCGAGCCAGATAAGCGCGTCGAGCACGTCGGAGAACTGCGGATCGACGTTGAACTCCATGACGCGCGCGTTTAACTTGAGGTAGTGTTGCAACAGAATCGGCATGCCCTTGCCGTCGGACTCGATGTCGCCGATCAGCTTGGAGACGTCGGTGGAATTGAGGATGCCGCGTTGCAGCGCCGGCACGGCCGCCGTTTCTTCGGCTGTCGATTCAAAGGGATTGCGCGGCCTTGTTAACGCGGCCATCGTCTGGTTCAGTTTGTGAGAACGCAGATAACGCACGATAACGGAGCGGGACATCGGGTTGTAGTGTTTGCCGATGCTGACCGGCCCAAAGAGTTTGCGATAGCGCGGGCGGCGCACCAGAAATTCACCGATACCGCGCCACAGCAAGGAAAGACTTGAGAAGTGGCGCTGGTATTCGGGCCGCACAAAGGAACGGCCGACTTCCACCGCGTCACCCAGGTGTTCGGCGAACTTGTCGGCGAACTTAAACAGCGTATTTGTGTAGAGTCCGTCGAGGCCGTTCCATCGCAGCAGTTCATCGCAGCAGCCCAGGCGGTAAGCGCCCGCGATTTCACCGCGCTCGCGATTCCACAGAAACAGGTGATAATAGGTGTCGTCAAATTCATCGCGGTCCAGCGCATTGCCGCTGCCTTCAAAAACCTCGCGGAAGGTGAATTCGCGCAGGCGCGCAATTTCGTGCATCAGGACGTCGGACTGCGCGGCGCGCATTACATAAACGTCCAGCTCCGAATGTGAGGCCAGCAAGGCGTCGGCGGGCAGCCTGTCGACCGCGACGCGAATCACCGCGGCGTCGAGCGGCGTCGCGGGCGGCTGCATGTTTTCATTTCCGACGGAGGTGATGCGCCGGACATCTTCTTCGCTCTGACGATAGCGCATGAAATAGGTGCGATGGCGCAGGTATTCCGTCAGCTCGCGGCTGGTCCCGGCGCCCTGCCACTCCGCCCCGCGGATGACATTGCCGACGCGAATGTTTAACACACTCTTGCGTTTGTTTAACAGCTCGCGCGGCAGCAGAGCCGTACGCAGCGCGGGATTGATCATGCCTGCCGCCTGAAACAACAAGCTGTTGCGACCTTCAATAAAGATGGGCACAACCGCGGAAGCGCTGTATTCGATCAATGCGCCGATGTGCGGACTCCACTCGCTGTCGCTCACTTCCCCTTCTTTCCAGCGAAAGTGCGAAACCTCACCAGCGGGAAAAGTCAGCAGAGCGCCGCCGTCGCGCACCCAGTTAACAGCCGCTTTGATGGCCTGGGCATTCTTGCGCACGGACGCGCGATTGCCGAATGGATCCACCGGAATAATGCGTTCACTCATGCCTTGAATGCGCGCCAGCAAATAGTTGCCGAGTATTTTCACGTCGGGACGCAATTGCGCGAGAAGCTGCGCCAGCGCTATGCCCTCAAAACCACCATAGGGATGATTGGCGACCAGCGTCAACGGGCCGTGTTTGGGGATTTTGCGCAGGTCCGTATCCGAAACGTTAACACTTGACTGCATAACGTCGAGCGTTACCTGCAGGATGTCGCGATCATTGGACTCGGCCACGATGCGCGAGTATTCTCTGTTTAATTCTTTCAGTCCCAGCAGGGACTCAAGCAGCGGCGCTGCAAGACGAATGAAGGCTCGTGTCACGGGATGGTCGACGGACTCCCGAATATCTATCAGTTTGAGCTGTTTAATCCCGGGAAACACGCGCGCCGCCTGCTGTTCATAGATCATCAACAAATCTCTGACACTGTGTTAAAGAAGACCGACATTGAATATATCTTTGCAGTTTAAGCCGAAGTCTTTACCTGAATGTAAAACCGCCGTAAAACTGCTGTAAAACTTTTGCGCAGGCTGTTTAACACTCCCATGTGTTGCGCCGGATGCGTCCGATCTTTGTGGCGGCGCACACATCCGCGCCACCGTTTTATTTGTGAATTGTTAACAGACTTGCCGCTTCTCTCCCCGTGACAAACAAGAAAATCATGCTGGAAAAAGGGCCGGAGTCAGGTTGCGTAACAGCCAATCTTCCGGAGTGCCGCGACAGGGCAAATGGCGCAGGTACGCAAAAATGCCTTTTCAACTTTCACTGGCGGGCCGATATTGGTTATATTGATTATTGATCATCGCCGGGAGCGTGCCGCTGTCCTACGTCCTGCGATGCCGGTATTCCGCACTAGATCGGGAACAAAACCATGCAAAATTTCACCAGGAAAACGCACATTCCGTTACTGCTGTTGCTGCCGGTCCTGGCGTGTCAACTGATGAGCTGCGCGGCGATTCTCAAAGGGTCGGAGAGCGCGGTGCGAGTGGAAGCGCCGCCGGAGACGAAGGTGTATAACGCCGCGGGCGAAGAGCTTGAGGCCCAGAATGCGGAGTCCGAGCAGTTTGAGGTGTTTCTGCCCTGCGACAAGGACCAGCGCCTGACGTTTCGCATCGGTGAACGCGAGCAGCACGTCAGTGTCCAATCCAATTTTCAGCCGGCCTGGTTGATTCCCGACATGATTTTCGGTTTGCCCCTGTTGGTTGACCTGCTGCATCAGTCATGGTACGATTTCAGCAACGTCAGACTGCTGGTTCCGCCCGACAGCCTGAATTACGCGGTGCTGCCAACGCATCGAATCCCTGAACGAATGACGAAAGACCAGTTGCGGCTGCTGGCTTATCTGGAGGAAAACGACCGGCGCAACAGTGAACTGAGCATTTATCTGGCGGCTACGTCCGGCTGGATGCTTGGGATCGGCGTTCCGCTGGTTCTGACGCTGGACCGGGATGTAGGTTTTGATATGGCGGGCGACGTGATGACACTGGGCATTTTGGTTGGCGCTCCATTGATTACCTCGGCGTTCATAGTGTTGGTCGACTCGGATTCCGACGCAAAAGGTGATTTCAGCGCAGCATTCGGCGGCGCATTTCTCGGGTCGGTCGGCTCATTTGTCGTCGGGGCGGTGGCCGGCGGGGTCGTTGGGGCAACAATTTCGACAGATGCGGGCCTCTTGACGTTTTACTCAACAATGTTAATTGTGCCGCCGATTGTTGCAGCGCGGTCGTACATCAGTTCGCAACCGGAGACGGTGTTGATGTGGCCTGAGTCGGGAGCGGACGCCGGCACGGCGCGGTATTCGACGCTGGAGGGCATGCGACACAGCTCACTTTTGTACAACTTTGGCGACAACGCACCGCGGACGGATGGTTTCAGGCTGCCGTTGGTGAACATCAAGTTGTAGGAACGAAGGTTTAACAAGGCCGCTTTCAGCAGTTCCGAAGAGCCGTGCACAGGATAGCACGGCTTTTTGTTTAATAAAACACACGGCATATGACGGTCGGACTGACAAGATCAGGCAAGTTAATCCGGACGTTCGGCGGCGTGAATATCTCTGCGACGCGGTGTGTTTTTTTTGGGAGCGTTTTCCGTTCCGTGTCGACGATCTTGATGTTTGTCTTTGGCGCGGCCGGCTCTCTGATCATTGCGTTACCGCTCCGCAAAAATCTGGCTACAAGGAAGAGCACGGACGGCACAAGCCTGACCGAAACCGGGAACGAGGACAGAACGATTGAATACGGCCAGGTTACGCGCGATTGGATCATCGCTTTGGCGATCTTTGGGTGAGCAGTCGCAAGAGCGGCATCAGGGTCTTCGTTCAGGTTGAGCAAAAGGACGCATTCTACCGCAGGGTGCTGAATGATCTCGCGGCGGTCCAGGACATTGACAATGTCGGGAAGCGCGGCAATGTTGAAGAGCCAGGCCGCCTGTTTGAAGCGGTTGATTGAGCCGGACGGTGGCGGCGGGACTACGTGAGTTGTTTTGGGATTTTTCTTTTGACGGCAGCGGAGTCGCGAGCTCTGTTCCCGTTCAGCGGGCTGTCGTGCACGTTGAACACGATTCTGCGACCGCCTGGTTATTAATTTTCGGAATCCGGAGAAATGCGTTGTAATGTTGAAGGTACGGCGGAGGTACTAGTGATCTGTCGGGAGTTGTCAGAAAAAAAACCTGAAGAGATTCGGGGTGGGAGGATAATATGTAATGGTAAAAGGACTGTCGAGGCGGCGGCGGGGAGGACCCCTGATCTAGCCGGAAGTGCGTCCAAAATTTCCAGCCGTTCCGTTTAACCCTCAAACCTGCCCGTTAACCCGCTCAAACCTCCCGTTCATCGGCCCACCGCGCGGCCGCGCTTTTGCTGCGACGCCAAAATCTTCATTCCGATTCAAACGCCGGATTCCACCGCTCAAAGCTCGCTTTCGTCGCGCAAACGGTCGGCTTCTCCCCCGCCGACGGCATCCGCGCTCTGCGCATGACGACTCGGCACACACGACGCGGGACATCGCGCACGGAGCCGGGACGTGAAACATCGGACTCGACAACTATATACCTGGCGCTTCCCGGCGGGCCAAACAAGAGAATCAGGCAAACGGTCAGTCAAGCAAACCAGACTTGAAAGTCGATCTTGAGAGCCGGGTGAGAAAATCAGACTTGAAAGTCGATCCGGAGAGCCGGGTGAGAAAGCCGATCTGGTATGCCCGTCAGAATAATCGGACAGCAAAAGCCCGGGACGTGCACTTAAACAAACAGGTGCAACAGCCAGCCGCAGGCCGCACCGCCCACAACAATCCAGGCCGCGTTGAGTTTGGGAAAACGAACTACCAACATCATGGCTGCCACGCAGATGAAGATGCCCGTCCACTCTTGCACAACTGCATACGTTAACTGCAAAGTCACCGCCGCCATAAGCCCAAGAGCCGCAGCGTTTAAAGCGTCGAGTATGTGCGAAAACAATCGCGATTGGCGCATTCGCGGGATCAGCGGGTTTAAAGCCGCCACAAAAATAAACGAGGGCAAAAAGATTGCCAGTGAAGCGACAATCGCACCGGGAACGCCCGCCATCACGTAACCGACGAAGGTGGCGGTCGACAAAACCGGGCCGGGCGTGAACTGCCCCATCGCCACCGCGTCCAGCAGCTGCTGCTGCGTCAGCCAGCCCAGACTCTCGACGAATTCGCCCTCCAGAAAGGCGATCAACACATAACCGCTGCCGAACAGCACCGCGCCTATTTTCAGAAACGACCAGCCCAGTTGCGTGAGCGAGACCGCCACCCCTCCCGCCGCCGCTGTAATCGGAATGACCGGTGTTAACAAAAGTCCGAATCCGGATTTTTTAACGCCCCTGTCGTCCGCCTGATCTGTCCCTGCGCCCGGTTTATCGTCGGACATCGCGCCTGAATTGCCGTCATTGTCGCTGCGGCCCAGACGCAGCCACGCGCCGCCCGCCAGTCCGCCGACGAGGATGGCGATCACCTCGCTCACTCCGCCGAAGAGCAGCACGCCCGTCGCCAGACCGATTATCAGCGTCCTCCAGCCTTTGATGGCCTTTTTACCGAGTTTGAGAAGGGCGGCAAAGATGATGGCGATGACGGCCGGTTTGATGCCGTTAAACAGCGGTTCGATTGCCGGAATAGTTCCGTATTCGACGTAGACCCAGGCCAGCAAGCCGGTTGAAAGAACGGCCGGCAGTATAAAACACCAGCCCGCCACCAGCATGCCCGCCACGCCCGCGCGGTGGTAGCCGGCGTGAATAGCCATTTCGGTTGAGTTGGGACCGGGAATGAGATTGGTGGCGCCCAGCAGGTCCAGAAAGTGTTCGCGCGTCATCCACTTGCGGCGGGTGACGACTTCGTCTTCCATCATGGCGATGTGCGCCGCAGGTCCGCCAAAGCCGATGAGTCCCAGCTTCAGAAACACCGCGGCGATTTCGCGCAACTTATTTATTATCAATGGTTTACAACAACCTTTCGGACTGTCTTGTTGCCGTCCACGCTCAGGCGGGCGTAGTAGACGCCGGAGGGCGCTTCGCCGATATTCCAGCGGCGCAGGTGGTCGCCTGCCGAGAGGCGCTCATCGGCCAGAACCGCGATGATCTCGCCGAAGGCATTGTGGATTTCCAGCCTGACGCGTGCGCCGCGCTCCAGACGCCACTCGATCGCCGTGCCCTGGTCGGCCGGGTTGGGACCGACAAACATGTACTGGTCACTGCTGAAGTCCGACGGAGTCGCGGCCGGCGTTGCGCCGTTGTCGTAGAGCGAGACCGAGCGCGGATTCATGCTGAAAGGCAGCGTCAGTTTCAGCAGCGCGCCGCTCATTGTCCCGAGCATCATGAAACGCCCGTCGGGCGACATGGCCAGCGCGTTGTGACGTTCTTCGATCGCGCCGAAGACGTCCAGTTCCCTGTGATCGCTCGTCTGGTAAAAACGCAGTTTGCGGTCCAGCGCCGCGGCGATGGCGAACTTGCCGTCGGCCGTAAACACCACCCCGCGCACGCAGCTTTCAAATTCTTTCATGATGGCGATTTCCTCGCCGCCGGCCGTGTCGAATACGCGCAGTTTGCTGTCGTAGCCGCCCGAGTAGAGCTGCTGTCCGTCGGGCGAAAAAGCCAGCACGTGCGGCCGTTGTTTGCCGTTGTCGTACTGTTGCAGCTCCAGGCCCGTGCGTGCGTCGTAGAGCGTCACGTTTTCCTTGCCGCCCGAGGCCAGCAGGCGTCCGTCGGCGGAAAATGCCATTGCGGACACGGCTTCGGCCGGCGTCATTACGGAGTAAAATTTGCGGCCGTTAAGCGCATCGATCAGCGTCAGGCTGCCGTTGTCGCCCGCGCAGGCCAGTGTCTCGCCGTCGGGCGAAAACTCCACGGCGCGCAGCGGCGTGCATTTGCTGCCGCCCTCCTCTTCAAAAATGGGCACCAGGCGGCGCGCATCGGTCTGGTAATTCCAGATGAGCACAAAACCGGCCGTAGCCGCAATATTGTCGTAGTCGTCCTTGTATTTCACCGTAAAAGCGGAGGCCACCAGCGGCAGGCCGGCGGCGAATGTGATGTCGTGAAAACCGTATAAAAATGGATGAGCGCTCATAGCGGGCGCTCCGGGCGACGGTTCCAGGCTGACGGCCGGAGCAAATTTCTGCGGCGTCGGCAGCATCTCGCCCAGGTCTTTCAGTTTGAGCGTGCGGAATTCCACACCGTCGGCGGTGTGAAACAAGCGCAGCCACTTATCGTGACCGGCGGAGCCGACCAGTCGTCCATCGTCCGAGAAGGCGACGGCGTTCACCGGGGCTCTATGCGCGTCCTTGCGCCAGTCTATCTGCACGTCGAATGCCTGCGCCTGTCCCAGCGGCAGCAATGCCATCAGGGCGGCCAGAAATCCGTAGCGCACCATGTTGTTTCCCTGCATTTTATCTTCCTTTCCTGCTGAATTCCATCCGCGGTCCGTGTCCGTCCCCGGCTTTTCCGGGACTCTTCCCACATTGGACTCACACGCGCGGAATTTACAGCTTTTTTGACTGCCAATCCAGTTGACGCGCGCCGCGGAGCGTTTGTACCGAATGATTACCCATTGCTCCATGGCCAAAACGATCTGCGGCGGCCTGAAGTGTCGTTTATTGCCGGGTACGTAATATTGATCGTGTTTCTGCCTGACCGGGCGTGCTGATGGTTTGTTCGCTCGCTTATTCGACTTTAGCGGCAATTGGCCTGGCACCGGTCGCTTCCGGCGGGACGATTTTTGACGATTATTTTTTACTTGCGGCTTGAGCGCGTCACCTGCGGTGCGCTTTATGACTTTTTTGTTTGTCAATTGGTTGGAATTTCTCAGCCTTGCACAATAGCAGGCCGGTAAATCGGCTGCGATGCAACTACATGTTTAAGCCGCCAACGCAGGTTGGAATTTCGAAATGTTTGGGCGTTGCGAAGCAACTGGCCGACCGCCGAAAACAACGGAATGCAGTCGGTCGTTTCAAAATGAGTCTGTAAACTGCCGATTGCGCCGAATCTCCTGAACCAACGCTTCACCGTCGATGCGATCGACAAAGTGTGGTTAACCGATACGACCTATGTCCCGACAAAGGAAGGCTGGTTGTATGTGACGACGGTTCCGGACCTGTGCAGCAAACGCATTGTCGGCTGGTCAATGAGCCATCGCAATAACCGGCACATAGTGTGCAATGCTCTGACCATGGCGCTGGAACTGCGGCGACCCGACAAAGGATTGATCCTGCATTCGGATCGCGGCAGCACCTTTGCCTCGCATGGCGTTCAAACCCTCCTGGCAACACGTGGCGTCGTTCAGAGCATGAGCGGCAAAGGCAATTTTCACGACAACGCTCCGGCCGAATCATGGTGGCTACGTAAAAGCGCGAATCCGGCGCTGGTGGCGCCTACCCGACGCGCAGCATCGCACGAGCAGACATCTTTGAATACATCGAACTGTATTACAACAAATACCGGCTGCATTCAGCATTAAACAATTGCAGCCCAATTCAATCCGAACGACTCAATGCAAACCTGACTTGACTTCCGAGTTTGGGGGACAGTCCAATATTATTCCCCCCTCTCATACTCCCCCACCACAAACTCCACTCCCGCCGGCGGCAGCATCCGCACATCCAGCCTGGCCCCAAACTCATCGCCTTTCCGCAGGCCCGGATGATTCCAGCTTACATCCAGCGGGAGCTCGGCCGAAGCCGCAAGCGAGCGCGTGAACCGCACAGTCACCGTGTCGCCGGCCTCAAGTTGAGCCGCTGAGCCCGCAGTGCACCGCGCAGTCAAAATCACGACGGTCGCCATGCACGGCGCGTAGGCACAAGGGTCCATGCGGTTGGAACTGCGCCCGGACGCCGCGTCGACCGTTAAAATCCGGCCGCGAATCATACAGTAGTGCAGCTCGATGTCCGTCTCTTCGCCGTCCGTCTCAATACTGCCCGGCGCTTTGTAGATGATGGGTTTTAACTCTTCCTGATCGCTTTTCCGCCCGGAGCCGGACGCGCAGGACGACGCCGTCAACACAACTGCGCCGCACAGCGTGACGAACAAAAAAAGGCTGTTTAAAAGGTGTTTAATTGTCATCGCCTTCGTCATTCTGTTCAGGCTGAGCCGTGTCGCCGCCGCCCAGCCCGATCGTGATGCTGACATATGGGAAGACGAAGTACGTCGACTCCGTCCGGCCGTCGACCTCCGCAAAAGTCCAGCGATAGTGCAGGCCCAGCCGCAGATAATCGCCCAGCTTGCGGGCCACCACGGCGTTGATAACCGAGCGCTCGTCCAGCTTGAAAGCGTCGCCGACGTCCCGAATGTAGTTGCGGTCGTAACGCGCGCCGATCAGGAAATCGGTTAACAAATCGTCCGCGCGCGCCTCCACGTGCAGCGTCGCGCCGTTGGCGACGGTAGCCGTTGTGCCGGGAATTTCAATAGTGCGTTTAACATCCGGAATCTGCAGACTGCCGCCCACCAGCAGTTTGCCGAATATATTGCCGTAAAGCGCGCCGAACCAGCCCTGATTGTCTTCCGAACTTAACAGCTTGCGCGTCGGGTGCGTGCCGATATCTATCGTGTCGCCCGACTCCCGGATGCTGCGGGCACCGCTGAATTTATTGGCCGAATAAATCGGATCAAAATACGAGCCGCTGAAATACGGACCGAACCAGCGCCGCTCCAACTTGGCCGAAAGCGTCAGGAAGCTGCCCGGCACCTGCAATACCATGTTAACACCGACCGCCGTGCCCGAACCGGGTTCGAATTCCTCCGTGCCGTCATCGGTAAAAACGTAGGAGTCCAGAATCGTGTCGCGCTCGCTGATGGACAAGGTGGACCAGGCCGCGTAGGGCGTCAGTGTTAACAAACTCGTCAGGCCGATCGGCAGCGCGCCGTCGACGCCCCAGGCCGTAATTGAACTGCCGGCGGGCGTGGCAAAATCGCCGTTGTCCCGCACAATCGGCAGACCAAGTTCAATATTTTTGAGTATCGGAATCTCACTGTCCAGCAGCACCAGAGGGCGCACGTACGGCCGCAGACCCATCACCGCCGGATCGCTGAAGTCGCCGAAGACACCCTCCACGCCGTAGCCGTCCTCCGAGTGCACGTCAAACGAGACACCAACGGCGCGGCGCTCAAAACTGGCCGAATTGTTGTAGCGGTACATGATAAATCCGGAGCCGAGACTCACCGCGTTTAAGTCGCCCACGCGGATGTACAGCGGGTCGACGCGTTTGTGGCCGTAACGCAGATAACGAATAAAACGCAGAATACCCGCGCCGTCCTCGTACTCGTTCGTGCGCAGCGAGCCGTCGTCCAGACCGTAGACAATCGGGAAGTCGAGGCCGACGCCGAACTTGCCAAATGTTAACTCGGGCTGCAAACGCAGCATAAGATAGGTTTTGTCGTCGATAAACGCCAGACCGAAGGAACCGGAGAAATAATTGGGATCGAGCGAGGTCAAACCAAGCGTGCCGAGCATGCTGAGGTCATTCTGGCCATCGGCAAAACGCAGACCGATATCCCCGTTGGCCTCGTAGTCGATCGGCTCAAAATCGTCGAGCCCCGCGCCGTCGACCGCGCCGCTCTCCTCCTGCGCCTTCAGGTTAACTGTTAAACAGAACGCGCTTAAACAAACAAGCAGCAGCGCCCAGCCTTTACGTAGCAACATGTTAATTCCCGGTTGTTGTCGATTGCAGCCGCCGCACCGTCCCCGCGCCGCAATGCGGGGATGGCCGTTTTTCACATTCCGGAGCGCAACGCGTCGCGCCGCGTTTACCGCCCGCGGATCATACTGCGTACGACGCTCCAGTCCTCGGACCGAAGCTGAACGTAATACACGCCGGGAACAAGGCCGGAACAGTCGAGTTGAAGCGACCGGGAACCGGCCGGGAGATGCAAGGTCGTTGCCGCGCCGCTGTGACGGCCGAGGGCATCCAGAATGCGGACCTCGATCGTCGTGGGCCTGTCCAGCTCCAGCGGCAGCCCCACCATGTTTGCCACGGGGTTGGGATGCGGCAGTCCGATCGTCACACCTTTGAATGTAACAACTTCGTCGATGCCGACAATCGTTACGCTGACAACGGCGGGTTCGGAGGTCGCCGCATCACATTCGCCGGTGACGCGCACCGTGTATTCGCCCTCGTCGTCTTTATCGGGAAAGACCTTCGTGTAGGTCGACTGCACGGCGCCGGGAATTTCCACGCCGTCTTTAAACCACTGATAGGTCAGCTCGCCGGAGCCTGCCGCTTCGACGCTGAGCGTAAACTCTTCTTCGTTGGTCGTTTCGATGGCCTGCGGACCGACAAGTATTTCCGTTGGCTGTTTAATGGCGACGGAGATTTCATCCGACTCGGTCGCGCCGCAGCGGTTGCGCACAATACAGCGGTAGATGCCCACGGAGGCGTCGTCCAGATTGTGTAATTGCAACTGTGAATCGGTCGCTCCTGCGATCGGGTCTTCGTTGAACAACCACTGATAACGCAGTTCCTCGCCTTCCGCGCCAACCTCGAGCACGCGCGACTCGCCGGCGCAGACTTCAACGTCGGGCGAAGTGTTCAAGACTTGCGGTGCTGCGACTATCACCAGCGCGGCATTGTCGCTGAACGTCGTGGCGCCGCCCGGCTGTACGGTAATCTGCACGTTGTAGTCACTGGCGGCCGTGGCCTCGCTCGTCGGATTGATGATCAGTTCGGGGCTGTTGACGCCGCTGAACGCACCGCCGTTCTGCAGTTCTTCCTCGCCGCGCCGCCACTGATATTCCAGCGTCGTGCCGGCGATGGTCGAGATGGCCTGGACGCGGAAGCTGACGGACTCGCCCGCGCAGCTTTCGGCCTGCGCCGGCTGACCGAGAATTTCGATGCCGGGTACATCAACATTCACCGCGGCAAACTGCGAGCTGTCGCGGCCGCACTGTCCGTCGATCACCAGCTGGTAACGCGCTCCGACGTCTTCCGGCTGCACGTTGTCGATAATCAAGGTGTGCGATTTGACGCCGCTGATGCGCTCCGTCGTGATCATCGGCACGCCGTTGCGATGCCAGGAGTAGTTGACGTCCGGCGGCACAACTTCAGCCGAAAGCTGAACCGTTTCGCCGACCAGCGCTCGAACGGAAAACGGCTGGCGGGTGACGCGCGGAATCGCCACGACGTTCATGCGTGCGGCGCGGGTATACACGCGCTCCGCGCTGCAACTGTTGACAAAACTGGCGCGGTAAAGCTGGCCGTGCTGGTTCAATCGCACGTTGGCGAGCTCGTGCGTATTGCCGTCGGCGGCGGGCAGTTTCAGCCAGGTCTCGCCGTCGTCCGCGCTCAGCTCCCATTGCAGTGTTGCCGCGGGACGCGCATCCGCTCCGGCCGAGAACAGCGTCGAGCCGCCCTGACAGACAGTCACGTCTTCCGGCTCGGTCGTGATGCGCGGCGCGAAATTGACATTGAGCGTCGCCGCCTGCGTCGCCACGGCGTCGCCGCAGGAATTGTCGTAGACAGCGCGATAAAGCGCGCCGTGCAGGTCCAGCCCGGCCTGATCGATTTTCAGCGTCGGTCCGCGGTACGCCAGTTCCTCCCAGGCGTCTTCACCCGCTTTGCGGCGCTGCCAGCGCGCCGTGACGGCCGGGCGCGTTTTGGCTTCGGCGGTAAATGCCGTCGGCTGGTTTTCACAGACGGTTACGTCCAGTGGTTGCAGCAGAATATCCGGTGCGTGATTGACCACGATGCGCGCGTCGCGCGAGCGCACCTCACCCACGCAGGCCTCCTGCCGCAGAATGAGGCGGTAGCGGTACTGGCTCATCGTGCGGTCCACATTGGAGCCGGAAATGCTCAGGCCCGTCGCCTCCGGAATATCTTCCCAGCTCAGACCGCCGTCGGTCGAGCGCTCCCACTGCAGTTCCGGCGCGGGCGAACCGGCGACTTCGGCGCTGAAGCTGAAATCGTCGCCTTCACACAGGACCACGACTTCTTCCGGCTGAACCGTCACGCGCGCCGGATCGTCGACGTGCAGGCGCGCCTCGGGCGAGACAATTGTACCGCACTCGTTCATGGCCACCACGCGAAAACGGCGGCCGCTGTCGGCAAAACGCACGTCGCCGAAGCGGTAAGACGCTTCGTTCTGACCGGCGATGTCGACCCAGGCGTCGTCGATGTATTCCTGCCATTGCAGCGTCGGCTGCGGCACGCCGTTGACCTGCACGTTAAAGATGGCGTTGTCGCCCGTGCAGCGGTCCAGGTCCAGCGGCGGCGCAAGGACGCGCGGCGTTTGTTTAACCGTCATGAGCATCGCGGCGGAAGTATCGCGGCCGCAGAAGTTTTGCACAATGGCGCGGTAGCGCGTGCCGTCCTCGTCCAGTTTCCGATCCGGCAGGCGCAGCTCCGTTGAAGTTTCTTCCAGATTGGTCCAGTCCTGTCCCGTCGCCTGTTTCTGCCAGGTGATCTGCGGCAGCGGCCGGCCGTCGATTTCCACGCTGAAAACCGCCTCGGCGTTCTCGGGGATGCACAAGGCCTGCGCGCCCGATGACGACAGAATATCCGCGGCTTTGCCCAGCGTCAAAACCGGACTCAGCGAGACCAGCGTGCCGTCGGCCGCGTCCACCACCGCAATGCGGTAGTCGCCGCCCGCCAGGTCCGGCAGCGACCAGTTGTAGGGCGACTGCGCCGCCGGTCGGTCATTGACAATCGAAGTGGCCGCGCCGCCGGCGGCGGGTCGCAGCTCGATGTTGACCGCGCGCACGTGCAGGGACTGCCAGGCTATCGTTATCAGATCGCCGAAACAATACTGCCCCTCTTCCGCCGGCGCGCTTAAACTGAGCGTTGAAACAGGCGCGGCCGCGTTCGTTGTGGCATTCGCGCTGATGTCGTCTTCAATCGACCAGGGATCAACCGGGCGGCGTCGCTTCCAGACGGAGGCATTCGCGCCGTCTGCCCAGGCAAGCGCCATTTTGCGGAACCCGACTGTTGATTTGAGATCGCGCAGGCGCAGCGTGGCAATTTTTGTCGTGCCGGGCGCGCGCGTCACTTTTTCCAGTTTGGAATCGAGTTCGGCCTGGCTCGCTGTCGCCGGCGCGTCCAGTTTAAGATTGAGCAGGCCGTTGACAAAACTCGGGGTTACGGTATATCCGCTCAGTTTGCCGCCGCCGACTTCAACAACTTCGGCGGTGGGACTGTCGAACTGCGCCGCATCCAGCTGAATGTTAACATCGCTGTCGGACAGGTAAAAATCCGGTCCGTCGGTCTGGCTCAGTTCAACATCAAACAGAACGCCGTTGCCTTGCAGACGCGGATTGACAATGTTAACATTAAATATCGGCGCAAGCGGAAAAGCCGGCGTTTCAATAAATGTCACGTCGACTTCGCCGGACTGATAGGGCGACTCGTCGTCGTAACTGTTTATATTCGTAAAAAAGGGAAAGGTCGTGCGGATTTCGAGGCCCGAATAGCCGCTGAAATTTGTTAACGTTTCGATCTTCAGGCTGCCCAGCAGGGTGCCGTCGCCCTCGTCTGAAATCAGCGCAATGCGGCTCTGAAAACGCGAGAGCGACCAACTGGCGCGCGGCGCTGAAGCGAAGACGTCCACCCCGATGGTATTGTCCGGCAGCACTGTCGTGGTATAAGAATAACGGTCGGTCAGCAGCCCTTCGCCGGGCGTAAAACTGACCTTCATATTGCTGAACTTCTTGTGGTTAATCTCAAACGTGTAATTGCAGTCGGAGAGATACAGCGGGTCGTCGCCCGTGCTTTTCAGGTAAACATCGACCGTCAGAACGTCGTTGTTGAGCTGTTGATTCAGCAGTCGCATTTCGCCTTCAAATGCTGCATTAAGAGGCGAAGCTGCGAACAGGACTATCAGGATCGCACAAAGTTTATTGAGCATGGGATATCATCGGAGAGCGTTAGTTGAAATCGACGGCATCTGCGCTGTTTTAACCTTCCCCGCGCAGGCGCCGCCCCGCTTTAACACGTTTCCGCCGGAAATGGGCATAAAATTACCAAAAAGAACGCGAAATGCCCCACTTTCGGCATCGCGACGGCCGACTACTGAAAGCGTTTTTCCAGCTCGCGCAGCGTCAGCTCAATTTTTGTCCGGCGTCCGTTCGGCCCCAGCGCGGGACTGCCGCATTTGTCCAGATCGCGCAGCAGGGCTCGCATTTCTTCGGTCTTCAAGGCGTCGCCCGGTTTGACGGCACAGCGCCGGGCATAGGCCGCCGAAATTTTTCGTCGCCGGTCGGCCGGATCGCGTTCGGGCGCTTCACTCAGCTGGTCCAGGATGTCGCGCAGAGCCTGTTCTTCCTCGCCGATGCGCAGGTCCTGCGGTATCGCTTTGATGGTCAGCCCGGCGGCATTTTGCTCGCCGAACTCAAAGCCGAATCCCAGCGCACGCACATCCGCCTCAACGGATCGCAGCAGCGCCAGGTCGGACTCGCTCAGGGGCATCGTCACCGCAAACAGCAACTCCTGCATCGCCGCAGCCTGGGTCTGCGCCTCTTTTTTTTTGTTTGCCGGCGCGTCGGAATCCGCGGCGCCGCCGGGTGTGTCACCGAGCGCGGCCAGCGCGCGTTCGTAGAGCACGCGTTCGTGCGCCGTGCGCTGATCGACTATTTCAATACCGCCCGCCGCGGCGCTGACGATAAAACGACGATGCAGCTGGAAGACAAAGGGCGCCGCGCTCTCGCCGTCGAACTTCAGTGCGTCTGTCTGTCGCTCCCGCGGCGTCTCGCCGCCGAACAATCCGCGATCGCCGGCCGTCGGACGTCGTTCGTCAAAGCCGCCGAAGTCACGCGTGCCGGAGAAAGTTGAGCCGCCCGAAAATCCGCCGGAGGAGCCGCCCGACCACGATGCCCCACCGCCGCGTTCGCCGTCGTTGAAGCGACGGCTCGGCTCGTAGAGTTCGCCCGTCACGCGGTTGACGAGGGCCGCACCGGGCCGGTCGCTGAAACCGACGCGTTCAAAGGGCGCGCGCACGTCCGGCGGTAAAGGTCCCGCCTCCATCGTCGGCACGATGTCGCGCGTGCGCAGGCCCGCCGCCACGGCGTCCAGCACGGCGTTGTAGACCAGGCGATCCTGGTCGAATTTGACTTCCTGTTTGCGCGGATGAACGTTGACGTCCACGCGCTGCGGGTCCACCGTCAGGTACAGTACAAAAACCGGAAACTGTTGTTTGTCGAGAATGTGCTCAAAAGCCGTCAGCACCGCGTGCGAGAGCTGGCGGCTGACGATAATGCGGCGATTGAGGAAAAAGTGCTGATCCGCGCGCGACTTGCGCGCCAGCGAGGGCGGTCCCACAAAACCGTGGATGCGCAGCAGGTCGCTGTTGTACGCTATCGGGATCATCGTCTCGGCGCTGTCCGCGCCAAGCAGGGTTGCCACGCGCTCCGCTTCGGTGGACGCCTCCAGGTTCATGATGGCGCGGTCGTCGTCGTGCAGCGAAAACTGCACGCCCGGATTGCCGAGCGCAAACTTGAGCATTGTGTCGTGAATGTGTTTGAATTCGGTCAGGTTGCTGCGCAGGAATTTGCGGCGCGCGGGCACATTGTAAAAGAGGTTGCGAACGACAACCTGCGTGCCGACGGAGACGGCGTCGGGTTTAATTTCCGGCGCGCTGCTCGGGCGCATGACAAGACGGCGGCCGTGATCCTCTTCGGCGCGGCGCGAGCGGATTTCCAGATCGGCGACGGCGGCGATGGCCGCCAGCGCTTCGCCGCGGAAACCGAGCGTGCGAATATTGTGCAGATCGGCGGACTCGCGCAGTTTGCTGGTGGCGTGGCGCAGCACGGCGCGTTCCAGATCGCCGCCGCGCATGCCGCGGCCGTCGTCGCGCACCATGATCATGTCCTTGCCGGCGGCGCGCACGTGCACGGCGATGCTGGATGCACCGGCGTCGAGCGAGTTCTCAACCAGTTCCTTGACGATCGATTCGGGCCGTTCGACCACCTCGCCCGCCGCAATCTGGTTGGCGATGTGATCCGGCAGGATTTCTATTTCGTGGGTATTGTCCATGGACGATGTTTCGCTCTGCTCATCAGCCGGCGCTGCGCCGCCTTTTCCGTTTGCACCGCGCCGCGGGCGGGCGTATTATGGGCTGCGCCGCAACATATCTGCCGTTTGCCGGTCACATAATTTTTTGGCGCATGCCACGTGATAACCAAGTGGAAACCAATTTCCAGCCGGGGCCGAAGCCCAACAACGAGCCGCATAATGAAAGAATGGATAGACAAGTGGTTTAATCGCAGTCCGGAAGCGCCGGACGAACGCGAAATACGCCCCGAATTGTTCAGAAACCCGATCAATCCCAGCGTGACGATCGGCAGCATCGTGCTGTACGCGCTGATGGTTTCGACCGCACTGATCCTGATTTACTGGTACGTGGCCGCCACGCGCGGCGGCGGCGACATGACGAACCTCGTATTCATCATGATCTGGCTGTTTGTGCTCTACCCCATCATTCCGATGCACAAGCGCTACAAACAGCAGCACCGCAAAATCGAGACAAATTCGCTCTGCGCCAAATGCCGCAATTACGAAGAAACCAGTCTGCTCTGCCGCCTCTACGACGAACACGTGGCCGCCAATTACACGCCCTGCGAGGGCATCGACTGGCAGCCGCTGCCGGGTTACCGCCCCGATCAGGAAGACCAGGACGATGAAGACGAATTCGCCGCCTGATCCTTGCCGGACGACTTCACACTCTTTCAATGTCAATTTTCACCCTGCCGCACAGCGCCGTTCGTGCCGGGGTTCAGCGCGCAATGACGACCGCGCGCCGCTCGACGTCTGCGCCGCTCCGCACCTGCAGGTAATACACGCCGGCCGGCCACGCACGTACGTCCAGCTCGCGGACGGACTCAATTGTTGTGCCGTTTGCATATTCCTCGCGAAAAAACCTGCGACCCAGGGCGTCGAGTACTTCAATCCCGTCGACTACCATGGAAAGGCCTTTAGAGCCGTAGCGAGCGTCTGCGAGGTACAGGCGGTCCGCCGCCGGCTGCGGATAAATGTCGAGTGCGGATTTTGTTGAAGTTATTTCGGGAACGTCGACGCGTGCGGCGTTGAAGAAGTAGATGAAGTTGCCGCGGTCCGCATCCCAGTTGGCCACGGCGACGTCGGGCTCGGAGGAGCGCTCCACCGTGATGTCCACGCTGCCGAGCCGGATAAAACCGGCGATGCTGACCCAGCCCTGCTCGCCCTGGAAGCAGTATTCGGAGGGATCGAGGTCCCCGTCGAAGTGGCGCACGGAAACGACCCGCCGAAACGGTCCGCCGCCCGGCATGAAGAGGTTGCGCCCGTCGGGAGTCAACTCAAAGGTGAACGTCTCTTCGCGCAAGGCGCTGTTGTCCAGATCGCCGAGGGCCAGACCTTCGCTGATTGCCGGCTCGCGCGATTCCCAGCCTGGTTGTGCACTGAAACCGTCTTCGCCGCGGCGCCACACCATGAGGCCGCGATTCCAGGCCGTTGCGATGATGTCGATATTGCCGTCCTTGAAAATATCCATGCAGCGCACGCCGGTGTTAACACCCAGGTAGTCGCTCTGCCAGGCGGGCGTGCGGCCCATGCCGTCGGCGCCGCCGTTGCGATAGAGTTTAATGTATCCGACGCCGCCGCTGTAGCCGCCGTTGGCCACAAAAAGATCGACCCAGCCGTCGCCGTCGGCGTCCGCCGTTGTCAGGTCGCGGCCGTAGAAGGCGCGGTCCTGCGAGAACCATTTGTCACGCGGGCCAATTTCGTTTCCGGCGTTGGGGAAAATGCGATTGGGTTCGAATTGATAGGTCATAGCCGGCGCCAGGCGTCCGTCGCGGTCAAAGTCGGCCCAGACAGCGTCGCCGCCCAGGTAAGGCAGTTCGTGCCGCCAGCCGGGAGTTGTGTTTAAGTCACCCTCGTCATTGTAGTAGATGCGGCTGCGGTCGCGCCGGTTGGTAACGACTTCGCCGGCCATCGCCGTCAGGTCCAGATCGCCGTCGCCGTCGGGATCGCCGAAAGCGCAAGAACAGGAGTTAAACATATCGGCCGAACGCCAGGAGGGATTCAACTCCAGTTCGCCGCCGCGGTTGATATAGAGTTTAACATAACCGGAGTCGACGTAGGGTTCGTTGTTAAACAGAACCGACACGGCCACATCGGGCAGCCCGTCGCCGTTGACATCGCCCACGGCCAGATTGCCGTGAAACGCGCTGTCGGCCGACTGCCAGCCGGCGGTCGTCTGCGGCACACCGGCGCCGTCGTTGTAGTAGACAGAGAGATGTTGTTTGCGGGTGTCGGAGCCGTTGGCGACAATCACGTCGAGGAACCCATCGTTGTTGATATCGGCCAGCGCAATGCCCGCGGCGTGCCTGCCCTGTTCGCTGGATTCCCACGCGGGATAGTCGTCAAAAGCCGTGTTGGCCGACAGAGGCGCAGCCAGAAATACAAGTGTCGTCAAAGTTGTCAGTACAAGGCCCGTGCGGCGCTGAATATGAGTTTGCTGCATGTTTTTGCGGGATTGTGATTGCAATGCCGAATGACAATCTACAAAATCCCTTCAGTCCGCGCGAAGTTTCACAAAGGCGGGCGTTCGGCCCGTGTGGAATCGACAGGACAATCCGGCGGAGCCAAAAAAGTTTCAGGAGGGGAAAATTCGCGTATTGCCGCGGAATAAACGCTCAACGGCGGAAAGGCGGCGCAGTTTATTCTCGCTCATGTTTGACGTCAAAACTGCCGACGACTTCGATAGTCTTGCCAATCATTTCAACGGAAAGCAGCGTCGCCTCAAACCTGCCCTGCAGTCGATCGCCGACATTGGTAACAGTTACGGAGCCGAAGTCCGCGCCCTCGTCCACGATGCTGCGGTAATTCCGGTCCTTTATCGACAGGTGAATACCCATTGAGCTCTCCGTGGTTGCCCTATCTGTCATATACTCACCGACCTGCAGGGCCGCATGCCTGGAATAGTAGGAGATCTCGACGTTAACAGGGCTATCTTCGTAGGTGTCCGCCAGACTGATCCTGGTGAAGTGGCGCGTTGCACCGTTTTCGGTCGTTTGTGTGCTTGTACCGCTGTAATTGGCGCAATAGATTCCAACGCGCTCAATGCTGTCACCCTCCACGGCAAATCCATTGCGACCGCCAAAACGCAGGCTTCCATCGTCGTCGTCGTCGCAGGCATTGCAACACAGCAACAGGAGCAGACCGACTGTAAACAATACTCGCAACATCGGTGACTCTCTGGTTTAAACAGACAAACTCCCGAACAAGGTACGGAAGTTTAAGCACCTGAACAAAACCGAAACGGCAGCCGGAGGTCCTATCCCAACCGGCCGCCGTTCCGTGTTTAATCGTGCATTGATTGAACAAGTACACGCTAGTCACGCTGATTTTCCACGTCGAACTTGCCAAAGACCTTAACAGAAGCGTCGCCATTTTGAAGCGTTCCTTCATAGCTCCCCTGCAGGCGGTCGCCGACGTTGGTGTAGTTGACCGTGACTTCCCCGTCGGCAAAGCCGTTTTTACTGCGATATGTCTTACCGTCAATTATAACACTGACCAACAGAGAACCGCTCGCGCTCACACCGGCTTGTTTTTCACCTGTTCCAAGCGCGCCGGTTTGCGACGAAAACTCGATACTGACTTCAACGTCATAGCCTTCGTGTTCGCCGTTCAGTTCCACGACCGTAGCATAGACGGTAAAGCCAATTGCAGATGATTCAGTGGTTGTCCCGCTGTTATTGCTGCAGTTAACACTTACGCGGCTCAGGCCGTCGCCATCAATCATGAATCCATTGCTGCCGCTGAAGCTGAGGCCGTTGTCGCCGGCATCGTCGTCATCACAGCCAAATGTCGTTAAAGACAGACCCAGGACCAAGGTAATCATCAAACGCCAATACATACTTTTCTCCGAGAGACTTCAGACTGTTGCTGATTCAGACACCGGGATAATTCCTACGCAGGACATTTCCCATTCATTTCTTCGCCACAAATATATACAAACTCAAATACCAGATGCAAATGGGATCATGTATTTACCGCCGATTTAGTTGCCTAAGCAACTATTTCATTTTCCTGAAAGTGTCGTACTTGTTGGGCATAAGACCTGTATTCATGCGCTCACCGGGGGGATGAGGATGGTCGACAGGTTTTTTTTTCACAGCAGTATCTTCCAATACTTTTCAGCGGTAAGATTACCGGCCGACCAGCAGACAACTCTTCCCACGATTGTTGTGACGCTTTTTGCGGGAGGCACACCACAATACCGCATCCTGCGGAAATCAGCATCGAAGAATTACAGGCGGCCGCCTCACTTCGTGGTCGGACAGAGCGCTGCGCCCTGCGGGCGTGGCCGGCTTGTTGTTTTTGCCGGTTGTGCGGAGGCAGGAATGGGAGTGTAAGGCGGGTTTGGAGCGGGGCGATTGAACGTCGGCCGGACAAAACTTACAACTCTGAGCCGCCGGCTGACTGTGCGCTCAGCCTCATATATTTGACTTCACACATAAGATTGACACTGAAGGTTTGTTGTATTGAGAATCTGAAGGCGGCACTTTGCGCCCGAGGTTTCAGGATTCGATTGAAACATCGGGGACCGGACGCCGGGGTTTGTCGCTTCCGGCTGGATGCCCCGGTTGCAGAACTTGAAACTCAACAAGCGTTCGCGGCAAGGCTGTGTGCATTCTCACGTGAGAAGCGTCCGCTGAGTGGGTCGGAGTAAGCGTTTGTGAATACACAAGATAGTTCAATGTCAATGAGCGCGAGCGTGAATGAGGGAAGAACAGGATAGCTTTAAGTGCTTGATATTGAATAAGTTGCAGGGTTCGGCGGCGGCGGTTTTTGCGTTCGGGGCGTACTCCTCGCTAGATCAAGGGGGCCACCCCGCCGCCGCCACGGGACTGTTCCACCGCGCTCAAACACACTCCTCCCACCCTGCATCGTGTGCAAGTTTTTTTGAGTGAATCATCGCGGATCATACACGCCGCATGCTGCGCGCAGTCGACACAAGCTTAACATCTTCACGGTTATTCTCCAGCCCGAAAAAACTGAACGACGCGGCGGACGTAGGTGAACGTCGTGATTTGTCGCCTGAACGGTCAAAAACAGATGCGCCGACTTGCGACTTCTATCCCATTGACAAACAAAATGGCCTTTTCAGAAAAACATTCCCGGGATATCTGCGCCCGAACCTCATCAGTAGTATTTCACCGTCACGAAGATGTCCGTGTTGCGGCCGCGGTCGTCGCTACAGGAAATTTTGTTCAGGCCGGCCGGCGGCGTGACGAAGAGCCCTTCGTCGGGTGCGTGTTTGCCCAGCAGCGTGTCGTTCAGGAACCAGTAGACGTTGTCGACGTCCAGCTGCGCCAGGCAGGTGAGTTTGAGTTGGGCGCCGGCCGATTGTTCGATCAGGTATTCGCTGCCGTGCACCGGGGAAAGTATGCGCGGTGCGCCCTCGCTGAAGACGCGCGTGCAATCGGCGTTGTGCGGCGGCGGACGCTCGTAGTTAATCATCTCGTGCTCGTAAAAGGCCGCCAGCGAAGCTTCCAGGCGAGGAAAGAGTTTTTTCTTGTAGCCGTTCGGCGGCAGACAGGTCGGGCAATAGGAACAGGATTCGTCCGCGGCAATACGCACCGTCTGCATGTGCTCACAAAGGCGGTTGTCGCTGACGCCCGGCAGAAAGTAGTCCAGATCCAGGTCGGTGCAGAAAGCCGAGGGCGGCTGTCCGCTCGCCGTGCACACAATGCGATAATCCATAGCCTGCGGCGGCGCAAACCAGTCGTTGGGCGAGTTGTAGTCAAGTCGGTTAAACAAGTCAAACAACAGCGGTGTGGCCACGTCGGCCCCGGTTAAACGCGGAGCGCCCTCCCCGCTGAAGTTGCCGAGCCAGACGACAATGGTAAACTTCTTGTTAAATCCGATGCTCCAGGCGTCGCGACGTCCATAGGACGTGCCGGTCTTCCAGGCGACCTTCGGCACATGCACACTGTTGTCCACGCTGCGCGGCAGGTCGGGCCGCTCCAGTTTTGTTAGAATGTCGGTCAGCATATAAGCGGCCGAAGAACTGATCAGCGGCTGCGCGGTTGCCGATGAATCACCCGCCGTATAGTTGAGCGGCGCATATCCGCCCGAATTGGCGAGTGCGCAGTAGAGGCCGCCCATTTCCTCCATCGTAACACCGCAGCCGCCCAGCACAGTCGAGAGTCCCAGGTCGCTGCGCGAAGTCCTGATGTGAGCAAACTGCGCATCGATCAATGCGTCGAGCAGATGCTCGAGTCCCATCCGGTCCAGAGTGCGCACGGCCGGAATGTTAAGTGAGTGCGACAAGGCCTCGCTCACCGTCACCGGACCGTTAAACTTGCGGTCGAAGTTAACAGGCGCATAACCCGCAAAGTCGACCGGTACGTCGTTGATGATCGTGCGCGAAGTCAGCAGACCGCGGTCGAAAGCCAGACCATACACGAGCGGCTTCAGCGTGGAGCCCGGCGAACGCACCGCGCGGATGCCGTCCACCTGCCCCGCATGCGCCGCGTCATTGAAATCGGCCGAGCCGACGTAAGCCAGCACCTGCCGCGTCGGATTATCGATCACCATGGCGGCGGCGTTAAACACGCCGTAGGCTTTCTGACGCTGCAGGTAGCGATAACTTATCGTCTCGACTAGTTGCTGTTTTGTCGCATCGATCGACGAAACGACCACAGGCGCCTCGGGTGAGGCGGCGGCCAGTTTGATCGCCAGTTGCGGCAGTCCGTGCGGTGCGTCGCGGCGCGCCATGTCGAGCGGCTCGTCCAGCGCCGCGTCGATGCGCGTGCTGTCAAATGTTTCGTCCTCGTACAATCGGTTCAGCCACTCGTCGCGCGCCTGCCGGATCGCGGCATCGGCGCGGCCCACGCGCAGACTGGTCGGGCGATTGGGAATGACGATCAGGCTGACGGACTGCGCCAGGCTCAGGTGATCGGCTTCGCGGCCATAATACAACAGGGCCGCCGCGCGCACGCCCTCGATATTGCCGCCGTAAGGCAGCAGATTGAGATACATTTCAAAGATTTCATCTTTGCTGAGGCGCCACTCCAGTTGCACGGCGCGCAGCACTTCGAGCAATTTGTTGCCGTATGTGCGCGGCTTGGGTTCGAGCAGGCGCGCCAGCTGCATCGTGATCGTTGAAGCGCCGGACGTCGTATGTCCCTGCACCAGATTGTTAAACAGCGCGCGCGTCATCGCGACCGGGTTAAACCCTGGATGAACGTAGAAGTACTTGTCCTCCTTAAACAGAATGGCCTGTTTAATATCCGGCGATATCTGATCGAGGCGCGCGTACATACGCCATTTTTCATCGCGGCTCAAAAAGGCGTGCATAACCTTGCCGTCGCGGTCGCACACAATCTGAGACCAGGATCGGTCGAGCGGCGGCGGAAACAGCAAGTCGAACACAAGCGCCGTCAGCGCCAGCCCGACCAGGGACAGCGACAGTATGCGCAGGCCGCGACGCCGCGGAATGAGCCTCTGCACCAGGCGCCTGGCGCGCCCGCCGATATGTTGACTGTTTGTGTTTATATCCGTGCCTGTAGTCTGCCGCTTAACGCCTGATGCCGGGAAGATGCCTGACCGGCGCCGCCGTTGTACTCGGACAACTCGGCGACGCACAACGGACTGCAGCCTCGCCGCCGCGCCCGTTTCAGGTTAAAATACCCGAGGCGCGACGACATTCAACCTGCAACCCATTGACGAACAAAAGCGGGTTTAAAAAAGAGCTTAAAAAGAGCTCAGGGGTCGATCCTGAGACGTCCCGCGCCCGAGTACGAATGGTATTCGCCGTCGTACATGGCGTCGGCCCCGACAGGTCCCATGACAAAGTTGCCGGGCGTAACGGCGCGCGCCAGATAATAAAAGTCCTGTTTGGACGAGTAGTTAATACTCGTAAACAGGTTGATGCGGTCGTCGCGATAATCGAAGTGCTCCGGCGTCGCCGCGTCGTCAATCCAGGTCATGCCCGGCAGCGAAGCGAGACGCGGATTCTCGATCTCCAGGCCGGCCGGCAGCAGGTCGGTGACAACGACGTTGTCGACCCGGACCGCTCTGGCGCCTTCCAGACGCAGCCGCACAACAACCAGATCGTTAACCTTTAAACTTCCGCCGTTCATCGGCACGCCGCTGCGCGTGAAGTAGGTTTTGCGCACCTTGAGGTGATTGTCGACCTCGGGGAAGCGCGCCTCCGCGTTGTAGCCTTCCGCCAGCCAGAAATAGTAGAGATTGCCCTGGCCGGTGTTGCGCACCGCAACGGATTTGTTTAAAATCTGCCGCCCGAATTTCTGCGGGAAACCGCCGTCCGTCTTCTGCTCCTTCCCGTCAATACTGACGCTTAATTTCGGCGCGCCCTTTTCCATATCGGCTTTGGTCAGTTTGCCGAGCGCCAGAATCGCAAAGCTGCGTTCCTGCGTGTTTAAGTAGCGGCGCGTTTTGAGGTATTTGGACAGGTTGCGCGCGATGCCGGCAATCTGCGGGTCGTCGGGGTCGACTTCGAGCAACATGTTAAGCGAGAGCGCCTCGTCGCGCACCTGCGAATAAAAACTGCCGCCAAAACTCGTGGCCGAGCGTTCGCTGCCGAATTCGGAGGGTTTAAGTTTAAGGAAACTGTCGCGGTCGCCGCTCAGGGCGTAGGCCGCCGCCAGCATGTAGCGCGAATCGACGGTGATGTCGCCCGCACGATCCTTGTACTGATTCATCGTCGGAACGTCGGGCGTGCCGTTTAAGGCCAGCACGTACAACGAGTAAAAAATATCGCGCGAGGGAATCTGGCGCGAGCGGCGCGTGTGCCAGTTGTCCTCTTCGATGTAGTAATAGTAGGTCGCGGTTTTGCGCTCGCGGGCCCTGGCGCGCAGGTAATTCATCGCACGGTCGATAACGGTGCGCGACACCTCAAAATCGGCTTTGCGCGCCTCCAGCAGGAAGTGCGTGGCGTAAACGCTTCCCCACCAATTGGCTTCCCCGCCGCCGGGCCAGTAAGAAAAACCACCCGAATAGAGTTGCATCGATTCCAGCTTGCGAATTGCTTCGCGCACGTTGTAATGCGGATTGCTCTGCGCCGTTAAATTCGGATCGACCGCGGCGGCCAGTTCGTTAAAATACAACTGCGGGAACGCCCTGGACACGGTCTGTTCAACACAGCCGTGCGGGTAACCCACGAGGTATTTCAGGTGCTGCGAAAACTCGGCCAGCGGCGTGCGCGCCACGACCAGCTGTGCATCCAGGCGCACGTCCAGGTCAACGTCATCCAGGTTAAAGGTCGCTGATTCACCCGCGCCGACTTTACCGGAACCGGCGACTTTCAACAGCGAGCTGGCCGGGCGCACCGTCATGTCGATCTGGTCGTCAAAATTCTCGCCCAGCGCGTTAACACTGAAATTAAACTGCGCCTGCCCGACGGCATCGTGCGCCGCGGCGGTAAACACCACGCGTTCTTCCTGATTGGGCGCAATCGTGCGATGGCTTTCGCTGTTTCCGATAATCGACACCGGCCCGTCAACCTTGATCCGCGCGGTGGCCTGAGCCGACTTTTCGGTCGTATTTGTCATCGTCACCGGAATTAACACCGTATCTCCGGGGCTGAGAAAACGCGGCAGGCCGGCGGAAACGACGATCGGGTCGGCCACGCGCATGCTGTGCTCGGCGGAACCAAAAGCGTCGTCCTTGTACGCCGCGACCATTATGCGCAGCTCTCCGCTGAAGCGCGGAATCTCCACTTCGTATTCATACTCGCCGCGAGCATCGGCTTTAACTATTCCACTCCAATACGACACCAGCCTGACCCTCTTGTTTGTCAGCGGGTTTACACGGTTGGCAAGGTCGTAGCCGTCGCCGCCGACATCGTTAAGTCCAATCCCAAGTTCGGGAAACAGGTAGGGGTAGACGTCGTAGGAGCGCACTTCGAGCGCGCGTTTGGCATAGAAGAAGTTAAACGGATCGGGCGTCTTGTAATTCTTCAGTTGCAGGATGCCTTCGTCCACCACGGCGATTGTCAGGTTAATGTCCTTTTCAGGTCGCGTTTTCACCGTAATTTTCTGTGTCAAACTGGAGCGGATTTTCTCCGGCGCTTCGATCTTGACCGGGATGTGTTTGCCCTTGCGCTCGGCGATGAGCGGCTGATAACCATGCGCTACCGTCAGCGGAATGCCGCCGGGCGCGTGCGGTTTGATAAGCGTTGCGGCCACATAGACGTTCGGCGCAAACTTCTCGGCCACTTCGAGCACCAGTTCGGCGGCCTTGTCGACAATTTTAACATTGTGATGTTCGATGACTTCGTCGCGTTCAATCGACACGAGCAGGTTGCCGTCGAACGGCGCGGTAAACAGCACGCGCGCCTTGTCGCCCACCGTATAACGCGGTTTGTCCAGCGTGATGTCCACGCGGCCTTCGTTGTTAACTTCAAACGAGGCGTTGTTGGCGCCGCCCCATCGGTACGCGTAAAATCCGTGTACAACGTAGCGTTGCGGGTTTTCACCAAACACGCGGATTTCATAGCGGCCGGACTCCCCCGGTTTATAGCGGAACAACATCGGATCGCGGGCGCTCTGCACGAGTTTGCGCGTGTGCACAATGCGTTCGCGCCGTTGCGACACGTAGTTATAGCGCGAGCCGCGCCGCTCGACGACCGTCTCCCAACTGATTTTGTACACGGCGATGTTGATTTCCTCGCCCGTAGCCGGAGCGCCGCTGGTATCGGCCGCCGCCACCTGAAAGTCCGATGTCTCGCCGGCGGAAATCCAGTAGTCGCCGCCCTTGACGCCGTACAGCACGGGCTGAGTGAATACATCGATGACATTTAGTCGATGCACGGGCCGACCGGTTTCGTCAAAAACCGTCGAATACACGCTGCCCTGAAGCAGCCCCATGTCCTTGTAGCCGTTGGCGTCCAGTTCAATACTCTCACTGAAACTGCCGTCGGCCGCGGTTTTGCCGGCGCGGCGGATCGTGTTAAAACGTGTATTGTCGTCCAGATTAACCGCAAAGTCAAATCCGGGAAACTGTTCGGACTGGAAGTACTTGCGTTTAAGACTGAATTCAGCCTCGTAGTTGCGGTTGGGCGCCGGCGGGCCGAAGAGATTGTTGGCCTGCCCGGTAGCGACAATTGACGCGGGAATCAGCACCGACGATTCGTTCAGCTTGACGTCGACTCTGATGCGATCCGGTATAAACTCTTCGATGCTGATCGGCAGTGAGTTCAACAAAATGTCGTTGGCCGTGTATACCTCGGCGATGTAACTGCCTGTCACTGCGCTGCCGGGCAAGGTGATGTCCGTCGCCACAGCGCCCTGTTTGTCCAGCTCAAGTTTGAGCGAGCGGAATTCATTGCCGTTGGGCAGCAACAGCTTGAACTTGATCGGCATGCCGGCTATCGGCAGCCAGTCGGCGTCGCGCACGATCGTGTTGAAGTGCAGCGTCTCGCCGGGGCGATAGAGATTGCGTTCGCCGTAAATAAATGCCTGGTATCCGGCTTTGTTGTTGCGCAGGCCGCCTACGTCAAAACGCGAGGTCTGGACGAAGGTGTTGTCGTACATCATGAAGTTGTAGTCGTCGGCCTTGCGCGCGCTGATCATGCCTACGTCAAAGCCGGGCGCGGCGCTTCTGACGTTGCGGAACACCGCCATCCCCCGGGCGTCGGTTTCCGCGTGGTGCAACTGCTGATTGTTGGTGGAAATAAAGCTGACTTTAACGCCGGCGACGGGTTCGGCCGTTTTGATCGAGTTAACAAACACGTGCACGTTGTCGCCGCTGCTCTTGCTGATTAAACCAAGATCGGAGAAAGCCAGCAGTTTTGTATCAAGCACCCACTTCTGATCGGCGGACGCCACCTGCAGAACGTACATGCCTTCAAATGGCACGTTGTCGCGGAAATCCAGATTCAGCAGAGTCAGGTTGCCGTTGCGCGCCAGCGTGTTTGTTTCGATTTCCTCTTCGTGGATATCATTGCCGAAGCGCGGATTGTTGAAGTAACCGTCCACCCAGTAGTTCTGCTGGTTCATTTCGTCGTACACGCGTTGACCGCTCGTGCCGTAGCGCATGTACTCGTAGAGGTTGTTTTCGTAGATTTTGGAAACCGTGACTTTCAGTTTGGGCACGTTAAAAACATACATGCCGATATTGCGCGCGCCGGCTTTGGTCAGGTACATACCTTTGGACGAAGCGAAGCGGATGCCCGGTTCGATTTCACCCCAGGTGAGTTTTTGCACGGCATCGGTGCCGAGCGTGCCGCCGAAGATGCCGCGCATCGCTTTGTTAAACGTAAAGGTATAGGTTGTGCCGAATTTAAATTCGCCGCTGATGTCCATTCCCCAGTCGCGCACTTCCACCTTGAACGCCACTTTTGGCTCGACGCTTATGCGGCGGCTGAGGTCCGGATCACTGACCGCCTGGGTGGTATAGACGCGCGCGATGGTGCGCCCCTCGTCGTTGAGCGACTCAACAGAGACGATGTCGAAGCGGTCGCGCCCGGGAATCGGCACGTCCGCCGTAAAGTCTTCCTCCGTGGACCAATTGGCGCCGAAGGGCGTCAGGCCCGCGGCAATAACAAGTTCAAGCGTCTGGTTTTCGACCTCGGCCGGGTCGAGGCCAAAGAGCGTCACTCGATGTGAATTGGAGGTCCATCCGGCTTCGCCGCGCACAAAATCGACGTTTTTACCGAGCAGGTTGACGGCCAGGCGCGACGTCAGCGCATCCAGCTCGACGTTCTGATTAAACTCCAGACGCAGTTCGAGCACCGGTTCACCGGTACTGCCTTTGACCCACTGCGCGTGTGATCCGAGCAGCATGAGGTATGGCGTGCGGAATTCAACGACGCGCTCATCTTCGTCCGGCAGACGTAGCTGCGGCGCAAGATTCTGCAACGCGCCGGTCATCACCGCTTTGTAGTGCGTGCTTGGCTGGAAGCCGGCGTGCGGGGAAAAAACGAGAACATTGGGCTCGGTCCACTTGAAAGAGCCGCGGAGTTTGGGTTCAAATTCCAGGAAGGGAATTTCAAACCATCGATCAAGGGAGTCGCCGCCGACCAGATCGTGGTTAAAGGTAAACACCAGGTTTTGATGCGTTTCGACTGTTTCGCCAAAATTCGTGCTGACAATCTGAATCGAATCGGACCCGCCCGTACAGGCAACCAAAAAAGTGAGCAGGACCGCCAAAAGGCGGCCGGCGTGTTTTGCTGTCATGTTGGGAATCTCCGGTCGAAGAGGGGAAATTAACTTCTATTCATTAATGCGGCTGGGACGAATATAAGTGCAAATGCGATTGCGCCCAAAGAAAAATGACAATTTTTTCATTTTCTGTCATTTTTCACTGTTGTGCAACGCGGCGGCGGCAATCACACTGTGTGCGCCAGGCATCCCACTCACCTGCCCGCACGGCCGTGCAAGGTACACAATGTTCAATTGCCGAACCACGCCGCCGCGGAAGAGTGGGCCCTTGCGCCTCGCATCCCGCGGACTGGATCCCGGTGATACGACAGCCGGGCGGTCCGCTCACAGTTGAATAACGCCCGTTGACCGCGATTTCTGCGGACGTTCAATTTTTTGGGCATGGAAAAGGCGCCGCCGCGCTGCAGATTGATCTGTGACGGCGAGGAAACCGGAGAATCGCCGTCTGCGACGCTCAGATCCGACAAACCTGAAAAATTCAGGGTGGGAGGAAAATGCGCGGAGGTAAACTTTTGTCCCGAGGTAGACTGTATGTTTAAAAAAATCGATTTCCGGCCGATGCTAAGGAGAAGAATAAATACCTTCTTAACGAAACGGATCGGAAATCGATATGTCACAACATGCAGTAATCCCGGTTGAAAATCAAGT
>JAUIKM010000064.1 GCA_030430495.1 bacterium | reverse complement strand
GTCTCGCCGGTTTCTTTTCCAGCAACAGCCCCGGCAGTCTCGCCGGTTTCTTTTCCAGCAACAGCCCCGGCAGTCTCGCCGGTTTCTTTTCCAGCAACAGCCCCGGCAGCCTCGCCGGTTTCTTTTCCAGCAACAGCCTCGGCAGCTTCGCCGGTTTCTTTTCCAGCAACAGCTCCGGCAGTCTCGCCGGTTTCTTTTCCAGCAACAGCCTCGGCAGCTTCGCTTGCCTCTTTCCGGCCCTTTTGTTTGTCACCGCTCGTGGAGCTGCGACGCTTCGAGCTTGCAGCTTTTTTGCGCGGAGTTTTGGCTTTGGCGGGTTCGGCGTCTGCCGATGCGTCGGCGGCGGCATCGTCCGAAGTTTCGTCGGAAGCGGCGGATTGTGCGCCTGATTCATCGGGCGTTTCGTAGAGACGGCGGCGCGTGCGGCGTTTGGGACGCGGTGATTTGTCTTCGGAGTCTTCGTCGGGAAACTGTGTCATGATTTGAGCCTGAAATTAGAGTGCGGAATCGATGTGGAGAATGTGCCTGACGTAGGCGTCGTAGTCGTCGGCCGCGCCGTTTTTGCGGCGCGCTTCAAAGACGGTGCGCCCTTCGGCCAGCGCTTTGGAGAACTCCGAACTGACGCGAATCCTGAGCGGAAGCAGGGCCTCGCGGAACCGGCCGCGCAGCTGCTCAAGCGTTTTATCGCTGATTGCTTCGCGCCGATCGTAGCGCGAATACAGAACTTTCACCGCGGGGCTTTGCAGCCCGAAGGTCTCGCAAATCTGGCTGATTTCCTGGCGCGCCAGTTCGAGACCTTTGATCGAAAATGGATCGCTCCAGACCGGCACAACCACCGTGTCGACGGCGCACACGCTGGAGATGACGGCGGCCCCCAGCGAAGGCGGACAGTCGATAACCACCAGGTCGTAGCCGAGCTCGCGCAGGCGTCTGAGCGTGGCGGCCACAGCCTGTTTTTGTGCCGCCGGGCGCGCCATCGCCGAGTCCAGCAGCGAGTTTTCCAGCGCGGAAGGCAGCAGCGCAAGGTGGTCCTTGACCGGAACAAGCGCTTCTTCCAGCAACTCGTCAGGATCGTTCCAGACATCGATGAACGTCGCGGCGTCATCGTCCGGCGTCACGCCCAGCGCCAGCGTGGCGGAGCCCTGCGGATCAAGGTCGAGCAGACATGTTTTGAATCCGTAGCTGGCGGCGCGCCAGGCCAGCGTGATGGCCGCCGTCGTTTTGCCGATGCCGCCGCGCAGGTTGACGTGCGCAATACTGCGGAAGCCGTAGTCGACGCCGATATCTGTCAGCACCTGCCGTACCGTCGCCGGATCGAGCGACTTCCCCACGAGCGGCAAACCGTCGAGCTGCTCGTAGTCGCGCGCGAGCATGCGCGGCCTGCGACGCAGAATCTCCGCCAGTCCGGTAAGGGTCATCAGGTAACGATTGACGGACATACATCCGACTCCGGAAAAATGGAAGGCACGGTGCAGCAAACCTTGTGTGCAAAGATACGTTGAGCGGGTGGAAAGTCAAGTCACCTCTCGCTGCGGGACTAACAAGAGAATCTGGCTGGAATTGAAAAAGGCGTGTGAGCAGCCCGGCGTTGATTGAAGTCCATTTGCCCCGCGATGTGGAAGCGGCTGCAGCAGCGAATACGTAGACACTACGTATTGACAGTGCAGTTTCTATTTACCAACTTTTGCGCAGTGGACAACAAACGCAGGCTGTTGATTCCAGGCAGACGGCCATGAGGTAAAGAATGAGCCTGCCGAGGCAAAAGGCGGATCGTTTGAAAACTGAGACCCAACTACAGTACCGTTCCGCCACCTGCGGAAAAAAGCTGTTTACAGCAATCCGGGCACACGTCCTGCGGGCGTACACTGCGATGTTTTTGGCCGCTTGTCTGTTCGTAGCACTTGTTGGAACGCCACAATCCAGGGCCCAGCAGGGCAATATTCCCGCCGGCGGCGAACTGCGCCTCTCGCCGCTGGCCATGTCGCTGCCTATTCCGAATGCCGACAGTTTGAATTACGAGCAGACAAAGAGTCTTTTCCAGTCTTATTTCCAGCAAAAAGTAAATACAGGTGCGGATTCATACGCGCTGTGGGACGACATCATTTTCCGCATTGTCGAGTTTGCCGGAGAAGAAATAACCGATGTGACGAAGGACGGAAAAATCAGCATTAAAAGCCGATGGGTTGCCGAGCTGCTCCAGGAAAAATTCAGCATTGATATTTCCGAACTGCAGGAAGCCCCGACAGATGGCAGCACGGACATTTACCTGCCCGAGGACCGTGCCGATATTCACTACTTAACAATTGTGATGTTGGAAATCATTGCGGAGAACCTCAATGAAGAATACCTGGACAGGATAGACCCGGATATCACCAAGATCCTGAAAGAGCTCCCCGAATACCTGAGACGATTGCGCAACAGCATTCCGGACGACCAAAAAATCTGGATTCAATATCTGTTGGAGCGCGGCTATGATGAAAACGTCTTCGATGCTAAAACGACTCTGGTCAATGCGATAGAAATGGTGTTGAAGTCCTCCATACTTTCGCAGTTGGGGCAGTTGTTACTCGCGGCGCAGGCGGTAGAAGCCATTCCGGCCATCGTAAACGTTTTGCAGGACAAGTTAAGCGGTCTGAAGTTTGAGCTTTTGTACAATGATCCGGTAAAAAACAACGAACAACACAGCGAGAATGATGCACCGACAGAATTGCCCGACAGCACGCGCAAAAATATGGATGCGAAGGATCTGGAAGAATACGATAAGCAGGTTATGCGCGATGGCACGTTCAGCAGCAGTATCTACAAGAGCTCAAAACTCAAAGTTTCGACCTTTGAATTGCGCCTTAAACATCCTGCCGACTCGTCAGAAACGGTGTTTTTCATTCGAAAGTTCGACACGTTCGATGAAGCGGAGATAATGCAAATAACGCTGGGCGTCATCCAGGCATTGCAGGACACCGTTATTCAAACGGTTCAGCAGCAAATGGGGCCGTCACATCCGGTGGCGGTGTACAGCAAGGCGGTTCTGAGCAACCTGGTACAGGTTCTGCAATCCAACTTTGTCAAGCTGAGCCGACTGATGAAGAACCACGTCGGGGAGCAGCAGCAGTATGTCATACGCATTCCGCCGGAGGTCCTCGAGACGGAGTCCGACAGCTCACAGAAGGTAAGGGAGGACTTCATCGTTGCGCAGATTCGCGCTTTCATAGTTAACCGATTGCCGCTCTACGTCTTCGCCTGGCTTAAACAATCTTCCAACCTGAAGTTCATGACCAATCTGAGTTTCAGCGAGAGAGCGGAATTTGGAACAACGCTGAACTACACCCTTGCGAACTCTCCCGGCGGCTGGCGCTTTGAAGTGTTTACCAACTTGTTTGTCAACAATATCGCTGGGCAGGAAAGTTATGGAACGGGCAATCTCTTTGGCGGTTTTGCCCTTGGATACCGCTTCGGTTTAACCGGCGGTCTTGGCGTTTATGCCGCGAATTCATTTGACCTGGATCTGATGAGCAGCGCCGGCGGACATTTAACCTTGGGCAAGATGCGGCTGTGGAGACTCAGGTTCGTGCCGCGGCTTTTTGCCGAATTGCAGGCCGGCAAGTTCTATGGTGAAGATGTGTGGCGCCTGCGAAACGGCAACGTCGGGATTATCTTCAAATTCGATTCAAACCCACTGATAAACTCGGCCTACGTCAAGGCATACATTCCGGAAGGATCCGCTACCGGCGACTGGACCTACACGGCCGGATTCAGCACACCGCTGTTCGGAGGAGATGACTGATGCGACATTTACATTTATTCTTCAACCGAATCTTCTGCCCCGCCGTTCTGTTGGTTCTGCTGACTCAGGGCACTCTTCTGGCCGGCAGTGACAACGTGATTAACTTCTTCGCCAACAACAACCGTCTTGTGGGTTCGCCCGTAGTGGATGATGACAACTACTTCCGCTTTTATCCCGACGAAGCCATGGCCGAGTATGTGAAGACGGCGGTGGTCCGCTATTTTGTGCGCAATTCGGTTAATCCAATTGCACTGACCAAACGCCAGGACGGCCTGTATTGGGAGGGTTTGTTAAACAAATTTCTGATCGGCCATTCGATTCAACGCGTGGAAGTTGTGGTCACGTATGAACGCTCAGACCTGAACCAGCGTTTGGCGCAGTACAGTATCGATACAAATTGCGCGGACCTGCGGACCTACTTTGCCTTGTGCAAAAATGATCAGGCATTGCTGGCTCTGCTGCAAGCCATGCCCTGTCACGATTCGTCTCCCGGAGAAAAAGTCACAGCGGACAGTTCCACGACCGCCGGCTCCGGTCGGGAGTCAGCCGGCTCCGCGTCCAACATGGCGCGCGTGTTTGTGGATATCAGTTACGATTCAACCGACGGCAATGCAACAAACCAATGTTCAAACAAGTGCAGCCGCCCCTGCCGCTGCGACGCGGCCGCGCAGTCCGGCAAACCGAATGTCTCTGTTTTGGTCGAAAACCCGCAGTCGCAAAGTTCTGCGCAGCTCGAACCAGGTGCCGGCGGCGGCGTCAAAAGAGTCGAAGTTGAGCGCGACATGTTAATGCGCAATGCCGCCATTCAGATGGCCGCCTCAGACAAGAATCAGATGGCCTATCTGGACAACAGACGCGGCAGCCTGCTCGACATCCGCTACAGCGATACCAGCCACGCGATGATTGAACTGGTATATCGCAACGACAAACGATCGCTGCGATACCTTCAGGCGGAAGATCCGAAGGAAAAGGTGGGGCAGTTTCGCGTCAGATTTGTACCCATTTCAATTTTTGCCCCGGCGGACACGGTTGCCGGCGACCTGGAGGGTCATACCGACAAGTTAATCTTTGAGTTTGTTTTAAGCATGGGGTACAACGTCGTCAGGGACGACAGCTTTTTCCCCGACGCGTTTGACTTCAATCGACTGGGCGTCGGATTTGCCATGACGATGAACAGCTTTGACGCCAACGCGGAGTTCCTGGCACTGGCCTTGACCTACGATGTTAACAACTACTCTTCACTCTCGGTGGGTTACAACATCCGCAACGTGGACAAACCCTTGTACATCGGACTGGGTATCAATCAACGAGTGCTGGAGGAATTGTGGGAACATGTTGGCGGGGATTGAGATGCGCCGCCGGATCACTCTGCGGAGCGGATTCCAGGCTGATTGCCGTCCTTCACCACAAGATCACACAGAATCATGTAGGTCTCCGCTTTGTTGCTGCGTCTGCGCCACACGAGATTCCCCTTTTTGCCGGCTTTGAAATCCGCGTTTAACACGCCCCACTGATCCGCGGCCGGATCGTAGGTTTCGCCGTCGACCGACGCACTCAGCGCTCCAGTTTTGACGCCCCAGTGTTGTTCCAGCTTTTCAACCAGAACCGCCATTTGCATGATGGACAAACTGGAAAGCCAGTCGATCAACTCCTGCCGCTCTACCGGCGTCAGGCTGCCTTTTGAATATGCGTCGTCCAGACTCAGGCCGGCCGGCAGGACGGCGAGCGCTTCGCCTCCCTGCTGCGCACCAAATACGGCGTTGAACTTTTTGTGCAGATATGCCGGTACATCAACGCCCGCCGCAAAATCTGCCAACAGCAGCGCGATGGTCGGACGGTTCGGCAGAGTCTTCAGTGCGGCAGGATCAATTTCCAGAAGTTGCTGTGACATCGTTGTATCTCGATTTTGGGTAAATGAAATCCGGGGCCCGGATACAGGAAAAATGATGGCGGAACTGGTACGTAGTTCTACGTATTTTTGCGCTCAATCTCCAATTTAGCGATTTTTGGCACGATAACTTTTCGAACTGTGTGCCCTTAGGGCTCGCAGCTCATAGGTAGTTCTACGTATTTTGCGCTCAATCTCCAGTTCTTCGATTCCAGACTCACTATCTTTTCAAGCGCCAGGCGAACATCGAACGACATCTCATTTATCTCCACATCTGCGACAAGCTCACACACCGGAAACGCCGCGCCCGCTGACAAACAGCACCCTCAAAAAGCGAGCCGGTACGGCGCTGCAATCATGCTGCGTTCGCGTGCATGTTTTCCCGGTATTAAACAAAACAGGCAGCCGTCGACGCCCTCTAAAAAAACACCTGAAAATCCAGATAAGCCGACGACGGAATCAGGCGGTATTCGTCCACCGCAAGGCCGTCGCGTCCGCCCGCCGCAAGCAGCAAACCCACGCCCAGACTGGCTTCGTTGCTCAGCGAATACTGACCAACGAGCGTGACAAATCCGCTGCCGTCGGTTAAATTGCCGAGAAAAGCCGCGGAGACGGCAAACAGAGGATGCGCCTGCCAGCTGCCCTGCAGCGCCAGATAGTGGCGGCCAAGATTCAGCAGATCGCCGTTCAGCAGCGCCGCCAGATTGTAGTCCGCCGGATCCGCCGCGCCCGCGCCGTTGAAGTGATATTCAATCAAACCGTAAAACGATTCGTTAAACTGGTAGTCCGCGCCGACAATAAACGAGAGGAAGTCCTCGCCGCGGCCCTCGTCGTACAAGGAGTAGAGCGCTTCAGCGCGCAGGCCCGCAGTAAACAGATTGCCCGCCAGATCGCCGCCAAGAATCAGCCTTTTATCCGCCCTCCCCGCCAGCATTGCCAGGTCGTAGGTCGCCACGTTCGTGCGGAAACGCGCCGCCGCGTTGTAGTTGTTAAACTCGTTTTCGGCGTTGACCACAAGCAACAGATCGGTGAAATTGCCAAAATAGGTTTTGAATGTCAGCGCGTCCGCGCCGTCTTTTTCAATCTTTGTGAATGCCGCGGGATTGACCGGGTTAAACACATCCGTCGGATTCCAGATGCGCCCGCTGCCGAGGCTGACGCGCTGGCGCCCCAGCACGAGTTGGCCGAATGCACCGTTGGCTTTGTAAAACAAACGATCGATAAAATGCCGCAGCGTCAGGTGCTCCTCCTCCACCGGCTGCCACATCAGGTCCACGGCCTGCCTGCGCGGCGTCGTGAGCTCGCCGTTAAAGGCCGCCTGCTCGCTGCCGGCCAGAGTCAGAACTTCGTATTCCAGATGCAGGCTGTTGTTGTTGTCCAGATGTAAAACCGGACGCAAACGCAGACGCGTCAGGTTCAGAAACTGATCTTCCGACGTGTTAAACAAGGCCGCCAGGTCCGGATCAAAACGCTGATAAATCGGCATGTCCTGCACATAACCGTTGAACCGCAGGTCCATCTGCGCCGCGGCCCGCAAAGGAAACAGCGTTAACAACAACAGTAGAGAAGCACATACATTCAGGCGTCGGTGATTCGACATTTGCAGGTCCGTTTAACGACTGATGTCTTCGATGATATTGCCGTCGCGCATGGTCAGCAGCCGCCGGGCGCGCTCGATCACCTGCTGATCGTGCGAGGCAAAAACAAAGGTGATGCCGCGCTTTTCGTTCAGGTCCTGCATCAGGTCCAACAGGCGTTTGCCGGTGACGCTGTCCAGATTGGCCGTCGGTTCGTCGGCCAGGACAACCGAGGGATTGCCGGCGATAGCACGGGCCACGGCGACGCGCTGCTGCTGCCCGCCCGACATTTCGCCCGGGCGTTTGTGCGCCAGGTCGGCGATTCCCAGTTCCTCCAGCATTGCCAGCGAGCGCTCGCGGCGTTCCTTGTCCGGCATGCCCTGCAACACAAGCGGAAAACTCACGTTCTCCAGCGCGTTCAACACCGGAATCAGGTTGTAAGCCTGAAACACAAAACCAATTTTGTGCAGTCGCATGTCGGCCAGTTTGGCGGCCGACATGTTGGCCAGCGACTTGTCGTCCAGAAAGACCTCGCCGCGCGTGGGCGCGTCCAGCGCGCCGATCGTGTTGAGCAACGTGGTCTTGCCCGAACCGGAAGCCCCGGCCAGCACGGTGAATTCGTGTTGTGAGATCGACATCGACACGCCGTTCAGCGCGTGAACGGGAATGCCGTTGTCGTCGTAAATCTTGTAAACGTCCACTGCCCGAATAATGTCCATGATCACAGCGCCAAAATGTTAAACATAACGCATGGCTTCCACCGGCTGCAGCCGCACGGCTTTTACGGCCGGATAGACGGCTCCCAGCGCCGCAAAGAGCGGCACCATGACAAATGAGTTCAGGAATGTCGCGGCGGAAAATCGCGGGTAAATGCGGCTGCCGACGCCCATGGAATGCAACGCGTCCGAGAAGATCGCCAGGTCCAGGCCCTGCTGATCAAACGGCAGGTGCGCCAGCCAGGCGATGCCCGCGCCGACGGCCGTGCCGATCAGTCCCATCGTAAATGCCTCGGCCAGAATCATGCGGAAAATCTGCCCGCGTTTCATGCCGACGGCCATGAACACGCCGATTTCGTGCACGCGCTCAAAGACGGCCATCAGCATGGTGTTGACGATGCCGAAGAACATGGCCAGGCCGACGATCAGATAAAAGATCCAGATCAGCTCGGCATAAGATTCCATCTGCAGAATCAGCAGCGGCAGCAGGTCGCGGTAGGACGCGGCTTCCACGCCCGCCGGCATGACTTCCCGCACGCGCGGCATGTACGCCGCCACGCTGTCGGGATTGTCCACCAGCGCCACAATCTGCGCACTGCGCGGCCCCGTTTCCAGCATCGTGCGGAAGTCGCCGATGTTCAGGTACACGTGCGTCTTGTCGAACTGCGAGTCAAACGTGCGGAACAGACCGCCGATGCGGAAGGCGCTCGACCCCATCTCCCCGCTGCTTTTGGAAGCCATCGCCACGACTTTGTCGCCGACGCCGACTTCCAGCTTTTCGGCCAGCTCCGCGCTGATCAGAATCTCGCCTTCTTCCCCGTCCAGATACCTTCCTTCGACCATCGAGCGCGCGATTGTTGTTATCCGCCGTTCGGATTCCGCTTCGATGCCGACCAGGTTGACGCCGGCCGAGGCGCGCGGCGACGATAGCAGACCAAAAAACAGGAGCCGCTGACTGCCGGCAACCACAAAAGGCAGCGAGTCCAGCCGCCGCTGCAGAACGTCCGGCTCGTCGATCAGGCTGTCCAGCGAGGGATTGTCGCGGAAGCCGTCCGCGTGAATCTGCAGGTGACCGACGTGCGCGCCGATGCGGTTGTCGAGCATCTGGTGCATCATGCCGATCGAAAATGCATCGCTGAGCACCAGGGCCAGTACGCCCACGGCCACGGAGACCAGGATAATCAGCGTGCGGCGCGGATTGCGCCAGAGGTTGCGCCAGGCCAGTGTTAACAGCATGTGATTACCGCCCGAACTGATCGCGGATCAGTGACAGGTTCAACAATGCTCAGGTGTAGCGTATGCCCCTGAGCGGTTCAAGTCGAAATGTTTTCCAGACCGGGTAGACGGCCGCCAGCAAAGTGAAGCCGAAAATCGTGAGGCTGGAGCGGATAAAGATCATCGGCGCCAGCGAGGAGCGCATGATCGGCAGAAAACCCCACTCCTCGTAAATCTCCACCAGGTCTCCGCCCAGTTCTATCGGCGAGAAGGTCAGCCAGGCGTTGACGCCCAGCGCCAGCGCGTTGCCCGCCACCACGCCCAGCAGCGCCAGCAGCAGCACTTCCCACACGACCATGAGCGCAAGAGTTCCGTTGTTCATGCCGAGCGAGAGCATGATCCCGAATTCGCGGAAGCGCTCCGTTACCGACATGATCAGCGTGTTCAGGATGCCGATCGCGATCACCATCGTCAGCAGCAGCATCTGGATGTCGCCGCTGATGCGGTCGAACTCTATCATCTGTTTCAGGCTGCTCAACACCTCGTTCCAGGGCCGCACCACCAGATTCTGCTCGGTGTAATGCGGCTGTAGCGCTTCCCGCGCCGCCGGGATGTCGTCCAGCGAAGGCAGCGCAATTGCCACCACGGACGCGCGCCCCCACATGCCCAGCAGCTCCTGCGAGGTGCCCAGCGGCATGAAAATGCCCAGACGATCCGATTCCGGCGAGCCGGTTTTGATCGTGCCCGTAATGCGAAAGAAAAAATTGCCCAGGTAGCCGTCGAATCCCTGCGACAGCACCACCACCGAATCGCCGATCGACGCTCCCAGGTTCTCCAGCAGTTTGTAGCCCACCACGATGTCGAAGGCGTCGTTCGACTGCAGGAAGGCGCCGTCGTTGACTTTTGTGTGGTAATCGGAGATGCCCCGCTCCGCCGCCGGATCGAGCGCGACAATCATCACGCCCATCGACTTTTCGCCGACGCTGACGAGGCCGTCGCTGTAAATTCTTGGTGCATAAGCAGTTATGAAGTCGGCGCTGTCCAGCGGTCCGCGTACGGCCGCATTGTAGCTGAAGCTGTTGCGCAGCGTTGGTTTGTCGGCGTAGTCCGGCGTCTGCAACTGCATGTGGGAGGAAGACAAACGGATGGCGACTTCGATGTTCTCAGCATAAGTTCCCTGTTGCAGGCCCACCTGCGCCGCTTGCATCAGCAGTGCAAAAGCGATGGCCGCCAGGCTGATTACCGAGCGCCGTTTGTTGCGCCAGAGATTGCGCCAGGCCAGTGTAAGTATCAGACTCAAGGTCAGCGTTCCAGTGCCTGAAAGGAAAAAATGTTGTCCGGAATCTCAATGTCGAACTCGACGTCGTTGAAACTCATCTCCGTGCTGTGGCCGGGTTTGAGTTCGTCGCGCATGATCCAGGTGCGCGGAATCTTGCGACCGCCAGCCTCGGCATAGTCGCGGAACACCTGGCTGCGCACCAGCACGTTTTTTTCGTCGTAGTAGAGGATTTTGGCCGGCAGAAAATCTGCACTGCGCACCCAGTATTCGATCACGCCCCACACCACCGGCGCGTCGTCGTGCGGTTTGAGGCTCAGCTTCCAGCACTGCGCGCCTTCGGCCGTTTCGCTGCCGAGCAGACTCACGTCGTAGTCGTCGCGCAAACTGGATTCGCGCACCAGATCGTCAAAGGTGTAGTCGGAGCCGTTCCAGGACTGCAACATCATCGAAGGCGGAATTTTCACCGTCGTCTCCGTATTGCGCAGGTACATCCAGATTTCATTGCCGATTTTGAGCGTTTTGTTGCCCGCCTCGCGTTTGGGCGCAATGATCTTGATCAGCGCCTTGTCGTTTTCTTCCACCCACCAGCTCTGCATCGTAAAGCTGCGCGTGTAGTCCGGCGTGACGACCCTCATCGTGTACTCGCCCTTGCTGCTCTTGCCTTTGAGCTGTTCTTCGCTGCGGTCGAGAATTTCGTCGGCCGTGGGTGTGTTCTGCGCCGCCGTTGCTCCGCACAACAGCAGAAGCAGCAGCAGAGCGGGCAGGAAGTTCAAGCGTTTTTTCATGATTGTGCACTTGTGTTTGAGTGGTTGGAGCAGTATTCCCTCACGAGTTGTTCTTCGAAGTCGTCAAGCGGAAACTCGCGCGGCCAGAGCGACCAGGCGTGCAATCCGATTCCATCCAGCAACGCGAGCAGTTTGGCGGCTTCGTATCCTACCGGTTGCCGTCCAAGTTGCTCAAAAATTGCCTCGACCATTTGCCGCGTTTCTGCGTACAGACGCCGCATCACCGGCTGCATCTGCGCCGCGTGGTCCACCCGTATCAGCATGCTGAAATACAGGCTCCAGAACTCGCTGTTTTCGCGCAGCATGCGGAAGCTCATTCGCAGCAATTGTTCCAGCTGACGGAGTGGGTCATCTTCGCTCAGCGCCGCCCCGAACATCGTCTCCATTTGCTCCCAGCCATCCTGAATAACAGCCTGCAGCAGGTCGTCCTTGCTGTCAAAATAGGTATAGACCAGGCCCTTGGCCATCCCCGCCTCACGCGCCAGTACACTGATCGACGTCGCGTCAAATCCCTTGCGCGCAAACAGCCGCAGCGCCGTGCGAATTATGTGCAGGCGTCGCTCCCGCCGCAGTGTTTCTATTTGCTCTGCCGTCCTTGGCGCCATCGCCCTTCAGTCCTTTCCGCGGATCACAATATTTTTTGACTGACCGATCAGTCAAACATACGCAGAAAAATGTTCCCCGCAATGCACTGTTGCAAATTTTCACAGAGTGATAACGGCGATTTGGCTCTGATTGCAGCGCCCTTGCCTGGCGGCGGGCTTGCTTTCCTAACCGTTTTGTTTGTCTTCGAGTCAGAAACAACGAGGCTTCGGGAGGGTGACACGTATGCGGGATCGACGGCGGGTGATCCTTCATGTTTCGGCCGTCCTGCCCCTCCCTGGTCGCCTGGATATGATGTTGATGGCACACAACCACTCCGGCCGCGCTGTCGGCATTCTATGCCTGTGACATTGAGATCTCCGGTGACGTGCCATCGGAGCGACGGCACGTCAAAGTGTCCGCAGAGCTGTTACTCCCCAACAAGCACACTGCGGCTCGCACTGTACGGCCCGGCGCGCATCACAATCTGATACACGCCCGCCGCCAGATTCGACACGCGGCGCACGTATTCACCGGCCGTCAGCGGTTCATCCGCCACAACGGCGACGCGTGAGCCGAGCGTGTTGTAAATCTCGATGGTCGTGTTAACCTCAAAACCGGTTGAAAACTCAATGTCAAAACTGCCCGAGGCCGGATTGGGACTGGGTGTCCGCAGTCCAAAACCGATGCCCGTCAGTCCGATGTTGCGCGACTGACTTAAACAAACCGAGCTGAGCGGGATGCCGCCGGGAATAAATCGAACATCAATACACGCGCCGCTCAGCGAGCTCGCCGCAATTTCAATGTGCGCAAACAGCGAGTCGTAGGGAAATTGAAAAACCGTCAGCGGCAGCTGGAACAGGACGCCGCTTGTTAATGGCGTCGTTCCGCTTCCGTTGAATTCGACTCTGTTGGCCGCGAGATCCTGGCTTGCGGTCCACGTCCAGCCGGGCAGCACATCTTCGTGGCCGCGGCGCAGGACGAGGCCGTTAAGCGGATATTCGAGCGTCAGCGACAGATCCCTGATGTTTAAGTCTTCAATGTTGTTTGCGTCGCCGCTTAAACGAATCTGCACGAGGCGTTCTTCACCCGGCGTGGCCGGGCGGTCATTGAGTCGTACAACTTCAAACTCCAGTTCGGCGGCGGGGCGCACGTTGACCGTCACGGAGGCCTGCACCTCACAGCCATTGTTGTCGGTTCCGGTTACAGTGTAAACCGTCGTTTTGTCCGGCCTTGCTGTCGGCGTCGCCGAGTTGACATCGTCGAGGCCGGCGGCCGGTTCCCAGCGATATGTCGCCGCACCCGAGGCTTGCAGTTCTACGCTCTCGCCCGCGCAGATCTCGGTTATGGGTTCGATGTTAATCACCGGATCGGGCAGGACTTCGAGTTCGACGTCAACGGTCGATTCGCAGCCGCCGCTGCGGCCGGTCACGCTGACGGTGATGTTCTCAACCACTGTTAAACGCGGCGTCGGCGAGTTTGCATCGTCGAATAAACTATCAGGCTCCCAGCTGTAACTCTGCGCCCCGGAAGCTGAGAGCTGAACGACCGACCCGCGACAGACGGGCTCGGGGACTTTGACCTGCACGTCGAGTTCGTTGACGACATTGACCGTCACAAAGGCGCTGTCGACGCAGCCGGAATTGTTAAACCCCAGCACGCGATATGTTTGTGTCGCGGTCGGGGCGGCATTCGGCGTCGCCGAGTTAATATCGTCGAGCCCCGCGGCGGGCGACCATTCGTAGCGCTGCGCGCCGGAGGCGCTTAGCTGCGCCGTCTCATTCGGACAAATCGTCTGATCGGGACCGGCGTTCACATCGGGCACATCCAGCACTTCAACAAACACGGAATCACTGGCCCGGCACGCGCCGCTGCCGACGCGCAGGCGGTAGAGCGTCGTGTTGCGCGGACTCGCCGTCGGCGTCGCCGAGCGATTGTCGTCGAGCCCCGCCGCCGGCGTCCAGAGATATTCCGCGCCGCCGCTGCCGTTTAACACGACGGACTCGCCGCGGCAGATCT
>JAUIKM010000025.1 GCA_030430495.1 bacterium | reverse complement strand
GTTTTATGCCTGTGGATTGACGTTGGGGACCTGCGCGTTTTATGCCTGCGGATTGACGTTGGGGACCTGCGCGTTGTATGCCTGCGGATTGACGTTGGGGACCTGCGCGTTGTATGCCTGCGGATTGACGTTGGGGACCTGCGCGTTGTATGCCTGCGGCATAGCTCGATGATTTTTTTGTTGGTCGTCGGGTGAGAGGTATGGAGTTGTTGCGGTGGAGCGTGGTAGCGGGACTTCCGGCGGCGGAGTGTTTTGGCGCGCGGTGGGAGGAGTTTTTGAGTGTGGGGTTGAGGTTTGGAGTTTGGAGTTTAAAGCGGGCCGCATCTTTGCGTGATCAAAAGGGCCCGCCCCCGCCACCGCCGCCAGTACAGTTTTCCACCACCAGGTACCATCAGGCCCTCCGGCCTGACCAGATCCACCCTACCGCCCTCGCTGACGTTGGAACGTGAACACGGCCTGCGCATCACCCGCGTCCACACAACGAGTTTAACACAAAGTCAAATATCACATCAGAATAAATTACCAAGCGTAGCGCAAAACGCAGGTGAGCGGGCAGTACTCTCAACTGAACGGTCAACAGCGCCGCACGAAAAATACCTACGCCAGGTTCAAAACCCGCCCGCGCCGCGCCTGAGACCCGCTCATATTCCCGCGGCATCCGGCCCAATGACAAACAAAAAAATCATCGAGCTATGCCGCAGGCATAAAGCGATCAGAAAGCGAGTGAAGTGAAACGTCCCGCAGACCGCCGCTCAGATCAACCCCTCCAGAAAACGCCCCACAAAAAATGCCAGGAACGCGGCCACAGCGCCCAAACCCAGCGTCTCCAGCGGCCCCTTGATGCGCGACGTGTGCGTCACATGCGCCTTTAACAAACCAATTGCAACAAACGCCAGCGATGTTAATAAACAGGAGACCGCGAACATGTTCCAGTCGACGTCGATAATGTAGTCGACAACATAAGCGATCAGCGGCACCAGACCGAGCATGAAAAATGACGCAAAAGTAATCGTGCCCATCATGAAGGGCGAGCGCGTCTCCCGCGTCATCTCCAGCTCGTCCTTCATCATTGTGTCAACCCAGCGGTCTTTGTCCGCCGTGAGTGTGTTAACAACCTGTTCGAGCAGCTCGCCGTCAAACCCTTTTTCGGTGTAAATGCGGCGGAGTTCGTCGCGCTCGCGCCCGGGATGCTCGTCGATTTCCCAGGCTTTGATCTTCTTGTGTTTAAGAAAGCTGTCGCGCTCGGAGCGCGAGGAAAGATACGCGCCGATGGACATGGCAAAACCGTCGGCCAGCAGATTGGCACATCCCATAATCAATACAATCGAACTTTCCAGGTGCGCGCCCGCCGCACCCGCCACCACCGCAAAGGTCGTGACGCTGCCGTCGATGCCGCCATAGACAAATTCGCCGAGGTAAGCCTGCAACCGCTTCTGGAAACCACCGCCGTGATGGCGTTCGACGTGGTCCGAAGTAATGTGAAGCACCTTGTCGCCGGTGCCTTTCCCGCGTGCGTTAACGCCCCGCGGAGGCGCTTCCGCGATCACAACGCCCTTGTCCATTTCAACAACCTTTCGCTTCAACAACTTTTCGCCCTGGGCACGGAATGTTAAACTGAACCATAAAATTACTGTGGACGCTGTTTCCGTTCGATTATCAATTTGTGATAATTCAGCCGACGGCGGCAACTGTTAATGCATTCAACGCCGTACATGAGCGATCCATGCACGCAAAGCGCTGCGAATACACGACCGGACCGGCCTGACACGTCCGTGCGTGGATAGTCGACGTTTTCGGCCCCAAACGGACACTTTGACGAGCGGGACCGGCCTTGTTCAACGGCTTGCAGCAGAGTTCATGCAACAGGATGTATTTGTCGAGATAGCGCTGCCGATTCCGACACCGCGAACTTTTACCTATCGGTTGGCGGCGGACATGCGCCAGGATCATCTGGTGGGCGCGCGCGTGCTGGCGCCCTTCGGCAAGCGCGTGCTGACCGGGGTAATTGTCAGCGACGCCGTCGACAAGGCGCCGGAGCGCACGCGCGAGATCATTGAAATCCTCGACCTGGAGCCGACTTTTTCACCCATGATGCTGAAGTTCACGCGCTGGATAGCCGAGTACTACATGGCTTCCTGGGGCGACACGCTGAAAGCCGCACTGCCGCAGGGCATGAATCCCGAGACCGTGGCGCGCGTCTCCTCCATCCGCGGCATCGAACCCGAGGACATGGAACAGATGCGGCGGCGCGCACCCAAACGCGCCGAGCTGCTCGAAGAAATCATGGCGCACGACAATGCGCTGACCGTAGGTTATCTGGATCGCAAACTCGGCGGCGGTGCGCTGGCGGCGCGCCTGAACGTGCTGGAACAGGCCGGTTATATCGCCGTGCAACGCCAGGTGTCGGAAGACCTCAAAGCCAAAACACAACGCGCCCTCGCACTGAGCGAAGAACTGAAAAACGACGCAGCAATGATGCGGACCACGCTCGACGAACTGGACCGACGCTCGCCCAAACAGAGCCTGCTGCTGAGTCACATCTACCTGCACTACAGTCACAACGACGCACCCCTGCTGATGAGCGACGCGCTGCAAGCCACCGGCGCCTCGGCGTCCTCGGTCGACGGCCTCGTGAACAAAGGGCATGTCATCAAGTTCGACGCGGAGGTGTTCCGCGGCGCGCCGGAGGACGGCGATTCGCTGGCGCGCACAAAAGAGGACGAGCTGCCGCTGACGCTGGAGCAGCAGCACGCGCTGGACCTCGTCGTTGGGTCGCTCGAAAAACGTGAGCACAAGACCTACCTGCTGCACGGCGTGACGGGCAGCGGCAAAACGCTCATTTACATCCGCGCCATCCGTCGCGCGCTGGACATGGGACTGAGCGCGCTTTTACTCGCGCCGGAGATAGCACTGACGCCGCAACTGATTGACCGCTTCAGGCTGGCATTCGGCGACGAGATCGCCGTTTTCCACAGCGCCATGTCCGCCGGCGAACGCTACGACAACTGGCGGGCCGCGCACAGCGGAAAAGCGCGCATCATGATCGGCACGCGCTCGGCCGTTTTCACTCCCCTGCTCGACCCGGGAATCATCATTGTCGACGAAGAGCACGACGGCTCATACAAACAGAGCGCGCCGGCGCCGCGCTACAATGCACGCGACTGCTCGATCGTGCGCGGGCGCATGCAGAATGCGGTTGTCCTGCTGGGATCGGCGACGCCTTCGCTGGAAAGCATGTACAACGCACAGAACGGCAAATATCACCTGCTGGAGATTCGCAAACGCGCGGACGGCGCTACGCTGCCGGAGATTCGCGTGCTGGACATGCTGGCGCTGAAAAAACAACAGCTGGTTCGCGACTCGTTTTCCACGCCGCTGCTGGATGAAATCATCGACCGTGTTAAACGCAAGGAAGGCGTTATTCTGCTGCAAAACCTGCGCGGTTTTGCGCCCTATCTGGACTGCCCGGAATGCGGCGAAAAACCGATGTGCCCCAACTGTTCAGTGACATTAACTTACCACCGTTACCACGAGCTGCTGCGCTGCCACTACTGCGGCTACAGCCACAAGAGCGAAAAAGTCTGCCGTTTCTGCGGTCACCCCGAGTTAAACATCGTCGGCGCGGGCACACAACGCATCGAAGACGAATTGTTACAACTCCTGCAGGAGCGCAACGTTAACGCGGTGATCCAACGCATGGATCTTGACACCACCAGCCGCAAGGGCTCGCACCGCCGCATCTTAACATCTTTTGCCAAAGGTGAGACGGATATTCTGCTCGGCACGCAGATGGTCAGCAAAGGCATGGACTTTGCACGCGTCACGCTGGTGGGTGTGATTAACGCCGACATCCAGCTGGCGCTGCCGGACTTCCGCGCGACGGAACGAACCTATCAACTGTTAACACAGGTGGCGGGACGCGCGGGGCGCAGTGCCGACGGCCATGGCCTGGTGATTATTCAGTCGCGCCAACCCAAACACCCGGCTATTCTGGCGACAAAAGCCGAGTCCTACGAATTGTTTTACGGCGACGAGCTGCAGCAGCGGCGCGAGGTTCACTACCCGCCGTTCACGCGATTTGTGCGCATTGAGTTTTCGGGGCGCGTGGAGGAACAGGTGCATCTGCAGGCCAACTATTTTGCCTACAACCTGCCGCGCAAACACCAGGCGTATGAAACAATCGGCCCGGCGATTCCGACGATCAATCGGTTGCGGCGCGACTACCGCCGTCTGGTCATTGTCAAGAACTACAAAGACAAAGATCCTTCGGGCGCGACGATGCGTCACGCCGTGCTGCACGCCTTCCAGATTTACAACAAAAAACACGGCACAAGCGCGGTGCGCGTGACGCTGGACGTGGATTCAAGCGGTTTTATGTAAGCTCTGTTTAACAGGTCTGCCGCGGTCGGCGATGGTGGTTTTGCGGCGGGCCCCGGGATGTAACGCATGAAACTGCTCAAGAATCGCGACTTCATCGTTTAACTCTTTGCGACCTGCGTTCTGCCGGGCTTTTCGCTCGATTTACCGACTTCAGCCTGAGCACTTCGCCTCGTTCCTCGCTGCGCTTCGTCCCGTGGCTTGTTTTTCTTTTTTGTTTGTCAGCGGGTCCGGCACTGTCCGTTTTTGCACGAGCGGCTCAATTCACAACTTTGGACATTGATGATTTGAGACTCAGGGGACTTGCTGACGTTAAACTGTCTTGCTTGAAACTCGATGATCCGAGTCGGCTCTGCAGAATACGTTAAACTACGTATGAGCTGTGAGCCCTAAGGGCACACAGCTCAAAAATCTTGCCTGCCAAAAATTGTTTATTCCTGTTTTCCCTCTCAACGGCCGGTCCGGCGCGATAACCGTTTTCTGCAAGTCGCAATTACGCAAAACTCCCTGGGAGCCTCCGGACTCCGGCCTCAGTCACAACGACCTCAAGCCGTACATCATGCGCCTCAACCGGGAGCTTCTCACTCTCCTGCAGACCGAAGGCCAGGCCGACGCGCGTCGCCCCGCAAGCTGCCAGAAATCGATCGTAGTAGCCGCCGCCGTAGCCAAGACGCACGCCCGTGCGGTCAAACGCCAGCAGCGGCAGAATCACAAGGTCTTCCGGCTTAAACTCCTCCGCACGCACTTCAACAGGGAGTGCGCCGGGAGCAAAGACGGGCTCCGGCACGTTAAAACGACCGGGCGCGTACACCTGATCGCGCGGGACGCACAGATGGCGCATCTCTCCCGGGTTGTTTGGATCGGTGACAGGTACAACAACCTGTTTACTTCCGGCATACGCCGCCGCAAACAACTCCTCGGTTTCCACCTCCGCGCCGAATGACCTGTAACAATGGATGCGGGCGGCGGACAAAAATAAAGTGGATTTGCTTAAGTGGCGGCAAATGCGGCGGGAGTATTCGCGGCGGAGGGATTCATCAAGCTGTGAACGTTTTTGGCGGGCGCTGCGACGTAGCTCTTGTTTAATCCCGGCAATGTTGCCGTCGGAACCGGACTCCATCACACGACCTCGACTTGAACAACTCTGTAATCAGGCGTATTCCTGCAGCATGCTTTCAAAAGCCGCCAACAGAGGCGTCGGCCGCCAGTCGCTCTGCTGCATCAGACGACGACTGTTTAAGGACACGTCGGCTACTTTGGCGATGTAATCCGGCATATCCTGTTGACTGACTTCGCGGATGCCGCTTTCGTCGATGCCGGCAACACGGCAATATCGCCGCACAAAATCCACGCGGTTCACGCGCTCCGGACCGCCGATGTTAAACACCTGGCCGTAGAGATTGCCCTTGACGATGCTGTCGATGCCGCGCGCCACATCCTTGACGTACACCGGCGTGCGATACTGGTCGGTAAACAGACTTGTCTCTTCGCCGCGCAGCAGGGCTTCACTGGCAAAGCCCGGATAACCTTCATTCCAGGGTGTCGGGTTGTCGAACATGAGTGAAGAACGCACAATCGACCACAGCGGAAAAAGCTGCTGTTTGCTGAGCGCCACTTCCAGCTCGCGTTTGGAGCGGCCGTATTCGAGCGCGGGGTGCGCGTCGTCGTCTTCACTGTAATTGCCTTTGCTGCCGTCGTAAACCAGATCGGTCGACATAAAGATAAACGGCACGCCCAGCGCGGTGCAGACGCTGAAAACGTTGCTGCTGCCGACCACATTGACTTCGCGCGTGCGCAGGTGATTCGACTCACATTCAGACGGCTGCGCCAGCGCGCCGGCGTGCACCACCACATCCGGCCGCACGCTGCTGAGCACGGCCGCCACCTCGGCCTGATCGACGATTTCCAGGCCCACCGTCTGCGGCGCGCCGGGAATCGACGCCACCTTGGCCGGCATGCGACTCGTGAGCACGACCTTGTAGCCGCACTCGGTGAATTCGCGCCATGCGTTCCAGGCAAAAAATCCGGAGCCGCCAGTGATCAGAAGTGTAGGCACGTTCGCTTCTTTTCCCCTTCGCTTCTTGTGCCGCCGACCGGAGAATCAGAGCTCGGCGTAAAAACAGGCCGTCGCCTCAATTCCCCGGCGGAAATTGCTCAGATCGAAATGTTCATCGGGAGAATGCAAATTTTCCGTTTCGAGTCCAAATCCCATCAGCACCACGGGAGCGGCGAGAATCTGCTGGAATGTCAGTACAATCGGGATGGATCCGCCCTCGCGCTTCAGATAGGGCTTGACGCCGTAGGCCTGCTCCAGCGCGCGCATCGCGGCCTGCACGCCCGGCGAATCCACCGGCGTCAGTACCGGATTGCCGCCGTGGTGACTCGTCACTTCCACCTGCACGGTCGGCGGAGCGATTGCGCGCACGTAGTTCTCAAACTTTTCTGAAATGTCGCGCCAGTCCTGATTCGGCACCAGACGCATCGAGATCTTGGCCGAAGCTTTGGCCGGCAGCACCGTTTTGGCGCCTTCTCCCGTGAATCCGCTCCACATGCCGTTGACGTCCAGCGTCGGGCGCGCCCACAGCCGCTCCAGCGTCGTGTAGCCGAACTCGCCGTAGCTGTGCGGTATGTTCAGTTCGGCGCAGTACTTTTCCTCACTCCAGGGCAGACGCGCAAACTCGGCGCGCTCTTCCTCGCTCAGCGGGAGCACATCGTCGTAAAAACCCGGTACGGTAATGCGACCAAAGTCGTCTTTCAGGCGTGTAATAATGGCGGCCAGCACGTTGGCGGGATTGGCCACGGCGCCGCCGAACGACCCGGAATGCAGGTCGCGGTTCGGCCCCTGCACCGTCACTTCCATGTAGGCCAGGCCGCGCAGGCCGTAGCCGATCGACGGCATCTCGGGCGCGTACATGGCCGTGTCGCTGATCACCACCGTGTCGCAGGCCAGGCGCTCGCGATGTTGCTCCAGAAAGGGCGTCAGGTTCGGGCTGCCGATTTCTTCCTCGCCTTCGATCAGCACCTTGACGTTGACCGGCAGCGTGCCGTTGGTTTTCAGGTGCGACTCCAGCGCGGCGATGTGCAGAAAGACCTGGCCCTTGTCGTCCGTCGCGCCGCGCGCGTAAATTTTGCCGTCGCGAATCGTCGGCTCAAACGGCGGCTGCGTCCACAGATCGATCGGGTCGACCGGCTGCACGTCGTAGTGACCGTAAAAAAGCACGGTCGGTTTATCCGGCCCGGCTTCCAGCCACTCGCCGTACACGATGGGATGGCCGGCGGTCGCCTCCGTGACGACATTGTTCAGCCCGATGCCGCGCAGGTAGTCGGCCAGCCAGTCGGCGCAGTGCGCCACGTCCGGCACCTGCTGTTTGTCGGTGCTGACGCTGGGAATAGCCAGAAAATCAGCCAGATTTTTCAGGTGTTGATCGTGATGTTCGGCGATGTAATTCAGGACGTCCTGCATTGCGCTCCGGAATGTTTTTGCTCGTAATCGGGATAGAAATTATCTGCTCAGGAACCGACGCCGGGCTCGCCGCCCGCTTCTCCGGCCACCGCTTCGGCCGGTTGGGCGGACATGCCGCGCCAGGAAATTCCGAGGGAGTTTTCGCGCGCCATAAAGGCCGCGCCGACCACCAAATTAGTCAAAAAGCCGATGGCATGGGCAACGAAGGCATATGCCACCGCCTCTTCGCGCGGTACGCTGTAGAGGTTTTCCAGCGCCTTTTGCGTCGCCAGGTGATACACGCCCGCAGCGCCCGGCGTCGGCGCAACCGCAATCGCCACGCTCGTCAGCACGCACAAAACGTTTGCGTCCAGCATGGAAAACTGACTGTAGTACTGCTGCAGATTAAATGCCTCAAAAACCATGTAGAGCGGCACCACGTACAAGGTCCACATCACCACCGTGATGGCAAAAACGCGCGTGTACAGACGCGGTTTTGACAGCACCGCAAAACCATCCGAAAAAGCCTGTAGTTGCGTCAGCGCGCGCGAGTAAAAAGTCTCCGAGAAACGCTTCACCGTCAGTGCGAGAAATCGCTGGATCCAGGTCGTGCGCAGCAGAATGTAAAGCCCACAGAGAAAGACGCCGATAAACACGCTCAGCACGATCAGCACTGTCTCCGGTCCGGCGTTGTCGTTGCCGGCAAAAGCGCGCGCAAAGTCGTCCGAAAAAACCGATACCGCCAGAATCAGCAGCACCGCCAGGCTCAGCACGTCGATCATGCGCTCCACAAAGACCGATGCCAGCGAGGTCGAAACAGGCAGGTTTTCACGCCGCGCAAAGATGAAGGGACGCGCAATCTCGCCCGAGCGCGGAATGATGTTGTTAAACAAATACGCGATCATCACCGCGGAAAAAGCGTTCCAGGTCGAGATGTCCGCGCGCACCGGCTCCAGCATCACGCGCCAGCGCACCGCGCGCAGGTAGTGCGAAACCAGAATGATGGGCAGCGTCGCCGTCACCCACCACATGTTCGCCGCGCTCAGCGCCTCCCACAAACGCGTGTAGTCAAGATCGTCCAGCGTCACCCAGAACGACAGCGCCAGCACGGCCGTGGGAACGATAAACTTCAGAATCTTTTTTGTCGTTGCATTCATGAGCAGATCGGGCTCTCACCCCGCCGCCTGCCGGCGTAGCTGTTTAACAAAGCGCTGCGGCGCATTTACAAAGGCAGACTGAATCGCCCGTTTGTCATCACAATATCGTCGTCCGGATCATCACTGTTAATCAACGTGCCGCTGAAACTCGCCTGCACGCTGCTGCTCAGGAACGACGCCACAATGACCGAACCGCCGCCGCCCGCGTTTAAACTCGAATAGGGAGTCTGCGTGCCGAAGCCGACGCGATAGACGATCGAACTGGCCTCCCCCGGTCCCAGCGCATGCGTCGCCTGCGTGCCGGAATTTATGAGTTCAATCGTCATCTGCACGTCCTGGTCGTTAATCGTAACGTTAAAGACCCGCGTCGCTTCGTTGTAGCGGGTGACGATCGACTCTTTCGGCGGCGCGTATTCAATGCCGTCCAGCTCCACGATCAACTCGCCCAGGTCGAGCCGATTGGGATCAAAGGGATCCGGCGCCGTCTCTCCAGGTCCGTCGTCGCAGCCCGCCGTCGTCATGGCCGCCAACGCCGACAATACCATCAAAATACTTCTGGCTGATTTCATGTTAACCTCGCAGTAGTCCGTGCGAAACGTTTGGGTCCGCCTTCACTTCTTTCGGTTCAGGTGCTCAGGCCGTGCTGCGTCGTTTGCGCGGCGCGGCTTTGCCTTTGCCGTTTCCGCCGGCCGCCGGCGCTGCGGACGAGGCGGCTTCGCGTTCAAACACGCCGCGCAGGAAACGACCGGTGTGGGACGCCTCCACGGCGCTGACCTCTTCCGGCGTGCCCGCCGCCACCAGTGAGCCGCCGCGATTCCCGCCTTCCGGTCCCAGATCGATGATCCAGTCGGCCGACTTCATCACGTCCAGATTGTGCTCGACGATCAGCAGTGAATGACCGCGCTCGATCAGTCGGCGGAAACACATCAGCAGTTTGGCCACGTCGTCAAAGTGCAGACCCGTTGTGGGTTCATCAAAGATGAACAGCGTCGGGTCCGAGTTGCGCACCTGCATGTGCGCCGCCAGCTTGACGCGCTGCGCCTCGCCGCCCGAAAGCGTCGTGCCCGCCTGCCCCAGCCGCATGTAACCAAGGCCCACGTCCTCCAGCACTTTGAGCCGCCGTTTGATTTTGTTCTCGGCGCTGAAAAACTTGATCGCCTCGGACACGGTCATGCCCAGTACGTCGACAATCGACTTGCCGTTGTAGCGGATGCCGTGCGCCTCGCGGCGGTAGCGCGTGCCTTTGCACTCTTCACATTCCAGGAAGATGTCGGCCAGGAACTGCATTTCGATTTTGACGACGCCGTCGCCTTCGCAGGTCGGGCAGCGTCCGCCGGGCACGTTGAACGAAAAATGCCCCGGTTTCCAGCCCAGTTGGCGCGCGCCCGGCAGGCTCGCGAACAGCTCGCGTATCACGTCAAAAGCTTTTGTGTATGTGGCCGGCGTCGAACGCGGCGACTTGCCGATCGGCGACTGGTCGACCATCTCGATGTTGACGACGTTGTCCATGCCGTCGATGCCGTCGCAGTGGCCCGTTGAGCCGACCTGTTTGCCGCGCGCGCGCTGCATGCCGTTGTACAGCACCTCGTGCACCAGCGTACTTTTGCCCGAGCCGGAGACGCCCGTCACCACGACCATCTTGCCCAGCGGAAACTCGATGTCGTCGCCTTTCAGGTTGTTTTCGCTCGGTTTGCGCACGATAATCGATTTGCCGTTGCCCTGGGCGCGTTCCGTCGGCACGGGAATCGAGGCGCGCCCGCTCAGGTATTTGCCCGTCAGCGAGGCCGCGTCATTGGTGATCTGCGCGTAATTGCCCTGCGACACCACATGGCCGCCGTGTTCGCCGGCGCGCGGCCCCATGTCGATAATATTGTCGGCGTTGCGCATGATGTCTTCGTCGTGCTCAACCACCACCACCGTGTTGCCCAGATTGCGCAGGCGGTGCAGCACGCGAATCATCTTTTCCGTGTCGCGCGGATGCAGGCCGATGCTCGGTTCGTCCAGCACGTAGAGCGAGCCCACCAGCGCCGAGCCGATCGACGTCGCCAGGTGAATGCGCTGCGACTCGCCGCCCGACAGCGTGTGTGAGAGCCGATCCAGCGTCAGGTAGTGCAGCCCGATTTCCACCAGCAGGCTCAGGCGTCGCCGCAGCTCCGTCAGGATGCGCCCGGCAATCTGCTCGCCGTGGACGTCCAGTTTTATCTGTTCCACGTACTGCAGCGCCTCTTCCAGCGTCATCGCCACCACCTGCGGCAGCGAGCGCTCCGCCACAAACACCTGCCGCGCCGACGTGCGCAGGCGCGAGCCCTTGCAGGCCTGGCAGCGCGTGTAACCGCGGTAGCGACTGATCAGCACGCGGTAGTGCATTTTGTACGACTTCTCTTCCAGCATTTTGAAGAAGCCGTTGATGCCGATGTACTTGCCGCCGCCGTCCCACAGAAAATTCTGCTGCTCCGTGGTCAGGTTTTCAACCGGTTTGTTGATCGGGATGTTGCGCTTCTGCGCTTCCTGCAGCAGCGCCTTGAAGTGTTTGGAGTGCGTCGGCGTCGTGAACGGGTGGATCGCCCCGTCCATGATTGCTTTGGTGCTGTTCGGAATCACCAGGTGTTCGTCGATGCCGATGCAGCGGCCGAATCCCTGGCAGGTCGGGCAGGCGCCGAAGGGATTGTTGAAGGAGAACAGTCGCGGCTGCGGCTCTTCGTAGACGATGTCGCACTGCGCGCACTCAAATCGCGAGCTGAAACGCAGATCTTCGTCGCGCAGGATGTTGCGCACGATGCACTTGCCGCCGCCCTTGATAAAGGCCGTTTCCAGCGAGTCGACCATGCGCGAGCGCGCGTCTTTGTCGTCGCGCAGCACCAGGCGATCAGCCAGAATGTACAGTTCGTCGCGCTTGCCGTCCAGCAGCTCGTTGTCCAGGTCGATAATTTCATTGGCCGAGGGCAGAACCATCCGGAAAAAACCCTGCTCGCGCATCGACTGCATCTCGGTTTCCAAATCCTGCCCGGCGTGGCGTTGCAGCGGAAACAGAATAAACAATTTGTCGTTTTCTTCCCACTCGCTGAAAATGCGTTCCAGCGCGGCCTGCGGCGTGTCCTTGTGCACGGGGTTGCCGCAGCTGTAACAGCGCGTGCGGCCCACGCGACCAAAAAGCAGGCGCAGGTAGTCGTAGACTTCCGTGGAGGTTCCCGCTGTGGAGCGCGGATTGCGCGAGGTCGTTTTTTGTTCGATGGCGATCGCCGGCGGAATGCCCGTAATCAGGTCCACGTCCGGCTTGGCCATCCGCTCCAGAAACTGGCGTGCGTAGGCCGAAAGCGACTCGACAAATCTGCGCTGCCCTTCCGCATAGAGCGTGTCGAATGCCAGCGAGGACTTGCCCGAACCGCTGACGCCGGTCACGACGGTCAGGCGATTGCGCGGAATCTCGACGTCGACATTCTTCAGATTGTGGACGCGCGCACCGCGGATTTCGATCGCCGTCCGTTTGCCCGTCTGCGCCGCATTCTCAACCGCTTCCTTGACTGCCACCAAACTTCTCCCGATTTCCCGTCACCCGGATTCACTTATGACGAACCTGCAAGCTACGCAAATTCACCCCGAACCAAAAGGGCATTAAACAATGCACGGCAGGGACGAATCAACGCCCAAACAGGTGTTTGCGGTCTCATGTCCGCATGTGGCTTTTGGCGCACTTTCATGACCGCTTTGAGCTGCTGCCGCATCTCAGGCTCGCTTGATTTTTTTGTTTGTCGGCGTGCCGGATGCGGCGAAGTCGTGCAGCGGTGCGGAATCCGGCGGTACAATGGTTGACTGCCGGCACAACAATCCGAAGTCGTGAAACAGATGCGGTGACCGGCCGCTCCTCGCCCGCTGACAAACAAAAGCGGCCTTTTAAAATGCCCTGGTATGGCGGCGGCAGGACGACAGTTGCGGCATGAATCTAACGTCAGGAATCTTCAGCCTTTGATCACCGCCAGCGGACGCACCCGCGCCACCTTGCGCGCGATGCCCGCGTCTTGCACCACGTCCACCACGCTGTCGACGTCTTTGTAGGCTTTCGGCGCTTCCTCGGCCACGCCGCGTTTGGAGCCGGCCTGGACCACAATCCCCAACTGTTTTAACTCTTTTAACAGGTCGCCCGCGTGAACTTCGCGGCGCGCCTTGCTGCGGGACATGCGGCGGCCCGCGCCGTGACAGGTGGAGCCGAAGCTGCACCGCATGCTCATTTCCGTGCCGGCCAGAACATAAGAAGCCGTGCCCATGCTGCCCGGGATCAGGACCGGCTGGCCGACGGAGCGGTACTCCTCCACAACCTCGGGATGGCCCGGTCCGAATGCGCGCGTCGCGCCCTTGCGGTGCACGATGACGCGTTTGTTTTCGCCGCCGACGCTGTGCTCTTCTATCTTGGCGATGTTGTGCGCCACGTCGTACAAAACTTCGATGCTGCCGACGCGTTCCGCGCCGAGCACGTGGTCGAACGCCTCGCGCACGCGGCAGGTGATCAGCTGGCGGTTGGCCCAGGCGAAGTTGGCCGCCGCCGCCATCGCGCCGAAGTAATCGCGTCCTTCGTTGGATGAAAAAGGCACGCAGGCCAGTTCGCGATCGGGCAGAACGATGTCGTAGCGCGGCATGGCGCCGATCATGGTCCTGATGTAGTCCGTCGCCACCTGGTGCCCAAGCCCGCGCGAACCGGTGTGGATCAGCACGACAACCTGATCTTCCTCCAGTCCGAAGGTCTCGGCCGTGTGGCGGTCGAAGATTGCGTCGACGCGATCCAGCTCCACAAAGTGATTGCCCGCGCCCATCGTGCCCAGCTGGTTGAGTCCGCGGCGGCGCGCGTCGTCCGAGACTTTATTGGCGTCGGCCCACTCCAGGCGGCCCTGCGACTCGGTAAAGTGAATGTCGCGCTGCGTGCCGAAACCCTGCGCCACCATGTACGGCGCGCCCTGGTTGAGCACTTTGTCCATTTCGTTGGCGCTCAATTTCAGCAGCCCGCCGCGCCCCACGCCGGAGGGCACGCGTTTGAAGAGTTCTTCCGCCAGCGCCTGAAAACGATTGCGCAGTTGTTTGAAGCGAAACTCCGTCGTCAGCATGCGCACGCCGCAGTTGATGTCGTAGCCGATGCCGCCGGGCGAGATTGCGCCGTGCGGGTATTCCGTCGCCGCAATTCCGCCGATCGGGAACCCATACCCTTCGTGTACGTCCGGCATGACGAGCGCCGCTTCCTGAATACCGGGCAGCGAAGCCACGTTGACGAGCTGTTCGATGGATCGATCGGAGCCGATCGACTTCAACATTGATTCCGCCGCAAAGATGCGGGCGGGCACGCGCATCGACGCGCCGTGAGAAGTCGGGATTTCCCAGCACATGTTGCCGTGTGCGCGCAGTGAATCGGGTAGTGCCATGAGTGCAATCAGTAGTTCAGGGCGGAAACGTATGATGCGCCGCCAGGTCCGCCATTGTTCGGGAGTCCGCCGCGTCGACCGGAACGCAGCGCCAAAAACGCAAAATAAAAAAGTCCCTGACCACATTGCCCCCCAGCAATCGAGTGATCAGAGACTTCATTCAGTATCCCAAGTTTTAACATTGGCATGAGTTGGCCGCGGCAACCGCTGGAGCGACGTCTGTCCTAAAAAACGCCGGACGTGATCCAATCTCCCGATCGCGATACCTGTCCTCAACTCACGGTACAAAAGTAGCCTCCGGAGAGGGGCCGAATCAATACCAAAAATCGACCTGCGGTAACAGGCGAATCGGTGGCGGCAGACGGTAATTTTTGAGGTTCGAACTCAGATATCAAAAAGAATCTGACCCGAAAAACGGCCATTTTCGAGCTTTTTTATCTCCAGCCCGTGATATGTTACCGCCTTTATATCGATGTCAAAACGTTGATCGGTAACATAGCCCCTGGCGCGCCCGCGCATTTTTCTCGCGCTGACTTCATCAATTTCCAGTTCGCGGAAGACGGTGTTGGCCAGACTCGACTCCAGATTGACGCGATTCAGCATGTCGACGAGCAGCACCTCGGCGTCGGGCGCGTCCAGTTCAAGTTCCAGGATCTGCGAAAACCCGGGCGGTGGCGGGTCGGACGCCGCGGGCAGAATCAGTTCGGCCATGCCGCGCAGGGCCTGACGGAAAAACGCCGCCAGGTCGACCGCCTGTATTTCCAGCGCCAGATCGGCAGTGTGATCGATGATGCAAAAAGAGGATTCGGCAGACGACGCAGCCATGTGTGCCCGGCGATTATCTGAAAAACTGCAAGATACGAGAAATGCGGAATGCGATAAAGGCTTAGGTGAGGCGGTGTTTTTCGAAAAAATGACGATTAATCGAGATGTTTGGCGAGCAAACGCATTGGCGGTATTATGCAAAAAAAATAGCCGAGAATCGGAAGAGGCGGCTATTCACCATACCCTCGATGCGCGCCACCCATAGACAGTTCCTATGTGTTTTGCCTCTTCCGACCTCGACTGTGCCCGCTTTCTGATCGGGGCTCCGATCGATTCTTCGCGCCCAAACGCCTGTATTTCAATAACTTGGTGTTTCGGCTGCACGCCGTCCCGCCGCCTGCGGCGCTTGTTCTTCCGGCTTGTCCGCCGCTTTTGTGCTTCGGGCTGTATTGTGATTCTGCCTTTGGCGCCGGCGGCTCTCAGCCGTATAACAAGTCCCTCGAATTGTTTGGACGCATTCAGAACACAGAGTCAATCACATGGTTACAACTATTTATTGAGCTGCTGCAATTTTTTTTCATGGCGCCTGCAACTATTCCGCGGCTCATGCGTTGATGCCTTCGTGTTTAGATAATTATCTAAATATCTAACCTAGTCCTGGCAGGTAGACATTGAACAGTCTTTTTAAAGCGCTGGACGACCCGACCCGACGCGCCATCCTGGAGATGCTCCGCGAACGCGACATGACCGCCGGCGAGATAGCGGCGGCATTCGACATCAGCAAACCGAGCATTTCCTATCACCTCGATCTGCTGAAACGCGCGGACCTGGCGCTGGCCATCAAAAAGGGACAGTTCGTGTATTACTCGCTTAACACTTCGGTGCTTGATGAAACCATCAAATGGATGTTAAACCTGCGCGACGACAAGCGCGGCAAACAATCCGGGAATGATTAACATGAACAAGCCGTCCTTTTTCCGCCGCGAGTGGCTCCAGTTGTTACTGCTCGCGCTTCCGTTCATCGCGATTCCCTTTGTCTGGAGTCATCTGCCGGAACAGATGCCGACGCACTGGAACCTGGAGGGCGAACCCGACGACTACAGCCACAAGGCCTTTGGGTTGTTACTGCTTCCGGTGTTAAACATTTTCACAACGGCTTTGCTCTTCGGGCTGCCCTACATCGATCCGCGGCGCGAGAACTTTGAGCTCTTCGCCAATACGATGCGCTCGTTCCGGCTGTTGTTTACGACGTTCATGCTGGTGGTTTTCGGCAGCATTGTCGCGGCGGGTCTGGGATATGACTTTGCGATCGAGCGCGTCATCTGCGTGTGTTTAATTCTCTTGTTTCTGGTGCTCGGCAACATGTTCGGCAAGGTCCGTTCCAACTACTTCGTGGGAATTCGCACGCCCTGGACGCTCGAGAATCCGGAGGTCTGGCGTCGCACGCATCGCATGGCGGCGGTGCTGTGGGTGGCGGCATCGGTCATCGCCCTGCCCGCTCCGATATTGTTTGACGGCGTCGCTTTGTTTACCATCATGATGGTGTATATCGGCACGATCACCTTCGTCCCGCTGATTTATTCGCTTGTCACGTTCCGCAAACTGAAGGGCAAAGGCGGGGACCACAGACCTGTTTAAGTCCGGCGCGCGGGTTCGAGTGAACGCGCTTCCGTTGTGCGCTTTTTATGGCGCGGGCCTGAGCACTTCGCCTGCCGGCGCCTGCGGCTTGACACGCTTGTTTTACTCTTTTGATTGTCACCGGGTTTGCGGTACATGTATTCGAGACCGGCCCGACGTTCTGTGTCTTCGGGCTTGAGGTCTGCCGCTGATCACTCGGCGGCGTGCATTTGAGCATGTCGGTTTGGAACTTCGGTTGCAAAACGGCAGTGACCGGTAAAACGCAGTGGCATGAATCAATGCCGCGAAGGCTGTTCGTTCCGAGGGTTGCGGCCTACAACCTGTCCGGATGGTCTTCGCGGCAAACTTTGAGAGCCGTGAGTCCCTGAGACTCACGGCTCTTGTACTTCTGTGAGCTTGACGCCCGTCGGCGCGCAACGATGGTCTCGACGCAGCGACGCCCGGCGTCTTCGATCCCGATGACCGGCAAAAAGAACAAGCAAGCCGCCGAGCGGGAGGCGACAAGGGGCGAAGCGCTCAAGCCTCAAGTCAGAAAGTCAACGCGAAATAAACGAGTTAAACACACGACAGCCGGCCGGAAACCAACCGGCCTTAAACACAGAACAAGAACCTAAAACTGCAGGTCCGTCGACTCCAGGCAGCGCGTCAAGTCCTCAAAAGTCTCGCGGCGGCGGATCAGATAGTCTTGGCCCTCGTGCACCAGAACTTCCGCCGGACGCAGCCTCGAATTGTAATTGCTCGCCATCGAGATGCCGTAGGCGCCCGCATTGTTAAACGCCAGAATATCGCCCTCGCGCACCTCGTTTAAATTGCGATCCAGGCCAAAGGTATCCGTTTCGCAGATGTAACCGACCACCGTGTAAATGCGCGGCGGACCGTCGGGATTCGAGACGTTGACAATGTGGTGATAGGCGTCGTAAAACATCGGGCGGATCAGGTGGTTCATGCCCGAATTAACGCCCGCAAAAACCGCCGCCGGCGTCTGTTTAATCACGTTGACTTCCACCAGAAATGTGCCGGCCTCGCTCACGAGGAACTTGCCGGGCTCAAACCACAGCTCCAGCTCGCGGCCGTAGCGCTTGCAGAAGTCGTTAAACAACGGCGTTAACCGACGGCCGAGTTCTTCCACGTTGGTCGTGACGTCGCCCTCGCGATAGGCCACCTTAAAACCGCTGCCGAAGTCCACAAAGTCGAGTTTGGGAAACATTTCGGCGTAGTCGAAAAGCACCTCGGCCGCACGCACAAAGGAGTCGATCGACAGAATGTCCGAGCCCGTGTGCATGTGAATGCCGTTGACGTGAATGCCGTGGCTCTCCACCACGCGCTTCACGTGGCGCATCTGGTGAATCGAAATGCCGAACTTGGAGTCGATGTGACCGACGGAAATATTCGGATTGGCGCCGGCCATGATGTGCGGATTGATGCGAATGCAGACCGGCACCGTCCCGCCGTAGACGTCGCCGAAGCGCTCCAGCGTCGGAATATTGTCGATGTTGACGTGCACGCCGAGCTCGACCGCCTGGCGGATTTCATCGAAAGCGACGCAGTTCGGCGTAAAAAGAATCGCCTGCGGCTCAAAACCGGCTTCGAGCGCCATGCGCACTTCCTGCGCGGAAACGGTGTCGACGCCCGCGCCGAGCGAGCGGAAAAAACGCAGGACGGCCGGATTGGTGAGCGCCTTGCAGGCGTACTTGATGGACATGCGGGTGCCGGCAAAGGCCTGTTTGAGCGCGTCATAACGCTCGCGCATTTTGGCCGTGTCGTAGACATAGACAGGCGTTGAATACTTATCGCAGAGCTCCAGAACATCACATCCGCCAATCTGCCAGCGGCCGTCGATCAATTGCATTGTCGTTCCCGATCAGATAAAGAATACAGTCAGTGCAACAAAATACCGCCACAAATGTACAAAAAGCCCGCTCGGCGGCGCACATCAGCCACGCCGCCGCGGTGGACGCCGGCATGCCGGCCTGTGCAAAATTTAGAATGATTCCGTAGTTTTGCGGTCTGAAGGAATTGATCCGTCCGTCTCCACTGGAGTAATACAGTCATGGAATTGCAGGAACTGAATGCACGTATAGAAAGCGAGAGCGCGTTCATCGGCGAGATTGAGCGCGAACTGGGCAAAGTCATCATCGGCCAGCGCGGCATGGTGGAGCGCCTGTTGATAGCGCTGCTCTCCAACGGCCACATTTTACTGGAGGGCGTGCCGGGCCTGGCCAAGACGCTGGCGATCAAATCGCTGGCGTCGACCATTCGGGCGCAGTTCAGCCGCATCCAGTTTACGCCGGACCTGCTGCCGGCCGATCTGGTCGGCACGATGATCTACAACCAGCGGCGCGAGGAATTCTCCGTCCGCCGCGGCCCGATCTTCGCCAACTTCATCCTGGCCGACGAAATCAACCGCGCGCCGGCCAAGGTGCAGAGCGCGCTGCTGGAGGCCATGCAGGAACGCCAGGTCACGATCGGCGACAGCAGTTTTACGCTGGACGAGCCCTTTCTCGTTCTGGCCACGCAAAACCCGATTGAGCAGGAAGGCACCTACCCCCTGCCCGAGGCGCAGGTCGATCGTTTTATGCTGAAAGTGCTGATCGATTATCCCAACCGCGAAGACGAGCAGCTGATTATCCGCCAGAAGATTTCCGGCGCGGACACGAGCATCAATCCCGTCGTTGAGCCGGGCGCCATCCTGCGCGCGCGCGAGGTGCTGCGCAACGTCTACGTGGATGAAAAAATCGAGCGCTACATCGTCGACATCGTTTTTGCCACGCGCAAACCGGCGGAGTACAAACTGGCCGACCTGGAGCAACTCATCGCCTTCGGCGGTTCGCCGCGCGCCAGTATCAACCTGGCTCTGGCCGCCAGAGCGCACGCCTTTGTTAAACGCCGCGGCTATGTGGTGCCGGAGGACGTGCGCGCCATATGCATGGACGTCATGCGCCACCGCGTCGGCGTCACCTACGAAGCCGAAGCGGAGAACATCAGCAGCGAAGACGTGATGACAAAAATCCTCAACACGGTTGAAGTACCCTGACGGTTAACGCGATGCAAACGGCCGAGTTAATTAAAAAAGTCCGCAGAATCGAAATTAAAACGCGCGGCCTGACGAGTCAGGTCTTCTCCGGCGAATACCACAGCGCGTTTAAAGGCCGCGGCATGGCCTTCAGCGAAGTGCGCGAATACCAGCCGGGCGACGACATCCGCAGCATCGACTGGAATGTAACGGCGCGCTTCGGCACGCCCTATGTCAAGATATTCGAGGAAGAGCGCGAGTTGACTGTTATGCTGCTGGTCGACGTCAGCCGCTCCGAGCGCTTCGGCACGCGCACACAACAGAAAAAGGACCTGGTGACGGAGTTAAGCGCGCTGCTCGCTTTCGCGGCAATTCAGAACAACGACAAAATCGGCGTCATCTTTTTCTCCGACCGCGTTGAACAATTTATTCCGCCGAAAAAAGGCCGCACGCACATCCTGCGCATTATTCGCGAAATGCTCGAAATCGAGCCGCAGGGCCGCGGCACGGACATCGGCGCAGCGCTGCAATACTTCAGCAACGTCATTAAAAAACGCAGCATCGTTTTTCTCCTGTCCGACTTCATGGACCGCCAATACGAAAGCGCCATGCGCATCGCTTCACGCAAACACGACCTGGTGGCCCTGCGCGTATTCGACCAGGGCGAGACGGAACTGCCGCCGATCGGCCTCGTGCGTTTTCACGACCCCGAACTCGATCGCGAGCTCTGGGTGGACACGTCCAACAAAAAGGCGCCGGCGCACTACCGCGCCTGGTGGCTGGAGCGCGAACACCGTATTAAACAAACGTTTCGCAGCGCCGGCGTGGACAGCGTCACGATCCGTACGGATCAAAGCTACGTCAAACCCTTGATGAACTTTTTCCGCAGCCGCGAGCGCGCCCGTTAAATGAAAACACTACGCGGAACATACCTTGCGCTTGCCGTAACCGGCTTGATTTTTTTGTTAACGACGCTTGCTCCGCCCGGCGCGGGCGCGCAAGCTGGAGCGTCGTTGTCGATACATTTCAACGAAGACAGCGAGAGCGACAGCCTCTACATCGGCGATCCGTTTCAGCTTGTTGTGGAGGTACAACACGCGGCCGACGAGCGCATCAAATGGCCGCAGATACTGCCGTCGATGCCGCTGCTGGAAGGCGAACAACGCTCCAATGCGGTGCTGGAAGTACTGGACAAGTCTCAGACCGACTCCAGCTTTGCCGACGACGGCACGGTGACGGTTCGCCGCACGCTCGACGCCACGATCTTCGACGCCGGCGACTTCACAATTCCGGCCTGGACTTTTGACTTGCTGACCGTCGGCAGTGAAACTGTGACGGAAGTGCGCAGCACGCCGCTTGTGATTCGCGTGTTTGCGCCGCCGCTCGACGCGGGCGACCAACCGCGCGACATTAAACAACCGCTCGATCTGCCCTTCGACTGGACGCCGGTTTTCATCTGGGGACTCATCGGCCTGGGCGCTGTCGGCACAGCGCTGACGGTCTGGCTGCTTATGCGGCGTCGCCGGCCGCGCGATGTCGTGGAAGAAGTTGTGCCGAAGCTCAGCGTGCCGGCGCATAAAACGGCGCTCAACGCGCTGCGGGCGCTTGAGAAAGACGAGCTGTGGCAGCGCGGCGAAGTTAAACAGTACTACACGCGCATCAGCGAGATTCTGCGCACCTATCTGGAAGAGCGCTACAAGATGCTCGCGCTCGAATCCACCAGCGCCGAAATCCTGGCCGACCTGCGCGCCTTTGTTAAACAGGACACACCCGAGTACTCGCAGCTCAGCCGCATCCTGGATACCGCCGACCTCGTGAAGTTCGCCAAAACCGAACCCGACGCGGATACACACAACAGCTGTCTGCGCGAAGCCTACATCTTTGTGGAAACGACGGCGGAAGATCCGCAGGCCGCCACCGCGCCAGAGTCAACGGTGGATGGAACTGCCGGCACAACGGCGGCAATGACGTCACAACCGGCGGAGATACGCGCGCCGCACAAACCTTCGGGCGAGATCGACTTCCTGCCGCCGCAGATGCGCGCTTCGGCGGCCGGCGCGTTTGAAGCAAAAGAACAGGCGCACACGAACGAGGAGCGCGGCGCTCCAGACGTCCAGCACAGTGACAAACAAGAGAATCTTCCAAAAACGGCAGAGCCGGAATCGCGTGAAACCGACGGGAATTCGGACTTAAACACGTCTGAAGACGACGGCTACGCGCCGCCGCGACAATCCACGAGCGGCGACAACAACGACGCCCCGGACGCGGATTTAAACAGCGATGACGAAGAGCGCAAAACGGGAGGCGCATCGTGAGCGAACTGTTCGAAACTTTTATGCTGCTCTTCGATGCGGATTGGTACAGACGCATAGAGTTTGTGCAGCCCGAGTATTTCCTGCTCCTGCTGTTGTTGCCGCTGCTCGGCGTCTGGTGGTGGGTTAAACGTCGGCGACGCGATCCCGCGCTGACGCTGTCCTCGCTGGAAGGACTGGAAGGCGCGCCGCGCAGCCTGCGGCTCTACCTGCGCCCCATTCCGGCCATCCTGCGCGTGCTGACCTTAACGCTGATTGTATTTGCACTGGCGCGGCCGCAGAGTTCGGTCAGCAAGGAAAATATCGACACGGAAGGCATCGACATCGTGCTGGCCATCGACGTCTCGTCCAGTATGGAGGCGATGGACTTTACGCCCAACCGGCTGGAGGCCGCCAAGGGCGTCGCGGCGGAATTTGTTGAGCGACGCGGCAACGACCGCATCGGCGTCGTGGCATTCGGCGCGCAGGCTTTTACGCAGTGCCCGATCACGACGGATCACAGCGTCGTGCAGACCAACCTGAAAAACCTCAAACTCGGCGGCGAGACGCTTGGACAGCAGACGGCCATCGGCATGGGCCTGGCGACGGCGGTCAGTCGCTTAAAAGACTCGGAAGCCGAGAGCCGCATCGTCATCCTGATGACGGACGGCGTTAACAACGCCGGCTCCGTCGCCCCAGTAACCGCGGCGGAACTGGCCAACACCTTCGGCGTGCGCGTTTACACTATCGGCGTGGGAACGCAGGGACAGGCGCGCATGCCGGTGCGACGGCGCAACGGACAGCTGGCGGGTTACCAGATGATGCCGGTTGAAATCGACGAAGACATCCTGCGCGAAATCGCCACGATGACGGATGGACGGTATTTCCGCGCCACGGACAATACACGCCTGCAGGAGATTTACACTGAGATCGACCAGCTGGAAAAGACGAGAATTGAAGTCACCCAGTTCAAGAACATCAGCGAAGAGTTCCTGCCTTTTGCGCTTCTGGCCGGCCTGCTCCTGCTGTCGGAAGGCATGCTGCGCCTGACGGTTTTACGGCCGGTGGTTTAGTCGGAAGTCCGTGCAGCCTACGGGTTGTTGAGCGGACGGCCTGGCGGTGCGATAGCGGCGGCGAGCGAAAGCTAGATCACGGCCATCGTCTCCGCCCGACTCCAGCCTACCTGGCCGTTGGCGATTCGGATGCGATACCAGCCCTCAAGTTCATCAAGTATCTCCACGCGCGTGCCTTCGTGCAGAATGAACACGTCCTTGCCGGCAGACTGAGGCGCACTTTTGACGTAGACGCTCGGCGAGAGAATGATCGCCGCGTTGCGGCCCGTCTCGGCCTGATGACGCTCGAACGCCAGGAAACCGAGCAGCAGCGACGTGCATGTTAAAAGTATTGCCAGAAACATAACCGGACGGCGTGCGCCGAAATTTTTAAACAACAGCAATACCACAAAACCCAGGCCGGCCAACCACAAGGAAATCAAAAAAGTGATGGTCCAGGTATCCGCGCGGAACAGATCGCGCAGAGCCTCAATCCAGGTCCACAGAAATAATTGCGGCAGCTCATCAATTTCGTCGACCGTGGCGGCACGCGCCAGATGCAGGTTGTGCACGATGTCGGGGTCGGACGGCTCCAGCTTGCGCGCACGCTCATAGTTGAGAATGGCGGCAGGGATGTTGTTTAACTTGTAGTTGGCGTTGCCGAGGTTAAAGTAGACTTCCACCGAAGTGTTGCCGGCCTGCAGCAGACTGTCGTACAGCGCCGCAGCTTCGGCATACTGCTCCTCGCCGTACAGCGCATTGGCGCGCTCAAACAGATCGTCGGCGCTCTGTGCCTGGCCGACGGAAACACTAAATATTGCACATACAAGTACAAGCAGAGTCGCGGGCCAGAGCCTCATCGCAGCTCACCTTCCAGAGTCGTTATCAATTCGATCGCCTTGTCGTACACCTCCTGCGCCGAAGCGCCGGCGGCTCCCGGCGCAAAACGCGCCAGTTCACACTTTTCGATGGCAGTAAACAGAGCGTTTATCAACTCCGGCGCAACGCTGCGTCGCTGCAGCGCCGCACGGGCTGAATCCTGCGAAAGCTGCGCCGCGTCGATCACGAGTTTGTCGCTCAAATATCCCCAGAGCGCTTTGGATACTTCTTCGTACACGGTCTGATCCGCGTTCGAGGCGAGGGCCTTGCGCGCCACGCCCAGGCGCTTGCGCGCAATTTTATTGGCGCCGGACCGGCGCATCGCCACGCTGTCCGACTTCTGCGAGTCGCGCCGACGGGCAATCAGAAAAACAAAGAGCAGCGAGGCGGGCACGGAACATACCACCGAAATGAAAAACGCCGAGCCGAACAGCGGTTTGCCGCCGCCCAGGCTGCCGGCGGAGGTTTTGATGTAGCGAATGTCGTCGGCCAGAACTTCAACGTCCTCGCGACGCACTCCGGGGCTGACCGCCGCCGCCCCCTCGCCGGAACCGCGTGCAACCTTGATCCGATACTCCGGACTTTGTTTAAACACGTACTGACCGGAAGCGGGATCAAACCAGGCAAACTCCACCGGCGCAATTTTGTATTCACCCGGCGATCGCGGAATCAGCAGGTACTCATAGGTTCGTTTGCCGCCGATTTTTCCACCCGACACCTTGACATCTTCAATCAGGCGCGGGTCGTAAACTTCAAATGCCTTGGGAAAATCGACCTTCGGCTGCGGCAGCAGGTTGAGATTGCCGGTGCCGGAAACTGTAATGCGCAGAGTGACGGCTTCGTTAACTGCCGTTTCCTCGTTGGTAATGTCCGTTTCCAACTCAAACTCGCCAACGGCGCCGTTAAACGCGGCGGGTTTGCCCGCAGTCGGCAGCGCTTTGACAGTAATATCCAGCGGTCGGCTTGTGGCTTTGTGCCGTACGTTTTCATAACGGCGACCAAAAAAGGGATCGGAAAAGAAACCGCGGGAACGGCGACCGGACTCGCTCTCAACACGCACGGTAGTTTCCAGCGACATTGGATCGAGCGTCAGCGTACCGGTGCGCTGCGGCACAAGTACCGCTTCTTTTAAGGTGTGCACCAGGTAGCGCACGCCGTTTAACTCTTCCAGTTTGCCGCGCTGTTCCTCTTTTTCAACGTCCTGCACCCAGAAACCGCCGAGTTTAGGCTGTGTAATGTCATTTTCGTACAGGCCTTCGTGGCGCGTATACAATTTATACGTCACGTAGATCTGCTCGCCAATGTAAACATCGCGCTTGCTCGCGCTGACGCGCATGAAAATTTCATTGTTGAGGTTAACGCCCGAGGCGCTCTGTTCATTTGTGACCGTAACCGTAATTGCGTTGGACTGGACGGACTCCGATCCAAACTTCACTGTGGCCGGCAGAATCGTGTATTTGCCCGCTTTGTCCGGCGCCTGCACCGTGTACTCCAGGCTGATGCTTTGCTGCATCACGCCGTTAACATATTCGACGCGATTGGAACGGGAAGGCCCCTGCACATTTGTAAAGGCTCCCATGTTGGGCGGATCGAACTGACTGGCGTTCTGCCCGATAATGTCGTAGGTCAGGGTAAAGCGCTCATTGCGCGCCACGGGATTTTTACTGACGGTGGCTTTTAACTCGGCCTGCTGCGCCTGTAGTCCGGCGGCGGCCAACAAGGTTAACATGGCCGCTAAAACAATGGCCTGAAAAAAGTTCGGCCGTCTATATTTAAGTGCGAATGGCTCTTGCATGAATATTCAATCTGTATAGTTAGGGTTTGCGCCAGTTAAACGCAATTACCAGTCTTTCTCCGTTTTGCGCGCTTTGCCTGTGCGCCGCCGCAGTTGTTGCTGCAGCGCCTGTTCCTGTTGTTGCAGGGCTTGCAGCATGCGGAGTGCGTCTTCACGTGAAATAGTTATGACGCGTCCCTGGGCGTCGCGTTGCTCGGCGTCATCCTGACCGTCCTGTCCCTGACCTGCGGCCGCGCCATTGCCATTTTTGTCGGGGCCATTTTTGTCCGGGCCTTCTTCGCCCGACTGTTCACTCTGCTGCTCGCCTTTTTGATTCTCCAGCTCGTCGTCGATGCCGTTGTTGTTGGCATCTTTCATTCCTTTGCCGTCTTCACCGTTCTGCTGCTGATCGCCGTTTTGCTGGTTCTGACCGTTTTGTTGCTGATCGCCGTTTTGCTGGTTCTGACCATCTTGTTGCTGGTCGCCGTTTTGCTGGTTCTGACCGTCTTGTTGCTGGTCGCCGTTTTGCTGGTTCTGACCGTCTTGTTGCTGATCGCCGTTTTGCTGGTTCTGACCGTCTTGTTGCTGATCGCCGTTTTGCTGGTTCTGACCGTTTTGTTGCTGATCGCCGTTTTGCTGGTTCTGACCGTTTTGTTGCTGATCGCCGTTTTGCTGGTTCTGACCGTCTTGTTGCTGATCGCCGTTTTGCTGGTTCTGACCGTCTTGTTGCTGATCGCCGTTTTGCTTCTGGTTCTGGTCGCTTTGTTGCTGTTGTTCGCGCAGTTTTTCCTGAGCCCAGGCCAGGTTATGTTTAGTATCAAAGTCGCGAGGGTTCAGGCGCAGAGCCTGTTTATAGGCATTGATGGCCTTGGGATAATCTTCGAGTGCGGCCCAGGCGTTGCCCTGGTTGTGCCAGGCGGCGGCACGCTGATCGTCGGCCATGTCCGCATCGGCAGCCACGCCGGCAAATTGTTCGATGGCTTCGTTGTAGCGCTCCTGTTTAAAGAGCGCATCGCCCAGGTTAAAAGCGGAAATCGGCGAGGGTTGCAGCGAGTCCGCGGCCAGCGCGGCGCGGTAACGGGTCTCGGCCGTCTGGAAATTGCCGCTGCTGTATTCCTGATTGCCTTCCTGCACCAGACTGCGGGCCGACTGTGCACCTGCCGGCGTCCACCCCGCTGACAAACAAAAGAATGCAGCCAGAGTCATCAGAAAAAGCGGGGAAAATGCAGCTGTTGATTTAGTTGACATGTTCCATGTCCTTCTGTTTTTTGCGGTCGCGCACACGTGGCGCCAGGACGGCATCCAGCAGCAAAAGCGCAAACGCAATGCCGAGAAAGATCTGGAAGCGCTCGTCGTAGTCGCTGAATTCACGGCGGTCAAACTCCTTTTTCTCCATCGAGTCGATCTGCTCCAGAATTGTTTGCAAACCGGCGTCGGAGCTGGTGGCACGGATATAGGTTCCGTTGGCCGCCCCCGCCAGCCGGCGCAGAAAATTCTCGTTCAGACGTGAAACGACGACATTGCCCTGGCGATCCGTGTGGAAACCGGCGCGCACGCCATTGTTGAAGCGCGGAATCGGCACACCATCGGCCGAGCCCATGCCAATTGTGTGAATCACAACGCCCTCGGCACTGGCTTTAGCCGCTTCCTCCAGCGCTTCCTCATCGTGGTTCTCGCCGTCCGTGATGACGACCAGCACCTTGTATTTGGTTTCCTCGGACTCAAAAGCTTCGCGGGCCAGGCCGACGGCGGCGCCGACGGCGGTCCCCTGGGTGGAAACTATTTTGGTGTCCATGGTGCTGACGAACAATTTGGCCGCGGCGTAATCGGATGTCAGCGGCAGCAGGATAAACGCGTCGCCGGCAAACGCCACAATGCCGATGCGGTCGTTGCGGAGCTGATCGATCAATCGCGAAATAGCACCTTTGGAGCGCGCCAGGCGATTGGGCACAATGTCCTCGGCCAGCATGCTGTTGGAAACGTCGAGTGCGATGATGATGTCGACGCCTTCGCGCTTGAGTTCGCGCAGAGCGGTTCCGATGCGCGGGCGGGCAATGGCGAATACAAGGAAAAACAGGCCGGTGCAGAGCAGCAGAATTTTGATGCTCCTTCGCGCCGGCGAGACGCCGAGCTGCAGTTCACGCACCAGCGGCGCGTCGCCCAGTTTGCGCAGTCGCCGGCGGCGCAGCGCACTCCCGAGAACGTACAAAACCATCAGGAGGGGCACGGCCAACAGCGCGTAGAGATATTCGACGCGGCCCCAGTCAATCATGTCGAACATGCGAACGCTTCACCTGTAGTTGATGAGATGATTCGCGTGCGCTGCGATTCCGGCGGCGGCGTTCCAATCGCCGACGGCGCGCACGGTTACACCGGTCTGAAACGGGTGCAGATCAGGTGCAAAAGTACAAAAAAAGACAGGCCTGAAGGTATGGAAAGCGGAGGCGAAAGTTGCGGTGAAGTTCAGGCGATAAAGAAGCGGCACGCCAATTTTCATTGACGCACCGCCATCAGGAGCAAACACACTTACTGAGACGCCGTTGATTTATGCATAGTTTGCTAAAAGTACGGCGTACCGATTTTTGCCTGACCTTATTACAAATGTGACATTGAAATGTTTGTCGGCGCGTTTCTTTTCCAGACATTTCAGAACTCGTATCATCTCTGCATTGCCGGCAAATGGTTCAGAAATTGCCCTTGCAATCACACCTGGAAACCTGACTGCCGACTTGCGCCTTCACTATCATCTGCACGGGCGGTTTCGCGGTCGGAGCGGCAGTGTTCCGTCCCACGAGTTTACCATGTGACAAATAAACGCATTTTAATCGAATCTACTGCAAGCACTTTCAGCCTGATGGTAACACCCGGGCTATCCGGCTGGGAGGTGTGTCTTTTGGTGATCAGCGGCAACCGCAAGTTTTGCACCGCTTCCATGCGGCCCAAAAAATGGGATGTTACGAATCGGAACACGGCCACGCCGAACTACTTCACAAAACCCTTGATTCCCGTGATTTTCCGGCGATTTCAACGGATTTCAGAAGAGCTATTTTCACCATCATTCATTAATTTCACCACGGGACAGACATCATTCCGTTTCGTAATGGCGCGGAATTATTGGGGTTTTCAGCTACAAATGACGCCAGAACTGTGCCATATTAAATGTGACAGCCCTAAAAACATGCGCAAAACAGGCATGCAGTAACATTCAGTAGCGATAGATTGATGAAAAAAATTGTCCGGGAGGGAGATCAGAGAGGAAAAGTCGGGGGAAAAGAATGAAAAAAGCAAATTGTGTTGAAATTTCTTTTTCAAAGTTCAGGGATAATGAATATTTTCCCGCCGTCAAAAGACGAAACAAAAAAAGATAGTCTGTCCTCCGCTATGTGCCCGGTGGCATTAGGCGCAGTAGTGACTGGCGTCAGACAGCACTATCCAAGTCGTATTTTGGCACTATTTTCGGAAGCTGCTCTTTTGCAGCTCCAACGCGAAAATTTCAGTTACGGTACGTTTCGTACAATTCAACACTGAACAGGTTCCGCACCTTATTTCAGGTTACAGATAGCACTATCCAAGTCGGCGTACGGAGCGTACCGTTTCTATTTTTTTCTTGTCAAAAAAATTGATAGAACGCCTACGCAATTCAACCGTCCCCTTGTATAATACGTGGTAATCCACGTAGGCGCCCCTATCACAGTCGTATTCTGGCACTTAGTCGAACTTATAGCTGAAAGTAAAACTGCCCCGGGCCTGGTTATAACACTGCCAAGTCGCAAGACTCCAGGCCCGGTTACTTTTTCAGCTTTGTTTTCTCTCAGTCAGCAGGGTTGAGCTTTCCAAACCCGCTTCCAATTTTTCCTGGGCGTTCGACCTGATTTTGAGCAATAACCAGCCCAGAAAGAACTGTGCCGTTCTGGACTGGTATTATTCTGTGCCGAATGTCGGTTGTGTCGATTTTGATCTGATTCTCGCTCCGAGCAGTTTTCACTGCTTTATTCGGCGATCAGGAATTCATCGACGAGCACATATTCAGTTTGCGGCAAAAAGTCAGCTTCCACTACCTGCATCTGCACCGGGTCGGCTTGTACCGCCTGGATCGTCACTTCGTTTGCATCATAGATGGCATCGATTTCGTGTTGGTAGTATTGACCGGGGCTAACGATATACGACAGATAGAGCATGATTGCCAGAATAATCGGTTCCATTTCAAACCTCAGATAGAAGAGTTGGTTATACAGGCACGATAAACACGATGCGAATGTAACCAGCCCATCCGGCCCAAAGCGTATCAAATCAGCGCAAAATCTTACATCGGTTTGGGCCCGCTATAAATACGCTCAATTTCAAGTTTTCAAGGAACTAACGCCCCTACAGCCGTTATTCAGTGTAAAAAGCGTTCGGAAAACAGCATCAGAATCACATTGTAAGCTGAAAAAAAATGAAGGTTTCTCGACTCCAGCGCGCTATCCCGTATGTTGCCGACTCTGTATCGGTCAAATCCGCGCTGATTTGCCCGATTGGCGTGTTTTTCATTGTTTCTAACCGCAAAGTATGCTATAATGCGCGCAAGTTCAGTATCAAAAAGACTTCAATTTTTACATGGTTTTCCTGGGTGCCGCACCATTGATTACCGCAAAAATCAGGCATTAAGTGCCAGATTCGGCAAAGTCAGATGAAATCGATCGCGGAAATAGCTAAAATCCTTACATCTCTAGGCATCAGGCGATCCAGGATATTCCCGCGCGGTGCACGCCAATCCAACGACACCTATTACGAGCGCTTTTTTGACGGCGTGGTGTCCGGCGAATTCAACGACGACGATGACGCCGCCGGGGCTCTCTATGGCAGCAAGGCCGGCGATGTGCGCTTTACCACGTTGAAATCGCGTCTGCGCGAAGTGCTGCTCACGGCGCTCGTGAACATCGAACCGCGCCAGTACGAACTGGGCGAGCTGATGCAGGTAACGCTCCACTGCAAAAAGAACCTCATATGCGCCCGTCTGCTGTTGGTGTTCGGAGCGCGCTCAACCGGCATGGACCTTGTCAAACGCTCGATGCGCAAGTCGGAGAAATACCACCTGACCGAGCTCGCACTGGAATGCGCGCTGATGACGCAGCGCCAGTCCGCCGTGACAGGCCACCGCCCGTCCTTCCAGAAAGCCGCCAAAACCGTGCGGCTGCACCTCGAAAATCTCAACGCCGAAACGCAGGCGGAAACGCTGTGGTCCGAACTGGCCATCGAATTTGCACGCTCGCGCTCGTATAAGTCCGACATGCTTGCAAAAGCGCGCAAACACACGGCGCGCATCGGCGCTCTGCGCGACAAACACAACACGCGCAGCCTGAACCAGACCTACTTCCGCATGCAGATCCTGCAGAGCCAGATTGCGCGCGACTACAGCCGCACGCTGGAATACTGCGATCGCATCAATGAATACTATCTGGAACATCCGCACTTCAGCAACCTGGCGCGGCAACGCGAGATCGCGATTATCAAACTCAACGGCTATACTTTTTTGCGGGACTTTGAAAACGGACGGGAACTTGCGCACAAAGCGCTGGAGGAACTGTTTTCAGGCCGCGAGCCCGGCTGGTACAACATAAACGAACTCCATTTCCTGCTCTGCATGCACACGGGCAACTACTCGCTGGCCGCGGAAATCTTTGTTACGGTAACCAACAGCAAGCGCTTTGAATACACAACGGCGCAGACGCTTGAGCGCTGGCGCATCCTCGAAGCCTTCCTGCGCTACGTCCTTAGCCACACGGGCGCCGAAGCGCCGCCGGAAAAAGCGACGACATTTGAGCGGCGCTTCAACGTCTACAAATTCCTGAACGAAGTCCCGATCTTCAATCGCGATAAAAGCGGCTTTTACGTGCCCATTCTGATCGTACACATCCTGTTTCAACTCGAACAGGGCGACTTCCTCAGCATTCTGGACCGGGCCGAGACATTGCGCCAGTACAGCAGTCGTTACCTGCGCAAGGCCGGTTACGCACGGACGAATACCTTCCTCAAGATGCTTAAAATCATGATCGATCAGGACTTTGATCCCGATCTGACCCGCACAAAAACAGCCAAACATCTGGAGCGCCTTGCCGACCGTTCGGCCGATTTTGATCCGGTCCTGGAGGTCACGGAAGTGATTCCCTACGAGGTGCTCTGGAGCATGGTCATGAAGCGATTGAAGGAACTTCGCACGTCCGAAGGCGTAGGCTGACCTTTCATTGAGCATATTTTCCGGGTATTTCACGCAAATGAATCTGCCTCGTATGATCTTGCATCGCCTGCCGGCGGCCCTTGCCTTTTTGTTTGTCCTGCAGTTTGCATTCGTCCGGCCCGCCGGAGCGCAGATGGACCTGATCTACGTCCAGTCCTACCGCACGGTGTTCGACTACACGCCGCCATCGCTGATCGTCGAAACGGCTGCGAGGCAGGTAAACAACACGGCGAAGGACGCAGACAAACTGCCGGAACTGGCGGCGGCCGACAGGCGCGCCGAGGCGCACGAGCTCCTGTCGCAACACTCCGCTCAAAACATCGAAACCGACTGGAAAACGGACCTTTTGTACACCGGCATGGCCGCCTGGCTGGGTGAATCCAGCCGCGCCGCGGACATTCTGGACAAACGACTTGCCGCCTGGCCGGCCGGGCAAAACGACGAGGCGTACAATACTGTTTCGCTGGCGCGCGCCGTGTTGTATCGCGATGCCGGCAAACCCGAAGAAGCCCGCAAACAGTTCAACACTATGCTGCGGCTGAGCGCCGACGACCGCTCCGTCACGTACGAAAAACGACGTCTGCATCTGCTGGCCGCCAAGCAGGAACTGGAGCTGAAAGCGCATGACGCCGCGCTGGGTCACCTGCGTCAGGTAACCGCCTGGTTCCGCACGGACAGCATTGAAAACCCGCGCGACCTGCTTGAGCCGACGCCCGCGTCGGACAAAAAGCCGCTTCCGTCACATCCGGCGGATCGTCTTCAGTACACCGAAGCGCTCTGCCTGGAAGCGGAGCTGCACCTGTCCCTGTTTTACCGCGAAACCCATGACGTCCGCAATTTGCTGCGCGCCGATCACCTGTACCGCCGCGCCCTGACGCACTTTGAGGACCTGCGCCGCAGCGTTCACGGCACGGCCCTGTTTCCACTGCTGCAGGAACTGGGCAATATTCTGTTTGTGCGCGCTCTGGGCGCTTCTTACATGGCTTTTCAGGAAACGGGTTTGGAGGAGCACGCACACGAGGTCTTCCGGATTGCGGAACTGCGCAAGCAATTCAACTTCTGGCGCGGAGCGATGTTGACCATGCCGCTCTCGGAGCAGCGGCTGCTCGCCCAGGCGGTACAAACATGGCAGAAAAGCGCTGTCGAGGTCAGCCGGGCGGCATTTGGTTCCCCCAACGGCACTATCGATGCCGACCTGCAACAAAAATGGGACCGGGCGCAGGACGAACTGCAGCAGTCGCCGCGGTACGCCAGAATTTTCTCCCGGAAAACACCCCCTTCAATTAGCGCTGTTTTAAAGTCCCTGGCCGACAGCACGCTTTTTCTGCACTACAGCATCTGCGAGCAGCAGCTCTATACCGCGCGATTTTTCCGGGGCGAGTTCTCGCTGCACCGCAGCCGCGTGACGCAGAAGCTGAGGGACAACATCCTCACGGCCTACGAATCGATGCGCACCGGCCGCTCGGACGATCTGCCCGACGCACTGCGATTCCTGTTTCAGTCGCTGCTGGCCCAGCACCTGCGGGCCGAAAACACGTTCATGCGGCATCTGGTGGTTTCGCCCGATTCAACGCTTTTTTCGATTCCGTTTGAGGCCCTGGCGGCGCGGGCTGACGTACGACGCGGCAAACCGGGTGATTTCACGCGCTACGACTACACGTCGCGGCACCTCAGCGTGGAATACGCGTATTGCGCGGCAGATCTGATGCGGGAAGAACAGGCCGGCGACGGGCGCGGCGGCGCGATGCTGGCCGCCCCTCTGATCGAAGAGCCGACCGACTGCGATGGAATTTCTGCCGAGGCGCGCCGGCAGCAGTTGACGGCGAAATTCGGCAAACACGCCCGTCTGCACATGTTCAATTCGGCCGGAGAGATTTATCCGCTGCGCTACACGGAGCGCGAGCTCCAAGCGCTGCGCGACCAGCTGGAGGAAGATGACACAGACTTCTCCGAGTTCATCAACTGCGACGCGAGCCGCGAACAGCTTGCACAACAGCAGGACAAGAGCGTTTCTCTTGCCGCCTGGCTGACCCATCTGAATTACTGCCCCGGCGCTCCCGAATATTCGGGCCTGCTTGTGGCTCCCGACAACAGCGACAGCAGCGGATTCCTGCCTCTCTGTCAATTTTCCCGACACTCCCCCGCCGCGGACATTTTGGTTCTGCCCTACTGCGACCTGCGCAACGGCGAGCTGGTGGACGCAGTCTCGGCGGCGGCGATGCTGAGCAATACCTGCACGCGCGAGCACGGATACACGGCTTTTTCGCTGTGGACCGCATCCACCTCGTTTTCGTTTGAGTTTCTGCAGGCGTTTGCACACGCGGCGGAACGTCCTTCGGGTACAGCCGTCGGACTTCAGAGTCTGCGCCGGAAATTCATCGATCAGGAACGTCTGGCGCATCCTTTGCGCTGGGCGCGGCTGGTGCTGTACCGCTACTGAGTTTGGCCGGACGGGCGTGTTCAGGCAGTCAACGGTGGTCTGTATCCGAAGCATTTTCTGAGCAGAGCACTTCGCCTCCGGCACGAATGCCGGGCGGCTTGTTTGTTCCTTTTGTTTGTCACGGCGTTTGGAGCCGCGGGCCCTGCGGCGGACGTCGCGCCGGAAAGTTGACGCGTTTGGAGACAGACTTGCAGCTCGGTGGTTTGGGGCTTGAAGACAAAAAGACGTAAAAACGCGGAGGCTCGAGACTTCGAACCCGAAGACCAGCAAGAAAATCAAGGAGCCTGAGACGCCGGAGGCGGCTCAAAGCGATCTGCGGCAGTTGCAGAAGTAAGCAGCCACAAGTAATCGAGCGCGAAGTTTAAAGTCGGTTGAAAGATATTAAGCCATCCACGCGAGTCCAAGGTGCAAAACGAGCTCCAATCGCGCGAGTCCCGGGAAAGCAGCAACTACAGACCACGCAGTTAAACAGTTGCAGATCTCACCGCCCGACGAGTACCGAGTCGCCAGGTCAAAACAGCCACAAAATCCAACAGCGACAAATCCAGTTAAACAACCGCGAGTCAAAACAGCCCCTTCCCTGTCCCGGCAAATTCACCTTCTTCGGGTTCCAGGCGCAACGACCGCATTGTACAGCCGCTGCGCCGACGTCAGGGCATGGCGCGGTCAAACCTCCGGAAGATTCGACACAGGCAACATGCGGCAACTCAGGCAACGGATCAAGCGGAAAAGACTGAACGGGCGCTTTTCACCCTTAAACGCGGCGAAAAACGTGGAAAAGTGTCGTGGGAAAGTACTTCGCCTACTCCAGTGCGGCGGCGGGCATGGGCTGCAAGCGCTGTACCCAGGCAAACAAGAGATAAACCACGACCGATGCGGCCAGCGAGAAAGTATAACTGTAAGGCAGGTGGAAAATGTATTCGGCCAGTCCATAACTGACAATGCCGGTGACGAGCGTAGCTATCGCGCTGCCCTCGCGGCCCAGGCGGGTAAACAGTGCAAACAGAATCACGACCAGCACACCCGAGCTGCCGAAAGCCGAGGCCTCCTCAACCAGGCTGTAAATGCCCTCCGAGCCCAGCGCCAGCAACAGCGCACAAACTCCGAAAACGGCAACGCCCCAGCGTTCGATGCGCACCTTGGAGGCCTCGCTCATCCGCGGGCGGAAGGGAATGACAACGTTGTGTGAGATCAGGGCCGTCGCCGCGAGCAGGGCGCTGTCGACGGTGGAGAGAATGGCGGAAACCAGGGCGCCGGCAAAAACGATGTAGAGAAGCGTCGGCAGATGTTCGCCGGCCAGACGCGGCAGAATCTGTTCGGAGTGTTCCAGGCCGGGCAAAAGCGCCGGACCGGCCAGACCAAGCGTCAGGGGAATCAGACCAACAAACAAATACATGCCGCCGGCAAAGAGGCTGGAGCGTTTGGCCACCTGCGGCGAGCGCGACGCCACCACGCGCGACACCAGTTCCTGCGCCACCAGCGAACCGCATATGGGCACCGCCCAGGATTCTACTATGCTGAGGAAGGCCCAATCGCTTTGCCAGGTTTCGCGGCTGACCCACTCCAGTTGCGTCGGTTCGATCACCGCCAGAAGAGATGAAACGCCGCCGACATCGGCGACAATGACAATAGCCAGGACGACCAGACCGATAATGAGCACGCCGCCTTGCAGAAAGTCGGTCATGGCGTCGGCCAGCAAACCGCCGCTGACGGTATAGACAATTACTACGGTCGTCGCTATGAGTATGGCGGCCGTAAGAGTCAGGTCGGAAACGGAGGAGAGCACCTGACCAAAGGCGCGAATTTGCGCGCCGGCCCAGATAATGGAGGTGGGAGCGATAATCAGAGCGGCAAGGCGTTCGGCACGGATGGAAAAGCGCTGCCGCACAAGGTCGGCAATGGTGGTTATGCCGCGTTTCCAGAACGGAACAGCCAGCAAAAGGCCCATCAGGATCAGGCAGAGGCTGTAGCCGAATGGATCGGCGGTGACGCCCGCCAGACCTTCGTCATAGGCTACGCCCGCCGTGCCGATGCAGGTTTCTGCGCCGAACCAGGTTCCAAAGATGGAGAAGATCGCCAGCGGATAACCCAGTTTGCGGCCCGCCAGCAGGTAATCGCTCTCGGTCTTGACGCGTCGCGACACCCAAAAGCCAAAGACAAGCTGCAGCAGGACGTAGGCCAGTACGCCGAGCAAAACCACATTCATCGAAAGCGCTCTCCTGACCGGACGTCCGGTGTCCGCAACACTTCAAGGTCAAACGAATTTGAACAATGATCGTCGGAAAATGCAAAAATTCGGCATTGAAGCCTAAAAACGGGGGAAATTCATGTGATTCCAGTTGAAGGATAGTCCTGCCCAGTCGGGATAGTACCAGAAGTCGTCCAGCGTGTCGCCGAATGTCAATTGTGTTTCGAGGGCCAGCCCGAACTCACGGCCGTCATCCAGAGCAAGGCGTACCGCGGCATTGATCCGGCTGCTGAAGTCGCGCAGGTTGAGCAGACCCGACACATCGGCTGAAAAGGGACCGGCAAGAGAATCCTGCTCGACTGCAACAGCCAGGTAGTGGCGATCCAAAAACGAGTGACTGCCATTGAGCAGGGCGGGTAGATTGTAGGCCGAACGATCGACCGCGCCATCGCCGTTAAACAGATACTCCAGTCGTATTCGTGGACCGAGAGCAACACTCGTTATTCCCGCCGAAACAAAACTGCGTGCAAAGTTTTCGGCTTCGTGTTTTTCAATGCGGTAGTGGACGTGATATGTGACTGATGCACTGTCGGGCGTGATATCCGCCTGAACGCGGACGTTATAACCATCGCGACCTGCACCTGCTCCACCCAGAAGGAGAAGAGGAGAATCCAAAAGACCATATACGGCATCCACTCCCCAACCGGCATCGCGATCGTACAGAGTCGCTACTTCCACAAAACTTGAATTTGTCAGAAGCAATGAAAGTACGGCTCCATCAAAAGTTGGGCCGCGGTCATGGCCATACCCGCGGCGGTTCGCAAGTCGTTTTTGCTGCAAGTTGGCCAGGTTCCAAAGCGAAACATTCCGACGTGAGTAATTGAAACGTCCCGCAGCAATCTGCAATCCCGATCGAAACTCATACTCGATCTGAAGCTCTGAAAGTCGCACGTTGACAAACGAGTTTCCGGGGCGATCCAATGCGACATTACTCCAACTCAAGTCTTTCGCTTCTATGTCATTCGGTAGCTGCTCACCGACAACAATCCCCCCGCCCGGCAATCGCTCAGCGTACACATCTGCCGCCGCTATGAATGACAACGCTATGTGACGAGTATTATGTGGCCGCAGATGACCGAATTCAAAGTGACCGGAAAAACTGGATCGCAATCCATCGGCATCTCTGTTCAGGATACGAGCCAATTCTGTGTTGCGACTTATAAAATCCTGGTGAAATCCTACCTGCCCGACAAAGAAGTTGCCAGGGTTCCGCAAATAACGCACCTGAGATGTTGCTGTACAGACAAACAAATTGAAAAAACAGACAGTTAAACACAGTCCATAAATGCTGCGCAGGTTAACGCGTCGGATGAGTCTTGGAAATATCCCAGTCGGCGCTGCGCCGCGCGGAGAGCGGCCAGCGATGCAGGTCGCCGTCTTCGCGCACCACGTGATACATCGGCGCAAGATTGGCGGCGGTACAGGCGTGATTCGGAATAACAGCGACGAGCATTCCGACGCGCCAGTCGATTGCGGCAGTGCGTTTAACAAACCCGTGCTCCTCCGACAGCCGCTCCACCGTCGAAAAATGTGAATAGTCTGCGTTTAAGTGCGCTTCGACCGGTACAACAAGACCAAAGCCTTCAATCGCATCCGAGCCGTGCGCGCCTCTGTCGCTGCTCAGCGCCTTGGAACCGGCATCGATTATCACGCGGTCTTTGCGCAAGGTCAGCACGCGACTTAACACGGCAAGAGCGCAGCTTGCAATCGGCGCAACGCCCAGGGTCGTCATGGTTAAATCGCGAAACACGTAGTTGCCCGGCCGTATCTCGTCGATACCTTCCAGGCCCGCTCCCGCAAGCAGTGTTGGGGTCGCCCCCACAGACACGAGCGGCCTGCGTCCGGTTACGTCCACACACACCTGCTGAAATGTTAACATTGCAACGCGCTCGGCATTTGCAATGGCGAGGATCTCCTGCGTGGAACGCGCGCCGTAGGCATGACCGGCGTGCGACATAATACCTGTTAAGTCCAGCGAATCAAACGACGCAATTAAACGCAGCAGCTGTTGACTTTCTTCCGATTGCGGATCAATGCCACAGCGCCCGAGCCCGACATCGATTATCAAATAGACTCTAAATTTATCCTGCATTTCACCTGCAATCGTGGCGGCAAGTTCGACCGTAGCCGGGCTGTCGACGGCGAGAATTACCTCGGCTTTGTACTGGCGAGCCGTGTGCATGAGCAGCCGCAGCGCATCGGGGTGAACCTGCGGACAGGCCAGCAGAATCGACTCAAAACCGGCCATCAAAAATGTTAAGGTTTCATCCACGGTAGCCGCGGTCAAACCGATCGCGCCGGCGTGCGCCTGTTTGTAGCCTATGGCGGGACTTTTATGCGTTTTAACGTGCGGGCGCAGTTTGACGGTCGCGGCCTTCGCTTTGGCAGCCATCTCGCTGACATTGCGATCCAGGCGCGACTCGATGACAATACAGTCGGGCGTGCGCAATCTCGATATGGTTTTTATGGCGGACATGATTCTCTTGTTTGTCGTTGAGCGTGAAATTTCAGGTCAGCAGGCGACCGTCAAAATACACATGCAGCGGCAAACGCCCAGCGGGCATGGATCAGAGAGGTCGAATGAGAACCACCACCTGCACTCGCTACGCGCACTCGATGAACCGGAACGACGTGCCGGCACGAGAAATCGGCACGGAGAACCGGGCTGTGCGGCCGGAGGCGGGTTTAGCACGTCCAACGCAATGATTCGAGTGTATTCGTGGCTAAAACTTCGCCCGTTCAGGCACAAAATCAGCGCGTTTAAGCACGTGGCGGGCGCCGTTCAGTTTTTTCGCCATGGTGAGTTGCCCGCCATTATTTATGCTTGTGACAGACAACGCGCAGCATGCGGCGCGTTTCCAGCGCGAACGACTTACTCACAAAAATTACTTGCAAAAATTGCAGGGTGGGAGGAGTGTGTTTTGTGCGCGGTGGAAAGTCCCGCGGCGGCGGCGGGGTGGCCCCCTGATCTAGCGAGAAGTGCGCCCCTTTCGGACCGACAGACACCCACGCCACCCACAACTCATTGACTGGCAACAACTTACGACTCACCACATCTTTCACTTCAGGCTCGTTTTCTCCGCCGCACCTCAACCTTTCACCAGTTCTTCCAACTCACGCTCCCGACTGCTGACAAACCGGATTCCGTCGCTGAACGCGTCGTTCCCTCCTTCGAACGGCACGTGGAACCCGCAAGCTGCAAGCCGAATCCGGTACTCGGCACGTGGAACCCGCATACTCCAAGCCGAATCCGGTACTCGGCACGTGAAATCCGCAAACTCCAAGCCGAATCCGGTACTCGGCACGTGGAACCCGCATACTCCAAGCCGAATCCGGTACTCGGCACGTGGAGTCTGTCATCTCGCCCACAAACGGCAGGCGGCAGCGGAACTGTCGCCCTGCAACGCGCTACCACCGCCCGGAACAAAAAAACCTCCGCATCGCCCGGATGCGGAGGTTGCAAGTCTCAAATCACTCAGCCTCAAAACTGTGCTTAGCGTGCGATCACCACCGGCGTACTCACGCGCTGACCGTCCTTCTCGACCACCAGATAATACAGGCCCTGCGTGATGTCGCGCACGTCAAAGATGAACTCGCCGGACTCACTCGTGCCGCCTCGCTCCGTAAAGCGGTTGCTGTAAGCGCGGTAACTGCCGTCGCCGACGCGCGTGCCGAAAGAGTTCAGCAGGTAGGCCGTTTCGTTGACCGTAACCGCACCGTCGGACGATTTTTCGACCGGGACGCGCAGCTCGGTTTTGGCCGGATTTGGATAGGGAAACTGGATAGCCAGTCGTCCGGCGTCTTCCTCCGCCGTGCTCGCCGTGATGATAACGCCGCAGTTGCTCTCGCCCGAGAGGAATTGCGGGATACCCGCGCTCTCAAGCGGAATCAGCGGGAAACAGGCCTCGGGGAAGACAATCGTGTCGCGGAACTCGCCGAGGTAAGTCGGCGAAAAACAGACGCGCATGCGGCGTGTCTCGCCCGGCAGAATTTCAAACGGGAACTGGCTGCGCGGCACCGAAAACTCGATGTTGTACAGCAGCACAATCTCGTTGAACGCAAAGGAATCCGACTCGGAGATGTTTGTGAACTGCAGGTCCGCACAGACGACGTCCGGCGGGCTCTGCTCCGGAAAACGCATCACGCCGTCTTCGGCGATAGCCGTGAGTTGCAGGTTTTCCACGTCGGGCCGAATGATGACTTCCACCTCGTCCGAGTTGCCGCCGCAGCCGAAGTTGTCCTCGACTACCACCGAATACAGACCGCCCGAGTTGACGACGATCGACCGCGTGGTTTCGCCCGTCGACCACAGATATGAAGCGTATTCATTGTCGACAGTCATCGTCACGCTCTCGTCGGCGCAGATGTAAGGCGGCCGGTCGAGCAGAATTTTTGGATCGGGCAGAGGTATGACTGTTACTTCAAAAGGATCGCTGACTTTGACGCAGCCGTTCGGCGCGGTAATGGTCACCGTGTAAGTGCCGCTTTCGCCGACCGTGATTGTCTGCGTCTGTTCGCCGGTGGACCAGAGATAACCGGCCATGCCGTCGGGCAGGGCGCGCAGCTCCAGCGTCTCGCCCTCACAGAGGATGTTGTCTTCGTCCGGACCGATGCCGATGCTGACGTCCGGCGCGGGACGCAGCGTCACGTTTACGGCCTGCGAGATTTCAGTCTGGCAGCCCGATTCGTCGAACACTTCAACGCGGTAGGTTCCCGGCTGATCGACCACAATGCTGCGGCCGGTCTGACCGTTGGTCCACTGATAGAAAAAGTAGCCTTCTTCCGCCACGAGTTCGACGGTCTCGCCCTGACAAAGTTCGACGTTGCCGATTACTTCGATTTCAGGTTCCTTGACGTCGACCAGATTCCAGCGGTAGATGCCCTGGCCGACCACCCAGCCGCGACGCTCGTCGATAAAAGTGATGTCGTCCAGATCGTCGTTGGGGTCGATGCCGCAGTCGCGCGGCACCCAGTTGACGCCGGCGTTATTGGTGTACCAGACAGCGCCGTTACTGCCGCAGGACCAGCCCGTGGTTTCGCTTTCCAGATAGGTGCCGAACTGCTGCGTCGGCACGACAAAACGCGTCCAGGTGCGCCCGCCGTCCGTCGAAAAGCGCATGCCGCCGGTATTGCCGCCGCCGCTGCATTCGCTGCCGGACTCCGGGATCAGATAGGACTCGTTCAGATTGGTCAATTCTTCGTGCCAGAAGGCCGGGCCCGTTTGTGCAAAAATGTCCCAGGTAAAACCGCCGTCAAGCGACTCCCAGATATATCCGCTGCTCACCGCCAGGGCGCGACCGCGCGGATCGAAGATGATCGCGTCCGACAAACCGGAGTTGAGCCCGAGGTTACCAAGAAAGGGTTGCCAGGTATCCCCGCCGTCGGTCGTGCGGAAAAATTGCTGTCGTCGCGTGCCACAGCCGCCGCCGACCACGATGCCTTCGTTTTCGTCAAAGAAAAACAGTCCCCACTGATCTATCAGCCCCGGCGGAAACAACTCCGTCCAGGTGGCGCCGCCGTCGACGGACTTGAACAGCCCCTCCGGACCGCTGCAATAACCGACATCGCGCGTGGGAAACATGACACTTTCCAGGTGACCGACCTGGCCGCCGAAACCGCCTTCGAGCGGCCCCGGAACCTGCGAGCCCTGCCAGTTGTCGCCGCCGTCGGTCGTGCGCAGGACGTAGCCGTTAAAACCGCAGATCCAGATGAAATTCGGGTCTTCGGGCAGGAAATACACGTCCAGGTAGTGATTGCGATTGAAGGGCCGGGGAATGTTGTCGAACTTGATCCACTGCGCCTCAGCCTGCAGCACGGACGCCAGCAGGATAACAGCCGTGAACAAAAGCCAACGGGTACCGGTCAGATGCATATGTATTCCTCAAGGCAGATGGTTTTGCGGGTCATGGTAAAACGCCGGAATGGAAAATTGGCGAGCGCCGGGCTCAAAACCAAGGGTAATTTCCTCTTGCCTGACTCCGGCCCGGAGCAAAAGTTACAGGAGGACAGATTGAAAGCCTCCCCCGTCTCAAAACTTCGACCGCCGCTCCTCGCCGCCGCACAGAACGGCAAACTCGCAGCAATCAAACCCCGGACGGGCACTTTGTCGCAGCCCTTTTCAACTGCGCGCTCCTGTCGGCGCACGCGGACGACAGCGCCCGCAGGGAAAAAAAACGGCGGCACGTCCGGTCGCGAACGCACCGCCGGGAAGAATGGTGCGATGGACTATTCGTCCTCGCCCGCGGCGTTGGCTTTGATCAGTTCTTCCTGCACGTCGTGCGGCACGGGGCCGTAGTGCGAGTACTGACCGCTGAAGGTCGCGCGGCCCTGCGTCATCGAGCGCAGCGCGGTTGAATAACCATCCATTTCGGCCTGCGGAATGTGCGCCTTGACGCGCTGGTAGTGACCGTCGGTCTCAATTCCCTGAATGATCGCGCGCCGCACCGGCAGGTCGCTCATCACGTCGCCGATGTAATCGTCGGGCACGACGACTTCGATCTCAAAGATCGGTTCGAGGATTTTGGGATCGGCCTGGCGGAAGGCGTCGCGGAAGGCCATCAGCGCGGCGGTTTTGAACGCGGCCTCGTTGGAGTCCACCGAGTGCATGCTGCCGTCGTAGATGCTCACGCGGATGTCGCGTACAAAACAGCCCGTCAGCGGCCCGTTGTGCATTTTGTCCATGACGCCCTTGAGGATGGCGGGCATAAAACGCGAATCGATTACGCCGCCGACGATACAGTTCTGGTAGATGAGTTTGCCGCCCCAGTCCAGTTCGATTTCATCGGTGTGACGCACGTTGACGTCGGGCGTCGGCGGCATGCCTTCCGAATACGGTTCGATGACCATGTAGACTTCGCCGTACTGCCCGGCGCCGCCGGTTTGTTTTTTGTGGCGGTACTGGCTTTTGGCCATGCGCTGGATGGTCTCGCGATAGGAAATGCGCGGCTTGATGAATTCTGCCTGCACGCCGAAGCGATGTTCCAGGCTCCATTTGGCCACCGTCAGGTGCAGCTCGCCCTGGCCGTGGATAATCGTCTGGCGCAGTTCCTGCGAGTGTTCAATTATCAGCGTCGGATCTTCTTCGTGCAGTTTGTGCAGCGCCTGCGCCAGCTTCTCGTCGTCCTTGTTGTTCACCGGATGCACGGCCGTGCGGATTTTCGGACTCGGATATTCAATCGGCGGAACGGACAGGTCCCGGCCTTTCTCGTGCAGGGAGTTGTTGGCGTGCGTGTTTTTCAGCTTCACCGTCGCGCCGATGTCGCCCGCCTGCAGCGACGAGACTTCCTCGCGCTTTTTACCATTTATGGTGTAGAGGTGCGCAAAGCGCTCAACCGAACCGGTGTCCGCGTTGTGCAGGTCCTGGCCGGAGTGCAGCGTTCCGGACAGCACGCGGAAATAACTCATCTCACCCACGTGCGGCTCGGACAGCGTTTTGTAGACAAACACGACGACCGGGCCGTTCGGGTCGCAGGAGAGGGCGTCTCCCGAGCGCGTTTGCCAGGGATCCAGGTCGATCGGCGCGGGCGCCACGTTGTCGATAAATCCCATCAGGCGACCGCTGCCCATGTTCCTTTCGGCGCTGAGGCAAAACAAAGGAAAAAGCTGGTGGCGGATCATCGCTTTTTTCAGCCCTGTGCGCATTTCATCTTCGTCCAGGCTGCCCTTTTCAAAGTAGAGCTCCATCAGCCCTTCGTCGTTCTCGGCAATCGCTTCAATGAGTTCATTGTGCAGTCTGCCGGCTTTTTCCTTCTCCGAATCGGGAATCGGCAGTTTTTCGGGTTTGCCGCCTTCGGGCGGGAATTTATAGGCGGTCATCTTGAGCACATCGACAATCAGGTTGAAGTCCTTGCCTTCATTCAGCGGGTACTGCACCACGGTGACGGCGCGCCCGAAGCGATTTTTGGCCTGTTCAACCGTGCGGTCGAAGTTGGACTTTTCGTGATCGACCTTGTTGACGACGATAATCATCGGCGTCTTGAATTTTTCCGTGTACTTCCAGATGATCTCGGTGCCCACCTGCACGCCGTCGGGCGAGCTGAGCACCATGATACCGGTTCCGACGACGCGCAGCGCTGCGATCACTTCACCGACAAAGTCGTCGTAGCCGGGTGTGTCGATGATATTGATTTTATAGTCGCGCCAATCGACGTGCAGGAGGGTTTCGAAGACGGAGTTGCCGCGTTCATGTTCAACTTCGTGGTAGTCGGAGACGGTGTTCTGCTGGCCCACGCTGCCGCGGCGCGTGATGGCGCCGGCTTCAAACAGCATGGTTTCGGTCAGCGTGGTTTTGCCGGACCCGGAGTGGCCCAGCAGGGCCACATTCCTGATGCGCGCACTTTCGAATACTTTCATAGTACACCCCATGATAATATGTCAAACAGAGCTCGGAGAGCGGTCTTGCCTACTGGCAGGTCGATCCGGCGGTACTTATGCGCCCGTGGGGGCGGTGAGCAGCGATGTTTGCGGTTCAGGAAACCGCGGCCTCAAAAGGAAGGTCGGACCGGCGTCGGAGGCTTGTCCGTGGAAATTATTCTTTTGGCGCAAAAAACTGAAATTTTTCTTGCACAGGCGTGGGAAAGTGCTAACGCGGGATCTTGGAGTCTGGCGCGGAACACACGCAGATATTCAACTTCGCCGCCCTCCGCTCTTGCAGCATTTGATTTCTGAACGCTTCGCCCTGCTCCGCATGGCTTGCTGTTTGCTTTTGTTTGTCAGCGTGTTTGAAGCGGCATGTTGTTGAGTTGTTGCGAACGCGCCGGCGGCGGAGTTAAACGGAAATTGCAGACCGGCAGGACGTCGTTTTTAGAGTTGGTCGGCAGCGCGCGGTGTTGCGCCGAACTTAAACAGCAAAAGCCCGGATGTTCAAGCCTGAGCTGAGTAAAAGACATTGACGAACGCACACACTCACGCCTGCAATAACGGAACAAATACGAGGCACGAAAACCTTGCCGGACAAATCAGCGGCAACGGCGCAGGCGCACGCGTTTAAGTCGCGATGATATAGTTGGCAAGATAACCCAGGCAGACAAGACCGACGATGTAAATGAAGAAAATGTAGTAGAGCCAGCCATCGACTTTTTTGATCCCGTCCGGATCGATCTTGACGCCAAAGAAAATAAAGCCGGTGTATGTCAGTGCGTACAGCGGCTGAACAATAATGCGCCACCGACCTCCCGGCATCTGCAGTTCCGACAGCGACCTGATCCTGTAAACATTGCTGCTGAGGTGCGGATACAAGCCAATGTTTAACAACGTAAACAGCGTCATCAGGCCGCCGATCCAGAGAAAGATATACCACTTGCTGTAGCCGTAATTCCACCAGTATTTTTGAATCAGATTCCAGTACCATTGCCCTTTTTCGGCGTAGCGCATCTGGTGGTATTCGATGTCGAGTTTTTCGTGGGAGTCGGTATAGCCGTTGGTTTCAAAGTTTTTGAGCAGTTGTTCGTAGACGTTGCATTTGTCTTCGAATTTGACACCCTTCCAGTTTCCGGAGCTTCCGCATACGCTGTCGGGAAACCACAGCCTGAAAATATTATATCTGAGCCGGACTCTGGAAATGTCCGCACCTAACAAATTGACAAAGCAGAAACCTGAATTCCTTTTCGCTGAACTTAAGTCGAGCTCATACGCAACGAATTTAACATCTGACAAGTTCAGCCTGTCGGGCAAAAGCGCGTCATTAAAGTCAACACCTGCGCCAAATGAAGCGCCCCGAAAATCGGCCAACGTCCCGAACTCTGCATTGTTGAAGGACAGATCACCTGAAAAATCCACCTTATTGAACAGAGCGTCAGATTTGAACCGCACTTCGTTAAACAACGCTCTTAACACAAACCGGGCGGAGGTGAAGTCTGCATTCGATTCAAACTTCGCCCCCATAAAGTTGGCATTCCCGGCAAAACTCGCCTCTCCGAATTCGGTGGCTGACTTGAATCGTGCAAACCGAAAGCCGGACTCCGAATGAAATTTCACTTTGCGGAATGTCACATCCTTGTCGAAGGAGGCACGCATAAAATCAGAGCTCGCATCGAACTCCGTATCCGTCAAATCCACTTTCTGTTTAAACTTCGAGAGTTTGAACGTCACAGGTGCGCTTATCACACAGGAACTGCCTGACAGACTTTTCACTTCCCTTGCGCCCGTATACCCTGCAAAACTCATCCCGTCCACTGCTTCTGTAAAGGCTCGTCCATTAAAATTCAGGACGTGTGTTCTTGCAACACTTATCTGAGTCGCGATCCAGACTATTACAAGCACAGCCCCGCAATACTTCATAAAAACAAGTCTCCCACTCTCTACATTCCCAGTCTGTGCCGAAGATCACTTTGGCAATTATCCAGCCGGCAGTGACGGCACCCGGAGGTCCCTCGCAAGTACTGCAGTCAGATTCAGATTTTGTTATTCTGCCAATATATAATTTTACAACTTACAGACTATCTTTTCAAACAAAGTGTAGACAAAACACAGCTTCCGGCATGTGCTACATTTGCAGGACGCCCCAGACACGGTTCATCAATGTCCACTCGGCACAGTGCCCACCGAGACAGAAGCGGATAGATAACAGTTAGAGAATGTGGTGTGGACATAGGTGAACGAAAAACCCACAAAAAAACGGCCGCCTTTCGGCAGCCGCTTATTATTCTATCCAGCCCGTTCAGTGCATTTCGGACGACAAACTGGTAGGTGGTTCTACGTAGTGAGACTGATCTCACTCCAGCTTCATCCCCTCATCCAACAACTCATTGACTTTGGTCAGGCTGTCGGCCTCCGCGTAGTAGCGCAGCAAAGGCTCCGTGCCGGAAGCGCGGATCAGCAGCCAGCCGTTGTCCACAAAGAACTTGTGGCCGTCGCGGCCGTCGTAGCGCTCCACCTCGTAGCGGCCCAGCTTCGTCGGCTGTTTGGCCGCGGCGGCCAGGATGCGCTCCTTGACTTCCTGCGTCACTTTGACATCGCGGCGGCGGTAGCGGTGCAGACCGAATTCGCTGTCCAGCTCTTCGCAGAGCTGCGAGAGCGTCTTCTTGCGGTTGACCATCATCTCCATCAACAGCAGCGCGTTGAAGATGCCGTCGCGCTCGGGAATGTGCAGGCAGGTGCCGATACCGCCCGACTCTTCGCCGCCCACCAGAATCTTTTCGTTCACCATTAAACGGCTGATGTACTTGAAACCGACCGGCGTCTCTTTGATCGTAAGATTGTGTTTCTTGCAGTACTTGTCGACCATCGCCGTTAACGAAACCGTTTTGGCCACCGCGCCGCGTTTGCGTTTGTCTTCGTAGAGGTACTTCAACAACAGCATGAAAATGCGGTGAGAATCAATAAAACGACCGGTCTCGTCGACAGCGCCAAGTCTGTCCGCGTCGCCGTCGGTCGCAAAGCCGACGTCGTACTTGCCGGTTTTCATCAGTTCAATCAACGGCAGCAGGTTCTCCGCCATTGGTTCGGGGTGTTTAACATCGCCGAAGGAAGGATTGTAGTCGCCGTGCAGTTCATGCGTACCCGGCAGAATGTGGTCGATTGTGTTAATACCCGCGCCGTGCATCGGGTCGTAGGCTACACGCATGCCGGATTCGATAATGCCTTTCACGTCGATCTTGCGCTTGAGATAGCGCAGATAGGACTCCTTGGCATTAAACATGCGCACCGTTTTTTCCTTGATGTACTCGTCGATGGGCCGGAACTGAACGTGTCCACCTTTTTCGGCAATTTCACCCACCAGCGCTTCGATTTCCTTGATCTGCTCCGGGAACGCCGGCCCGCCAAAACCGCCCTTGATCTTGTAGCCGTTGTAGTTTGGCGGATTGTGGCTGGCCGTAATCACCACGCCCAGCGTCGCCTTTTTCTGCTTGGCCGCAAAAGAGACCTGCGGCGTCGACGCGATGCTGTTGGCCAGATGTACCAACACGCCCTGCGACGCCAGAATGCAGGCGGTTTCCTCCGCAAACTCACGCGAGAGAAAACGCGCGTCGTAGCCGATCACGATCGACGGCTTGTCCGGTGTCAGGTTTTTGGCATAAGCCGCGGTGGCCTGGGCAACGTAGGACAGGTTCTCAAAGGTGAAGTCGCGGGCGATTTCACCACGCCAGCCGTCGGTCCCAAAAACGATCATGGATCGAGTCCCGGTATTTTATGATTCAGATACAGCAGTGGAACCGCCGCAACCGCGTGTTAACATGTTAACAGCTGTGCGGCCGCGGCGGCCTTGACTTAACGTTTGAGCGCCGACGCCCCCAGGTAGCGGGCGGCGCTGCCCAAAAATTCCTCGATGCGCAGCAGTTGATTGTACTTGGCAATCCGATCCGAACGACTCATCGACCCCGTCTTGATCTGTCCCGCGTTCGTCGCCACGGCCAGGTCCGCTATCGTCGCGTCTTCCGTCTCGCCCGAGCGATGTGAAATCACCGCCGTGTAGCCGTTGGACTGCGCCAGCGCGATTGTGTCCAGCGTCTCGCTCAAGGTGCCGATCTGGTTTAACTTCACCAGAATCGAGTTGGCCACCCTGTTGTCGATGCCGCGCTGCAGAAATGCCGCGTTTGTCACGAACAGGTCATCGCCGACGAGCTGCACCTTGTCGCCCAGCGCCGTGGTCAGTTTGCCCCAGGCTTCCCAGTCGTTCTCGGCCAGGCCGTCTTCAATCGACACGATCGGATATTTGCCGCACAGGTCCACGTACCAGCTGATCATGTCGTCGGCGCTGCGACGCTCTTTGGACGACTTGAACATCTCGTACGCACCGTCGCGGTACATCTCGCTGGCGGCTACGTCGAGCGCCAGCAGAATGTCATCGCCCGGTTTGTAGCCGGCTTTTTCGATCGCCTGCATGATGACGTCGAGCGCCTCTTCGTTGCTCTTGAGCGAAGGCGCAAAACCGCCTTCGTCGCCGACGGCCGTGCTGTACTTTTTGGCCTTGAGCACGCCTTTGAGCGCGTGGAAGATTTCTGCGCCGGCCTGCAGCGCGCGGCTGAAGCTGTTGAAGCCGGCCGGTATTATCATGAATTCCTGGATGTCGACCGTGTTGTCGGCGTGCTGACCGCCGTTGATGATATTCATCATCGGGGTCGGCAGTACCGTGGCGCGCACGCCGCCGAGGTAGCGGAAGAACGGTGCGGCCTGCGATTCGGCCGAGGCGCGCGCCGCCGCCAGTGAGACGGCCAGGATCGCGTTGGCGCCCAGCCGCGACTTGTTCGGCGTGCCGTCGAGCTCGTTCAGCATGGAGTCGATGTGGAACTGGTCGTCCGCCTCCGCGCCCAGGAGCGCACCGCGAATCTCATCGTTGACGTGCTCAACGGCCTGGCGCACGCCCTTGCCGCCGTAGCGGTTGGCCTCGCCGTCGCGCAGCTCGTGCGCTTCGTGCTCGCCCGTGCTGGCGCCGGACGGAACCGCCGCGCGTCCAAAACTGCCGTCTTCCAGCGTTACATCGACTTCGACCGTGGGGTTGCCGCGCGAATCAATAATTTCGCGCGCATGGATATCGAGAATTGTAGCCATGCTTGTCAGTACCCTGAATAAATTCTTTGAGAAATCATGCCGAGTCGTTCACCGGACGTGACGGCGGCATTGCGACGGCGCTTCAGGCGGATGCCGAAGCGCCGAAACCGATGGAATCTATTTCCGCCGCCAGCTCGAAGTCGAGCCGCGTCAGTCCGCCCTGATCGTGCGTGGAAAGCGTGATTTCAAGCTTGTTCCAGCCGTGCAGTCGCATGTCCGGATGATGATCGGCCTTTTCCGCGAGGATCGCGATGGCGTTCAGTACACCCACGGCCGAGGCAAAGTTCGATGCCGTCAGCGTGCGCCCGATACTCGCGCCGGAACGCTCCCAGCCGGGCAGTTCGGCCAGTTTCCGTGTAATGTCTTCTTCGGCTAACAGTGGAGGTCGCGGCATGCGGGATTTCCTGCGTCACGATGGCGGCGGCGCGGGTGCACCGCCAAAAGCGATAAAAAAATGCGTGGTCTGCACAGCAGCGCCTCCCGGGCAACCATGTGCAAACCACGGATCTTTCAATCGGAATAAACAAAGAGCCTCGCGGCGTGAACGGCCGCACTCTCAGACGGCCGCGCCTCAGGCAAGGACCGTGTCCAGCTTCTGGGCGATCGCCGCTTTTTTGGTCAGACCAACCGTCGTGCCGACGACTTCGCCGTTTTTGAAGTACAGCAGCGCCGGAATCGAGCGGATGCCGTATTTGGCGGCGACGCCCTGGTTTTCATCGACGTTCAGCTTGCCGACGACGGCTTTGTCGCTGTACTCGGAGCTGATTTCTTTTACTGCGGGTTCCATCGCGCGGCAGGGGCCGCACCAGGTTGCCCAAAAGTCGACCAGAACAGGTTTATCGGAATTGAGGACTTCCGCCTCGAAATTTGCATCGGTAAATTCGCGTAAATCAGCCATGGGTACGGCTCCGAAAAGAGGTTGAACACTTGCCTAATCAGGTCAACTTCAGACGGCAAAAATGCAAAATTGTTGACTGATTATAAAATTGTATCACTCCACCGACGTTGTAGTCCGCAAAGTGATGTAGTTCGTGAAAACGGCCATAGTCGCGCCAAATTGCCGGGCTCGTTTTTTTGCTTCGGAGGCCCGCTCCCGCTTATGAATCCGCTCATTCCCCGCAAAATTCACACGCCGAAACCCTACCTGTTGCGCCTGGAATGGGCCGACGGATTCGCGGCGACGATTACGACCGAAGAGTTGCGTAAAGCCTGTCCCTGCGCCCATTGCAAAGGCGAAACCATCATGGGACGCATGGTCGTTGCACCGGCTCTGACGACCTTTAAACCGGGCATGTACGAAATCGAGGGCATCAACCCCGTCGGCAACTACGCCATCCAGGTCGGCTGGCGCGACGGGCACAACACCGGGATTTACCCCTGGGAGCTGCTGCGCGAAGTGGCGGCGGACAAGGCCCTGGACGACGCGCAGCTGGACAAGCTGCACGCCCGCGAACAGGCCGAGCACAGCACAAACGGCGCTTCCTGACGCCGTACGCCGAATTCCAGTTTTTCACACGCTGACAAGCAAAAATTTCATAAAAGGTTTATGAGCGACGTCGCACATCCCGCCCCGACAGGCCCCCGTACCGTCCACGCCCCGCGCGGCCTGGAATTGCATTGCAAAAACTGGCAAATCGAAGCGGCCTACCGCATGATCCAGCACAACCTGGACCCGGAAGTGGCCGAACACCCCGAAAAATTGATCGTCTACGGCGGCATCGGCAAAGCGGCGCGCAACTGGGAAAGTTTTGACGCGATCCTCTCGACGCTGCGCAACATGGATGTGGACGAAACGCTGCTGGTGCAGTCCGGCAAACCCGTCGGCGTGGCCAGAACACACACGGACGCCCCGCGCGTGCTGATCGCCAACTCCAACCTGGTCGGCAAATGGGCCACCTGGGAGCACTTCCGCGAGCTGGACAAACGCGGCCTGATGATGTTCGGCCAGATGACGGCCGGATCGTGGATTTACATCGGCACGCAGGGCATCCTGCAGGGCACCTACGAAACTTTTGCCGAATGCGCACGCCAGCACTTTGGCGGCGACCTCCACGGAAGATTTTTGCTTACCGCCGGGTTGGGAGGCATGGGCGGCGCGCAGCCGCTGGCAGCCACCTTCAACGGCGCCGCGGCGCTGTGCATCGAGATGGACGAGGAACGCATCGACAAACGCATCCACGACCGCTACTGCGACGTCAAGTGCCGCACGCTGGACGAAGCGCTCGAGATTATCAACGAACACGTCAAACGCAAAGAACCGATTTCCGTCGGCCTGCTCGGCAATGCCGCCGAAATCCTGCCGCGGATGCTCGAGCGCGGCGTCGTGCCGGACATCGTCACCGACCAGACCTCGGCGCACGACCCGCTGAACGGCTACTACCCGACCGGCTACAGCAAGGAAGAAGCGGACGCCCTGCGCGAAAGCGATCCGGACGCCTACATCGCCGCCTCGCGCCGCGCCATCGGCGAACACGTCAAAGCGATGCTGGCTTTTCAGCAAAAAGGCGCGGTGGTGTTCGACTACGGCAATAATATCCGCGGCGAGGCCAAAGAAAATGCGGGCGTCGAAAACGCCTTCGACTTCCCCGGTTTTGTGCCGGCCTTTGTCCGCCCGCTTTTCTGCGACGGCAAAGGGCCGTTCCGCTGGGTAGCGCTCTCGGGCGATCCGGAAGACATTTACGAAACCGACCGCGCGATCTGCGAGCTCTTCCCCGACGACGAGCCGCTGCACCGCTGGATCAAAAAGGCGGGCAACAGCCTGCGCTTCCAGGGCCTGCCCTCGCGCATCTGCTGGCTGGGTTACGGCGACCGCGCCAAAGCCGGCAAGTTGTTTAACGACCTCGTCGCTTCGGGCCGCGTCAAAGCGCCGATCGTGATTGGTCGCGACCACCTGGACTGCGGCTCCGTCGCTTCACCGCACCGCGAAACCGAAGCGATGAAAGACGGCTCCGACGCCGTAGCCGACTGGGTGTACTTAAACTTTGCACTGAACGCGGTCGGCGGGGCCACCTGGGTCTCGCTGCACCACGGCGGCGGCGTGGGCATGGGCCTCTCGCTGCACGCCGGCATGGTGATTGTCGCCGATGGGACGCCGGAGGCGGCGCAGCGCCTGCAACGCGTGTTAACCTACGACCCGCTGATGGGCGTCCTGCGCCACGCCGACGCCGGCTACGAGCGCGCCGCGGAGAACGCCGCCAAACACGGCATTCACATTCCGATGGGCTGATACGCGCCAGGGTAAAACAGCACTTAAACACAAGAGATTAAAGCTTAAAAGCCGGCCTCAAATGAGGGCGGCTTTTTTGTTTAAGTCTCTTCGTTGAGCGGCCGATCTTTCGCCTTCAACCTATCGCATGCTCCGTCCGCTCGGCCACGCGCATCCTGGCGCTGCGCGCGCGCGGATTGCGCGCTATTTCCTCTTTGCCGGGTAGTTCGGGGCGTTTGGTCAGTACGCGCAGCGGCGCGTCGACGTCGCGGTAGTTGGATTTGGGGTTGTTGGCGTCGGGAACGCGCGTGGCGGCGAGTTCCTTGAATATCTGTTTGACGATGCGGTCTTCGAGCGAGTGATAGCTGAGCACGACAATGCGCGCGCCGGAGCAGAGCTTCGGCACGATACAGCGCAGAATACGTTCCAGTTGACCAAGTTCATCATTGACTGCGATACGAAGCGCCTGAAACACGCGGGCCAGCGTTTTGGCCTGAAGATGCGGCGGCACGCAGGCTTCAACCTCGTGCCGCAATTCAAAGGTGGTGGAAAGTGGAGCGGCGCGGCGGCTGCCCATCAGCCGCCGCGCTATCCGTCTCGCATTCGGCTCTTCACCGTATTGGCGTAATAACCGCTCCAGATCCCTTTCATCCGTGGTGGCCAGCAGATCCGCCGCCGATCGTCCGCCCGATCCGAACCGCATATCCAGCGGTCCGTTCACGCGATAACTCAGGCCGATACTGTCGGTATCGAGCTGATGGGAAGAGACTCCCAAATCGAGCAGCAAACCTGACAGGCAAGGAAACTCCTTACCTTCCTCTATGCTGCATGCCCTATCAAACCTTTCGTGGCGCAGATCCAGACGCACTTCCGCGTCCGGCGCCAGGTACCTTTCAAATCGTTTGCGGCCGCGCTCAATGGCGTTTGTGTCCGCGTCGTAGGCGATCAATTTTCCGGGCGGCTCCAGGCGCGACAGTATCTCGCCGCTGTGTCCGCCGCCGCCAAAAGTGCCGTCCATGTAAACGCCGCTGCGATCCGTGATCAGCATGTCCAGCGTTTCCTTCAGCATCACCGGCACGTGATAGTCGCCGGCGGAGCCTGTGCCTTCACGCGGTTTCATTGCGCTCCCGCCTTATTCCGGCTTCAGCTTCATGACTTCGGCGGCAACGTCGTTGAAGGACTCGTCCTGTGCGTTCAGGTACTTTTCGAACTCGTTCGGGTCCCAAAACTCGATGTGGTCAATCATGCCCACAATCGTCACCTTGCCTTCAATCCCCGCAAAATCGAGGTGTTTACGCGGCAGGCTGACGCGCTGTTGTCCGTCCAGCGAAACTTCTTCGCTCCATCCAAGGAACATTCTGAGGAAGTAGCGCTCGCGCTCGTTGAACTGGTTGAGCCGCGAGAAGCGCTCTTCATAGGTACGCCATTCGTTCTGCGGGTATGCCACGATACATTTGTCAAAGCCGCGCGTGACCACAAAAGAATCGTTCGCTTCCGCGGCAATGCTCTTGCGCATCTTGGCCGGTACGTTGACGCGGCCCTTGTTGTCGATCGAGTATGTTTCGCGGCCCTTGAAAAAGCCCATGAAACACGCCCCCGGCTTTGTGGACATTGGCGCCGTTTACGCGGCGTACCAACCGTGGGCTTGCGTACCACCGCATGGGCCAATCACCCACTTTAACCCACAGAACTCCACAAAACAACAAAATCCCCCCCGTAAGTCCAAGGTTTTTTTTCCATTTGCACCGCTTTGGCCTGATTTTCTTGTTTGGCCCGCCCGCGCTGCGCTGCGGGCTTGCCGCCGGAAACGCACAATCTCCCACAAAACGCCCCACATTCCCCCACTGTGAGGCTGCGCGGTGACACGCGGCTGCTCACTGCGCGACCAACAAGAGAATCAGAAAGGCCGCCGGTCAACCGGCAAGGCCGACTCGGGCGAGTCCCGCGGCGCTTTCCGCCCCCCGCGCTTTCCGCTTTGAAGAAGATGGAAATCGCGCTAATTTTGCGGTTTCATTCCGGGCTTTTTCATCTTACCCCTGGGGCAATGATCCCGACCTCCCAAGCCGAACCGCAACAAGCGCCGCACGCCGCGCTTGCGCCGCGCACGCGTTTTTACGTGCTGGACTGCGTGCGCCTGTTTGCCATGCTGATGATGATGCAGGGGCACACGATCGATGCGCTGCTCTCGCGTGAATTTGTGGCGATGGACCAGTTTCCGTGGACAACATGGCAGTTTATCCGCGGGCTGACGGCGCCGGTGTTCCTGCTGATTTCGGGGGCGGTGCACGTCTTCGCCACCAAACGCGATGCGAGCGGGCGCCTGCCGCGGGACCTGCTGCAACGCCGCCTGCGCTGGGCGCTGACGCTGATCGGGATCGGCTATATGATGACCTTCCCGGCCGACGATTTTATCGATGTCTTCTGGATGCCCGCCTCGGGCTTTTTCCGATTCTGGCAGATCAATATTTTGCAGCTGAGCGGCGCGGCGCTGATACTGCTGATGGCCGCTTTTATGCTGACGCGCGACAATCGCGGGCTGAACGCGCTGTCGCTCACGCTGGGATTCGGGATTATTGCGGCGACGCCTTTTGTGCACGCGGTCGACTGGTTTGCGCACATACCGGCGTTTATAGCGAACTACCTGACGCATGTTAACGGATCGCTCTTTCCCGTGTTCCCCTACGCGGCCTACCTGTTCCTGGGCGTATCGATCGGGCGATTTTTGCAGTGGCTGCCGGCGCAGGGGCGCGAGGAGCGCTTCGGGCTGAGCATGCTGGGCGCGGGGCTGCTGATCGTGGCGGCGGCGCTTTCGATGGAACACTCGGCGTCGGCGCTGCTGCCGGCGCACGACCACTGGCACTCGGGCCCGACCTTCATGCTTGAACGGCTGGGATGGTCCCTGGTGTTTATCGGCGCGGCGACGGGCGTCTACCTGTTGACGCGGCGGCTGGACAAACACTATGTGACGCTGGGCTCAAAGGCGCTGCACATTTACATTGCACACCTGATTCTGCTGTACGGCACGCCCTGGTATGCGGGCTACGCCAAGACGCATTATCAGCAGATGACGCTGTGGCAAAGTCTGACGGCGGCCGCGCTGGTCATCGGCCTGTGCATCGGCGGCGTGTATATTTACGAATACTGGAAACGCGAGCGCCGCGTTCTGTGGAGCGTAGTGCGTTACACGGCGACGGGCGCATTGATTTACGCCTTGATTTTTTAGGCGCGGTTTTTGTTAAATCCGCTTAAACAGCCGCTTTTGTTTGTCACGGCGTTTAACAGGACAAATCACTAAACGGAATCGATATGCTTCAGGTTTTTCAACACCAGAACAGCGGCGAAGTCCTCGTGGAAGAACTGCCGGGGCCGCTGTGCCCGCCGGGCGGCATCCTCGTGCGAGTGCACAATTCACTCATCTCCGCCGGCACGGAACGCAGCTCGGTCGCCAAAGCCGAAAAGTCGCTGATCGCACGAGCGCGCTCACAGAAAGACGATGTTAAAACCGTGCTGGACAGCCTGCGCAAAGACGGCATCGTCGCCACCTACCGCAAGGTCATGAACGCTTTAAACGCCTACCGTCCGCTGGGTTACAGCACGGCGGGCGAAGTTGTGCAGTCCGGCACGCCGCAGTTCAACGTGGGCGACCGCGTGGCCTGCGCCGGCAGCGCCTGTGCCTACCACGCCGAGTTAAACGCCGTGCCGGCCAACCTGGCCGCGCCGATTCCGGAAGGCGTCAGTTTTGAAGACGCGGCCTACACCACGCTGGGCGCAATCGCCATGCAGGGCGTGCGCCAGGCCGACCTGCGCCTGGGCGAAAACGTGGCCGTCATCGGCCTCGGCCTGCTGGGACAAATTGCGGTGCAGTTGTTAAAAGCGTCGGGCTGCCGCGTCATCGGGCTGGACATCGATAAAAACGCGCTGGAACTGGCTGAAAAACTGGGCGCGGACGCCACGGCGATCAGCTCACCCGACGCCGTGCAGCGCGTGCTCGGATTTTCGCGCGGCAAAGGCGTCGACGCCGTGTTAATCACCGCGGCGACGTCGAGCAACGAGCCGCTGGAGATAGCGCTCAAAATGGCGCGCCGCAAAGCCAAAGTTGTCGTGGTCGGCGCGGTCGGCATGAACGTGCCGCGCTCGCCCTTTTACGAAAAGGAGCAGGAGTTGTTAATCTCCTGCAGCTACGGCCCGGGGCGCTACGACCCGAACTACGAAGAACACGGCCACGACTATCCCTACGAATACGTGCGCTGGACGGAACAGCGCAACATGCAGGCTTTCCTGGACCTGATCGCTTCCGGCGCGATCGACATGCAGATGTTAACAACACATCGCATCGCGATCAACGACGCGGCCAAAGCCTACGATTTAATCATGGGTCGCGGCAAGGAGCCCTACCTGGGCATCGTGCTGGAGTATCCGGAACGCAGGGAAACGATGTCGGTGACGGTCGCGCCGCAGCGCAAAGGCGCGGTGCACGCCGGCAAAATCGGCATGGGATTCGTCGGCGCGGGCGCATTTGCGCAGACACATCTGCTGCCGCACATGCGCAACGAGTCGATCGACTTCACGATGCTGGCGGGCGCGACGCCGGTGCGCGTGCGCTCGGTGGCTGAGAACTTCGGCTTCCGCGAATTCACGACGGACTTTAAACAACTCCTTAACACCAACAACATTAAACTCGTGGCCTGTGCCACGCGCCACGACACACACGCCGAGTACGTGACGGCCGCGCTGAACGCGGGCAAAGACGTCTTTGTTGAAAAACCGCTGGCGCTGACGCGCGAAGAGTTAAAACAGGTCGACGCGGCTTATCGGGAAAGCGGGGGCCGTCTGCTCGTCGGATTTAACCGCCGTTTCTCGCCGCCCCTGCTTAAAATGAAGGAATTTTTCAGCGGCCGCCAGGAGCCGCTGGCGATGAGTTACCGCGTCAACGCGGGAGCCATTCCGGCGACGCACTGGACGCAGGACCCGGCGCAGGGCGGCCGCATCATCGGCGAGGCCTGCCACTTTATCGACACGATGGCTTTTCTGGCGGACGCGGATCCCGTGGGCGTGCACGCGGTGAGCGTGCGCAGCGCGGCGGCCAACCTGCATCTGCAGGACGTGGTCTCGATCTCCGTGCAGTTCGGCGACGGATCGATCGGCACGGTGCATTACTTTGCGAACGGCGCTAAAAGTCTCGGCAAGGAATACCTGGAGGCGCACGGCGAGGGCCGCAGCGCGATCATGGACAACTTCAAGACTTTAAACCTGCTGTGGGGCGCCAAACGCAATGACTTGTCGTTTGACGGCGGCAAGGGCCACGCGCAGGAGATCGCGGCGATGATCGGCGCACTTAAACATGGCGGCGAGTTTCCAATCGGCTACAAAACTTTGCACGCGGTGACGGAAGCGACGTTCGCGGCGGTGGAGTCGCTGGAGAGCGGGCAGGCTGTGAGTTTGGGGTAGATGGCTTCGCCGCTGGATACAAGACTTTTCCAAGCCCATTCCTGATGCGACTTAAACAGTAGAGCCTGCGGGTTGGCACCGCGGGTTTTCTTTTTTTTGGACTCAACAACAGGACTCATACACTTGGCACTCACTTCATTCGACTGCTAATGTTGATGGCATTATTATTGATACATTCTTTTTTGCTCACAGGCGGAAAACTCTGCGGCTCTTGGCCTTTGCGAACGAACGCAATTGTGTTGTCGTCGCCGCCGAAACCGGCTTGTGATTTGTTTAACTCTTTCAGCGCGATCATGTCGGCGTTTTCAACGCCGTTCGGTGGCGGACTCGCGACTCGCGGTTGAAAGCTCATCACCGGACCCAGACTTTCAACCAGACAAGCCAGCGGGAGAATCTTGCGGACTTTTCAACATCAGTTAACCGCCGCCGGCTTCAATCACAGTCGCATCGGCACGAGTTCCAGGCGTGAAACCGACATTGCGGTTTTGGAAGCGTCACGGGCTCATCGCACGACACTCGATGCCAAACAAAAAAATCAAAAAGCGAGCCTGAAAAGCCGCAGGCGCGGGCAGGCGCTGCAATGTCTTTACATCACCGGGCAATCGCGGTTTTATTCGAGTATTTTTAAGCCTGGGCAGCTCAATACATGCGTCACCTAAAACGCAGCAAAACAGGCAGATTGTGCACAGAATCGCGCCGGACCGACAAAAAAGGCGACTTGAACCGTTTGCTCGAACGCCTGACAACAGGTGTGGGATTCACAAGCACGAACGCAATTTGATATAAACTTGTAACCAAAATTCGTAGATAGGGTCTTTGCGGACGTAATGGCAATCCCGGCTGCCGATTTCACTAAACCTCAGTATACTTACAGCGGTATATCAACGCACCCATGCGAAAACCCGGCTTTCGACGGCAGGGCGCGAGTTCCGGCTTGCGGTCTGTCCGACCGTTGTGCCTACGGCTGTTGACAGAGACTGCTCCATGAAAATTTCCACGATCTTCGGCCTCGCCTTTTTCTGCTCGCTCTTATTGGTCCACACCGGCGCAAGCGCTCAGGAAAGCTCCTATTACGGATTGGAACGCTCCGGCGCAACGGCGCGCTTCGGTTATGTTGACCTCGAAACCGGCGAGTTCGTCATTTTGAACCCGGACGTAGATATTGCGGAAGATGCACGCATATCCAATGCGGCTATCGACGTCCGGCGCAATCACTATTCGTTTATTGTCGACAATCAATATTTGATGAGACTCAATCTCATTGACGGATCTCTGGCGGACTTCACGAAACTCGATGTTAAACACGCCGGCGAGCTGGAATACAACCCGACAAGCGACCGCTATTACGCTATCGACCTGAGGGGTTATGCCTGTCTGCAAGTCATCGACCCCAACACCGTGCAAAACCAGCATTTTAACCTGGAAAACACCACGGAGGGATACAATGTTTGCGGATCCGTCTTGGATAACAAACGCGGTTTGTACCTCTATAATCCAGGCAGCGACTACAGGGTCTATGACATTAACAGCCACGAGCTACTGAATCTGCTCAAGCTCCAGGTTGTCATTGGAGGCCTGGTGTTTAATCCGCATGACGGGCTCATGTATGCATCGCGTCACGACACCAGGAATGCCCTCAATTCATTCTGGCTGGTCAGCGTCGACCCGCTCGAAGGGCCGCTGGAGGCCCTGAAGAAAGAATTCAGCGGCACGGACGACCTGACCTTCCGCCCGTGTACGGAAAGTTTCTGCAATAATCTGCAGCTCTATTGCATTGGAACGGAAAGCGGCTTGTTGCTGGCCCATATCGAACAGCCCGAAGCCTGGCTGGTGCCCGAAAGCAAAGACCGCTTTAACCTCAACGGATGTTGTTACAACGCCGCCGAAACCGAGATCGGCTTTGAAGGACAGGTGTATGCAGACCTGAATGAAAGCTGCGACCGCCAGGAAAATGAAATGGCGGTCGGCTCCCGAATCGTCCGCTTCGAGCCCTCCGGATTTTGGGCTGTCAGCGGGCCGGACGGCGGATTCACGACTTCCCTGCCTCCGGGCGCGTACACAGCACACCAGGATGTCGATTGGCCCTGGAAAAACAGCTGCGACGACGCGGGACGTGAAATACACATACAGGAGTCCGGCGAAATCACCGGCAGCCTGGATTTCGGCATTGCACCGACATCGCTCTTTGAGCATGTGGAGCTGAGCATTACATCCACGGCGGCCCGGTCAGGACTGAAAATGACCTACTATTTGAGCTGCGTAAACAAAGGTACGCTTCCGTTTACCGGCACGCTCAATTTCCAGGTCGTGCCATTCAATCTGTTAAACCTTGAAACCATCCCACAGGCCGACCGCAGTTCCGAGTTTACCGCCGCGTGGGACCTGGTCGATATGCCGGTAGGATCAACGCGGCATTTCCAGGTTACAGCAGTCGTCCCGCCGGATGAGGCGTTGCGCGGAGAGGAAGTATGCGCAGAGTTCTACGTCGCAGAAGATGATGTAGAAATCCTTGCACAGGACCGACGGGATAAAACATGCACGGAGATAACGGCGTCCTACGACCCGAACGATATCAGCGTGGCGCCGCGCGGCTTCGGCGATCAAGGTTTAATCCTGCAACAGAAACATCCAACACTGTCCTATACGATTCGCTTTCAGAATATCGGAAACGCGCCCGCACGCGACGTGGTCATCCGGGACACGCTGGACGGCAATCTGAATGTTAACACAATCCACTTCGGCGCGGCGTCCCACGACTACACCGTCAACGTTCTGAACGACAATGTTCTGGAATTTCGTTTTGCGGGAATCGAGCTGCCCGGCAAAGACGAGGATGAGCCAGGCAGCCATGGCATGGTGAAGTATAAACTCGACTTGCAGGAGTCGTTGCCGTTGGGCACACAAATACACAACCGCGCTGCAATTTATTTCGATTTAAACAGGCCCGTCATCACGAATACGGTTGTTAACACGATAGGAGAAGTCGCATCAGACATCACAGTTGCACCAGATTCAGACCGGCTTGAGCTGCGCTCGCCTGACAACGGCCTTTTTGTTTTGCACGGAGTATCGAGCCTCCCGTCCACGATACAGGTATTTTCGCTACTCGGGCTCAAAGTTCTTGAACAAACTTCTTCTCCAGGCCAACCAGTGGAGATAGACCTCAGGAATTTTTCCAGCGGCAGATACATTATTCGCATTGCACGCAAGAATAGCGTATCCGTAATTTCAGTCGCGTTCCTGCGTTAACACACACCCGCTCTGAACCGACAAACTGTGCGGCTCCCTTCCCTGCACCTTGTATTGTGATGGCCAGGGCGGCGAGTTTTCAATCGGCTACAAAACTTTGCACGCGGAGACGGAAGCGACGTTCGCGGCGGTGGAGTCGCTGGAGAGCGGGCAGGCTGCGGCAGTTGTTTAATCAGCCTGCAAGTCACTTTAAAACAGATACAAACAGCGAAGCCCACCGTCTTGTGACGGCGGGCTTTTTTTGCCTGTGTTAATCGCAGAGTAAAACTCACGTAATCCGCACAGGGGCGGTCAGTTGGCCGCCATCCAGCTTATGCGCCAGTTGTAGGCTTTAGCCTCATTGACGTCAAGGTCGCTGCCGTCAGCCAGTTGAACCAGGGCCATAAAAAGCGAATGGCTGAGATTCAGGATACGCACGCCGCTGGTAGGCGGCTGGGGCTGTGAATCGCACATGAGATTGGCAACAGCCGCGGGGGCGTCACCCTGGAATCCCGGTGCAAAATCCGCCTGCACCATAATAGTGTTGTTGCTGTATTGACGCCAGTCGTCTTGATTTGTCGTTCCAGATTGAAAAGCCATGTTAACACCTTTGTGTAGGTTTAAAGTGAGTGTATCGATGGAATGTGGAGAACCTGGTTCGCCGGAGTTCACGGCGTATGAGGTTCGCCAGGGTCAGGTACGCCCGCACTCCACCCGGCCGCGGTGAAATGTGAACATCGTGTATTGCCGGCGACCGCATCGGTGCGCCGTTGGTTAAGTTCGATTATCTTTTAACATTCACCGAGGGCAAGGCGCTCGGATCGAGATCGACCTCGCCGAGAATCCAGTTATAAACGACGGGTCCGGTTACGATCAGCGAATACTCACCGGGCGTCCCCTGCTCGACCTGGATCGTCAGATCAAGGTCCCAGAACACCTGTTTAATATTGATGTCGTTTTCGTGATTCGGCGCAAGATTGGTCGACTGCGCGCCGGTCAGAACCGGCGAAGCATCGATCGAAACATTGATGCCGCCTGCGCCGCAAAGAGGTACGGCGCCCTGCTCACCGGTGATGACGTTCATGTTAATCCGGAACGATTCAACTGCGCCCTGCGCATTTTTCACCGCCAGATAACTCATCGTCAACTCGAGTGTTTCCGGCGAACCAACGCGTGTGAATCCTGTGTCGCTGACAATTCCAAAACGCAGCATATCCAGTCTCCGGGCTGTGTTGAAGTTCCTGCCGCCCTTGCGGCGACGTAGTTGTTTGTCGTCGAAGGCAATCCAGGGCGCAGCGCGCCGGAACACGTGCAGCATTTCGTGAAATATAGTTTTTTTGGCTGCGACGGCAGAGCGGATATCTCGGCTTATTCTCTTGTTTGTCAACGAGTTAGAGGCATACACTCTGTGATTCAACTAAATTTTTTAGTTTGTTCCGTATCAAAACCAAGCTGCGATGCGCCGTGCTGCGTCACGGGCGTTTGCTACAACATACGGAGACACCAGGCGTGCAAACTCAGGATTTGCTGTTCCAACTGGTCAAAGGCATGAGTCGCGCGGAGAAGCGCCACTTCAACATTTTTGCGCGCAGCTATCAGGGCAAATCAAAGAACCACACGGTTAAACTATTCGCAGCCTACGACAAGCTCGACAGCTTTAACGCCGCCGCGCTGGCGCATGCGGTGCGCAACGAGTCGTTTGCGGCTTATCTCTCGGCATTGAAATACCAACTGCTGAACCTGGTGCTGGACAGTCTGGCGCGCCACGATCACGACGGCACGGTCGTGGGCGAGCTGCACCGTCAACTGGCGCACATCACCGTGCTGTACCGGCGCGGTATGTTTGCGCATTGTTTAAAGGTCATCAAACGCGCGCGCGCCAAAGCCGCACTCTATGAACAGCACAGCATTCTGCTCGACCTGCCGGCCTGGGAGCGTCGCCTACAGCACGACTGCCCCGGAGCAAAAACCGAGGAGACAATTGCGGCGCTGTTTAAACAATCCGCAACGACTCTACTTGACCAGCAACAGAACATCGCATACGAACAGCTGCTGAGTGCGGCGCAGCTGCTGCGGCGTCGCCATGCCCGCACGCGCCAAACAGAACGGCAGCAAGAGATAGAACAACTGCTCGAACACGAGTTGGTGCGCGACGACTCTTCGGCGCGCTGCAAGGGCAACCGCCTGCAACAACTCGAGATACGCGCTTCGCTGCAGTTGATGCTGGGCGACTACGTTTCGGCGCACAGGGCCTTCGACAAAGCGCTTGAAATCTGGCGCGAGAATGCGGCGATGCAACAAATTTACCCGGCGCAATACAAACGCACGCTCGACCAGTTTCTGAACTGCTGCATCGCCGTCGGCCACTTTTCCAATTTTACGCCGATGCTTAACAGCCTGAAAGAGCTCTCGCTTAAACAGTCAGGAGACAAGACCTATTACGTCGGCAGCATTCTATTTCTGGAGTTGACACAGGCCCTGAACTGCGGCCTGATCGACAGGGGCATGGAAATTGTGCGGGAGATTCAGCAAAACCTGGGGAGCGTGCGCAAGGGCATCCGCGACAGCCGCGCATTAACGATTTGCTACAATTGCGCGGTCATGAGTTTTGTCGGGGGCGACTGCGGCCTGGCGCTGGAGATGTTAAACGAGATAGTCAACTCTCGCACGGTGGAGTCCAAACGCGACATCCAGGAGTTTGCGCACATTTTCCGCCTGCTGCTCTACTTTGAACTCGGCGAGACCGAGTTACTGGAGGCGCAATTCCGAGCAACATCGCGTTACCTGCGCAAACACTCGGCCTATCACGACTTTGAACAACAGGTCGTCCAGATGCTTAAAACACTACTCAATAAAACGGAGGAATCACACAGAGGTGCATACGTGGAACTCGCAGACTTCTGTCGTACACTGGCGCGCGCGGGGACGCGGCAGTCAATGCCGGTGGGACTAAGTGAGGTGCTTTTATGGGTGCAGGCTCGACTAAAGCGACAGAGTTTAAGGGCGGCGTATGTCGAAGATGTGAAGGATGGAGACGGGGTGTTCAGTGCAAATGCACTAACACATGCGAATGGCTGAATATGAGTTGATCCTCACCATAGGGTCAGGGTTCGACAGCGATTTCGGCGCATTCAACACATGAAGCGCCATTTTAACACAAAGACTATTTGTTGTTTTTATCGAGACCCCGCATCTCTCCCACCGCATCCAGGATCACTTCGGCACATGCGACTTTGCTCGCGGGCGGAAAACTCTGCGGCTCTTTGCCTTTGCGGATGAGCGTGATTGTGTTGTCATCGCCGCCGAAGCCGGACTGTGATTTGTTTAACTCGTTCAAAACTATCATGTCGGCGTTTTTGCATTCGAGTTTGGACTGGGCGTTTGCGAGTGCGTCTTTGGCTTCGAGTGCAAAACCGACAACGAGTTGTCCGGGACGTTTGTGTTCGCCGAGGGCGGCGAGGATGTCCTGCGTGCGGCTGAGTTCGAGCTTGAGATTGCCGTCGATGTCGGTTTTCTTGATTTTACCTTCGCTCTGCTGCTGCGGCGTGAAGTCGGCGACGGCGGCGGACATGATACAGACGTCGGCGTGCCCGTGTTCGGCCATGACGGCATTAAACATGTCGGCGGCGGACTCAACGTCGACGCGGCGCACATTGTCCGGCGTGTCGAGGTTCGTCGGGCCGGAGACGAGCGTGACGGTTGCGCCGCGCGCGGCGGCGACTGCGGCGAGCGCGTAGCCCATCTTGCCGCTGGAGTGATTTGTTAAATAGCGCACATCGTCGATTTTCTCGCGCGTGGGTCCGGCGCTGACAACGATGTTAACACCGCGCAGGCTCTCGTGCTGCGCCACGGGCGCGAGGCCGCCGGATTTTTTCATTTTTTCGAATTCGAGTTCGGCGGTCATGCGATCGGCGGCGGCGGCATCTTCCAGCGGGAAGGTCGGACGCGCCAGGGCCTCGGCGACGATGTCGCGCTCGGGCTGAGCGGCTTGTGACTCCGAAGGCGTGGACGCCGGGGTTTGAGGCTGTTTAACGTCGCGCGGGGCGACGGGATGAAATTGTTCAAGTTCGGAGATTATCGTTTCGAGGGCGGCGAGGCGGCCGTGGCCGGAGAGCCCGCTGGCGAGTTCGCCGCCTTCCGGGCCGATAAACTTCACACCATCGTCGCTTAACAGTTTAACATTGCGCTGCGTGGCACGGGCCTGCCACATATCGGCATCCATCGCGGGGGCTAACAAAAGCGGCCTTTTTTCAGGGAGGGCCAATGCAAGTGCAGATACGGCATTGTCGGCAAAACCGCCGGCGATGCGTGCCAGAGTTGTAGCGGAACAGGGCGCGATCAACATCAGGTCGCACCAGTGCGCCAGGTGGATGTGCCAGGAGCCGCCGCTCTGGGCGTCGAGGGCGAACATGTCGAGGGCGACGTCGTGGCGGGAGACGTTAACCAGCGCGAGGGGAGCGACAAATTGTTCGGCGGAGTCCGTCATTGCCACGCGGATTTCGGCTCCGGCGCGTTGCAGATCGCGAATCATTTGCGGCGTTTTGTAGGCGGCGATGCTGGCGGTGACGCCGAGCAGAATTCTGAGGCCGGCCAGAGGTTTTTCCGAAGTTTGCATAGGTGTTGCGCTCCGCTCGCTTAAAAAGTTGTTTAAAAGCAAAAAGCCGTCGCACAAACGACGGCTTTTGGAATTTCAGATTGGGCCAAAACGGACAGACACTCAGCCGGAGATCGGGGTACGGCGTTTGGCGATGCGTTTGGGCTTTTCTTCGATTTCGAGTTTCTCGAAATGAATTTGCTCGTTCAGCATTTCCTTCATCGAGAGGAAGGTCGGCTTGGGAATTTTGTCGAATTCCTTGCTGATCTCGAGCTGGTCGTAGTTGCCGAATTCGCTGTCATCGTCGATGGGGCTGATATGCTCCATGCGGGCCGACAATTGCGATTTGATGTCGTCATTGATCTGGCGGGCGCGAATTCCCATCGCGACGATAGCCATATAAATGCTTCCATCTTCTGAAGCGTTGGAACGCACAACAACCGGGTTGACAATGTATCCGCGCATATGCTCCTCGTTCAAATTTCGCTAAGCTTGCCAAGATAGCATTTGACAGGGAGAAAACCAAAGAAATCTTACACTCGACCCCGGAGCCGCGGGGAGCGTTGGACGGCGTAAAATTAGTTGCCTAAGCAACTATCTCTGTAATTCAGTGGATGATGGCAGACTCACGGATTTTGGACTCCGGGCGCGATGACGAGCAAGAAAATCAAGCGAGCCTGAGTGCAAGCGCAGCGAAGCGCTCAAAGCGGTCTGAAAAGGCGGTGAAAAATGCTTTGGGGGGATGTCTTCCGGCTCGGAACCACTATGGTGATCTGCGGTGATACCGCCGGCAAACACGGAATATTTGCGAACTGAAAATGAGACGTCGGGTCCCGCGCGACGCGGACCACAATTTAATCCGGTAGCATCCGCTGTGCCCCACCGAAGTGACAATTGCCGTGCAAGAGGCTGGGCGAACGCTTCCGCAGAACAACACTGTTCCGTTCACCGTGAAAGGCCGCCCGTTCAGTCGCAAGATTCGCTACGTTCAATTTTTTGCGCTGGAAAAACGGCGGCAAAGTCTGTAAGCTTGTTGTGACGAGCGCGCAGCATGCGGCGCGTGAAATCCGCGACCGGCTTACTCAAGAAAACTTGCACTGATGCAGGGTGGGAGGAGTGCGTTGGAACGTGGTGGAGCTTCCCGAGGTGGCGGCGGGGCGGGCCCCGGATCTAGCCGGAAGTGCGTCCAGACCGCAACATCGACGCCATAAACCCTTATAAATCAACATGTTAACACCCGGCCACACAAAATCTTACTCAACCATTCCGCCAATTTCTCCGCTATCCCGATGCCATTCCCCTTTTCTCCGCTATCACGATACCATTCCCCTTTTTTCTGCTATCCCCAAGCCATTCCGCTTTTCTCCGCTATCACGATACCATTCCCCTTTTTTCTGCTATCACGATACCATTCCCCTTTTCTCCGCTATCACGATACCATTCCGCAGCAATCTCACCTGAGCCGGAACACATCCGATACAACCGCAGCAAAGCCCACACACTTCCAATAAAGCCACTTTGACCTCAACCAATTCCCGAACCTCAACCGCCGCCCTCAATCTCCTCCAGCAAGTCATGCAGCGTCTGCAACGCCTGCATCGGCGTCATGCCGTTCAGATCCAGACCCCGGATCCGCTCGCGCAAAGCGTCGTCGCGCACTTCAAACAAGCTAAGCTGGCCCGGCGGCGGTGCGGCGCGTTTGACCTTGGGAAGCGGAGCGCGACGCGAGGGCGCGGCGACTTCGTCCTCTCCGCCCGCAGAATCGTCCGACTGCTCCACGTCAATGCCCGAATCGGCCTCCAGGCGACGCAGAATCTCCTTGGCGCGGGACGTGACGCTCTCCGGCAGGCCCGCCATTTCCGCCACGTGGATACCGAAGGAGTGGTCCGTCGCGCCGGGCAAAACCTTGCGTGTGAACAGAATTTTGTCCTCGACCTCCTGCACGTCGACCTTATAGTTGACGATGCGCTCAAAGCGCTCCGCCAGCGCGTTCAGCTCGTGGTAGTGCGTGGCAAAGAGCGTGCGCGCGCCGACCGCCTCGTGAATATACTCCGCCAGCGACCAGGCGATCGAAATGCCGTCGAAGGTTGCCGTGCCGCGGCCGACCTCGTCCAGCAGAATCAGGCTGCGCTTGCCGGCGTTGTTGAGGATGTTGGCCGTCTCCTGCATCTCCACCAGGAAAGTGCTCTCGCCCGCCGTAATATTGTCCTGCGCGCCGACGCGCGTGAAAATGCGATCGACAATGCCGATGTGCGCGCTCTCCGCCGGGACAAAGGAGCCGATCTGCGCCAGCAAAACAATCAGCCCCACCTGGCGCAGGTAGGAGGACTTACCCGACATGTTTGGTCCGGTGATTATGTGCAGCTGCTCGGCGTCGGCGTCGAGGCCCGTTGAGTTAGGCACGTAGCTTTCGCCAACCGGCAGAAACTGCTCCACCACCGGATGCCGTCCGGCTTTGATGACGAGCTGCGTCGAGTCGTCGAGCATCGGACGGCGAAAGTTGTGTTCGGAGGCGGCCTGCGCAAAACCCTGCAGGCAGTCGATCTCCGCCAGCAACTGCGCGTTGTGCAGCACATCCTCCGCCTGCGCGGCGACCGCCTCGCGCAATTTGCCGAACAGATACCGCTCCAGATCCGCCAATTTTTCTTCAGCGCCGAGAATTTTATCCTCGAGTTCCTTCAGCTCCGGCGTGATGTAGCGCTCGGCGTTGGTCAGCGTCTGTTTGCGGTGCCAGGTTTCGTCGATCTTGTCCTTGTGCGCGTGCGTGACTTCCAGGTAGTAGCCGAACACGTTGTTGAATCCGACCTTGAGCGAGGGGATGCCGGTGGCCTGGCGCTGGCGTTCCTGGTACTCGCGAATCCAGTTTTTACCGCTGTAGAGCGCGTCGCGGTACTCGTCGAGCTCGTCGGAATAGCCCTCGCGGAAGACATTGCCCGCGCCGACGGCGGCGGGCGGTTCGTCGCTGAGCGCCTGCGCCAGCATGTCGCAGGTGTCTTTCATCGGACGCAATTCCGCGGCTTGCTCCAGCAGCGCGGGCGCGGCCAGACGCTGCAACAGCGCAATGATGTCCGGCAGCCTGTGCAGCGAGGACGCCAGCGAACCCAGGTCGCGCGGCGTGGCGCGGCCCGTGCAGATGCGCGCCGTCAGGCGCTCCAGATCGCCGACCTGTTTAAGTTGTTCGCGGACGGCGTCGCGCAGCGGCGTCTCGGCGTGGAAGTCCCCCACGGCGTCGTGGCGGCGCACAATCGGATCGTGCTGCGTCAGCGGCCGCGTGATCCATTTTTTGAGCAGGCGTGAGCCCATCGCCGTCATGCACTTGTCCAGAATCGCAACCAGCGTGCCGTCGCGCGAGCCGTCGTGCATCGAGAGTGTGATTTCCAGGTTGCGCCGCGTCGAGGCGTCCAGCCGCATGTAGCGCTCCGGGTGGAACGCGCTCAGGCGGCGCATGTGCGGCAGTCCGCCCTGCTGCGTTTCGCCGATGTAGTGCAGCACCGCGCCTGCCGCCGCGATGCCCGTCCTGAAGTCGTGCACGCCGAAGCCTTTCAGCGTCGCCGTGCCGAAGTGTTCCAGCAGCAGGTTGCGGCCGAATTCTTCGCGGAAAAGCCAGTCTTCCAGGCGCGTAACGAGCGGTTCGCCGCTGAGCGCGCCGAGCAGCGCCGCGGCCTGTTCGCGATCGGATTTGGCCACCAGTATCTCGGCCGCCTGCAAGGACTCCAGCACCGCGCCCAGCTGGTCGGCCGGAATTTCCGCGGCGGAAAATTCCGCCGTTGAAATGTCGGCAAAGGAGAGGCCGACCATGCCCGCGCTGCGGCCCGTGCCGAAGGCCACCGCCGCCAGATAGTTGTTGCGTTTGGTGTCCAGCAGTTTGTCGTTGAACGCCACGCCTGGCGTGACGACTTCCACGACGCCGCGGCGGACGATGCCGCGCGATTTTTTGGGATCTTCAAGTTGTTCGCAGATCGAGACGCGGTAGCCGGCGCGCACGAGTTTGGGCAGGTAGTTGTCCAGCTGGTGATGCGGAAAACCGGCGAGCGGCGTCGCCTCGGACTTGCCGTTGTTCCGTTTTGTCAGCGTCAGCCCGCAAACGCGCGCGGCGATGGCGGCGTCCTCCTCGAATGTCTCGAAGAAGTCGCCCAGCCGAAAAAGCAACACCGTATCCGGGTGTTTTTTCTTGATTTGCTCGTACTGCCGCATCAGCGGCGTCTGTTTTTTCGCCATAACGGGTAACGATATTGACTGAATTCCGAGAGCCGGCGGAGCGCGGGCGGTGGTTGGATCGCCCTTCCGTTTCTGCGCAAAACTACAACAATACAGCTTTCGAAGCTTTCAGCAAAGATTTTGAAGTGAAATGAATGCTTTTAATTACGCGCGTTTTTATCGCTTGTTAGTATGATTTTTTGTAGATTGACGCTCTTTTCGATTAGAAGGTGCAAAAGGTGCTTCAGCCTTAATCGCATTCGACCCGACCAACGTATTCGCGGATCTAAACTGAATTGGCTTTGTTATGAACGAGGATTTGAACAAGACCGAAGAGAGTTCCGCCGCCAAAAGCGATGCGGAGCCGGCACAAACGGCCCAGGCCCAGACGACGACCCCGACCGATTCGGCGGCTTCCAACGGTAACGGCAATGGCAGCGAAACTCCCGCTCAAACGGACAGTCCAACTGCTGAAACTCCAGCCGCAACCGCGGATCAACCCGCCGCAACGGAACAGGCCGGCGACGCGCCTGCCGCAGCCCCGGCAGACGCCGCTGCAAGCGACGCTCCCACTTCGGAATCGTCATCCGGCGCCGATGCCGCGCCGCAAGCCGATCAGCCCGCATCCGAAGCCCCCGCTTCGGAATCGACGCAAGCAGCGGCCGCGCCCGCACCTGTGGCTGAAGCGGCGCCTGCCGCCGAAACCCCGCAGTCCGATGCAGCGCCCGCCGCGGCCGAATCCGCCTCTGCGGATGCAGGCGCGGAGACAGCTGCAAGCGAAGCGGCGCCCGCAACCGGCGGCGACGAGGCTAACAAAGAAGCCTCCGAACCGCCTCAAGGCGAAGGCGGCGACGGCGAAGCGGGCAGCAAAGAACGCGAGCCGGAATACAACGTCGATGAAATTTACCCCGAGCTGATCGAAGCCAAAAAAGGCCATGCGACGATCGAAGTGGAAGGCGTCAGGCGCGTGCGCGGCGGTGTACTGGTCCAGTACAAAAAAATGCCGATGTTCCTGCCTACCTCCCACCTCTCGCTCAAAGCCAATCCCTCGGAAAATGAACTGCTCACCTACCTGCACAAGTCCTTCCCCGTGCATGTGCACGAGATCAACGAGGAGGATAAATCCCGTGTGATCGTCACGCGCCGCCGCATCCTGCGCAAAGAGCGCCTCGGTGAACTGGAAATCGGCGCCAAGGTCGAAGGTAAAGTCTCCAGCCTGACCGATTTCGGCGCTTTCGTCAATATCGGCGGCGTCGACGGCATGGTCCACGTTTCGCGCATCTCGCGCCGCCGCGTGGCGCACCCCAGCGATGTCCTCAAAAAAGGCGACAGCGTCACGGTGGTGATCAAAGATGTCGACGTCGAAAAAGAGCGCATCTCGCTCAGTATGCGCGAACTGGAAAAAGATGCCTGGCAGGGTGTGGAAACAGAATTCCCCAAGCAGACGGTCGTCAAAGGCACCGTCCGCAGCCTGACAGATTTTGGCGCCTACCTGGAGCTTAAACCGGGTATCGAAGGCCTGATCCACATCTCCGAGCTGTCCTGGGCGCGGCGCCTGCAGCATCCCTCCGAGCTCGTGGCCGTCGGCCAGGAACTCGAAGCGCTCGTCCTCGACGCCTCCGAACGCAACAAAAAGATTTCGCTCAGCTACAAACGCACGCAGCCGAATCCCTGGGATCGCATTTCCGAGGAATATCCGATCGGTTCCGAGCGCGACGCCAAAGTCAAGGAACTGCTGGAGCGCGGCGTGGTCGTCTCCCTTTCCGACGAAGTCGACGCCTTCCTGCCCAAGGGCAAGATGGATCCGGAGCATCGCGCCAAAAAGACGCCTTTTGAAGTCGGCGATCCCATCAAAGTGCTGATCATGGACGTCGTGCCGGACAATCACTCGCTGATCGTCGGCATGGAAGGTTTTGACCAGCGCGGCGAAGGCGGCGGCGGCGATCACGGCGGACCGCGCGGTGGTCGTGGCGGCGGCGGCGGTGGACGTCGCGGTGGCGGCGGACGTCGCGGCGGCGGCGGACCCAGCGTCAACATTCCTTCGGACAAAAAAGACAGCAACACCGGCAAGGTGACCCTGTCCGAGCTGCTGACGGAAGAACAGAAGAAAAAGCTCTTCGGCGATTCCGGCGAAGGCTGATAAATCGCGCTCGATCGTTTTTCGACGCAATGGCCGGCGAACCCAGTTTGTCGGCCTTTTTTATGCGCTTTACCCGCTGTCGGCGCGTCGTTTGCAACCTTTTCGGCGCGCATTTGTCCGTGTTGTAGCGTTAGCTTTTCGGACAATCCGGACGCCCCGCTGCACGTTAACATGGCTGTGCAGCTCATGTTCTCGAGGACGACACTCCCCAGGAAACCATCGCATGATCAGGCCCGCCAGCTATGTCTCCTGCTCCAATTCCACGTTCGCGACCCTGATTGCAGCGCCGTTGCCGGCTTGCTTTCTGATGATGATTTTGTTTGTCGGCGCGTTGCCGGCGCAGAGCGCGCAGGACGAAGAAAACGTCCAGGCGGCGGATACCTCGTATCACATCAACTACAAACGCGATCTGACGACCGAAGAGATCGTCACGCGCAGCGGCGAACAAAAAGCCGACACGCTGACTTTTCCCGGCAAGCCGCGCATCATGTATTCGCCCGAGCAGGACGAGCTGTACCGGCGCATGCGCGAGCTGCACATAGACTCCCACTCGCGTTTTGCCATCGCCTCGCAGGAATCGGCCAGCGAATGGCTGCTGCCGACGGGCACCGAGGGCTCCGACGTCTGGGTGCTGGCGGAGCGCTACCTCGACCTGCCGGCATCGGTGTACTCGCCCACGGCCGAGATGATGGTGCAGCACCAGCTTATGATGTCGCGCTCGGCGGACATGGGCAATATCGGCCTGCCGCGCTCCACCAATTTGCCGGGCCTGCAGGTTCCGCTCTCGGACATCGCCGCGGTGCTCGGTTTCACCAAGGACGTCTCCCCGACGATCCGCTACACGGTTCCCTTCCCCGCCCAGGTGAGCATTGTGATTTACAGTCCGCAGGCCAAAATCATCGCGACGCTGGTGGATCAGAAGCTGGCCGCCGGCGCATACCAGCGCACCTGGAACGGCCGAGATTCCAGCGGCAAACCCATGCCTCCCGGCGACTACATCGGCGAGGTGCGCATCGGCAAAACGGCGGTGATGCGCAAGTACATTCAGTTGAAGTAAAAAATGTCCGCGTCCTGCGCTGCGCGCCGCGCCTGTTTACCCGTTGCGCCGCCGCATCGGCTGCACCGGTCTCGATTGCGGCCGACAAAACTCCGGAGGAGGACGCATTCCTCCCGGAGCGGCATTGGACTCATTGGCGGCTTTCCAACCCGGCGTATTAGTGCTCGACGCCGATGCATCACGTAAATATTTGTTGACTTCTAACCGGCTGTTGACTCATGGCATCCACACACGCGCGTTTCATGCAGGACATCGAGATCAAAGACTCGGACATCGACGTGGTGGGGCACGTCAACAACATTGTGTATTTGCGCTGGGTGCAGAACATTGCGGTGGCACATTGGGGCGCGCAGGCGCATCCGGAAGACCAGGCGCGCTTGCTGTGGGTGGTCATCCGCCACGAGATCGACTACAAACACCAGTGTTTCAGAGACGACGCGCTTCGCGCGGAGACCTGGGTCGGCCCGGCTTCTCGCCTGGCCTTTGAGCGCAACACGGAGATTATTCGCAGCAAAGACGGCAGGGATCAGATCGTGGCGCGCGCGCGTACGGTCTGGTGTCCGATCGACCGCCGCCGCGGCCGCCCCTGCGACGTCGGCGAACGCGTCCGTGCTCATTTCTCGACGGGAGAGTCGGACAAGGTGGTTTGAGCGGCGGCGGCTCAACGACTGGACTTCGGGATCAACGATTCGATCGCTTCTGACTGGCTCCACGCTTAAAGCTGAAAACTTGCCGTTCAGCGCTCCACAGAGAACATCAGATTTTTGGCACGCGAGTTTTTTGAGTTGTGAGCCCTTAGGGCTCACAACTACTACGTATTTCTACGCAGGACAAAAAAATGGGACGCCCCCTCAGGGAACGTCCCATTTCAAACTTTAAACCCGCTGACAAACAAAAAAATCAGCCAAAAGAAGCCGGAACAGCTCTTACCTGAGCATAGCCAGTGCATCCGTAACCGATTGAACCATAGCGGGATACAGTCCCAGCAGGAAAACTGCCACCGTCGTCACCAGCAAGGTGATGCCCGCCATGCCCGTTTTGACCTGCGGGGCAACAAATCCCTCGGCCGGCTCGCGGAAGTACATCTGCACGACGAGACCAAGGTAGAAGTACACCGAGATAATCGAGCTGGCAACACCGACAATCGTCAGCCAGGTGAAGCCGGCCTCGACCGCCGCGTAGAACAAATAGTACTTGGCAAAAAAGCCCGCCAGCGGCGGAATACCGGTCAGCGAAAAGAGGAATACAGCCATCAACGCGGCAAGCGTCGGCTGGTGTTTGGCCAGACCGGCGTAGTCGTCCAGCGATACAAAGCCGCCCTCGCGGTTCTCGAGAATGCCGATGATCACAAAAGCGCCGAGCTGCATAAAGAGATAAGCGGCCAGGTAGAACATCATCGCGCTCTCGCCAAAGTCCGTGCCGGTGACAATGCCGATCATGATGTAACCGGCATGTGCGATCGACGAATAGGCCAGCATGCGTTTGACGTTGTTCTGACGCAGTGCGCTGATGTTGCCGTACAACATCGACGCCGCGGCGATCACCGCCAGCAGAGTCTGGACGCGCTCCATGTCCGGTCCGGGCATCAGAATCATCATCAAGGGCAGGAAGGCGGCAAAAGCCGCGGCTTTACCCGCCGTGCTCATAAATCCCGTCACAACGCTGGGAGCGCCCTGATAGACGTCGGGCACCCAGGAGTGAAACGGAAAAGCCGCAACTTTGAAGCTGAGCCCGACGACGATCAGTCCGATGCCGACCAGCAGAAGCGTCGGAAACTCCGAGCCCTGTGAGACGACGGCAGCCACGGGGCCGTATTCCATCGAGCCGGTCGCACCGTAAATAAGCGCCATGCCGTAGACCAGAAAACCCGACGCAAAAGCGCCGAGCAGGAAGTATTTCAGCGCGGCTTCAACCGACAAACTCGAGGTGCGAATGTAGCCGGCGAGCACGTAGAAACAGATCGACATGATCTCAATGCCGATGAACACCACGACCATGTGGTTCGAGTGCGCCATCAGTAACATGCCGCCGATCGCATACATCACCAGCGTGTAAAACTCGTCGAGCTCGTAATTCATTTTCTGCAGGTAGGGCCTGGCGGTCACGATCGTCAGGATGCCTCCGAGCGCAAACAGCACGTCAAAATAGACCGTCGTGCCGCCGACGCGGATCATGTCGTTGAACGCGGTGCCGGAGTGGCCGAATATGGGCACGCACAGCGCCGCAATCACGACCATCGCCAGCCCGACCAGCGAATATCCAAAGGTGAAACGACGACTTTCCTTGATCAGCGCGTCGAATACGCTGCTCGAAATCGAAAAGAACCAAAAGAGGAGGAGCGGCGCCAGCGACAGCAGCTCGGACGTCATTGTTGTTTCTTCCATAAAGTAAATTCGTCGAACAAATGGATGAGAAATTCGATCCGAAACTTAATGATCGTCGGACGTTCCTGCCGTCGTTGATTCCGCCGCTTCCATCGCGTAACCGGAGCCGCCCGGGAGGAAGGATTCCACCTTCTCAACCAGTTGTTCGGTTGAAGCTTTGGAGTAATCCAGGAAAGTATTCGGGAACAGGCCGATCCAGAAACAGAGCGCGGCGAGCGGCACGAGCTGCCAGGCTTCGCTGCGCGTCATATCGGTCAGGCTTTCGTTTTTTGTGTTGTTGATCGGGCCGAACATGACGCCGTTGTACATCTTCAGCAGGTAGACCGCCGCCAGGATAACGCCGGAAGCCGCAAAGACCGTGTACCAGACGTTGCCGTCCAGCGCCGGCGCGTTGTAGGCGCCGAGCAGCGTCAGGAACTCGCCCACAAAGCCGTTCAGGCCGGGCAGACCGACAGAAGCCAGCATGGCGATGCCGAAGATGACGCCGAAGCGCGGCATGCGCGCCATAACGCCGCCGTAGTCCTCAATTTCACGCGTGTGACGACGCTCGTACAGCGCTCCGACGCAGAGGAAGAGCATGCCCGTGGAAAGGCCGTGGTTGACCATTTGAATGATCGCGCCCTGCAGTCCCGCGGTTGTCATCGAGAAAATCCCGAGGACAATGAATCCCATGTGCGAGACCGAGGAGTAGGCCACGAGTTTTTTGATGTCGGTCTGGACCATGGCCACGAGCGCGCCGTAAATCACGCCGATCACCGCCAACACGCACATCGCATCGGCAAAGTAATACGACGCCTGTGGAAAAAGCTCGAGGTTGAAGCGGATCAGACCGTAGGTTCCAAGCTTCAGCAGCACGCCGGCCAGAATGACCGAGCCGGCCGTCGGCGCCTGCACGTGAGCGTCGGGCAGCCAGGTGTGCAGCGGAAACAGCGGCACTTTGATCGCAAAAGACAAAGCAAAAGCCAGGAACAGCCATTGCTGGGTTTCCATCGGGATCGAAGGCCCCACGTCGCGCAGCGTCAGCAGGTTTGCCGTAAATCCTCCGCCCGAGGGATCGCCGTGAAAACCGAGCCAGATAATGGCGATCAGCATCAGCAGCGAACCGAACATGGTGTAGAGGAAAAACTTGATCGACGCGTAAATGCGGTTCTGACCGCCCCAGATGCCGATGATGAAGTACATCGGAATCAGGATCACCTCCCAGAACACGTAGAACAGGAAGGTGTCCAGCGCAAGAAACACACCCGTCATGCCGAACTGCAAGAGCATCAGCATGACGTAATACAGCTTCTCGCTTTTCTTGATCGACGAGAAGGACGTCAGGATGGCTACGGGCATAATCACTGTTGTCAGCATGACAAGCAGGATGGCCATGCCGTCCGCGCCGATGCGGAAACCCGCGTCGAGCGAGGTAATCCAGGTCCAGTCGACCAGGTACTGAAAATCGCCCGAACCGTGGTCGAAGCCCAGGAAGGCCGCCAGCGAAGCGATAAAGGTCAGAATGGAGAATATCAGGGCCGTCATCTTAATGCCCTTGACCGCGGTGCGGTCAACGAACATAAGCGCAACAGCGCCCAACAGCGGCAGAAGCAGAACCGGAAGCAATGCCATAGGTATTCGGATTACCTGAATGAAACATGCGTTGTCAGATCAAGACGAGCGGAAAACGGCGCTCAGACCGCCATCCAGACAATGACGACGACGATGCCGAGAAGCATCAGCATCGCGTAGTTTTGCACAATTCCCGTTTGCAGACGGCGCAGGATGTCCGCCGAACGCCCAACCAGCGTCGCCGTGCCGTTGACCAGGCCGTCAACGACCTGAACGTCCACGAGGCGAAAGAGGAAGGAATTGGAGAGTTTACCGATCGGGGTCAGAATCAGGTTCTGATACATTTCGTCGACGTAATATTTGTTGAACAGCAGCTTGTAGCCCGCCCAGCCGGTCTCGCTGGAAACCAGGGTCGGCATCTCGCGATTGTAGAGTTTGCGGGCAATCATGATGGCAATGACGGCAATCGCAACAGATGCACCCATCAAGGCCCATTCAAGCGCTTCGCTGTGAACAATATGGACGCCTGTGGACTCCACAAATGCAATCCAGCCGGCCGTGGCAGTTCCGACAACAGGATCCAGCCAGCCTTCCAGATAGTTCGGCATAAAATGGAATACGTGCGGCACGCCAATGAAACCGCCTACGGTGGCCAATCCGGCTAATACCCACAGCGGAAAAGTCATCGTCGCGGGAGACTCGTGCGGATGCACTTTTGCCACGTCGAAGCGCTCCTTGCCGTGGAAGGTCAGGTAGACCAGGCGGAACATGTAGAAGGCCGTGCAGAAAGCCGCCAGCGCCGCCAGACCCCAGATCAGATATCCGCCCATGCCGCCCAGGAATACGCCGCCCTGTGAGAAGGCTTTCCACAGGATTTCATCCTTGGAGAAAAAGCCGCTGAAGAAGGGAATCCCCGAGATCGCCAGTGACGACAGTAAAAAGGTCCAATACGTGGACGGCATGTGTTTTTTCAGACCGCCCATTTTCTGGATGTTCTGCTCCTCGTGCATCGAGTGAATCACCGAGCCGGAACCGAGGAAGAGACAGGCCTTGAAGAAGGCGTGTGTCATCACGTGGAAGACCGCCACGCCGAATGCGCCCACGCCCAGCGCGGCAAACATAAAACCGAGCTGGCTGACCGTGGAATATGCGAGTACTTTTTTGATGTCGTTCTGGAAAATGCCCATCGTCGCCGCGAACAGCGCCGTCAGCACGCCGATAATCGCGATCACTTCCATCGTCGCCGGCGTCAGCGCAAACAGCGTTGCGTTGCGCGCCACGAGGAAAATGCCGGAGGTGACCATCGTTGCCGCGTGAATCAGCGCCGAGACAGACGTCGGGCCGGCCATGGCGTCCGGCAGCCAGACAAAGAGCGGAATCTGCGCGGATTTACCGGTGCAGCCCAGGAAGAGCAGCAGCGTCGCCGCCGTCAGCGCCGTGCTGGCCTCCGCCTTCATGGCTATGTCCAGGTAGTCCAGCGAGCCGTAGAGCGTGAAGAGAATGAACATGGCGATCAGCATGCCGAAGTCGCCGACGCGGTTGGCCACAAAGGCCTTGCGCGCCGCGTCGCCCGTCCAGACAAGTCCCACGCCCGGAAATTTGCGTTTGTACCAGAAGCCGATCAGCAGGTAGGACGCCAGCCCCACGCCTTCCCAGCCGAGGAATGTCAGCAGGAAGTTGCTCGCCAGAACCAGGTTCAACATCATGAAGATGAAGAGGTTCAGGTAAGCAAAAAAGCGCGGAAAACTCTCGTCCCCGTGCATGTAGCCGATCGAATAGACGTGGATCAGGAATCCGACGCCGGTGATAATCAGCGTGAAGAGGATCGAGAGCGGATCGACCAGGTAGGCGATGTCGACGCTGAAATCGCCGACGGTCAGCCAGGAGTAGACCTGCACGATGTTCGCCTCGCCGGCGCGCGCCTCGGGCGCCATGCCCATAAGCTCAAAAAAGATGCCCAGGGCTATGAGGAATGCAATCCCCACCATGCCGCTGCCGAACCAGCCGACGACTTTTTCATTTTTGATACGCGAGCCGAAGAGGCCCAAAATGACAAAGCCGACAAGCGGCAAGAGGATGACAACCGGAATCAGAGTAAGCATACTGCCGTTCGATTGTAAATGAATCTGTTTGTGGGGAAGCGACCCGACCGGGTGTTACCCGGCTTTGACCTGCGGCTTGACGGCGGCGACGTTCTCGTCGAACATCGCGCTTTCGGCCTCCAGGCGGACATCGGAAAAATGAATGCGCATCGTCTCGTCGATGACCATCATCGAATTGCGGCCTACCTTGAACCAGTCGGAGCGGCGCAGGGTAAATGGCTCGGATGCAAGAACAATGCATGTCGGCTGCGTGTCGCTCGGCTCCATTTTACAGTAGTCCTCGCGGCAGTGGTATTCGCGACCATACATGTAGTAGAGGGTCGACGGCTGCACGCTCGGATTGGTCGTGTATCGCACGGAGACGATACTGTTGCCGTTGGTCACGCAGAGATTGAGATAGGCATGACTTTTGACGCCGTTTTCGATCAACAGCGCACTGAAATCTTCGAGCATCTTGCTCATCGCATAGCGCATTTCGTCGCAGGTGACGTTGCCATGCGGATTTTCGATGTGGTTCAGGAACAGGCCGAAAAGATGCTCGGAGTCGGTGGAGCCGAGGATGGCGTCGTAGGCCGTGTCGTTCAGACGGCGCAGCAGCGAACGGCGGATTTTGCCGAATTCGCCGACGAGGCCGTTGTGCATGAACATCAGGTTACCGCACCAGAAGGGATGTGAATTGACTTCTTCAACCAGCGATCCGGGCGATGCGGCGCGAATGTGCGCAAAAATCAGCGGTGAGTACACTTTGCGCGAGAGGCTGCGCAGGTTGGCGTCGCTCCAGGACGGTTTGACGCTGCGGAACACACATGGTTCGTTGTCGATCTCCGGCTGGTACCAGCCCAGACCGAATCCATCGCCGTTGACCGTGACGGACATTTCCGCGGCGTGCATGCTCTGCGCCACTACAAGCGAGTACTTCGGCTTGTAGAGCAAATCTTCCGCTCGTACGGGAGGTCCGATATAGGCGAGGAATCTACACATATTGTTTACCCGTCCGCCGCCGTTTTTCTTCAACAGCCTTCTTTTGTTTGTCGGCGGGTTGCACATTGGGAGCCGCCCGGAGAGCTGCAGGTAGCTCAGCCCGATCAAAACAAACCCGAAAATACGAATCGCGCGGCGTTTAGCCAACCGTTTTGTTGGCGCGGGGCAGCCCGCACCGCGTGCAGCGCCGTCAGGAATTCAATTCTGTCGCTGCCCGGCGCGGACCGCGCAGCGCAATAATGTGGAGGTCCTCGCCGCTGCGCCCGACGGAATGAAAATGCATGCGCGGCGCATTTTCCATGCGCGGCGCGCCCAGTCCGGCGAAAGTCCCCTTGCCTTCTCCCAGCGCCATCGGCGCAACAAACAGGTGCAGCTCGTCCACCAGGTCCTGCGCCAGGAAGCTGGACAGTACCTGCGCGCCGCCCTCCACCAGAATCGAGGCGATGCCCTCGGCGGCCAGCTGTTCGAGCACATTCTCCAGGTCCAGGCGGTCGCCGGACGTCGCCGGCGCGCTTTTTATCTTGATACCGCTTACTGAAAGCGCGTTGGCTTTCACCCCGCTTGCCTGCGACTCGGAGGTAAACAAGAAGGTTTTAAAGCGGTCCGGGCCCACAAAAAGTTTGGCGCGCAGCGAAGAATCCATGTTCGTGTCGAGCACAACGCGCCGCGGAGACGGCCCCTCAACCATGCGCACCGTCAGTTCCGGGTCGTCCTTTTTCACCGTTGTCGCGCCGACCAGCACCGCGTCGACCTCGCGCCGCAAACGATGCGCGCGCGTGCGGCTCTCCTCCCCGCTGATCCACTTGGACTGGCCGTTGGCCGCCGCAATCGATCCGTCCAGCGACTGCGCCGCCTTGGCGATAATGTAGGGGCGCCCCGTGGCGGCAAAGTGCTGATAGGCGCGCAGCTGCCACTCGCACTCCGCGCGCAGGACGCCGGTTTCGACTTCGATTCCCGCGTCCCGCAGCACCTGCACACCCACGCCGTCGACGATCGGGTTTTTGTCGATAGCGCCGACGACGACGCGTCCAATCCCGGCCGCGATAATGGCCTGCGTGCATGGCCCGCGTTTGCCCTGATGGTTGCAGGGCTCCAGCGTGCTGTAGAGCGTCGCTCCCGCCACCGGCTCCCCCGCTTGCGCAGCGGCCGCCAGCGCCGCCGCCTCGGCATGCGGTCCGCCGTAGCGGGCGTGCCATCCCTCGGCTATCAGTTGTCCGTCGCGCGTAATAACACAGCCAACGCGCGGATTGGGGCTGACGTGGCCCGTGCCGCGCAGCGCCAGTTCCAACGCGCGCTGCATTGCTTCGCGGTCGTTCATTTGTTTTTCCAGTTGAGTGATGCGGTGCCGACGTAGGCCACGGGCTCCACCGGCAAGGTCATGCGCACGCTATATTCGCCCGCCGCGAGCGGCGCACCGTCGTTGGTCGTGCCGTCCCAGTCCAGAGCATAACGATGAAAACCGCTCATCTGAATCGGCTCGACGACTGAATAAATCGGATCGTAGTGCTGCCCGTAGTTGCTGCTCCAGACGACCTCGTCGCCGTCGAGAATTTCCACCCGCAGAGTCTCCGCCGTCGGAAAGTGTTCGTTGTTGATCTTGCGCCGGCGCTGCGTCAGCAGCGTAAATGTCGCCGAGCTGTCGGTCTGCGATTCAATCATCGGGCGCAGATCCAGCCCGGCGTAGAAATCGTCGCTTTTGGCCGGCGGCAGGTCCAGCGCACGTGAGATGGCGTACCACTGACCATCGACGTGCTGCACCTGCAATTCGGCAACAAGCGTGCTGAAAGGCACGTTGCGCGGGTTCGACCAGTGAATCTCGTCGTGCAGGCGCAGAGTGTCGGGCGTCTTGCCCTTGCTCCAGACGCCGGCATCGGCGATCGGGTTAATCGCCAGGGTGTCCAGCACGGCCCGTTCGTCGCCGCGCAGCAGCAGGCGCATGAGTTTGATGTTGCGCGCAAACTCCAGCGAGTTTTTGTCCGAGCCGGCCGCACCGAACACTTCGCAGCTGATCACGAGGCCGCCGCCCTGGACGCGCTCCGCACTGATGGCGTCGCTCAGCGGCGGTTGCGGCAGGCCGCTGTCGGCCGCGCTTTCATCGCAGGCGGGCGTGAACAGGATCAGCGAAAGAATTCCGGCGGTCAGAGTTGCAAATCGAAGGAAAGGGTTCATCGTGAATGCGGTGTTTTGTGTCGGACAGATTGCTCGTCGGAAGCCCGGACCAAACGGCCGGAGAAAGGCCGCCGGACCGGCAACGCGCAAATATAATTGAATTTCGGCTTAATGTCCCGCCTGCCGCGCAACTGTCACACGACGATATCGATGCTGCGCGCCGCGGCCGGGGAGGCGTCCAGACTGTCGCCGCCGCCGGCGACGCGCACCTTGAATTCGCGCACCGTAAACTGTGCCGCGCGCAGGCGCTCCAGCAATGCGGGGCTCTGTTCTTCCAGCCGGGCGGCGTCTTCGGCGTCGGCCGCGTCCAGCGTGAGCGAGAGCATGCGACGGTGCAGCGAGCCGCCCGCGACGATGCGCCCCAGGGCGCTCAGCTCCGAGCTGACGCGAAAGCGCGACGGTGCATCCTTCCCGCCGCGGCCGCCGCGACGCGTCTCAACTTCGATGCGCGCCGGCACAAATTCTTCGCCCAGCGGCGCCGCCAGCGCAAAAAGCAGCGGCGCGCCGCGTTCGGCAGCGCGCCAGTTGTGCAGGCGCTGCGCCTCCATGCCGTCCAGCATGCCCTCGGCCAGTCGCCGCGCCGACGCGCCCGCCTTCGTTTCCGCTGCGTCGCCGCCGCCGCGTACAAAGGCGCGCAAAATGTTGTAGAGGTTGTCGCGCCCGGAATCGGGCGCACCCATCGCAAAAAAACGCATCAGATCTGAGATCGAAGCACGCGAGCGCTCAAGCGCTTGGTCGATCTCGGCGGTCAGAGAAGTCAGAACCGAGTCGCCGCGCGCCGCCAGACCGCGCAGCTCCGCCAGGTCGGCGGCATAGGAAGTTGTTGCGCTGAACAGCGGCAGCAAACGCGTGAACCAGACTTCGTCGCGCGGCAGGTCCAGATGCATCAGCTTGAGCAGCGTGCGCAGCGCGGGCTCAAGATTGCGCAGATCAACTTTGTCCGCCAGTCTGCGCACGGCCGCGTGCAGTTCGCGCAGTGTTTCGGCGTGCACCGTGCCGCCCTCGCGGCCGCGCAGAAATTCCACGATGGAGAGGTCCAGGCGATTGACCGGGCGGCCCAGGATGCGCAGAATCTCCGCATTGTCTATCGATGCGCCGATGCTCGCGCCCGGAACGCCTTCCACGCGCAGCAGCAGGCGCTCGCCGGCCGACTCGACGCGGAACAGAACCGTGTCGCCGCGCCGCAGACTGTCGGTCTGAACCGCAGCCTCGACGGCGCCGTTCGGCAGCATGATCGACGCGCGGCCGCGCACGGGCGACTGCAGCAGCGTCCCGCGCACGAGAGCGCCGCTCTGCAGGCGCGTCGCTCTGACGCCGGAAGCCTCAGCCGGGCGCGGCCGCGCCGTCGGCTGGTTTTCGGGTGTCTGCGGCGGCGACTGACCGCCGATATTGCCTGGACCGGACTTGCTCATAGACTTGCTGTTCCTGGCTTACCGCGCGAAGTGAGGCCGCAAAAAGTCCTGTTTTGTGGACTGCCGGGCCGGTGCGTGGCGCACCGGGAGCAAAATACGATTGGCGGCCGTAGTCGTGCAAGAATTTACACGCGGCCCCGCGCGGCGCGGCAAATCCGCAATTGCCTGTTTGGCAACAAGTTAGGCCGAATAGCGATTACGGGAACGCGCAAACTGCCTGAAGAAAGTCGTCTAAGTTTTTGGTTTATAATGAAATAGTTGGACTTTCCGCTTGATTTTGCCTTGATTGATCAATAATTTGTCGCCTGATCGAAAAGTACCGTGCGTACGCCCCATCTGTTCACCGGTACGCGATCGTTCCATTGGCCGTAATCGACTGCGGCGGCGGCAGGCCGGGCGCTGACCGCGGGGTGCATCAACGACTCCTCCACTCATGCGACGTCCGACAGCACGGGGACTTCACACAGATATGTCACAGCACGATCAAGAAAATTCGCCGACGGAAACCCTGCACGACCTGTTGCGTGTACGGCGCGAAAAACGCGGCGTGGCCTACAGCGAGGTGGAAGCGGCCACCAACATCCGCGCCAATGTTATCCGATCAATAGAAGAAGGCCGCTGGGATCAACTACCCCAACCATACATGCGCTCCTTCGTCCGCAAATACGGCGCCTTCCTCGACCTGCCGGCGGAACAGCTCGAAAGCCTGATGGATTCCACCTTTGCCTCCATGCAAAGCAGTCGCATGCAGCCGTCAATGCCGGACAACGAGCGCGGCGCTTTCCGCGGCAATGATCTGGACTCCGCCTTTTCAACGCCGGCCAATTCCATCCTTACCAAGATTGTCTATGCGGGCATTATCGTTGCGGTACTTTCCGTCGCGATCTATTTTCTGCTGGACAGTCCCGAGGAAGACATTTCGCCGTTGGCGGAAGTATCCCCGGCTGTGGAGCCCATCGACGTCGGCAGTGCGGCCGCCGGTTCAACCGGCGGTGAAATCGACGACATGCAGCCGATCACGGCGCTGGGCGATTCGCTTACCTTGCGCGCCGACGCCTCGGCGGAAATCTGGATCAGCATGGTCATGGACGGTCGCAAGAGCTGGGAGGGCATTCTCCAGGCCGGCGAATCCATTAACTGGAAAGCCAAAGAAAACTTCAAACTCACTCTCGGCAATGCCGGCGCCGTTTCCTTCTATTTTCTCGGCGAACACGTCCCCCCGCTCGGCTCCAAGGTCATGCGCGACGTCCTCGTCAACCGCCAGGGCATTTTTGCGTCGAACGGACGTGTGTTTACGCCGCGTCATTTGCGCGCCCAGAGTGCCCCCAAACCCGACACAACCGCCGCCGACAGCAGTGTCGGCCGGTAAGGCGGCGTGACAATTTCACTTGTGCGCCCGCACCTGATCAAGAGCGCTTCGCCCCACATGCGTGTGGCTTGCTTTTTCTTAATGTTTGTCAGCGGAACAGAAACGACTAGTTGTGTTGACGGGGCGACAAGTGAATCAATCTGTGACTCGTCTGAGCATACAACAGTCCGCACACTTCAAATCACGTCATGACATTGTTACAATTCAGGTCGTTATCTGACCACTGTAATCAATCTGTTCAACACCTCTGCCCCCACACTTAAGCGCAGCACATACACACCCGCCACAACCAAATCCATCTTGTTAGTCGTGCGGTGAGAACCGGCGGAGTACTGCCGTGAGAAGACTTGTTTAACCATCGCGCCGCGCATGTCGAACAGTTCAGCAGTCACAAGTCCCTGAGTCTCAAGTGTGAAGTCCAGTGTTAAGTCTCCCGTCGTCGGGTTTGGAGACAGTGAGAAGTTAAACTCAGAGTCGGTCGGTTCGGAAGTGTTAAGTCCCGTCGCGGTGTAGATCGATTCTTTGGTGCGGTATATGTCGCCTTTGTTGGTTCCGCCGTAGAGGTATCCCAGCGAGTCGACACACAGCGAGTAAAAGCCGAAGGCGGGATTGTTGGGGTAAAGATTTGTCCACGAATCGCCTTCGTCGCTGGAGTACCAGATCGTTCCGGCCGCCGAGCAGATGAAGTTGTCGTAGCGGTCGACGATCATCGCCAGAATATTACCGCGCGGATAGTTCGCCGGCCAGCCATTAAAAAACACCCAGTTTTTCCCGGCATCTCGAGACCGAAATACAGAAGTTTCTGTTTCATTGGTTCCTACCAATATTGTTCCCCTGGAATTAATTGCCATCGAAAGTGGGTCCCAGTTAAACTCCCCCAGCCCACCTGGCGCGTAGATATTGTGGCACTCACCGCTTTCGGCGCGCAGAACGAAGAGTCCTTCCCAATCCCAGGAACCCCAGAATACGTCGCCGTTGGGATGCAGTGCTATGCAAGTGCTTTTAGCACCGTTGATTAAGTTGTCGCACACCAGACTCCATGAATTGCCTCGATCTGTCGACTGCCAGATTCCATCAGCTACGAACTGACCGGAGTACCAGTCTCGCATGGCAACAAACAACGTACCGTCAGGTCTTTCAACAAATCGATAGTAATCAATCTGTGGTATACCATGCCTCAGATGTGAAATCGTGGTCCAGTCTTCGCCCTTATCGGTAGAAAAGTGCAATGAATCACGGCCTCCAACGAGGATTACTCCATCGCCCAAAATATTCACTCCGGCAATGATGCCGAAGTCGGAAATCGGGACATGTTTCCACGAAGCACCGGAATTATTACTGCGCCATAGCCCAGCCCCAGTAGCGGCAAACAGTGTTTCATCGTTGGCTGCAATGTTGGCGACATAGCGCAGGTCGCGTTCCACAGACTCGGTTGTATTGATCCAGAAATCTTCATCGAATGCATGCAGCGTACCAAACGATAGGATGAAATTCGCGGCTAATATTGCGGCAAACATCTTCATGGCAACGTTTCCACAGTGAGAAAACAACCGGGGCATGTGCCCCGGTTGCTCCAATGTACAACAAACTGTTACTCAATAAACATCAGTTCGGTCTGGCTCTCGCCATTGGCGCTTTGCATGCGGCAGAGATAAACACCCGGCGCACAGGCTTCGTTGCGAAACTCCAGCTCAAACGTTCCCGCTTCAAAACGCCGGTCGGCGACAACTGCCACAATGCGCCCCTGCATGTCGGCGATCTCGATACGCACGTGCTGCGCCGTATCAACTTCGACCCGGATTGTTGTTTTATCGCCGAAGGGATTGGGCGCAATGCCTAACGAAC
>JAUIKM010000024.1 GCA_030430495.1 bacterium | reverse complement strand
GTCAAACGCCGGGACCTGGATTTGTCAGGATCAACCTCCTGAAATTCCCGGGCTCGACGACCACCAGCGGAACGATGAAAATCGCGACCATCCGCTGGACCATCACGGACAAGTCCAACAGTGACAACCTGACGTTCATTACGGGCGGTCCTTCGACGCAGCTGTTTGACGGCGCTACGCCGCTGGCATTCAATTGCGGTACTAACCTGTGTTTTGGCGTGACTAACCCTACGCCCCCGCGCGTTATCGGTGGTCCGGTAATTACACAACAACCAGTCAGTGTTACGACCTGCGTTGGCTCGACGGTTGACTTCACCGTTGACGGCAATGGCTGTAACATCGCATGGCAGTGGCAACGTCTCGACGGCGCTGTTTGGACTGACCTGGTTGGTGAAACGAGCAAAACTCTGTCTCTCGTTAATGTTCAAGCGAACATGGACGGCAACCAGTATCGTGTTGAAGCAACGGCCGATGAGCCGCCGATGGCGACTTCGAACGTTGTTACCCTTACTGTAAATGCTCCTGCCGCTTTCACAACGCAACCGACAAATGTTGCCGAGTGCGAAGGTTCCGACGCGGACTTCTCGATTGCATACACAGGTACTGAACCTGTCACGATTCAGTGGCAGCAGTTCAATGGCGGTACCCTTATGTGGGACGACCTGGGCGGCCAAAATGCGACAACTCTGACTATCTCGAATATTCAAACTTCCGATAACGGCAACCAGTACCGTGCGGTTATAACCAACATCTGCAATTCGACAACTAGTGACGTTGGTGTTCTTACGGTCTGGACTGCTCCGGTTGTCAATGATGATCCGAACAACAAGTTCATCTGCTCCGGCGACAATGTGACGTTCAGCGCAAATGCGAACGGCAACCCTCTGCCAACGATTCAGTGGCAGGTTGACGACGGCAACGGCTGGGCGGACGTCCCCGGTGAAACGGCAAGCACGTACACTATCAACAATGTGCCGGCCAACCTGAATGGCTTCATGTACCGCGCGGTCTTTACGAACGTTTGCGGTTCAACGAACACGGCGCCTGCAACGATCACGGTTTACGAATTGCCGATGGTCACGACGCAGCCGATGGACGTTGCTATCTGCGAAAACAATGACGTTGACTTCTGGGTTGTCTCAGTGAGCGCAATCCCGCAGACGTACCAATGGCAGGTCGATAACGGCGGCGGCTTTGCTGACATCGTTGGTGAGACCAGCACGACGCTGACTCTGACGAATGTTCAGGCCGGTTCGAACGGTAACTTGTATCGTGTTGTCATCAGCAATACCTGCGGTACGATCAACTCCAGCGCAGCCCTGCTGACAGTCTGGACCTCACCTGTTGTTACGAATAACCCGGGCGATGCATCGATCTGCGAAGGCACCAACCACATGTTCACGGCCAACGCGACCGGTTTCCCGGCTCCGACGGTACAGTGGCAGGTTGACGACGGCAACGGATTTGCTGATATCCCTGGTGCAGTGACGACGACATATGAAGTCGTCAATGCTACGCCGTCCATGAATGGTTACATGTACCGCGCGGTGTTCACGAACACATGCGCCACGGTCAACTCGTCGGCAGCTACGCTGACGGTCCGTCCGGTTCCGGCAATCACGCAACAACCGACTGATCAGTCCGAGTGCGAAGGCAACACTGCCACGTTCACTGCCAACGCCAGCGGCGACCCGGTCCCGACGGCTCAGTGGCAGGTTGACGACGGAAATGGTTGGGCTGACATTCCAGGTGAAACGAACACGGCGCTGAATCTTGCGAACGTGACCGCCGGAATGAACGGCTTCATGTATCGCGCAGTATTCACGAACGAGTGCGGTGTTGCTACGTCCAGCGGCGCAACTCTGACCGTTTGGACCGATCCGGTCGTGATCCTGCAACCGACGAATGAAACGATCTGTGAAAACGATAACGTCAGCTTTATGGCCGACGCGACCGGTTTCCCGACTCCGACGGTTCAGTGGGAAGAAAACGACGGTAACGGCTGGGTAGCCATCGTCGGGGAAACGAATACGACGCTGAATCTGAACAACGTTCCGGCTTCGTCCAACGGTTATATGTACCGTGCTGTGTTCACAAACGTCTGCAGCATTGTCAATACCAATGAAGTAACCCTGACGGTCAATACAGCGCCCGTTGTGACGCTGGATCCGGCTCCGCAAAATGGTTGTGAAGGCGATACCTTTGTCTTTACGGCCGATGCCAGCGGCGACCCGGCACCGACGGTTCAGTGGCAGGTTGATGAAGGCCTTGGATACAATGATATTCCGGGTGAAACCAACACGACGCTGACGCTTAACAACGTACCGGCCAGCTTTGACGGCAACCTGTACCGCGCGGTCTTCACGAACGTTTGCGGTACGGTAAACACCCAGGGCGCGCTGCTGATCATCGACGTCCCTGCGTTCGTAACGCAGGATCCGGTGGATCAAACGGTCTGTGAAAATGACAATGCGACGTTCATGTCCGACGGCGACGGTACTCCGGCGCCGACGGTTCAGTGGCAGGTTGAAGACGGTAACGGCTGGGCCGATATCCCGGGCGAGACGAACAAAGACCTGAATCTGAACAACGTTACAGCCGGTATGGACGGCTACATGTATCGCGCGGTCTACACGAACGCCTGCGGTACGGCGATGACGCAAGCAGCCACGCTGACCGTCAACACTACGCCGGTAGTTACCATGCAACCCGCTGATGTCGACAATGCTTGTGAAGGCGACGATGTGTCCTTCTCGTCGGACGCGACGGGCCAACCGGCTCCGACGGTCCAGTGGCAGGTCGATGACGGCAACGGCTGGGCCGACCTCCCGGGTGAAACCAATACAACGCTGAACATCAACAATGTGCAAGGCTCGCAGGACGGTTATATGTACCGCGCGGTCTTCACGAATATCTGCGGTACCACGAACAGCGAGGCAGCTCTGCTGCTGGTCGACGTTCCGCCTTCCGTTACGCTGCAGCCCGTCAATACGACAGTCTGTCAAGGCGAAACGGCATTCTTCACCTCGACGGCTTCCGGCGATCCGGCTCCGACGATTCAGTGGCAATGCGACGACGGTAACGGATTCCAGGATCTGCCCGGCAAAACGCAAACGACGCTGGACCTGACGGGCGTTCTGCCGCAATGGGACGGCAACTTGTACCGCGCGGTCTTCACGAACCCCTGCGGTACCTCGGTTCCCTCCGATGCGGCTATGCTGACGGTCAACACCGACCCGATCGTTACGGTTGATCCTCAGGATCAAACGGTATGCGAAGGCGACAATGCCATGTTTACCGCCGATGCAACGGGTCAACCGATGCCGACGGTACAATGGCAGGTTGACGACGGCAATGGCTGGGCGGACATTCCCGGTGAAGTAAACACAACGCTGAACCTGAACAACGTTGCGGCGAATATGGACGGTAATATGTACCGCGCTGTATTCACCAACGTTTGTAATACGGCCACGACGGCTCCGGCAATGCTGACGGTCAACGTCGCTCCGGTTGTTACGGCCAGCCCGGCTGACGTTTCCGTCTGTGAAGGCAGCCAGGTTACGTACAGCGCCTCGGCTACCGGTACGCCGGCTGCGACGGTACAATGGCAGGTCAACGACGGCAACGGCTGGATGGACCTTCCTGGTGAAACTGGTCTGATGCTGACGCTCTCCAACATCCCGGCAAACTTCAACGGCAACATGTACCGTGCGGTGTTCACGAACATCTGCGGCAGTGCCACGACGCTTGAAGCTACGCTGACGGTTTGGACCGAGCCGACGATCACTATGAACCCGGCCAACGACATCATTTGCGAAGGCGAAGATGCCATGTTCTCGGCCACGGCGGACGGTTTCCCGACCCCGACGGTACAATGGCAGGTTGACGACGGCAATGGCTGGATGGATATGGCGGGCGAAACCTCGACCAATCTGACCATCGTCAATGCTCAAGCCAACATGGACGGCAACCTGTACCGCGCTGTCTTTATGAACAACTGTGGTGTGGTGACTTCGAACAGCGCGATGCTGACGGTCAACACCGCTCCGGTTGTTACCGGCCAGCCGCAGGACGTTACGATTTGCCAGATGGAAACGGCCGAGTTTACGGTCGAATTCACTGGTCAACCGACGCCGACGATCCAATGGCAGATCTTTAACCAGCAGTCCTGGGCAGATCTGTCCGGCGAAAACAGCCCGACACTGACGCTCACGAACGTTCCGGGCGGCTGGGACGGCAACCTGTACCGCGCCATTCTGACGAATGTTTGCGGCACGGTGATTTCGCAGGCGGCTACGCTGCGTGTGATGGATCCGCCGGTTGTCCTGGTTGAGCCGAATCCGCAAACGGTCTGCGAAGGCGCCAATGTGACGTTTACGTCCAGCGCCGACGGCGACCCGATCCCGACGATCCAATGGCAAGTAAATGACGGCAACGGCTGGATTGATCTGCCCGGTGAAACCGCGCAGGATCTGCAGCTCAACGGCGTGACGCCTGCAATGGACGGCAACCTGTACCGCGCGGTCTTCACGAACGTCTGCGGAACGGTGGAATCGCAGCAGGTGGCTCTCGTTGTCAACAGCAACCCGGTTATCACTGAGCAGCCGCAGGATACTGAAGTTTGCGAAGGCACTGTTGTGCTTCTGCAAGCCAACGCTATCGCCAAACCGCCGGCTACACTGCAATGGCAAGTAAATGACGGTAACGGCTGGGTCGACATCCTCGGCGAAACGACGACGCTGCTTGACCTGGGTGCGGTAACGGCCGCGATGGACGGCTACCAGTATCGCATCGAAGCTTCCAACATCTGCGACGTAGTGTTCTCGGACGCTGCAACGCTGATCGTCAACGAAGCTCCGGTTGTAACGCTGGATCCGACAGACGAAACGATCTGTGCCGGCGAAGACATCACCTTTACGGCGATGGCTTCCGGTCAGCCGACTCCGGAAATTACCTGGGAAATCAATCGCAACGACGGCAATGGCTGGGTAGACTACGAGCAAAACGCGGACGAAACGCTTGAGCTCGAAGACGTACCGGCCGCATGGGACGGCTTCCAATTCCGCGCCATGTTCGTCAACGTCTGCGGCGAGGACATCTCCGCGCCTGCAGTTCTGACTGTCTGGACCGAGCCGATTGTTACCATGGAGCCGCAGGACATGCTGGTCTGCGAACCGAACGACGTTACCTTTACGGCAGCCGCCAGCGGCACGCCGACGCCGACGGTTCAGTGGCAGGTTAGCGACGATCAGGGCAACAACTGGAATGACATTCCGGGCGCCACGACGACCGACTACACCTTCACGCCGACCATCGCCGACGATGGCAACTGGTACCGCGCGATCTTCACGAATGCCTGCGGTGTTGCGACAAGCGACGCTGCTGAGCTGGACTACTACCTGCTTCCGTTCATCACGCAGCAACCGACCGCACCTGCGGAAGGCATCTGCACTGGTGAAGAGTGGACGTTCACGGTTGTGGCCGGCGGCACGGAGATCAGCTACCAGTGGCGCAAAGATGGCGTCGACATTCCGGGCGCTACTGATTCCGAATACGAACTCAGCAATATCGCTGTCAGCGATGCCGGCACCTACGATGTTGTCATCACGAACGTTTGCCAGTCGATTACTTCCGACGGCGCCGTTCTGATCGTCAACACGCCGCCTGCGATTACGCAGCAGCCGGTCGGCGATGAGATCTGCGAAGGTGAAGACTACACGTTTACGGTAGTCGCCACCGGCACGGGCCTCATGTATCAATGGCAGAAATACGATGCGAACAACGACATCTGGGTTGACATCAACGGCGAGACGAATTCTTCGCTGACGCTGACCAACCTGGTTGAAGGCGATGAAGGCGACTACCGCGTTAACGTCAGTGGCGTATGTCCTCCGGACGTCGACTCCGACGTTGCTACGCTGATCGTTAACAACCCGCCGATGATCACGGAAGAGCCCTCGATTGAAGGCGAACTCTGTGAATTCGACGAGCTGGAACTGACGGTTGGTGCAACCGGAACGCAGCTGGAATACCAGTGGTATCACAACGGAATGGAAATTGACGGCGCCGACGGCGATACGTACAATGTTCCGTCCGTCACGACGGGTAACGCCGGCGTCTACCACGTGATCGTCAGCGGTCTGTGTGAGCCCGAAGTTCAGTCGACCAGCGTAACGGTTGTGGTTAACCTGCTGCCGCGCGTTGAGTCGCATCCTGTCAGCCTGAACGGTACCAACGCCATCTGTCTGGATGATCCAGCCAGCTTCAGCGTGGTTGCCAGTGGCACGGAAATCGAATACCAGTGGGAATACAGCGAAAACGGCGTTGTCTGGAATCCGATCGCGGAAGCCACGGACGCTACGTTCTCGCTTGCGAATGCTCAGTACAGCGATGCCGGTTACTACCGCGTGGTTGTTACGGGTATCTGCGAACCGCCGGCGATCTCCGAAATGGCTGAACTGGTAGTTCACCGTCCGGTTGAACTCACGATCGACGTTGAAGATCAAACGGTTTGTATCGGCGATAACCACATCTTTGTGGCCGACGGCACGGGTACGCCTGAGTCCGGCGACGAGAATGATGAACTGACCTATCAGTGGTACAAAAACGGTGAAATGATTCCTCTGGCAAATGAGCGTCAGCTTATCCTGACGAACATCGAAGAGGCTGACGCCGGTCACTATCAGGTGTTGATCACGGGCTACTGTAATTCGGTCTGGAGTTCCGTTGCGATCCTGTTCGTGACGCGTGAACCGCTGGCCGAGATTTACGAGCCGCGCGATCTGGTTGTCAATCCGGGTGAAGACATTGAGTTTGAGATCAACACGAACTGTCCTCCGGGAGCAGTCTTCCAGTGGTATCGCGGTGACGAGAAACTGGTTGACGACGGCCGTATCACGGGTGCGAACCAAAGCCGCCTTGTGATCCGCGACGTCCTGCCGACGGATGCCAGCAACAACTACTACGCTATTGTTACCTGCGCCTGCGGTTCGGTTAACACCGAATTTGCGGCACTGACGGTCAACCCGCTGGAAATCACGATTACCGAGAATCCGGAAGACTTCGAAATCTGCGATGGCTCGGAAATCTGTCTTCAGTTCGGCTATGACTCCTTCGGTCAGCCGGTAACGATCCAGTGGTTCGACAGCGCCAACAACCCGGTTGCCGGCGCAACGACCAACCCGTACTGCTTTGTGCCTACGGCCGACGAAACGTACTACGCTGAAGTCCGCCTGCAGAGCAATACGGATATAGTGTCGAATACCGGTAATGCCCGCGTAACGCTGCTGTTTGCTCCGATCGTTTCAAACGATCCGGTCGACCAGGCGATCTGTCCCGACGGTGACGCCACGTTCTCGGTTGTTGTATCCAATGAGGATGCAGGAACCACGTATCAGTGGGTCTTTGAAGGTACGGACATGGCTGGTGAAACGGCTGCAAACCTGAGTCTGACGAATGTGGACGCCGCAATGCTCGGTATGTACTGGGCGGTTGTGACGAACACCTGCGGCACGACGACGACGGCGCAGGCGGAACTGAGCTTCCTGCCTGAGACGGTCATCACGACGCAGCCGCAGGATCAGGGTTACGACTATAACGCCAAGATGACGACGCCGTTCACGGTGGTTGCCGAAGGCGCCGGAACCTGCTCCTATCAGTGGCAATTCCGTGCCGACGACACGCAAGCCTGGGCAGATCTTGCCGGTGCTGTCAGCGACTCGTTCAACAACTTCGGAGAGAGCCTTGATCTGGACAACGACGGTGAGTACCGCGTGATCGTAACCTGTGATTGCGGCTCCGCTACTTCGGAAACTGCAATTCTCAGCGTCGGACCTACGGCTGTCGAAGATGCACAACCGGGTATGCCGTTCAGCCTGTCGCAGAACGCTCCGAACCCGTTCGACAACATGACGGCAATCAGCTATACGCTGCACAAGTCGATGGAAGTCGAACTGATCGTCACGGACGTGATGGGTCAGGTAGTTGCAACGATCGATTCCGGTTTCAAAGCAGCCGGCCACTACGAAGTGTCGCTGAATGCTGAGAAACTGATCCTGCCGAGCGGCACCTACAGCTACACGCTGAAAGGCGACGGTCAGGCTATCACGAAGCAGCTGATCATCGTCAAGTAATCGACATCCGACTGAGTCTTTCGGGGCTCATGTAATACAAAAGCCGGAGTGCACTCGCACTCCGGCTTTTTTTGTTTTGGGCAGTTGCAGCATGGGAATGGCGAGGGGATATCAGGTATGCCGTTGCAGTGGAATCAAATGAGAACACGTGCCGGCGCCTGTGACGAACGAGCGACGACAGATATGCGTTCAACGGAGAAATTCGCCCGTTCAGTCATGAACCCGGCTACGTTCAGTAATAAATTTCGAGGGCGAATTGGATTCCGTGTTAAACTGCTTTCCTGAGCGCAGGGAACGCGTGCGTGCGCTCACATCGACCGAGGCGCGGGGTAGCGCCGGTTGCAGATGGCCTGAATAATCCTGGTAGGGGCCGGTGTACATGGTGGAGGTCGAACTGCTGCGAGGTGGCGGCAGGGCCGTTGCGCCTTGCAAGCATCATGTGTCTGATGGTATGAGAAAACCATTGCGGTAACGTCTAATCAACAGCCGCATACCGAGTCTTGCGTGGTTACACGGTAACGACAACTGCAAAGCGTAGACGGGAAACCTGTAGGCCGAAACGACAGTGAACGGATATTTAGCCCCGAAATCCCTTGTCGAAGTTGCCGACCGACCTCCCCCCGTCGGGAAGGCCGCACAATGGGAGGCGTTAGCGATGAGCCTGCCGTTGGACTTCCGGGGTTCGAACCGTCGGCATGCATGTAAGAGAGACATGGTGAACAAGGGAGATCCGCAGGATTCAAACGGAGTTTGTAGTTCCCGCCAAGTGGCGCTGCCACGAGAACGGAACGACGGCCCTGCGGAAGTCGGATCAACTGATAGTACTCCGCGCGTGGGAGAGCCACGTACATGGGGAAGCGGTTGACAGTGGTATACTCGAAACGAATCGTTCACACACCTTCTTCAAGGGAGGACTCTTGTCGTGGCAACTGGTTTGGAACGACTGGCGGCGAAAGCCCGGACCGAGAGAAGGCTGCGTTTCTCCTCGCCGGCGCATCATATCACCGCAGAGGTGATAGAATCGCATCTCCGGAGACAACACCGGTTTACCAGCCCGGGCATCGACGGAGAAAGCGTGGAAGACGCCGTAGCACACTTTGACGACTGGGTCGCGGATATGCTCGATGCCGGGGCAGAACGTTTGCATCCGTTGATGAGCTACGCAGCGTCTTGTTCGAGTATATCGAAGCCTGCTACAATACAACCAGGATTCATTCAACACTCGGTGGTATGAGTCCCGACCAGTTCGAACGGAAACCCGGGGAAGTCCTGACTTTCTGTCCACTGTCGGGGGAAGATCAACTCCGGTCTCGTCACCGCAGGACTCAGGAACGCCTGCGCGCCTGAGACTCCACCGCCGGGCGACAAAAAAGCGTCTCATTCAATGGCTTTGAACTGTTCTCCCGCTGACGAACAAAAAGAAAAAGCCGGAGACAAGGCTCCGGCTCTGAGTGAAAATCCTGTGAACTGCTCAGTCTGTTCAGTTGGCCCAGCGGCAGATGTACATGTCGGAGTTGCGGATCATCAGGTCGTTGTGCGGAGAGATGCGTACCGTGCAGCCCTGTGTGCCGCTCGTCTCACATAGGTACTCGCCGCGGTATGTGTGGATTGAGTTTTCCTCGCCGATGTGCTGCAAGAGGACGGCCTTGCCTTCGATGAAGTCGCCCATGGAGTCGATCGGGCCGTAGAATGCTTCCGCAGATACATCCGACGCCTTGAGCGGGCCCAGATGAACCTGCATCTGCACGCGGATGGACTTGCCGACGTAGGCGTTGTCCGTGTAATCGACCTTGACCTGTCCGATTTCGACCGAGTGCCAGGAAGCGCGTACGTGGCCCTTCCAGTTCGTCAGGTCGACGGCGCAGCGGCAGTTGTCGTCCACGAGTTTGCCGACGGCGCGCATGGCCGGAACGTAATATTGGTCGCAGTAGTCGCTGACCATGCGTGAGGTAGAGAAAGTCGGCCCCACGGTGCGGATCGATTCTTTCATGCGCGCTACCCAGCGTTCAGGCACCTTCGTGCGCGAACGGCGATAAAACGTCGGCAAAATTTCCTGTTCGAGCAGAGTAAAGAGCGCCTCGCGTTCGATGGCGTCCTGTTCTTCCACGGTGGAGTAGACCTCGCCGCTGCCGATGGCGTAGCCGTTGCGACGGTTGTAGGCCTCGTCCCACCAGCCGTCCAGCGTGCTGACGTGCAGACAGCCGTTCATGGCAGCCTTCATGCCGCTGGTTCCGCTGGCCTCCAAAGGACGCCGCGGCGTGTTCAGCCAGATGTCGCAGCCCTTGACCATATAGCGCGCCACTGCCATGTCGTAGTCCTCCAGGAAAACAATCGAGCGCTCCAGCCCGAATTGTTTGATCTTCTCGGAGATCTCTTTGATCATCTCCTTGCCGGGGATGTCGTGCGGGTGCGCCTTGCCGGCCATTATCAGCTGCAGCGGCCCGTCGGCTTTGTTGATCAGTTTTACGAGGCGTTCCATGTCGCCAAAAAGGAGAGTGCCGCGTTTGTACGTGGCAAACCTGCGCGCAAAACCGATGGTCAGGATGTCCGGATTGAGGTATTCGTTGACCTTTTCGATCTGTTCCGGCGTGGCAAAGCGGCGCATTTTGCTGCGCAAGTGCCGGCGCGCGGAAATGACCAGGCGTTCGCGTCGGCGTTCGTGCGCGCGCCACAATTCCTCATCCGGAATCTGGTCCACGGCGTTCCAGATGTTTTGGTCGGCCGTGTTGGTGCGCCAATCCGGTGTCAGGTAGCGGTCGTAGAGCTCACCCATGTCGCGCGAGATCCACGTGAGCGAGTGCACGCCGTTGGACACTGCGCCGATCGGCACTTCGCTGACGGGGAAGTCGCTCCAGATTTGCCGCCACATTTTCTGTGCGGTTTTGCCGTGCAGCTGGCTCACGCCGTTGTGGAATCCGGCCAGTCGCAGGCCGAGAACCGTCATGCTGAACGCCTCGCCGCTGTTTTCGGGTTCCTGGCGGCCCAGACCAAAAAACTCCTCGCGGCTAAGTCCCAGGTCGCGGAACAGGTCGCCGAAGTAACGCTCGATCAGTTCCAGCGAAAAGACTTCGTTGCCGGCCGGTACGGGCGTATGTGTCGTGAACACGTTGCCGCTGCGTGCAATTTCCATGGCCGCGTAGAAGTCCAGGCCCTGGTCTTCCATCAGGAAACGAATGCGCTGCAGAGCGGAAAAGGCCGCGTGGCCCTCGTTCAGGTGGCAGACCGTCGGCGTCAGGTTCATGGCGCGCAGCGCCTTGACGCCGCCGATGCCGAGCATGATTTCCTGCTGAATGCGCGTCTCAACGTCGCCGCCGTACAGCTGGTCCGTGATGCCGCGATAGACCGGATTTTCGTTCTCGGCGATATTCGAATCGAGCAGGTACAGCTTGATGCGCCCGATTTCCAGCTTCCAGATCTGTGCAAACGCCTTGCCTTCGGGCAGGTCGACATCGATTACAATCGGCACGCCGTCCTGGTCCAGCACGTGCACCAGTGGCATCGACATAAAATCGTTGTCCAGATAGGATTCATTCTGCCAGCCGTTCTGCGCCAGATATTGGTGGAAATAACCCTGCTGATACAGCAGACCGACGCCGACGAGCGGCAGGCCCAGGTCACTGGCGGATTTCAGGTGGTCGCCCGCAAGAACGCCCAGCCCCCCCGAATAATTCGGAAAACTCTCGTGGATGCCGAACTCGGCGCAGAAGTAGACGATCGTCGCATCACTCGGATATTCGGCGGCGTCATACCAGCTGCGGCGCGACATGTAGTCCTGGAAACGGCGGTAAACGCCTTCCATAAAGTTGACGTAGTCGCTGTCCGTCGACAGCGTCGCCAGGCGCTGCTGCGAAACGCGATTGAGCAGCTGGACGGGATTGTGCGCCACGCGTTCCCACAGGCCGCGGTCGATGCGCGAGAACATCTCGCGCCCGTCGGCATCCCAGGTCCACCAGTAGTTGTATGCCAGTTCCTTTAAGTTTTGTAAACGATCAGGTAAGACAGGTGACACAGCGAACGTTTTAATCGGTCGCATTCGGCTCCTCCGCAGTTCCGCAAAGCTGGATTTCTCGACAAAGATTCAAAATTAGGGCCTTTCTTTGTAGATTGAAACAACTAATTCGAGCGAGCGCCCGTGCGCCGGCATCTTGCGCCACATCTGCATTGATCGGTTCTTCATGTTTATCTCTTTTCCCGCCTGCCGTAGCGCCTCTTTCGGTTTCACCGGAGGCTCACGGCTTCAATACCTTTTTTGTTTGTCAATGTGTGTGATTTTACTCAGTTCCTGTGCCGCGCCGGAAGAACACGCGGGTGGAACAGAACTGCCTGGCGGCAAACGCGCGGGCGGCGAGTACCGCCTCAACATGTTGCGCGGCAACCCCAACGCGCTGGATCCCGTGCGCATCAACAGCAAACTTGCGGATGACGTGGCGCTGCAGATTTACGACCGGCTGATAACGCTGGACTCGGCGCTCAACGTACAACCCGAGCTGGCGCGCAGCTGGGAAATCTCGCCCGACGGACTGCGCTACACCTTTCATCTGCGGACGGATGTGCGGTTCCAGGACAACGCCTGTTTTCCCGACGGCAAGGGACGCCGCATGACGGCCGAAGACGTGCGTTACTCCCTGGCGCGCTGCTGTGACCCGCGGACCAAGTCGGTGCAGTTCTGGGCATTTCGCGGCAAAGTCGCCGGCGCAATCGAATACTACGAGGCGCGCGCCAAGGGGAATGCCGAGCCCGCGGACGTCGGCGGCCTGCGTGCGCCGGACGACTCGACCTTTGTCATCGAACTCAATGCGCCCTACGCGCCATTTTTGTACTACCTGATCAACTCGCTTGGCTGCGTCGTACCGCACGAAGCCGTCGAGCACTATGGCGAAGACTTTTTCCGCAATCCCGTCGGCACCGGTCCCTTTGTGATGAAGCACTGGAAGCCGGACCAGGAAATCAGGTTGGAGCGCAATCCGAACTACTGGCAGCGCGACGAACACGGCAACCAGCTGCCGCTGCTCGACGTTGTGACGATGACATTTGTTCCCGATGATCGCGTGCAGTTTGCCGAGTTTACGGCCGGACGCCTGGAAGAAAACTTTACGATACCGACCGAGTTCTATCCGCAGGTCGTTGTGTCGCCGGCCGCCGGCAGCGATAAAACTTCTCGCACCTTGACGCCTGAATACGCGCAATTTGTTTTACAGGCCAAACCGGCGATGCTTTCGTGGTTCTTCGACTTTCTCTGCACGGAAGCCCCGTTTGACAATGTCAACGTGCGCAGGGCTTTTGCAGCGGCGATCGATCGCGAAAAACTGGTTAAACACGTGCTGCGCGGCGCGCCCTGGGGGCCGGCGCAACACGGTATCACGCCGCCGGTGTTTCCCGGTTATCCCGTCGATTCCATCAGCGGTTTTACTGTCGACGCAGAAGCGGCGCGCGCCTGGCTGGCTGAAGCCGGGTATCCGGACGGCGCGGGATTCCCGACCGTGACGATGACAATCTACGAGGAACCGCGCCTGGTACAGGTAGCCGAAGCGGTGCAGAGCATGTTGCACTCGACCCTGAACATTCAGGTGGAGATCCGCAAGCTGCAATTTTCGCGCATGCTGGAGGAAGCCGACTACGGCCGGCTGGCGTTCTGGGGCACGCGCTGGTACGGCGACTATCCCGACGTTGAAAACTACCTGAATCTGTTCGACGGCCGCCTCGTGCCCGCCGATTCAGAGCAACCCAGTTATCCCAACAGCACGCGCTGGCAGAACGACCACTTCAACAAGTTGATGGACAGCGCGGTAGCTGTCACGGACCTGGCTCAACGCAACCTGATTTATCGCGCCGCCGAGCAGCTCATGATCAAAGAAGCGCCGTCGGTCATGCTTTTTTACGAAATGCACTATCGGCTGCTGCAGCCCTGGGTACGCGACAATCCGCTTGACCCGATGAACCGGATCATTCTCAAATCCGTCTGGCTGGACGACAGCGCAGGTTGAGTTAAACACATGGACATACAACCACTATTCACAGCAGATCAACAGTCTTCGGAGCCCGATCACGAATTCGTCATGACGACGATATTAAACGGCATCGACGATCCCTATGGCGCACTGCGAACGGCAACGAGCATTCTGATGCGCGGTCTGCCGGTGATATTTCCGACGGAGACGGTGTACGGCATCGGCGCGCATGCGTTTAACCCGCAGGCCGTGCGCCGGGTGTTTGATGCCAAGAGCCGGCCGCTCAACAATCCGATGACTATCCACCTGGCGCATCCCAACGACGTCGTGGCGTATGCGCGCGATATTCCGCCGCTCTACTACACGCTTGCGCGCGCTTTCATGCCGGGACCGTTGACCAGCATTATCCGGCGCTCGCAGTACGTGCCTGACATCGTGACGGCGGGCGGCAGCAGCGTCGGCATTCGCGTGCCGGATCACGATCTGGCGTTGGCGCTGCTTGAGCGTTGTGGAGGACTGGTCGGCAGTTCGGCGAACATCGCCGGCAAACCGGCGCCTTCCAGCGCGGCCGGAGCACTCGAACAACTCGGCGGCCGCGTACCGGCCCTGGTCGACTGTGGGACTGCGCGTCACGGACTGGCTTCAACGATTGTCGATCTCACCTCGGAGCCTCCGCGCATTCTGCGAGAAGGCGTGATTACGCGTCAGATGCTTGAAGACGTCGGCGATTGTGAGTTCAGAGTTTAATTCAACCGGGCCGTTGATTGGAATGGCGGCGCAGCGGTTGTTTTATGCGGAGAATTTATCCTGTTTCAGGATTCAGTTGCCCCAGGCTCGAAGTCTGTCAGTTGTTAAACTGACCGTCTGTTTAAGTTGGCGCAGTAACATTGCCGAGTTTCAATCCGGACAGACTTCTCCCTGAAACCAATTGGGTCCGTCGCCACCACCAGCATGTGTTATTCTCCACCAGGGCGGGAGCCGGCCGTCCGTCAACCTACTCGCGTCCATTTGCCGATCCGCTGCGTTAACCGCCCTGGATTGCCGTTGTACGGTGAAGGCAAACGCGCTTAACGTTTAATCCTGCACGACAAACGTCTGGCTGGCGATCGTTTCTTCCCGGTCATTTTTCAGCGCCAGAACGTATGTGCCGTTGGCGAGAGAGTAACGACTCAGATCGAGATTGATCGACTGACCGCCGCGTGGGTTTTCGCCGCGCCACAATCGGCCCAGACTGCGTCCCTCGGTCGTTATCAGCTCAAGCTGTACACTGCTTGCCGTGTATCCGCCCGTTTTCACAGTTAACACGTTGCCGCTGAGCGGATTGGGCGAAACGCTTTCGAGCGTTGCCGCGTGCACGACTTTGCGGCTTGTTGCATTGTCAAGGCGATCGTCTCCGACGCCACGGCCCGACGAAGCGGGCGGCGGAATTTCACTGCGGCAAAGTTTACCGTCGACCCATTCATCCTGGAAAAACGATTCTGAATACACCTGCTGTTCGTGCGGCCAGAACAGCCAGGGGCGTTGCGGCAGCCGGCCGGTCTCCTGTTTAACATCGCTGCTGTATTGCATGACCGCCTCAAACCATTGCTGCCGAATCGATTCGGCCTCATTTGCAGAAAGTTCAGTTCCGGATTCATCCACGATGGCGGAAATGTTAACCCAGTGCGGCGGATCCATCATCAATGAGATGCCGTAAGGCGTCGGCCCCCAACGCCGCGGTACTATCTGGAGGTAAACACGTTCGCCGCCGTAACCCGCGGGAATCGGACGCGAAATATTGACATCTCCGGGCTGCGTGCCGTAGTACGGATTCGAGTACGGGTCGGTGTGGGACTCAATGCCGACCTTGTCAAGCGTTGCAAGAATGGCCTCGTCGGAAACGCGGCGCAATTGAACTTCCCATTCTGTTTTGTCGGAAACGTCCCAGGGCGTCTTGCCGGGGCCGCCGCCCGGCGGATCATCGGGTTCGGGCGGAAATGCGTTGCTCGGAGCCCACATGCCGAGTGCGCGGTAGAAATTAATGTGTCCGCCTTCTTCCGCCGGCAGGCTGAAATTTTCCGTGCGGCTGTGCGGCAGCAGATCATTTTGATCGCCCTGAACACCCGAGTTCTGTACGGTAATTCCGCCTGAATTCCAGGGCGTCATGTTTACCCGGTAAGTCTCGTTGTTCGTCGCAACCGCAACCTCGCCGAATTTGTAATCGACTGCGGAGTACTGAAATTTGTTCTGAAAATCCAGGTAGCGAAACCACTGCCGGCCTGATTCTTCAATGTTGAATTGAGGATCGGCGGCCTGAGTGCGGAACGGTGAAATCAGAACGAACAGGATGATAAGCTTTGGCAAGAAGTCTTGAGTTTTCACGGTTTGATTCCTTGTGAAATTGTCGAGTCGAGGTGATCTGGTCAGGCATGTAGCACAACCATCGTTCCTCCAATCGATCGCCGGCAGGAGTCACTACGATCCGTTTTTCGCAACAATCTTTGTGCTCTTCGTTGAAGTGTTCCGGTGCAAACGCCGACAGACCAGTGGCTGGAGCGCACAGAATCATGGCGGTCGCCAATGCGACCGTTAAACCAAAGATATTTTTCATATCAGTACTCAAGTAATACCAGTGAAAACTTTGAAAGCTTAGTGACATGTACATTGAGGAAGTCAGCGGATGTTAAGGGCAGTAAAACCGTGCAAGCTAAATCCTCAATGAATTCGCACAATCTACTGATTTATTATATCCCGGTCAAAGTTTAAAATGAAAATGCGAGTGTCAGGTGACGTAGGCGTCGGAGCCCTGCGCCGAGTATCTGCGCGCCTCATTCGATTGATCCGGCGTTTCGACACTTGCCGCGAGGCTGCCGAAAATGAGAATGACCGCAGTTCTATTATGGCGGTTTATTTGCCCTGGTTACCCGATTTTCGCTGCAAGGTAAATCACGTTATGGGACTGCCGGCTGCCGCGTGCGCAACCCCGGACCCGATGACGAACAAGAGAAAACCGCGAACAGCCTGAGGGCCGAACGAAGTGACGGCGCTCAAAGCGATGCACAAAGTCTCCGCGCCGACCTGTCGGCCGGAGTGCGTGCCATTTAATTGGGGAACGTACGTGAGCGGCGCGAGGGGGAACTAGAGCTCGGCCTCGACCTCGTCCAGCAGCGCTTGCAGCTCCGACAGCGTGTGGCTGTCGTTGTCGTGGCGCGCCAGGCGGATGCCCTCTTCGAGCACGGTCTGTGCCTTGGTGTAGTTGCCCATATTGCTGTAGGTTTCGCCGAGTTGATAGTAGGTGGGCAGGTAAGCGGTGAAGTTCTGGCGGAGGCCTTCGAGCCATTTGACGGCTTCATCGAGATCGCCGGTGGCCTTGTATTCGAGCGCAATGCCGTAGCGCACGAATGTGTCGTTTTTGTCCTGATTGTAGAATTCAAGCAATTTGCCGAGTCGATCACTCATTTTCGCATCCTGGATGGATCGGTTGGAAGAATGTAGACACAAGGTCGGGCGTCCGCCGCGGGGCCGCTCGAAGTGTGTGTGTGATCACCCGGTGGGGAGGATAAAATGGTTCCACGAAGAAAACTGTAAGCCGAATTCTGTCTGTTTCCGTTTGACCGGAAAGAGGCAGCCATTTATCTGGGAGCGATGTCTCCATCGCCCTCCTGCAGTCTACCCGACGCCGCAACCGCCGCGCGAACGCGACGGACACCCGGACGAACAACCCGGGGGCCGGGGCCGGCGGCGCCCTATTTGACCTTGCTCCGCATGGGGTTTACCCTGCCTTTGATGTTACCACCAAAGCGGTGAGCTCTTACCTCGCCTTTTCACCCTTACCTCCGCCGGAGCGGAGGCGGTATATTTTCTGTGGCACTTTCCATCGGCTTTGCCTGGGCATCGCCGTCCGGCCGTTAGCCGGCATGCTGTTCTGTGGAGTTCGGACTTTCCTCGCAGCGCCGAAGCGCTCCGCGGCTGCCCGTTTTCCCCGTGGAACTCAAATTGTCAATATTCAAAGGTGGGCGCCGGTCTGTGTGTGTCGCGGCGCCCGCCGACCATCATGCCTGCTGCGATCAGGAAACCGTCATTTCCGCGGGGATTTCCATTTCCTCGGGATACATCAGGCGTCCACAGTTTTCGCAGATTTCCAGTTTGCGGTATTTGCGCATTTCGACAATGCGCTGGGGCGGCACAAAATTGTAGCAGCCGGAGCAGCTACCTTTGTGGATCCTGACCACGGGGTTGTAGTGGTAGGAGCGGATGCGTTCGTACATCTCGCGATGTTCGCCCGTCAGCTGTTCCAGCAGTTCTTCACGCTGTTTGAGCAGAGCGGCCATTTCTTCGTTCTGATCGCTGGAAAGCGCTTTGAGTTCGCGTTCCTTGGCGGCCAGACGCTCCTTGGCTTCCAGGAATTCAGCTTCCTGGCCGTCCCTGGTGCGTTTCAGGTTTTCCTCGGTCAGGTTGGACGAGCCAAGCTCTTCCTCGATGCGGCGACGTTCGCGCTGCAGGTTCTCGATTTCTTTCGTGATTGCGTCGAATTCCTTGTTGTTCCGCGCCTGGAACTGCTGTTCGGCCAGCTTTTTAACGCGCTCTTCCATGTCTTTGGTGGAGATGCGCGCGTCGGTGCGGAACTGAACAAGGTCCTTGATCTTCTGCGAGGTTTCCTCCATACGGCCCACAACCGCGGCGAGGTCTTCTTCCATCTGCTCCACCTCAAAGGGCAGATCGCCCAGCTCCTCGCGGAGATCGTGGAGTTCGATATCGATGGCGCTCAACGCAGCGAGCCGTTGCAACTCTTCACGGACCTTCATATCTGCTTCCTGCTCAATATATTCTGAGATTTGACGCTAGTTTCACCATCAAGCTGGTCTGTCACTGCCGGAGCGGTAATAACAAACCGGATTTGTATTGACCGCCGAAACGGTCACCTCAAGGTCGTTTTTGCCCTCCGCCAGCGGGCGGAGCAGCGATGCCAGACCTTCGGCATTGAACTGTTCCATCTCGTAATGACCGGGATCCACCAGCATCAGACGCCCGTCCGCACGATGAAAGTCGTGGTACTTGACGTCGGCTGTAATGAAGGCGTCCACGCCTGCCCGTGCTGCGTCCGGGAAAAACGACATGCCGCTGCCGCCCAGAATCGCCACGCGCCGGATCGTTTCCGGTCCCCGCGAATACCGCAGCGGATTGCCGCAGACGGCCTCGACGCGTTCGAGCAGGTCCGCGGCGCTCAGCGCTTGCGGCGGGTGCGCCAGAACGCCCATCCCGCGCGTCGCGTCCGTTTGGTCCGGACGCAAAAACCCGTCAATTGACATATTCAATTTACGGGCCAGAATTGTGCTTGTACCCTCCGGGTACGCGTCAAAATTTGTATGCGCCACCACCAGGGCGATACCGGCGCGAATGAGCTTCGTGCATAGACGCCCAACCCTGCCGTCCTCGTTTATTTCCGTCAGCGGTATAAAAACGAGCGGATGAAACGCCAGGATGCAGTCGGCGCCCGAACTGATAGCTTCGTCGACCACCGCGTCCGTCACCTCCATGCACGTCAGCACATACTGCACTTCCGTGCGGGCGCTCTGCACCTGAAGACCGATGCGGTCGCCGTCCATTGCCGAAGTCGGCGGCAGCGTTGCGTTTATGTGCGCAATCAGATCTGTCAGTTGCATAGTAACGTGGAAGCGGGGTTATCCCGGATTGTCGGCAGAGCGCCGCTGCGCTCGAGTTTCCGCTGAATGTGTTTGTCCCGTCGCCGCCCGACGGACCCGCAGACAGAAAGACACCGCCCCTGATTTGCCTGTAACTGCCTTTGCTGCTGCAATTGCTTCAACGAGGGTAGGGCAATCGTGAACCGACAAAATTAAGAAACTTTGGACTGACGTGCAACGAGGCCAATTGCATCGAAAACAGGGGGGTATTATTCTTCTTGGAGTGGCTGGGCCTTTTTTGTATCTTTGTGCCCTTCAGAATTTCATGGTGGGCGTAGCTCAGTTGGTAGAGCTCCAGATTGTGGTTCTGGCTGTCGCGGGTTCGAGTCCCGTCGTCCACCCCATGAATCGACAGCGAAGCGTTTCGGCGTTTCGCTGTTGTTGTTTTAAAGCCCGCCGCTTTTCCGCCGCCTGAAACAACCCGTTGCAACAGCCCTTTAAAGCCCCTCTTGTTAGTCATGCAGATTGAAGCTCCGCGCCGATCAGCGTCGTCCGGACGCAGGTGAGAAACAATCAGGTCTTCGCTCCCTGCGCGCGGCCGCGCGCCGTCTGTTTAAAACACCACGGCCGGAGAGTCCCCCCCCGGCCGTGTTTAAGTCATTGTCCCCGCGTAGCGCGGATCAACGCTTTTTGGGTTTGCGTTTGCGCTTCCGTTTGTTCGGGTTTTCGAACTGTTTGTCCATATTCTGACCGGGGATCGGACGTCCCTGCGCGGCGGCCATCGCCTGCGCGTCGTCCATCTTCTGCTGCAACCAGCTCTTTTTCTTGGGCGCGGCGCGCAGTTCTTCCAGCGTCGGGCGCTTGGGTGAGTAGTTCGTGATATAAGTCTGCTGCGCAATGCTCAACAGGTTAAACACAAAGTAGTACAGGTTCAGACCGGCCGGGAAGTTGGAGAACAGGATCGTCAGCATCAGCGGCATGATGTACACAATGCCTTTCTGGCGCGGATCCGTGATCGTCATTTTCTGCTGGATAAACATCGTGATACCCATCGCCAGCGCCAGGCCGGAGATGTGATCCAGTCCCAGGAAGGGAAGTTTAAAGCCCAGATCCACGAGCACGTCCGGACGCGAAAGATCGTGAATCCAGCCGATAAACGGCGCCTGACGCAGGTCCAGCGCCGACTGGAACAGCATGTAGAGCGCATAGAGAATCGGCATCTGCAGCAGCATCGGCAGACAGCCGGGCATCATGCTGATGCCGTGTTCGTTGAAAATGCGCATCTGCTCGCGCTGCTGCGCCTGCATGTCGTCTTTGTATTTTTCGCGCATCTCGGCCAGCTGCGGCGCCACCAGTTTTTGTTTGGCGGCATTGCGCAACTGCGGCATCGAAAGCGGGGAGAGAATCAACTTCAGCAGCAGGGACATCACCAGAATGGCCACGCCGTAGTTCGGAATGAACTTGTGGACCATCTTGAAAAACGGCATGATGATGTATTCGCCGATTACGCCGATCGGTCCCCAGCCGAAGTCCACCGTGCGCTCCAGACCGAACTGGTGCACGCGGTCGTAGTCCAGCGGCCCCACGTAGAGCTCGAAGTCGTACTCCGCGGCCGCCTGGCGATACGGCATGCGGTAGCTCATCGCATAACTTTCCACAAGGCCGGAGCGCTCCACATTGCGCTTGGAGCCCTGCAGGTAGACCGTGGCGTCTTCGCTCACCGTCCCGCGCGTTTTCATTGCCGCGGTGAAATACTTGATCTTGATGGCGGAATAATCGATCGTGCCGCTTGATTTCTCTTTGACGACATCTTCTTCATCGTCGGCGCTCGCCGCATCCAGGTCGATTTCCTCGCCGCCGCTGACCACGAATGCGCGCGCAAAGCTGGACTCGTCAACCGTATTCTGTTCCTGGTAGCGCAGCCCTTTTTCCCAGCTGACGTTGACCGTGCGGTTGAAAATCAGGTCCGACATGTTTTCAATGCGCACGCCGGCGTCGACTTTATATGTGCCGTACCGGAAGACGAAGTCTTTGACGATGCGTCCGCCGGTCGAGAGCGGCAGAACAGCCGTCAACATCAATGAGTCGCCTTCCTGCAGCACAATGTGGTCGCCGTTGCCGTTGTGCTCAATGTCGAAGTAGAGATTGCGCGTATCGACGTTGCGCGACTTGCGCGTTGCGAAGGAAACCCCGAATACACCCGGATTTTCATCGTAGGGGATCAACTGGACTTCGTGTTCGCGGTCCCAGTTGAGATAGTTTTTGAGCGTCCATTCTTTAAAAACGGCGCCGCGTGAATTCAGCTCGATGCGGTAGAGGTCGTTTTCAATCGTGATGATGCGGTAGGGGCCGTTGGCGCGTTCCTGCAGAACCGAATCGTAGAACTGCACGGGGTCTTCGCGGCGGCTCAGCGATCCGTCCACCGGCGATTCCGCGTCGATCACGATCTCTTCATCGACGCCGGGCAGCGGGTCAAAGCTCGTTTTGTCGTCCGCCGAGGTCTGCGGAGAGGCCGCATTTTCAGTTGTTGTGTCGGCGGGTTTCGGGGTTTGCTGGGAGGAGTTGTAGATCATCCATCCCATCAGCAGGGCGATAATCAGGACAAATCCGATAACTGGACTTTTATCCATGAAGCTAGATCGAGTTTGGTTTCCGATTAATGGATCAAGGCGCCTGCGGCGCGGAACGCGGCATGCGTCCCGGAATTTCACCGCGCCTCTTTGTCGGAATCATGCGCCGGTCCGTCTGTGCGCGCCGCGGATGATTTCGAAGAAGATTGTGCGGCCGGCGGCACCGGATCGTGTCCGCCGGGATGAAAAGGGTGGCAGCGCCCGATGCGTTTGATGCCGAGCCAGGCGCCGCGAATCATTCCATGCTCACGGATAGCCTCAATGGCGTATTGTGAACAGGTTGGATAAAATCGACAGGAATTGGGGAGGAGCGGCGAAATAAACCGCTGGTAAGCCTTGAGGAGAATAATCGCCACATGTTTCATCGCAGCCCCATCGCATCGGCGGACTCAGTCGGCGGCGTTCCGGCCGTCGTCCCTGCCCGCTTCAGTCAGACCATCCGGCGTATGAACCGGCGGCGTGTGCCTGTGCTGCGGCTGTCCATCCCGCCGTCGCATGGCGTGCCGGTAGTTTCCGGCTGCTTTGCGCAGCACCGCTTCGATTGTGTGTTCCACCTCGTCCTGTCGCAGCAATCGCGGATGCGACGGGATGGCGGTCCACACGAGCACCAGCTCCCGCACCGGCCAGTCGGACCAGAATTGCGGACCCAGGTGCGGCGAACGGCACAGGTTCCGCATGCTTTCGCGCATCAGACGTTTGATGCGGTTGCGCATTACCGCCGGGCGCGTGCGTTTCTTGCACGTGACGCCCAGCTGCAGAATACGCCCGTCCGGCATGTCTTTCCGTTCGTCTTCCGGAATGAGACGAACAAAAGCCACGATACCGCGATGGAAGACCTTGTGGCCCTGCCTGATTACCTTGTCAAAACTGCCGTAGCCTTTCAGCGGCCTGACTACCATGAGCATCGCACCCGGACGTGGCGTCGCCGTTTTTACGAAAAAATCCCACATCCAAGACTCAAGAGCTCAAATGCGGGAATTTTAATTTTCTGTCGGGCGGCCCGATGTCGTTTACCAGGTCGGTTCGCTGCTGACGGTCAGTTTGCGGCGTCCGCGACGGCGGCGGGCATTGATAATCTTGCGGCCGTTTTTCGTGGCCATCCGGGCACGAAAACCGTGTTTGTTGCGGCGTTTGCGCCGGCTGGGTTGATACGTTCTTTTCATAGCGCTTTCACACCTGTATTATGTCGTTCAGTATTGTTCTGACTCTCGTCTGCGGCTGTTGCGCATCAGGGGAGGCGGCCCCCCTAAAAACAATAGAACCGCAAAGTTACGGAAAAACTTTCTTATCCCAAGCAATTTATTCGGAAGATGCTCAAATCCGGTTCAGCGCGGTGTATTCACTGCTCAACGCTGTTCTTCGTGCTGACGTGCGGTGCATCTCTGGTTAATAATCTCCAAAGTCGTCCTGTTGCGTGCAGAATAAGCCAAAAACGCCGCCTTTTGCATGGAAGGGGGGACGAAATAATGCCCTCTTTCTGTTTGGCACGCTTGTTGTGGAAAGCTCCTGTGATGTGTGACAATGCACGGAGAACCGAACATGGCAATGACAGATCATCTCTTTAAGGCCCGCGTTCCGCTGATGAACGCCGCTCTGGATGCGTATTCCCTGCGTCAGCAGGTGATCGCCAAAAACATTGCCAATGCTACATCCCCGAACTATCGCCCGGAACGGGTGGTGTTTGAGGAGGAGTTTGCCAAAGCAAATGGAATCGTCGCACGCGGAACGCAGAGCGATGCGCGCCACGTGCCCATCGGTCCTCCGCGCGACGGCGACATTCACGGTGTGCGTGAAGACGCGCCCGTGCCGCGCGCCGAAGTACTGTTCTCCGGCGAGTCGCACGTCAACATCGACCGCGAAATGGCGGAACTGGCCCAGAATCAGATACGACACAGGATGTCGTCGCGATTGCTCTCGCGTTACTTCAAAGGACTGCAAGGCGCAATCAAGGGAACCAACCAGTAAAATCGTTTCAGTGCGGTTTGACCGCCGTAAGCAAAACAGGTGTCAACCAGAAGTCCAGGCTAAACGGGGAGCGAATCAATGGCGGAAAGTCTGTTTACAACGTTCAGGGTCAGCGGGGAAGGTCTTGCCGTGCAGCGCAAACGCCTCTCGGCCGTGGCCAAAAACATCGCCAACGCCAATACAACCAAAACCGAGGACGGCGGCCCCTACCGGCGCGAAGTTGTCGTGGTGCGCGCTGAAAAAGCGACGCCTTTCCAACGTCAACTGGACGCGCAGATCGGTCTGACCGGTTCGCACGATCGCCATGCCGATTCCTTTCGCGACGGACGCATCGACGAAGACGGTCCCGCGCTGCGCTCGCGCACGGCGACGGACAACGCGCCGCCGCGCCTGGTCTACGATCCCGGCCATCCCGACGCCAATGAAAAGGGCTACGTTGAACTGCCCAACGTCAATGTCGTGACGGAAATGGTTGAGATGATTTCCGCGCAGCGCGCCTTTGAAGCCAACACGGCGGTGATTTCCGCCGGCAAGAACATCGCGCGCGACAGTCTGGATATCTAATCCAGGGCGCGGCCCGGTGAAAAATTTGTCAGGTTCTGCTGGGGTGGAGGCGCGCTTGTTTAACCGGCGCGCAAGAGCAAACAACGCGGGGGGCGCTGTTCCGCCGCCTTCGTCCAGGGTACAATTGAGCACAAGGTGGGTGTGAATGCGAGTTTCGGGACTGAATGCTTACGTCCAATCCTCCGTGGTTGGCCCCTCATCGATTCGAACGGCCCGGCCGCCTGCCGGAGTTGAAAGTCCGGTGGCTGCCGCATCACAGCGCGGCGTGTCGCGCGGCGTTACGCCGCAGTCGGTCCTTTCTCCGAACGAGCAGCGCTTTTTTGCACAGTTGTTCCCGGACATCGCGGACCGCTTCAGCGGCGCGGCGCTGGACAACTCGACGGCGTTTGACCGCCGCGGCCGCGCCGAAGCGCCGCGCGCCATTCCCGGCGGTCTGTTCGACGCGCGCATCTGAAGACGCGCCGCACCGAAACAACAAAAGCTGCAAACGTTGCGGCACGGGATTTGCAGTTCAACAGTTAACAAAAAGATCAGGCAAAAGCAGGGTCGGGTTTAACAGAAGCCCATCAGAAAATGTCACGCAATCCTCTTCATCTTCTTTATGCTGTACCATGTAGCGAAAAAACTCCTCCCGGGACGCCGGGGGGAGCTTTTTCACCGAAGGGATTGAGTGTTGTAGTTTGTGACCGACCGCACAGCCGAATGTTAAAAGACCGGAGTCGAAATGAAAGTTGGAGAAATAGCCCCGCGCGAAATGTACCTGCCCGTAGTGCAGCAGCGCGCCGAGCGCATTGACGAAAAGATTGCCGGCAACGAAAAAGTCAGCTTCGGCGAGACCCTGTCGGAATTTGTCGGCAATGTTAACGACTTGCAGAAAGTGTCGGGCGAGCGCACGGAACAGTTTATCAAAGGCGAGCCGGTCGACATCCACGATGTGATGATCGCGGCCGAAGAAGCCAAGACAAGTTTTGCCCTGTTGATGGAACTGCGCAACAAAGCGCTGGATATGTACCGCGAAGTCATTCGCATCCAGGTGTGACGCCTTTGGCGCACGAACAATCCGCGAAGCCTGAATTCCAAAAATTTGTTTAACAGCCGGACAGACACAATCCGATGGCAGACGACATTGTTAAGTCAGGTGCGGGACAGCAATTCCGCTCGTTTTATCAGCGACTGACGACGGGGCAGAAACTCATGATTGGCGGCGTGGCCGCCGTCACGTTGCTGGGCCTCGTATTAATGTTTTCCGCTGTCGGCAGCAAGCCGATGTCGCTGCTGTATTCAGACCTGGCCGCCCAGGACGCCGCCGCGATTGTCGATCGGCTCAAAGAAGGCCAGATAGAATACGAACTGGCGCAGAACGGCGCCGCCATCCTCGTGCCGGATGAGGTCCTCCACCAGACGCGCCTGCAGCTTGCCGGCGAAGGACTGCCCAAGACAAGCGTCGTCGGGTATGAGATTTTCGACGAAACCAACCTCGGCATGTCCGACTTTGTGCAGAAGTTAAACTACAAACGCGCCCTGGAAGGCGAGCTCGCGCGTACGATCATGACGCTGGAAGAAGTGTCGCGTGCGCGCATTCACATTGTTATCCCCGAGCGCGCCCTGTTTGAGCGCGACCAGCAACAACCGACGGCCTCGGTTGTTTTACACATTGATAACGGCCGCAGCGTCAGCCGCATGAATGTGGAAGGCATCCAGAATATGGTTGCCAGCAGCGTTGAGGGCATGGACCCCGTTAATGTTAAAGTCATGGATCAGAAAGCGCGCCTGCTTTCACCTGAAGCGCGCGACAACAATTCACTCGCCGGTCTGAGTTCAACCCAATACGAGCAAAAACAAAAAGTTGACAGTTATCTGGCGGCCAAAGTGCAGAGTCTGTTAAATCAGGTGCTGGGAGTCGACCGCACGGTTGTGCGCGTGGATGCCGAGCTCGATTTTACGCAGGTGGAGCGCACGGTGGAGGACTACGATCCCGACCGCCAGGTGGTGCGCAGCGAACAGGTGATTTCCGAATTCAGCAATACGCAGGATTCGCTTAACTATCCGGAGGTCAACTCCGAGGCGCAGCGCGGCAATACCATTACCAACTACGAAATCAGCAAGTCGGTCGAACGCATTGTCGGCGGCGTCGGTGAAATTGAACGTTTAACCGTTGCGGTGCTGGTGGACGGCACCTACGACAAAGTTGTAAACGCCGACGGCGTGCAGGAGTTGCAGTATTCGCCGCGTTCGGAAGGCGAGCTGGACCAGCTGCGGGAAATCGTGCGCAGCGCCGTGGGCTACGACCCGGCGCGCAACGACCAGGTTTCGCTTGTAAATATCTCATTTAACAGCGATCTCCCCGAACTCGAGCCGGCGACCGGCCCGACGGGTATCAGACTTGTCGACCAGTGGTACCGCGAAATCACGATATTTATCGTGATGGTCCTGGCGATTATTATGCTCTGGCGAATCGTCTCCGCGCCGCAGATTCGCGAGCGTCTGGAGCGTGTACTCGCGCCGTCCGACCTCGAACGTCAGCGCGTGGAATTGGCGCAGGCCGCGGCCGACCGCCAGCGCAAGCTGCTGGAAACCTTAACGGAATCGTCGGAACAACTGGCGCTGCCCGGTTCGCTGGATGAACACGGCCAGCTGCAACTGCCCGACAGCGAACTGACGGCCGACGCCGAGTTTAAACGCGAAATGCGCGAACGCGTCTTTGAATTCCTGAAAGAAAATCCCGAGCCCGGCGCCAAGCTACTCCAGACGATGATGCGTCAGGATATTTTTGACCGCAATTAAACATGAAACCAGAACGTCGAATGGCAGCACAAGTCACATACGAAAAGTTAACGGGCCGGCAGAAGGTCGGCCTCCTGCTGATGTCGCTCGACGTCGACGTCGCCGCGCGCATCTTTCAGGAATTCGACGCCAACGACGTCGAGCAGATAGCCATCGAGATCGCCAACCTGCGCGGCGTCTCCGGTGAAGTCGTCGACCGCGTCGTCGAAGAGTTCTACGGCATGATGTCCGGTCAGGAGTACCTGCTGGAAGGCGGCATGGACTACGCCATGCAGGTGCTCGAAAAGACCTTCGGCATCGACAAAGCGCGCGAAGTCATGGAGCGCATAAAAGTCCTGACCACCGTGCGCGGCTTTGACATCCTGAAGGAAGCCGACTCGCAGCAGCTCGCCAATTTCCTGGCCAAGGAACACCCGCAGGTCATCGCCCTGATTCTCTCGCACCTGACGCCCGAACAAACCGCCGAAGTGCTGGAGGAATTCGACGAAGATCTGCGCACCGACTGTTTAATGCGCATCGCCACGCTCGGCAAAGTCTCGCCGCAGCTCGTCAACGAAATTGAAAGCGTGGTGGACCGCATCGCCGAAGCCACGATCTCGCAGAACCTGGCGATGACCGGCGGCGCGCAGCTGGTGGCCAATGTGTTAAACAAAAGCTCCAACGCCCAGGCCAAACTGCTGCTGGAAAGCATCGAGACAAAAAATCGCCAGCTGGCCGACGAGATCAAAAACCTCATGTTCCTGTTTGAAGACATCGTGCTCATCGACGACAAAGGCATCCAGCGCCTCATGCGCGACATCAGTAAACAGGACCTTGCCATGGCGCTCAAAGTCGCGGACGACAAACTCAAACAGAAAATCTTCAAGAACATGTCCGAACGCGCCGCCGCGGTTATTCGCGAGGAGCTGGAATTCATGGGGCCGGTCAAACTCAAGGATGTGGAGTTGGCCCAGATGCGCATCGTCGAGGTCGTCAAACGCCTCGAAGAGCAGGAAGAAATCACCATCAGCGGTCGCGGCGGCTCCGAAGACGTCTTTGTTTAACATTCACAACTGCGGCGGGACGGCTGAGACATGCAGAAGTACGACATCAAGATTCCGCGCGGCAGACAGGGCGTGCGCATTATCCGCGCGCGCCAGGCCGGACCGGTCGATCCCTTCGAGTTTGAAGACTTTTCGCCGAAACCCGCGGAGGCCGAGCAGGAAACGCCCGCCGCGCCGCCGCCCGAACCCGATCGGGATATGGTCGCCCGCGAGCAGGTTGAAGGCGAGTTAAAAGCGGCCTACGACCGCGGTTTCAACGACGGCAAAGACGTCGCCGGCGGCATGCTCGAGCGCGAGATGCAGCAGCGCGAGGAGTGGCTGCGCCGCTTTGACGAAATCGCCGCTCAGCTGCACACGGAGTTCCGCCGCGAACTCAACGGCATCGACCAGTCGACCGTCGCCCTGGCGGTCAAAATCGCCGAGCACGTTCTCGGGCACGAAATATCCAAAAGCGCCTACGACATTCTGGAGCAGGCGCGCCGCGCTCTGCAGGCGGCACACGGCGCGGACGAAGTCACGATCCGCGTCCATCCCGACGATTTTGAGGCATTGGAAACCGCCAAAAGCACGCTGCTGGACGAACACTCCGCGCTGCGCGCCATCACCGTTCTGGCGGATCGCAACGTGCGCCCCGCCGGCTGTGTGCTGGAAACGCCCATCGGCAAGATCGACGCGCAGATCCACACACAGCTGGAACAACTGGGCGAGGATCTGCAGCGCGCCGCCGGCGAAGCCGGCCGCCACCCCGAACTGCTGGACGATCCCGAAGAAGAAAGCGCGGACGAAGATTAAACCACGCGGTCGACACAACGCATGAGTCCCGAACCCACAGATCGCCTGTCAAAATTCGACGCCGTTTTCAGCGGCGGCAACCGCCTGCGCGTGTCAGGTCGTGTGATCCAGGTCGTCGGTCTCGTAATCGAAAGCGAAGGGCCGATGGCCGCCATCGGCGAGGTCTGCCGCCTGATCGACCGCAAGGGACGCGAGATCTGCCGCGCCGAAGTCGTCGGTTTCCGCGAAGAACGCATCCTGTCCATGGTCCTCGGTGAGATGCACGACATCGCGCCCGGCACAGAAATCGTCTCCACCGGCCGCCGCCTGGAAGTCGGCCTGGGCGACGCCATTCTCGGCCGCATCCTCGACGGCCTGGGCAACCCGATCGACGGCCTGGGCGAACTGACTGTTTCCGAGCGACGCAGCATCTACGCCGCGCCGCCCAATCCGTTTTTGCGCGAGCGCATCTCCCAGCCGATCGCCACCGGCATCCGCGCCATCGACGCCATGCTCTCCGTCGGCAAGGGGCAGCGCGTCGGCATTTTCTCCGGTTCCGGCGTCGGCAAATCAACCACGATGGGCATGATGGCGCGGAATTCCTCGGCCGACGTCAACGTCATCTGCCTCGTCGGCGAGCGCGGCCGCGAGCTGCGCGACTTCATCGAAAAAGATCTGGGGCCCGAAGGCATCGCACGCTCCGTCATCGTGGTGGCTACAAGTGACCAGCCGGCCCTGGCGCGGATAAAAGCCGCGCTGCTGGCCACAACCATCGCCGAATACTTCCGCGACAAACGCCTCGACGTCATGCTCATGGTCGACTCCGTCACGCGCTTCGCCATGGCCCAGCGCGAAGTCGGGCTCGCGGTCGGTGAACCGCCCACGACCAAGGGATATACTCCCTCCGTATTTGCCCTGCTGCCCAAACTCATGGAGCGCGCCGGCACCTCCGAACGCGGCACGATTACCGGTTTTTACACCGTGCTGGTCGAGGGCGACGACATGAACGAACCCATCGCCGACGCCGCGCGTGGAATTCTCGACGGACATATTATATTGAGTCGATCGCTGGCATCAAAAGGGCATTACCCGGCGGTGGACGTGCTCAACAGCGTCAGCCGCGTCATGCCGGACATCGTGCCGCGCGACCACATGCAGGTGGCCGGCCGCATCCAGGAAATGATGGCGACCTACAGCGAAAACGAGGACCTGATTTCCGTCGGCGCGTACAAAACGGGCGGCAACGCCAAAATTGACCGCGCCATCGAAATGCGCGACGCCATCAACGACTTCCTGACACAGGACGTGCAAGAGTCGGCTTCGCTGCGCGACACGGTCGGCAGACTCTACGCTCTGGCGGGCGGCGCTTCCAAATCGCAATGATTTCCCTCTGACATGATTTTCTTGTTTGTCAGGGCGTTTGAAGTCCCGGGTCCGTCAAAAAGTTCTTCAGATTCGCGGCCATGTGCCGATAGTCACTGTGCCGGACGTACGCCGCAACGCGTGTCAAATCCATGCGTGCCGATGCGCCGAACGTCGGGCCGCGGCTTTCAGCGCCGCGGCGTGTAATACAGCCGCCGCGTCGCCCGTCGCGGAGTGCATGCCGAATCCCCGGTGCATGCGAATCATTGTACGGAGAGTGTTCATGGCTCGACAGTTTCGCTTCAGGCTCGAAAGCGTCCTCGATCTGCGACAGCGCGAATCGCGCGACGCCCAGGCCGCCCTCGCCGGCGCCCTGGCGGATCTGCAGGCCCGCGAAAACGATCTGGCCGAACGCCGCCGCTACCGCGACGAACTCCTGCGCAGCGCAGGCACCGGCGGCACCTCCGTCGCCGAACTCGAAGCACGCTGGTACCACGCCCGCTGCGTCGATGCCGAAATAAGCCGGATCGAAGACGAGTGCGGCCGCCTGCGCGAAATCGAACTGCGCCGCCGCGGCGAACTGCGCGACGCCATGCAGAAGAGCCGCTCCCTCGAACGCCTGCGCGAGCGTCGTTTTGAACAGCACCGCGACGACGAACGCCGCAGCGAACAAATCATCATGGATGAAATTGCCGGCCGCACAGGCGCCGCCGAACGGCGCGGCCGACGGGAAGCATAGTCGATGGAAGCCAGACAGGCCATTGTCATAGCGCTTGCAATTCTTGTCGGCGGGATGGTGATGACGAGCGTCGTTCTGCTGCTCTTCAAAACCGACCCCGGCATCCTCGGTATTTCCCGTCCGCAGGACGCCGCCCTGCGGGACAGCACGCCGCCGCCGCCCACCGCCGAAGAACTGCGCATCCGCAGCCTCGACTCCGCCGCCACGACACTCGAACAACTCGTCGGCAGTCTGCGCGACTCGCTGACCGAAAAAAATGCCATTGTTGCAGATTTGCGTTCAGATTCAATTCGACTTGCCGATAATCTCAAGGCGGACAGCCGTGCACGGAACGCCAGACGCGATTCAATCGCCGCGGCCAACGTTGCGATGTTCGCCAAAATCTACGATCAGGGCAGTCCGGCGGAAGTGGCGCGCATCCTCAGCAATCTGGATGTGCGGGACGCAGCGGCCATCATCAGGAGGATGAAGGCCAAAAACGCCGCCAAAGTGCTCGAAGCTATGGACCCTGTACGCGCCGCGGGCATCATGACGATAGGCCAGGCGCTCGTCGAAGGTTAACATCAGCTTCCGATTGATAAAAAATCGGTGAATCCGACAGGACAGTCGGGTTTGCCGGTCCGGGTTAAACGCCCGGCTTAAACAAACAACGCGCAGGATGCGCCCCGAAGCAAGCAAGGATGCCGATGCTTCCAGATTCTGTCATAGAATCTCTGCTCGCGTCGTTTTCACCCGATTCGACGCCGAAACGCCCGACCGCCCTGCGCTCAAGCACGGGCGGCAACGACGTTTTTACGGCATTTCTGCAACGCGCACGCGCGCGAATTTCCGACCGTCCTTCCGACACCGCACCGACTTCCGACGCATCCGCTCCGCGGCTTGTGACTTCCGGCGCTTTTAACCCGACATTCGTCGACGTCAAACCGACTTCCGACCCGACTGTTTCCGACTCGACGATTAACAAAAATGGCCTTCTTTCCGGATCGGTCGAACCGGCGGAAATCAGTGCGTCAACGCCTGCTCACCAAGTTGTTTCCGAGGGCGCACAAACCGCTTCGGCCGATGCTGAACTCGAGCAAATTCTGGCGCTTCTGCCGCGCGTCGTCGCCGAATTATTCGGCCTCGATCCGGCCGCCCAGGCGCAGCTGTTGCAGTCCTTTGCCGCGGCAATTGAGGCCGGTGAAAGTTTAAACGTCAATCCCGAATTCGAGGCAGATACACAGGGCGCGTCCGCGCAGGTCACCGCGCGATCCAACATCGAACAGCCCGTTAAACAGAGCGCGAAATCAAAGCCTGGCGCAGCCGATCAGATTGCGTCCGATATTTCCTCTCCGCCCGCACAACAACCGACCCGGGCCGCAATTGATCCGGCGCAGAATCAACCAACTCCCACCGATCAAACCGCGTCCGTTCAGGCGCACAGTGCCGGCAATGTTAACTCCGCCGCCAAGGCTGAAACAGCTGGACGGAACGTTCCGGCCGCTTCCCGCAAAACGCCCCAGGAAAACCGGAAAAACCCGGAAAAGGCCGCTTCTGTTAATCGTGCAGTTGCAAGCGAGAAGTCGCCGAGTTCGCCGCGCGCCGCCGCGCCGCAAGTCGAAAGTCAGTCGCAAAACAGCGCGCGCGAAGTCCTGCAATCCGAGCAGCAGAGTGTTAAACAAAACAGCCGCCAAAGCGCTCAGCCGCAAACAACAAACGCTCCGGACGAGTCGTCAAATCCGCCAGTTGCGGCGCGGAATGTAAACAAAACGGCGTCCGCAGCTCCCGCCGCGCCCGCAGCCGAATTCACGCCTGAAACAACAGTATTTAAAGTTGAATTTGTCGACGGTCGCGCGCAGATCGAAGCGCCCGGTTTAAACACGTCGAACAATTCCGCCACGAACAAACAAACCGGCCACCAGTTTGCTGAATCGAATGTCGGAAGTTCCTCGGCACGGCAAAACGCGTCGGCGCGCAATGACCGCCCCGCACAGATCCCGCTGAACAACACAACAACCGCAGATTCCGCCGCCGACAGCCGGACGGGCAGCAGCCCGCAACAGGTCGGTCGGGAGTCGGAAGTCGCGCAGCCGAACACTAAAGCACATGTTCAGGCGCACAGTCAAAGTGATTCCGCGCGCGTGCCCGCGCGTGCAGATGTTCAGACGCCGGTCCCGGCAGCAAATGCACCGCGGCAAGCCGAGATCGTGCTGGACGCGCCGCTGCGCGACGGTCTTCGCGAAATCCTGCCGCGCACTCTGCGCATCGACCTCGACGGCAACGCACAGTCGACGGCAAATACCGCAGCCGATGCACCTGCGCGTGCGGCCAATGCTCTGGCGCGCCTGGCTTCATTGCTGAGCGTCGTGCGCGAGCTCGGCGGCGACATCCGGTCGATCCGCATCACGGCCGCACCGGCCGAAACTCCGATTGGCGGTACATCCGGCGCTCAATCTGGCTATTTACAGCCACCAGCTTTGTCTTCCTCGGTAATTCAGGCGCTGCGCGACATCGCCGCGGGTCGCCCCGCGCCGCTGCAGACAGTTTCAGTCGATTCTGGCACGCCGCTTGCTGCTGCTTCCAATGCGCAAACCGACGCGTCCAATGCTGCTGCTCAGGCGTTGCGCGGAATCGCGCCCGGGCAAACGAATCCGCTTGTTTCGGGCTCAGACGCTGAAAAACCTGCCGCACAGGATTCGCCGCGGAGCCGGGATGTTGCATTGCCGGCGGCGCGTCCGGCGAATGAAAATTCTCAGGCCAACGGTTCGCGCGCGGCTGCAACGGGCAAGGGTGAAGCGCCGGTCGAAACGAGTGCAAAACCCGCCGTGGCGCCAAAAGTCGCCGCGTCTGCCGCCGGCGAGCCACAGGTTGCGCCGCGCGCGGAAGCCGCTGAAGCGCCGACCTCGCGCCGCCGCAACGCGGAGTTGAAAACTGCTGAACCGGCGCAGTCAAAGGTTGCGCCGCTCAAACAGGAAGGCGTTCAGTCTCGCCGCGCCGCACAGCCGAAGGTTGAATCGGCTCCTGTGCCGGCAACCGAAGCGGCCGCGAAATCGCCGCAAAAACCGGCGGCGGATCAATCCGCGACTGTTCGTCCGGTCGAGGCGCACAATGCTCAGCGCACGACGGAACAGATTGCGTCGCACAGCGCCGCGCCGCAATCCGCGACAAAAGGCGAAGCCGGACAGGCGGCTTCGTCGCCGCAAACCGCGACAAATGGCGCAGTTGCGGCAAATGGCCGCGGTGCACAGGTTCAGTCGACCGAGGCCTCGGCGCAGTCGACAGAAACTCCAACACATTCGACGGATGTGCAGCCGCCAAAACAACAGGCGGTCGCAGAAGAAAAATCGAGCGCAAAACCCGGTCTGAATCGCCGGGTTGCAACTCAGGCGTCGCTGAATGAAACGGCGTCGCCGCACGCAGTTCAACAAACAGACGCATCCGCGCCGCCGCGGCGGGCGCAGTCCGGCGATGTTCGGACTGCGGCGAAAGCTGAAACGGCAAGTCCGGTCGAGCGGAATTCGAAGACGGCTGCGCCGCAGGCGCACCAGCCCGAAGTGAAAGAGTCGGCCGCGCCGCGGGTGAACGCGCAGTCGCGGCAATTTGCTTCGGCGAAGAGTTCGGCAGAGGGCGGCAACGCACATGTTCCGGCTGCCGCACCTGAAAGCGCGCCGCAGGCGGCCGTGCAAAGTGTCGGTCGCGCGGATGTTAACAACGCGGACGCGCGCGGAGTGAAAAATACTGTTCAGCCGCAAACGACAAAGAGCGCGGTGTTCATTGAAAACGCGAATCAGGACAACAACGGCGGCAAGCGCCAGGTCGCTCATCGCGATGTCGCCGCGCCGCGGTCCCCGAGTGCAACATCGGCTGAAGGCGCTCAGCCCAAAGACAAGGAGCCGCTGAATCCGCCTTCGCCGCGGCAGGCGCAGGGCGACAAGTCTGCCGGAAACAACGCGGTCGACGCGCTGGCAGAAAAGCGCGCGAGTGTTAAACAAAACCCGCAGCGCGAAGTTTTGCAGCCGACGAACCAGAAGTCTGCGAACCGTCCACCTGCAAGTCCGGTTGCGGCGGAAACGAGCACTCAGCCACGCGGTTTTAACGCTCCGCTCGCTGAAGCGGGCGCACAAACGCAAACGCGCCGGAACAACACTGTGAGCCGGACTGAAAACGCGGCAGAGACCAAAACTGCTCGCCCGCAGGCGCAGAGCGAAAGCGCCGCATCTCGCCCGGCTGAGACTGCGAATGCGTCGCAAACGGGACGGAACACACAGCCGGCTCGTTCGGTGGAAGTTGTGGCGCAGGAAGTTCCGACGCAGCCGCATTCGGACGATGCCAAAACGGGCCAGGCAAAAACGGCACAAGCTGATCAGCCGCTCAAAAACGCGCAAAATCAGAGTGACAAGAGCCAGTCTCCGGCCGCGCCGCTCAACGTTAAAACTTCGGCTCCGACAGAATTTGTTAACACGACGGTCGCAGCCAAACAGGCCGGAGTTCATGAGCCGGAAGCGCTGACACAGCCTGAAGTGCGCAGTGCGCGGGCCAAACAGCAATCAGGTCCGTCGGCCGACGCGGCTCAACAACAGCCTGTGAAGTCCGGCAGCGAAAATGTTCAAGCGTCTGTCAGCCGGGGAGAAACAACTCAGCGCGGAACGTCGGGCGAGTCCGAAGTCAAAGCCGCGCCGCAGGTGAAAAATTCCGAGTCGGCGAGTGTGCGTTCGGCCGCGCGTGACGCGCAGGTGAACACGTCAAAAACGGCTGCGAAATCCGAAGGCCAGGGCGCCAACAACGGTGCAGTCCGCGCCGCGACGACGGACAAGACGGGGACGGACGCCGCACTCCTCCGGACTGAAAACGCGGCGACAAAAAACACAACAACGCCGGACCCGCTGGATTCCGGATCGGTGATAAACAAAAAAGTCAAGCCGGAAACGACGCCTGCACCTGAAGTCGCCCGGTCCGAAGTTCCTGAGCGCGCTGTGCAAACGCCGGCACGAGAAGTGAAAAACGCGGGAGCCGAGCATCGGCCGAAACCCGCCGCCCAGCAGGCTGAACCGGCGATTAAACAAACAAGGCAGCCGGAACAACCGGCAAAAGAAGCGGGCGACGCCTTAAACAAAGCGAGCTCCGCCAAAGCGCCGGAAGCCGAGTCCAGGGAACAGCAGGCTGAGGTGAAAAATCAGCCGCGCGTCGTGAACAGAACGGTGGATACACCTGCCGATACGCGTCGCGGCGCCGCGCTGGACATTGCGGCGGAAGTGTTCAGGAAGTCGGCCAAAACGATGGCCGACCCGACGGGGTCGACGGAAATGTTGCGCCGCGCGGCCGAACAACTGCGCCGGTCGCGGCAGCCTGTCCGCCCGACCGTGCCGCCTGTGAAAACTGAAACGCCGCGCGTTGAGCGCGTGCCGCTGAGGCCGTCGGCCGAAACGGGCGACGTGCAGATTGCCAACGTTCCGCTTAAACAGCCGAGCGCAAATGCCACGGAGCAGGTCGCGACGCCGCTGTTAAACAACGGTTTCGGCGCGGAAACTCTGGCGATGTTTGCCGGCACGGCAGCCGAGGAACAGCGTCCGGCACAGGAGCAGGCTCAACAGCGGGTGCAGGAGCGCCGCGCCGAGCAGAACAAGGTTCAGCAGCAAAACGTTGCGCCGCGCGCCGCCGAAGAAGCCGCCGCCCGCGAACTGCGTCCGCGCACGGTCGTGCACGAGAAATCATTTAACGATCCCGCCGTGCCGCGCGTGAGTGATCAGTCCGCGCTTGACGGTGAAGAGAGCAGCGGCGACGGCTCGGGTAAACAGTCCGGCAATTACACCGGCGAGCAGAAGGGCGAACAGTCCGGGAGTCGTCAGGCGCAACAGGCGGAATTGCAGGCCGCGGCGCAGCAGTCGGTCAACAACGGCGCGCCGCAGCGTTTTGACGATGTGCTGCGCGAACAGGCCCAGGCCCGCCGCGCATTTGCATCGGCTCCGACTGCGGTGGAACGCCGCACAGTTGAAGGCCGTGCGGCCGCGCGCGCCGGAACAGGCCACGAGCGCGTGATGAAAACTCTGCGCCGCGTAGCCGTACATCGCTGGGCGGACACGACCTTCGGGGCGCTGCGCACGCTGCCCGCGGGGCGCGGAGCGGCAATCGCGATGACGCTCAACCCCGAAAACCTCGGTTCGGTCATGGTCGAACTGACGGTCAACAAGGGCGTTGCAAGTATTAAAATCCAGACGGAACGCGCCGAGACGCGCCGCATTCTGGAACAACATGCCGTTGCTCTGAAAGACAAACTGGTGCAGTCCGGCATGTCGGTGGACAATCTTGAAATCAACGTCAGAGACGGCGACCTGCGCCAGGATGCGCGCGGTGAACTCGCCGGCGACCGACGTCGCAACGAGCGCGAAGAGCAAAGCGCCCGGCAGGAATTTGTCGATTCATTCCGTTATCTGCGGGAAGACGAGGCGGCTCCGCCGCGCCCGGCTGAACGCGTTCCCGCCGCAGCAGCGGCCGACGGATTTGAACGATACGCTTAAACAGAAATCAGCGAGGCAGTCATGACGGAAAGTGTCAGCTCTTCATCAGGCGCAAACAACATTTTCGGTGCAATCACCGAACAGACGCAGCAGGCCGGCAAGGACCTGGGCCGCGACGAATTTCTCGTGCTCCTGACGGAACAAATGAAAGCGCAGAACCCGCTGGAGCCGACCGGCAACACGGAGTTTGTGGCGCAATTGGCGACCTTCTCCCAGCTTGAGCAGTTGACGAACATCAGCGGCGCGTTGGAGGCTTCAATTGAAACCGACCTGCTGATGACGCAGTCGATCACCAATCTTTCGGCGACGACCTTGATCGGACGCACGGTCAAGATGGCGGGCGACACGTTTAACCTGAAGCAGGGCGACTCGGCGAATATCCAGTACAATCTGTTCGCCGCGGCGCAGGATCTGACGGTTGAGATCCGCGACAGCAGCGGCAACCTGGTGCGCACGTTGACGCCGCCGCAACGCGCGGCAGGCGACAACACCGCCGTGTGGGACGGCCGCGACAATTTCGGCGGCGTTGCGCCGAGCGGCAAGTACACGTATTCGGTAAAAGCGGTTGATCGCAACGGCATCGAACTGGAGACGACGACCTTTGCCACGGGCAAGGTTGAGTCGATCGATTTCAGTCCGTCCGGCGCCAGTCTGCTGGTCGACGGGCAGCGTGTTTCGCTCGGCAATGTGCTCAGCGTGCTGGAGTAATTTTTTTGTTAAAGCTTTGCCGACGATCGGCCGATAATCTCTCCAGATTCAGTTGACTCGACATCGGGTTGGCGATCGAAAGCAAAACACGTACTTTACAGGAAGTAACTACGTGAATCCCTGACGGCCGGGAGGGCCGGAGGAACATTATGCCGGAAGTCAATGGAATAAAAGTCCCATTCGTCCCAGCGGGCGGCGTCGACGAACTGCAACGTCGGCAGACGCCCCCCGTCAAGACCGATCCGGCCGGACCTTCTTTCAGGGAGTTATTCGATCGCGAAGTACGCGCCCTCAAGTTTTCGGCGCATGCACGCACCCGCATCGACAGTCGCGACATCCCGCTGACGGAATCTGACATGCGGAAACTCGAGTCGGCCGTGGACAAGGCCGAAGAAAAAGGCGCGAAGGAATCGCTGGTCCTGCTCGGGGACATGGCATTTATCGTCAGCGTGCGCAACCGCACCGTGATTACGGCGGTCGGCAGCGCAAACATGAAAGACAATGTGTTTACCAATATCGATTCCGCGGTTATAGCCTGACAGGAGCCGGCCGCCGCGGTCGAAGGTTAACGCAGCGTATTAACAGATTTGACATTCCAACGCAAGGATGCGACGGATTGGAAGGCGTCGAACGTTGGTGGAACGTTCACATGACGCCGGCGCAGGATGCGCCAGACGAGTGTCCCGACCGGATCCGAAGGAATCGGCTCGATTGGGACGCGGGGTTGGACCCGGGGCTGCCGTCAAACCAGACGGCGGTCCGGGAGACCCCTCCTTAAACGCCTCGAATGATCGAGAGGCGTTCATCCACTCCACGTACTGATTGGGCCTCTGCGCCGCTCCTGTTTAACACTGAATTGTTAAACAGAATGGCTGTGCCATGCCTGTCCGCAAACGCGAGTATAACCTGCTATTACATATCGGGAGGGTTCCCCATGGCTCTTATCAGATCTTTAACGTCCGGTACGTCGTCGCTCAAGGCGCATCAACAGCGTCTGGACGTCATCTCGAACAACATCGCCAACGTCAACACGATCGGCTACAAATCCAGCCGCGCAACCTTTGCGGAGCAGTTTAACCAGTCGCTTTCGATCGGCAGCTCGCCGAACACGATTCAGGGCGGCGGTATCGGCGGTATCGATTCAGTTCAGATCGGCCTCGGCGTGACGCTCGGCGCGATAAAAGTCGACTTCTCGCAGGGCGCCATTCAGGTGACGAACCGACCGACGGACCTGGCGCTGCAAGGCGACGGTTTCTTCGTGCTGGAACGCAACGGCCAGAAGCTCTTCTCGCGCGCCGGTGCTTTCTCGCTTGACCGCGACGGTTTTCTGGTGGATTCGGCCACGGGCGCTTTTGTTCAGGGTTTCAACCTGGACACGGATGAAAGCGGTCTGGTGGAAAAAGATGCGAGCGGCACAAATATTCTGGACCGCAGCGTGGTGAACCTGCAAATCTCGCCGACGTTCAAATCCGCACCGCGCCAGACGCAGGAAATCTCGCTGGCGGGCAACATCAACGCCGAGACGACGACGGGCGAGATCATCAACTCGAGCATCACAATTTTCGACAACCAGGGCGCGGAACACGTGCTTCGCATGCAGTTCACCAAAACCGCGACGGTCAACGAGTGGTCGCTCTCGCTCTTTATTGACGGCGACGACGCGAATCCGCTGGCGATCGACCTGGCGGACAGCGACGGCGATGCCGACGACACGACGCTGGGCCTGACCTTCAACGGCGACGGCACACTCTCCGCGCCGCTGGCGCTTTCGATGACGGCGACGGATCTGAACGACAAGCTGGAGCTGATCAACGGCACGCCTTCGACCGCATTTGATGAAGACACGCCCAAAGACCTGGCGCTGACGCTGGCCGAAGCGGGCAACCTGCTGGGCGGCCTGACGCAGTTCGCGGCGCAGAATACGGTGTCGGCGACGGGACAGGACGGCTACGCTTCGGGCGAACTGTCGCTGATCTCCGTCGACCAGACCGGCAAAATCGTCGGCGCATTCACGAACGGCCAGTCGGAACTGCTGGGCCAGGTGGTCGTGGCGAAATTCACGAACCCGGGCGGTCTGAGCAAGGAAGGCGGCAGTTTCTACTCGGTGTCGCCGAACAGCGGTCTGCCGCAGATCGGCACGGCGGTTGAGATTTTCCCCTCGACGAGCATCGCCGGCAAGGCGCTGGAAGAGTCGAACGTGGACCTGACGGAACAATTTACGGACCTGATCTCGACGCAGCGGGCTTTTGAAGCCGCTTCCCGAACCGTCACGATCAGCGACCAGTTCCTGGCCGAGATCAACCAGCTCAAGCGATAATAGTCTGACCCGCTCCTGATCCGACCTCCACGGATCGAGCGCGACAATACAACAGCGATATCTCCGCGATCCCGTCATCCCTGCGACGGGATCGCGGCATTTTAAAGGGGGCCGTCGGCGATTCAGCGTGCGGCGCAGTACAAAACGTTTAAGCTTAAACCATCTCAAGCAGCCGGGCGGGCGAGAGTCGCGCGGCGCGGCGCAAGATTCAAAAACAGCGAACCGCAACGACGACCGGCGGCGGGAAACACGGCGACAAACAAGAAAAAACACCAAAGAGCCTGAGTGCCGGCAAAGCCGCAGGAAGCAGCCGGAGCTCAAAGCGGTACACGAGGCCGACAACGGACCGGAGAGCGGGGAACGCAAAATACACGGAGCAGGCTGAGGGCGCATCCAACCTGGCGTGAAGAACGATTGCAGGTGCAAAAAGGACAAAAACAGCGGTAAAAAGTGCGCGCCCGAACAAGCAAATCGCGGGCCATTTTTCTACGTGTCCGGGCGTCGGCGGCGATGACGTTGGACAGAGATAAATGGACGTTGGACAGTTTTTTGTTGACTTTTGAAAATGTGTGGTTTAATTTTGCGTCGCCGTACACTAATACGTCCAGTTCAGACGTGATACCCGCTGTTTCCCGCATGCGGGCGCCCTCTTCCAGTACGCCTCCTTATGCAAGACCGATAATAGCTAGCTCTTACCCTGTTACTGATTGCGGAATTGCATTGCAGATAGCTGCTCAGGCGACGGCTGCGTTTAGTTTGTTCCTCTTCCAATGATTATCCGGCACTGGAACGTGCGTTGTTAAACAGCGCAGAACGGCGTATTTCGGTGTTGAGTTGAAATTTTCCGGCGCATGACCGCAGAAAGATGGTCTTGCGTTCTTCAGGCGTGCAGCGGATCGGCAGGGTTAAAGTCCCGCCGGGCGTGCTCTCCGCCGCCCCCATCGCTTTGCAAATCCAATCAAACAGCATAAACAGGTTGAAGTAATGCCCCAAGCGCAAAATGACAATTTGTCGGGCCGGGTCGATATTGCCGCCTTGAAGGCAAAGAAGATCGTCGAGCTGACAAGAATAGCCAAGGACCTCGGCATCGAGGATATCAGCGACCTGCGCAAGCAGGAACTGATTTTCAAGATTATTGAGGCGCACGCCCAGCATCAGGCCGCCGCGCACGCGCCGGAAAGCGGAATCACGTTCAGCGAAGGTGTACTGGAGCAGTTGCCGGACGGCTACGGTTTCCTGCGTTCGCCCGACTACAACTACCTTCCCTCGCCGGATGATATTTACGTTTCACCTTCCCAGATCAAACGTTTCGGCCTGCGTACGGGCGACACGGTGACGGGCCAGGTGCGTCCGCCGAAGGAAGCCGAGCGCTTTTTTGCGCTGCTGAAGGTGGAGCTGGTCAACTACGTCGATCCCGACATCATGCGGGACCGCACGATTTTTGACAACCTGACGCCGCTGTACCCGACGAAGCGCCTGAAGCTGGAGACGGTTCCGGGCGAGACGGACATGCGGATTATCGACCTGCTGGCGCCGATCGGCATGGGGCAGCGCGGATTGATTGTCTCGCCGCCGAAATCCGGTAAAACCATCCTGCTGCAGAAGATAGCCAACAGTATCTCCCGCAACCACCCCGAAGTAAAACTGATCGTGCTGCTGATCGACGAACGTCCCGAAGAGGTGACGGACATGGCGCGCTCGGTCAATGCGGAGGTGATTGCCTCGACCTTTGACGAGCCGCCCGAGCGTCACGTTCAGGTGGCGGACATGGTGCACGAAAAAGCGAAGCGCCTGGTGGAAGGCCAGCACGACGTCGTGATCCTGCTCGACTCGATCACGCGTCTGGCGCGCGCGCACAACACGGTGATTCCGCACTCGGGCAAGATTCTCTCGGGCGGTGTCGACGCGAATGCACTGCACAAACCGAAGCGTTTCTTCGGCGCGGCGCGGAACATTGAGGAGGGCGGTTCGCTGACGATCATTGCCACGGCGCTGATCGACACGGGCAGCCGCATGGACGAGGTGATTTTTGAAGAGTTCAAGGGCACGGGCAACATGGAGCTGGTGCTGGACCGCAAGCTCTCGGAGCGCCGCGTTTATCCGGCCATCGACGTCAACAAATCCGGCACGCGCCGCGAGGAGTTGCTGATCAAGGCGGAAGAGCTGAACCGCATCTGGATTCTGCGCAAGGTCCTGAGCGAGTTCTCACAACAGGAAGCGATTGAATTCCTGCTGGACCGTCTGAAAGGCACAAAGAGCAACAAAGACTTCATGACGTCGATGAGTTCTTAAGTTTCGGGTCTTTTGGACTTGTTAAGTTAAAAACGGCGACTCGTTTGGGCGGGTCGTCGTTTTTTTTGTTAGTAGTATTGTGGTTTGGGGCGGCGCTTTGAGCCCTTTGTTCCGCTGCGCTTCACCTTGGTCTCAGGCTTGGGCTTGCGTTTTTGCTGGTTCCTGAGTTTGGAGTTGAATGTTCTTGCACTTGTACGTGAACTGATGCGGCGAGCGTATTGAATATATTAGGCCGTTTAAGTCGATTTTGGGTCCGGAGAGTTGATTTGCCTGGCGAGAAGATTTTTGGCGGTGTAATATATGAGTGGGGGTGGTTTGCAGCCCCAAGTATTTGAGACTGAGTCCGACTGCCGGCACAGCGGATCGGAAATGTCCGCTAAGTTCGTTTTAGAGTCCGTTGAGAATTATGGCCTTGTTTTGGGTATGAGAAATTGAAGAGATTGTAATTGGGGCGGGGGGTGGTTCGCAGCCCGGAGACTTGAGACTGGGCTTGAACCGCATGTCTGTTAAGTCGCTATTGTCGCTCAGGCAATTTCAAACCTTGTGTTGCAATTACAAGCAAAAAAACGCAAACCAAGGAGTGTAAAAAGGTTAGCTTCCAATTACGTGGCAACATTCACCAAATGCCGGTAAAACACAAAACCCGGAATGTGGTAGATTCCGGGCCTGGTTCACATGCTATGTTAACAATCCGTCAACTGTTAAACGCAGCATGTATGCGGATGAGCCAGCGGATTGCCGCAGTGTGCTGCCGCGACAATCCGAACTCTCAGATTCATTCGTCGCAGAATTACTTCATCAACACAAATGGAATGACGCGTTGCTCCTGCCCGTAATCATTTGTTGCGCTGACAATGATATAATACGTGCCGTTTTGCAGCGAACCGCCTGTCTGCGAAGCTCCGTTCCAGTCAACCAGAAACTCACCGCGCGTAAATTCCTCGTCCAGCAAGTTCGCTACGCGGCGTCCAGTAACATCGTGAACCACGGCTTCAACATAGGCATCGCTAAACAACTTAAAGCTCAATCGACTGCTGCCCGCCGATGGGTTCGGAGCAATGTTTAACTGTTGTAAAATGCCGCGCGCTTTGAGCGTGTCGAGCTGCGTTTGCGTCTGAATCTGGCCCAGCTTGGGCAAATCGAGCCCGACGGTGATTCTGACCGTTGCTGTTGAAGTTTTACCTTCATCATCGCGGATTGTGTATTCAAAATTGAGGAAATTGCCGATGCCGTCGCCCTCATAGTCCGACAAATCCACAACGTCCTGCGCAAAACTGACTGCCGTAGAGTCAATGTTATAAGTCAGGTCGCCCAGATCCGGTTGCGTTATGTTGCTGATTTTGATAGGCGCGCCGTCCAGATCGACGTCGTTGTTCAGAATGTTAAACACCGTCGCTTTGATTTTAGGCGATTTATTCGGGTTGCTCGGAACTTTGATTTCAACTGACATGACGTCGTCCTGCGCGATCGGGTGCAGGTTGCGACGGAAAACCGCAACGGAGTTTTCGCCGGCGCCCGCAACGTAGACAAAACGACTATCGGGGCTTGCGTTGACGCCCTTGGGGCCTTCCAGTCCGTTGACGCCGCCCACTTGACCGTCTTTTATTCGCTCCTCAAAGTTAAGATCGCCGTTTTTGACTTTGCGTGAAAAGTTGGCCAGCGCATTGTCGGTTTCGCCGGCGGCATATACTTGCAGACCGTCAGGCGCCAATGCTACATCGGCGATGCCGGACAGTCCATCGATGCCTGCATCCTGATCAGCGTAGTCCTGAATGAATGTCAATGCACCGCTGCTGTCGTTGCGCGCGAATGCGGCGACAGCGTCATCCTGATTGCCGGCAACATAGACATAGCATCCGTCGCTGCTGACCGCAACCGCGACCGCATCGTTCAGGCCATTGACGCCGCCGTTGTTGTCACGCAGGCGTTCAACAAATGTTAACTCTCCGCTGGCCTCATCGCGGCTAAAGACGGCGACCGCATCATCGCCGGGGCCGGCGGCGTACACGTGTTTGCCGTCGGGACTGAGCGCCACATCGGCTGCGCCGCGCAGACCATCGACGCCGTCGCGGCCGTCGCGCAGGCGTTCAACAAATTCCAGTTCGCCGGAATGCGCATCGCGCGCATAAACTTCCACTGCATTCGTACGGCTGGCGGCAACGTAGAGGTGTTTGCCGTCGGGCGAGACTTCCAGGCCTTTGGGACGGGCGCGGCCCGTCATGTTTTGGCGCTCGACGAATGTCAACTCGCCGGAATGCGCATCGCGTTCAAAGGCGGCAATTGCATTGTTGCCGAAGCCGCTGGCGTAGAGGTGCGCGCCGTCGGGACTAAAGGCCAGTTTGGAGATGTATTTAATGCCCGACACGCCGCCTTTGCCGTGGCGCCAGCGCCTATCAAAGCTAAGCGTTCCGTCTTCGCTGTTGCGCTGAAACAACACAATTGAGTGATCATTGCGGCCGGCGGCGTAGGCATGCCGTCCGTCGGGGCTGACGAGCACATCATTGACGCGTCTGAGGCCCGCGTTGCCGTTTGCGCCGTTTTTTTGACGTTCAACGTAATGCAGACTGCCGGGAACCTTTGCCTGGCCGACGACCAGTGCAAGTTGTGAACCGGCGTTGCAACCATCTTCATCTACGACGCCGTAGCGAATGACATCAACACCGTTGAAGCCGGCATCAGGCGTGTAGCGGAACGTTTCATCTACGATTTCGACTGATCCGTTCTGCGGGCCGCCGAAGTCCTCAATTTCAAGCTTGTTTCCGATGTCGTTAGCCAGGACGTCGACATCGATCGTGCCGCCTTTGCCCAGCAGGCGTATGTCCGGTTGTACGATCAGTGTTTTGGCATCCAGATTCTTGACGATGCTGCTCGTAACGCCGAGGGAGGAAGTCCGGTCGAGCGTAATTGTGGCAATCGTACTTTGATCCCACTCAACAACAATTGCATCAGTGCCCTGGCCGCTGACGATCACGCCGCCTTCAACCGACCAACTGTTGCTCTCGCCCGAAGCCAGTTGCGGCGTGGCGCTATAGTTATATTCTACTTCCGGACAGGCGCATTGCGGTCCGCTGATCGTTAAGTTCGGCTTGAGAGTGAACGTCGCACTGGCTGCGCCGCAGTCGGCAAAGAGATCAATGGTATATAAGCCCGGCAGCGTGCCGCTGCCTGCCGGAATCTCCACGCGCATGTCGAATGGCGAGTCGGTAGTTGTTGACAGCGAGACCTCCTGATCGTTCGGCAGCGTTAAAACTGCCCTGGTGGCGCTCGGTAGATTGTTGCCTGTTAAGTTTAGAAAGATTCGGCTGTCGGAGACAAAACGGCACTCATCGCTGATTGGATCGAGTTTCAAGGCCAACGAAGCATTCAGATGGATCGCGTTGCGAAAACTGCAACACGCGCCGACGACTTCGGATGTCACGATGTCCAAATCCCCGTCGCCGTCCATGTCGGCAATGCCCAGATCAAATCGGCCCGCGCAACTGAAGGTCATTGGGTCGAATTCGCCGCGGTTGAATCCCCCATGAATAAAGTTATTGAAGACATGGATCGGAGTTTCAGGTTCGCCGGAAACCGGTCCGCCCAACATCACGATGTCAAGCCTGCCGTCGCCGTCCAAATCGCCCATTTCCGCTGAAAGACTGTTTACTATTGGACTGATGGCGTTGCTGGAAAATGTGCCGTCGCCGTTGTTGTACCACACGGCACTGGTCGAAAATCTGCCCGAGAGGAATGCATCCAGATCGCCGTCGCCGTCGATGTCGCCCAGCCTGACGGTGCGATAACCGTTCTCACCAAAGGTAGAACTGCTGAACGTGGCGTCGCCATTGTTCGTGTAGATTTTGGTGGCGACGGTTGAGCCGCTTTGGGCTGTTAAAATGAGATCGATATCGCCGTCGCCGTCAATGTCGCCCAGCGCCGATCCACTGCCGCGCGGCGGATCGATGATTGGACGCGATGCAAATGTGGCGTCGCCGTTGTTTAACATCATGACGGAATTGATGCCCGCTGTACCTTGCGGAAAAACAATGTCCAGATCGCCGTCATTATCTACGTCGCCAACAGAGGGGTTTTGCGGAGAGACTTCAGGGATCGTAAAACTCGACTGCGCAAAACTCATGTCGCCATTGTTCAGGAATACCGTGGCCTGTTGATTGACTCCAACTTGTCGTGTTCCAATTACGTCCAGATGTCCGTCGCCGTTGAAGTCGCCCGCAACCAACTCCACGATGTCCGCTGTGATGTATTCTGTATCGTCCTGACTGCCCAGGCCGTCATTCAACCAGAAATAAAGATTGTTGTCGTCAATACCCGCATAGTCAACATCGCCGTCGCCGTCAAAGTCGCCAAGTTCAAATTGTTTAACGCCGGCTTCGCCTGGAAAACTTTTGAGAAATGCCGCCGGCGCCGAAGCGGCTTTGGCGCGGAAGGAATACACGCCGCCGCGCGTCAGCGTCTCATGATCGTCGGCTACCAGATCTTTGGCAATCACTGTGATTTCTTCGCCGGGCAGGAAGTCGCGCTGCAAATCATCGATCTCGACGCGCGTGTCATTGTTGAAGTAACTCGTCGCTGCATTCGTGCTCAGATTGCCGCTCAGAGAGCCGTAAACAATCAGATTTGCATTGACCGGATCGGCGGCGGTCTGCAATTCTGCCGTGTTCATCTTTTTACTGAAGGTCAGCGAAATGTTGGCTTGACTGTCGACCTGCACAGAGTTAACAGTCGGCGCAACATTTGTAACCGACAAAGTCGTCGACTGCGCTGCCGGACTTAACGTCAGACCCGCGAGCATTGTTAATCCGAGGCTGCTTGCCCGTTTCAGCAATTGCACCTGCCGACTTTGACTGCCGAAGCGGTTAAGCACTCTCAATAGTTGTTTTACACGAGCGCTCAGCAGTTTAATTCGCCGCCGCACGCTGCGATCCTGTTCGCTGCGTTCGCGCAGCCGCTGCAACTGACGCACCGCTTTTCTGAACTGTTTAACAGGATGTTGCAATCCCGCGAGTTTGTTATTTGTTCGCATGTCTCATCCGCGATTAATTAGGAAAAATGTTAATGATTTATCTACCACATTGAGCTTGAAATGCTGCGTCGGGCACAGACAATCCCTGCACGCTGAAGGGCGATCAAGATCACCCTTCGGCGCGTTGCGTTTACTGATGAGGATTCTGTGCGGAATGCTGCTAGTTAACTTAGGACATGCAGATGTGCTTCGGCATACTATTAATGCCGACTACTGAATCATTCTTGCATGTGCTTGTTATCTGTCGCTCTTGCCGTCACCCGCATGCCGGCGTAGCCTTGAATCGGTCCTGATCGACCGGAGACCTTTTGTTGTTTTTCCTGAAGCCAATTTACAAGCAGGAAGGGGGCTGCGCAATACTGCAATTCCACTGCAATGCCTGCCCAAAATTGCTGTAGGGCGCATGAATACTAGCTTTGCGCTGCAAAAATGTGATACGGTAAATACCGTTTGCCTAGTCGCCGAATCCGACCAGAAACGCGCTCAGATCCGTCCCGCGATCCAAACCCAGTTTCTTGCGAATGCGGTAGCGATAACTTTCGATGCTGCGTTTGGCAATACGCATAATGCGGCAGACATTGTCGTTGGAAATTTTCAGACGAATCAAAGCGCAAATGCGCAGTTCCTGCTCGGTGAGTTCAGGGTATTCGCGCGAAAGCAAATCGATGTAGTTGGGAAACAGTGCGGAGAATTCCTCTTCAAAGGTATCGCGACTCTGCTCATCGTCGATGAAGTTGTTGATTTCACGCGTCAGGTCCAGCAGCACAGTCTTGACCGTTTTGCTTTTAGCATTGCGCACTTTGGCGACCGAACTCTTGAGTGAATTCAGCAGATTGGTAGTTTCTGAGATTTTGAGGGCTTTGGCAACGAGTTCACGATGAACTTCTTTGCGCTGCATTTCGTGCTGCTGAGCCAGCAATGTCTGTTTTTCAGCTTCGAGTTTTGCGATTTCCGTCTCGCGGCGTTGACTCGTCACTGCCACGGTGGCTTGTAGTTCGGCGTGCAACTGTTTGTGGCTGTCGACCAGCTGATCGTTGTGGATTGCGACTATTTCTTCCAGGCAAGTAAAACCTTGCTCAAATTGACCAAGTTTTTTATGCGCCTCAGCCAGCGTTGCAAGGCACATCCTGGTCTGATTTGCGTTGTTGAGCATCCGTACGGACTCGACGGCTTTTTCGGCGTGAAACAGCGCTTCGTCTAACTTATCTTGTTTTAACAAGATTTTGGCCATAAATGCATGTGCATTGCTGCTGATCGCCGGTACCTTGCGCTGAGCAGCCAAAGCAAGAACTCTTTGTGCATACTGCGTTGCAAGTTCGTACTCTTCGCTCTGGGTGTGGTAGAGTACATGGCTGAAGGTGATCGATAAACGTTGCGGTTCCTGCGCATCCAGGCGTAGATAGGAGTCGGCATCTTTAAGCATGCGCAGCGTAGTCTCATCGGCAATCAGTTGCGTCAGGCGGTGTTGCACAAGATTGATGAGCGCCTTTCCAAGTAAGGTGCGACTTTTCTCGCGTTTGGCCAGCGCAATTGCCAGTTCGTAATAGTGTTGCGCTGAAGCAAAACTTCCCAGATTGTTATGTGCGGTCGCCAGGCTGCTGTAAACTGCAAATGTTTTAAGACTGGATGTTGAATATTCTATTAAACTCAGTGCTTCATTGCCCGCGATCAAAGCAGTGCTGTAAAAACCTTTGATGACGTAAAGTCTGCTCAAATTACACACGACCAGAAAAAGGCGTTGTTTATAGCTTGTTTCATCGAGCAGATCGACTGTGTTTTCCAGCTGCGTACGTTTTTTTTCCAGTGTTTCAATCCCAAGATCCAGATTGGTGCCGGTCAACAAACTGAGCGCCCATTCGGCTTCGGCTTTGAACTGCAATTCCGCATCCTGCCGTCGGCCCGCAAGCTCGGCTGCCGTTTTGAAACTTACAGCAGCAGCGGCATACTTGTCCTGTTCAGCCAGTGCTTTGCCGCGAACATATTCCAGTTCGGCCCGTTCGGGACTGTCCTGCGGCGCATCCTCAAGCATCTCCGCGATTGCGTCTGCTACAAATTCCGATGCCGTCGGAATCACATTGTCGAGCGTTGCCTGATTGCCCAGAAGCCCGACTTTGGCCTGCAGCGTCGTACATTCAGCCAGCTCTTGCGCCAATTGTTCGCGCTTGACGTGCTGCGGTATCGCAGCGGGGTCGCTGATATAATCCATTTGCAAATTTAACCTTGTGGCAGAGATTCTCAAAGAGCTTGGTCACTTGTACGCCATCATGTAGAATGCTGTCTGTGTCACGGTTGTATTGTTATTGAAATAGTGCTCATTGGGTGGTAGAAGGTACAGGCTGGTCTGAGCGGCTCCAACTTCGCTGGGTCTTTAATCAATATTGCTTGTCTATGAGGCTCAATCGTCAATTTCCTGCCGTCCGCGAATATGGCTTGTGCGTTTGACTGGGGAAGTGGTGCTCTTGTGTATTCCGCAAATTTGGCAGGGGAGGAGAGTTCTCCAAGGCCAATCGTATCCGGTCTGTTTAAGCTTGCCGGCTCAGGCAGGCATAGATTTGTTGCAGCGCCCTCTTTAACATCGGGCTTGCTTTCTGATTATTTTGTTAACTGTTGAATTTGAAAATTCATTGGCATCGGACAGTACGAAACAGCGCACATTGAGCAAGTATTAGCGTCCGTTGAGTTTTATAGTCTTGCGGAGGCATTGAGCTGCGTGGTAATTTGTAGATGGGGGTGTTTCGCATACCCAGGTACTTGAGACCGGCGTCGCCACACCACAACCCAATAAAAAAAGCCGCCGGCAACAAAGTCACCGGCGGCTTCTATGAATTTCTGCCCCGCCTATTTTTACCATGTAGCTTACGGCCGTTGCGCTCGAAACTAGACGGCTCTGGGACTTAAACTCCTCTTACGGGTAAACTCTTAGGCGGACTCTTCGCTTTTGTGCTCAGTGGCTCCGGGTGCCGAGAGCTGCTCAAGCAGTTCATACAACTCACCGACCGGCATCTTGCCGCGGTCGCCGACGGTGTGTTCGCGAAGGGCCACGGAGTTGGCTTCTTTCTCGCGTGCGCCGATGATCAAACTGAAGGGGATTTTGGCCTGCTCGGCTTCGGCGATCTTGCGGCCGATCTTCTCGCTGCGCGTGTCGATCGTCGCGCGGACGCCGCGTTTTTCCAGCTCGGCGTGCACCGCCTGCGCAAAATCGGCCTGATCGTCGGTTATCGGCAGAACGGTTGCCTGCACGGGGGCTAACCAGAAAGGGAAGTTCCCGGCGTAGTGTTCGATCAGAATCGAGATAAAACGTTCCATCGATCCAAACGGCGCGCGGTGGATAATCACCGGGCGGTGTTTGGCGTTGTCCGAGCCGACGTACTCAAGCTCAAAACGCTCGGGCATGACGTAGTCGATCTGCACCGTGCCGAGCTGCCATTTGCGGCCCAGCGCGTCGCGTACGATAAAGTCGATCTTGGGACCGTAGAACGCCGCCTCGCCCTCGCCGATGACGTAGTCCAGTTCCATCTCGTCGGCGACCTCCTTGAGGATGCGCTGACCGCGCTCCCAGTCGGCCGGATCGCCGGCGTACTTGGTCTCGTCGTCGTCGCGGAAGGACAGGCGCGTGAACGGCTCCAGTCCAAAAGTGCGGAAAACGATCTGCGTCAGGTTGACGACGCTCTTCAGTTCGTCCTTGATCTGCTCCGGCGTGCAGTAAATGTGCGAGTCGTCCTGCGTAAAGCCGCGCGTCCGAGAGATGCCGTTGAGCTCGCCGGACTGCTCGTAGCGATAGACGGACCCGAATTCTGCCAGACGCACCGGCAGGTCGCGGTAGGAGCGCGGCTTGCTGGCGTAGATCTGGTGGTGATGCGGGCAGTTCATCGGTTTGAGCAGGTATTCCTCGTCGTCCACCTGGATCGGCGAGTACTGCGACTCCGAGTAATAAGGATAGTGGCCGGAGGTGCGGTACAGGTCCAGGTGCCCGATGTGCGGCGTGATCACCTCCTGGTAACCGGCCGTAATCTGCATCTCGCGCAGGAACTGCTCCAGCGTGCGGCGCAGCATTGTTCCGTTCGGCAGCCAGATGGGCAGGCCCGAGCCGACTTTCTGCGTAATCGTGTACAGCTCCAGCTGTTTGCCCAGCTTGCGGTGGTCGCGTTTTTCGGCTTCCTCACGCAGGTGCAGGTCTTCCTCCAGCATCTGCTTTTTGGGGTAAGACACGCCGTAGACGCGCGTCAGCATCTCGCGGTCCGAGTCGCCGCGCCAGTATGCGCCGGCTACGGACAGCACCTTGGCAAACTTGAGCATGCCCGTCGTCGGCACGTGTGTGCCGCGGCAGAGGTCCAGGAAGTCGCCCTGGCGATAGAGCGTGATGTCCTGGCCTTTGAAGGTGTCGAGCAGTTCCAGCTTGAATTCGTTGCCTTCCTTTTTGTACATGTCGACGGCGTCCTCCCAGGACACGTCGATGCGTTGGAAAGCTGAATTCTTTTTGGAAAGCTCCTTCATTTTGTTTTCGATTGTCTCGAAGTCTTCAGGCGAAATCTTGCGATCGTCCGGCAGCAGGACGTCGTAGTAAAAGCCGTTTTCAATCGGCGGGCCGATCGTGAATTTGATACCGGGGTACAGTTCCTGCAGCGCTTCGGCCAGCAGGTGAGCGGAGGAGTGCCAGAAAATCTGCTTGCCCTCGTCATCGCTGAACGTCAGGATCCGAACCGTAGCATCGGTGGTGATCGGCGTCGTCAGGTCCAGAGTTGTGCCGTCGGCCACGATGCCCACCGCGTTGCGGGCCAGACCGGGTGAAATCGACTCTGCAATCTGCATTCCCGTCGTTTCGGCGGGAAATTCCTTGACGTCTCCGTTGGGGAAGGTAATCTTCATCGTACTGTCAATGCTACTGAAGTTCGTAAAATCGAGGCAATTTGTTAATTTATGCGGCGCTTCATGCGTCTGCGGGCGGCGTTGCCTCGTTACAGCCGCCGAACATGAACGGCAAAAATACATAAAATTTGCGGAGCAGTCGGGGCAATTCCCCGCGCGTGCCGCAATCAGCGGAAAACAGGTGCGCCAACTATGAGTTTTGATTTTACTCAATCCGATGCCGACAGCATTGCCGCTGTCCTTGGCGGTGCGGCCCAGGTGGTTGAGGGCTCCTATATGTTTCGCCTGAGCCACGAGGAATCAAAACAGTCTTTGAACCTGACGCTGCACAGCGACGTGGATCTGGGCGGCGACGCCAGAGGCGCACTCGTGGTGGCGCAGACGCAACACGGCTATTTTGAACTGCACAACTGTTCGACCTACATGCTGTTTGAACCGGACGAGGTCATTTTCCTGGGCGTGCGTTCCGGACACGTCTCCTGTCTCGTCGTCGGCGCTCGCTGTACATGTTCCATGTTCGTCAATATTCGCCGTGAGATTCTGACGTCGGACTTCGGCAAACTCGACCCGCGTGTTCTGATGTCCGCCATGCAGCTCTCGCTGACCGAAGCGGTCATCGGCGCTGAAGGCGAGTAATCGTCCATCCACAGGCGGCGCATTCATGGCTCCATCCACACAAAAATCTTCGCAGGCGCGTGGCGCCGCAACCGAACATTTCGAGATAGGCATCTACAACACAACTGAAACGCGCTTTATTCCGCGCCTCAAAATGCGGCGCGTCGTCGAGTGTGTTTTGCGCAGCCATCAGCGGCGCGAGGGGAGCGTCAGCGTGGTTGTGGTCGACGACAAAGAGATGCAACGCATCAACAAGCAGTTCCTCAATCACGACTATTCTACGGACGTCATCAGTTTTTCCCTTGATGATGAGCTTGTAGATGGCGAAATTTATGTTTGTGCCGAAATGGCGCGCCGCCAGGCAGCCGAATACGGCGTCTCGTTCAGTCACGAGATGATGCGCCTGGTCGCTCACGGAGTTCTGCACGTTGTGGGCTACGACGATGCGGACGATGCGGGGCGGGCGCAGATGCGCAAACTTGAGGACGAAAACATTGCCGCAGCCTGGTAAAAATGGCCGGGACGGCGGCAGGCAATAAATCAGGCTTGTTCCACCTACATGACATGTGTATGTTCCGACGGGTACAAATGCACGAGAGAATCATTGAAATCATTGCGCACGTGATTGCGCAAATGCGTGAGGTGCCTAACCTCAACGACGTTGTCGTCGACGAGCTCAGCGCTCAGGGGTACACGCCCACGGAAATTTCGACGGCATTCTCCTGGCTGATCGACCGCATGGAATTCGCGGATCAGGTGATCAGCAACGACGACATTGCCAATACGGCTTCGTTCCGGATTCTGGATCATCGCGAGCGTTCGTCCCTCGGCGCGGAGACTTTCGGTTATCTGCTGCAGATGCTGCAACTGGGACTGATCAGCAACGAGCATCTCGAAATCCTCATCGACCGCCTTACTGCCGACGAAGACCACGATCTGAGCGGCACGGAGTTGAAGGCCGCCATCGCCTCGGTGGTGTTCAACGCCGACGGCGATTATTTGAGCGGCAGCCGCATGTTGCTCAACGGCGACGACACGATACACTGACGTCGCCGGCTACAATCAGGCCCGAACATTTCAGACGGGAAGCACGGATGTGCTTGCCGTCTCTGTTTTTTGTTAAACACATGTGTTTAAGTGCGCCGCGGCGCGGAAATTGGTCCCGTAGTTCAGCTGGATAGAACACAGGTTTCCTAAACCTGGTGTCGGAGGTTCGAGTCCTCTCGGGACCGCTGATCAATTGCCAAGTTGTTAATTATGTGTGAATTGCAGGCGCTCCAGTCTGCGCAGGAAATTGCCGGCAGTATCACCCTGACCGCTTTGAGCTGCTTCACCAAGTTCGCATCTCAGGCTCCATGATGATTTTGTTTGGCAGCGGGTGATATGTGAACAATCGTTCAACGCATGATGTTGCACTGCTGTACAATGTTAATTCCTCTGATTGCTGCAGATTCAACAGTGAACAAAAAGAAAAAAGCAAGCCACAAACCGCAAGTCGGCGCCAAGCGTTCCAGGGAATCTGTTGTAATCATCAATCTAACGCGGCCTGGTAAACAGTCCTTCTGCTTCGATCTTCTGTAGCTCCTTTAAGGCCAATTCCCAGACATGCTGGAATGGCGCAAATTCGATCATGTCATCTTGTCCACCGGCTTTCTTGTACATTGACTCAAGCTTTGCCAGAAGTGGAGCCGATTTCTTGAGCGTTGCGTCGAACCGATATTCACAGTCAACCATGATTCCAAACAGTTGTATGAAACATAATAGACGGGGGAAGCGTCGACGAACAGTTTCACTCCGTGAATATTTCTTGACATAGTATCCAGCGGATTGCAACCTGGACTCAACAAGTTCAAACATGCGGTGTTTGAGGTAGTGTATCAGAATGTACGGTACTGCGGATAATAACATGCCTGCACGTGTGTCCTGTGGAATGTCGAGGCCGTCGAGAGTGATGTTTAAGGGAGAAAATTCCGGCCAGACTGTCACCTCCCGCGGCAGAACACTATCGTCATCCAGGAACAGTCTCAGGTATGCCTCGAAGGTTCCATGTGTCTTTAAACGCACGGAACTTTCTCGATTGTGAAAGTTTGGTTGTTGAAGTGCCGTTTTAAATAGTTCGGCAGCCCGGCGGTAATTGCGGGAGTGAAGGCAGACTATCATGTATTCCTGCGACGCCAGAAACCAGTTGAAAGAATTGATTGTGGATGCCTCCAGCGCCAATTCCGCGTATTTTTCGGCCTCATCAAAATTGCGTAGGCACAGATTAAAACAACTGAGCCTGGAATAGGTTAAACCAGGAATCCACTTGTAGACTTTTTCCGGATTCGCCGCCAGGAATTCCCTTAACTCTTCAAATACACCAACAGCATCTTTGTAGTTTTCCCGTTGCGAGAATACCTGCGCGGATATTTCTGCGTAGTGTAAATGCAGCTCTCCCGACTTGATGCGCAGGCGATTCGCATCGAGAAGAGGCAGGGCCGCTTGAAATTCGTCAAGAATGTGTTCCGGCAGATTGGTGCGCTGTTGCAACTCGAGGCGCAGGCGCGTGAACCATCTTCTGGAGTGTTGTTCGGCACTGAACTTTTCCAGGGCGTTGACCAATTTCCGGTCGTTTATGGAATAGGCGTTGTGATCCGACCTGCTTGCGTAGTAATGGCTCAACTTTTCATAACAAAAAATTCTCTCATGAGTGAAGTCAAATTTTTCGGCTGTTTTCACGGCTCGTTTAACAAAAAAATGCGCGGCAGCGTAGTTGCGCGTCCAGCGCATGACCTCGGCGATCAGGAGATCGCGACGAACCTTGTAGAGCTTCCTCTGCCAGTCCAGGTCGGTCGCATTTTCGAAGTTCAGAAACAACACCAGCGTTTCGAGCTTGCGCATCAAAGCGTGTTTGGTCTGACGGTATTTACTGTTGTCCGGGGAATCCTCAGGGAAAAGAAATCTGGCAATCTCATCCTCACTGTCAAAACGACCGGACATTACGCAGTCCAGCAAATTGGATGAGTTGTTCCCGGGCGGCAGAAGGTACTTTTTCGCCGGGTTTTTGCGGCTTGAAAACGCGCGGATTACACCGTTTAACTGCCGTATGATCTCCATGCCGGACTTCCTGCCTTTAGTTCAGATTCGTTCAACGCGTCAGTAACTGCCAAAAGATGCCCAAATCAGGTACTTCAGTGCCGTGAATCGCACAACAGAATATGCCAATATTTGGACCTTCGGCGGCCATGAAGTCGCCTGAATACCGGGTCTGCCTTCGAAAGTACGCTGAAAATTCAAAGAAACAAGGCAAACAAACCCCAAATGTTCACTTGGCATCGCTCCTCCTGGGGATTTAAAATTGTTCTAAACAATATTGAACAGCGCTGCCAATCGAATTGCGCATTTCCGGCCGGACTGTTTTGCGTTGCCTCATGTGGCCGCAGAACCAGATTCCATGCCGGGTACGGGGAATTCGGCCGGCATCTGTATGCCCAAAATTTCGGATTCGATGTCAGCGAAACTCTCGGCGTTCGGGGCGGCAATCGATTCTGTAGCATTGGAGGACACAAAGATGCAAAGGAGAAAACAGATAGAGATCGACCTTCAGGAACTGTTTCCAGACCCGATTATCATGCGCCTGGTTCAGCCGCGCAAATTACTGTGTTCGGTGCTGACCAACTCCGTCCTGGACTCGGCCAGAGTTCTCTGCAAGGTCCTCTTGCAGGATCACATGTTTGTCCTGTTGGAGCGCACGGAGCAACGTGCAATTCACTACTACGCGGCAACGTTGGAGTTAAACATCGAACAACCAACACAAGACTCACCGCTGGTTTATATCCTGGAAGAAAACTCAGATACCTGCCTGTGTGAACAACTGCGATCTGCTTTGGTGAATGACAGGGTTCTCGACAAAAACTGGAAGGCGCGACTGCGCGCAGATGTGGAGTCGGTCCGTTCGGCTCGCGCCACGCTCGAACTACTGTGCCGCAAAACTCGACTGGCATACGATGCCCACTACGGCGTTGCGCTCGATGAAAATGGAATGCTCGAATACCCCTAGAAATACCCCTGGAAATTCCCCTGTGCGTCGAGATGTCCTGCCTGACCCGAATAATCCGAGCACTTAAACAGCGGTGGCTTGCTTTTTCTTTTTGTTCGTCACTGAACTTCCGGTTGACTGCCGCTCGGCGACGAGACGCTGAAATCCCGCCGACAAACAAAAAGGTCATAAAGCAAGCTATGCCCGCAGGGGAGAGCGAAGCCTCAAGGCAGCCTCAAGTCGGCTGTTGAGGAGCCTGTGTGGAGCGCCGCGCGCCGGTAAAAATAAGTCGGGTTAAATAATTTTGACTTTAATGGAAAATGCGTGTAAGTTCCGCCTTTGTCCGGAACTGATGCGCCTGCACCGGCTGTACCGGCAGTTGCCAGGCCAATTTTCTTCCACGCACCTGTGGGCGCATTGTCTGCTTTTTCATAGTTTGCACTCACAATGGGCGAGCGATATTCCACCGCCGTGCGCGGGAGTATCAACCCGTCCAGTTTGCCGGATTGTTTAATTGCAGCAGGTCCGAGTGCATTGGTAGTCCAATTTCAGCGTGATGCCCGGCGCAGAGCCGTTCACTGCACTTAAGTTTACGAGGTGGAAAGAATGGACAATTCACAAAACACTATCGAGTTAAACGGCCATTCGCTGACGATCGGTGATGTCGTCAGGTGCGCCAGGCCTGTTAACAATGCTCCGTATCCGACCGTCGAACTGAACCGGGAATCCCTTCAGAAAATTGTCGACGTCCGCAGATACATCCAGGAAAAATGGCTGGACGACGATAAAACACCGCCGATCTACGGCTTTAACACGGGCGTCGGTTCCTTAAAAGGCGTGCGGATCGACCGCGATCAGATTGCGGAGTTCCAACGCCGCTACATCAAGTCGCACAGCGCCGGCGTCGGCGAGCCCTATGACGTCGACGTGCTGCGCGCGGCCATCCTGCTGCGAATCAATTCGTTCATGATCGGCAAGTCCGGCGTGCGCCTGGAGCTGGTGGAAAAACTGACGGAGCTGTTAAACAACAGGATTCACCCCTGTGTGCCGCAGCGCGGATCGCTGGGCGCCAGCGGAGACCTGGCCCCGCTCGCGCATGTCGGCTCCGTGTTAATCGGCGAACCGGAAGCCAGAATCCTCATCAGGGAAATTGGCATTAACCGCGCCATAGCGCTTAAACACTGCCGGGCCGTGATGGTGGACGAGGACGGCCGCACCATTACGCTGGAACAATACGAAGCGCTGCCGGACTTCCGCGCGCGCAATCGCGTCAAAGTCACACAATTCAGTGTGCCGGGCAGCAGCTCTCCTTTTACAACGATCGACCTTCAGGCCAAAGAAGCCATGGCGCTCACAAACGGCGCGACATTTATCCTGGGCGTCGCCGTGCTGGCGCTGTACGACGCCGATCACCTGCTGAAAGTAGCCGACGCCGGCGGCGCGCTGAGCCTCGAAGCCACATTGGGCGAGCTGGACGCCTTCGATGCACGCCTCAACGGCGCGCGCGAAAACAAAGGCCAGATCCTGACGGCGGAGAACCTGCGCCGCGCCACGGCCGGCAGCGCTCGCGTTATCGCGATGGCCGACAAAAGCCGCGAACTCTACGCCGACCCCGACAAACGCGCGCAGACGGCGCGCGGAACGTATCATAAGGCCGCCGAAGAGCCCTACCACAACGGCGTGGCCAGAACCAGCGAACGCCTGCGCACGCTGTGGAGCACGGACATCAGTTATGTCTTCCGCGTGCAGGATCGCTACTCCTTCCGTTGCATTCCGCAGGTGCACGGCGCGTCGAAAGAGGCCTTTGCCTACGCCAAAGCGGTGCTGGAGCGGGAGATGAATGCGGTCACGGACAATCCGGTCGTGGTCGACGACGGTGCGGGCGGATATCTGGCGGTGAGCGGCGGCAATTTCCACGGGCAGCCGCTGGCGATTCCGCTCGACGCGCTGTCGATTGCCATGGCCGAGATTGCCAACATCTCCGAACGTCGTATTTTTGCCCTGGTGAACGACGACCTGAGTTACGGCCTGCCCGGCGAACTCAGCGGCGCAAACAAGGACAAACGCGGTCTGAACTCCGGTTTCATGATTGCGCAGTACACGGCCGCCGCGCTGGTCTCGGAAAACAAAGTGCTGGCGCATCCGTCCAGCGTCGACTCGATTACCTCCTCGGGCAATCAGGAGGATCACGTCAGCATGGGTGGATTTTCCGCGCGCAAACTGGCGAAAATTATCACCAACGTGCGCTACGTGCTGGCCATCGAGTTGATGTGCGCCGTGCAGGGCGTCCAGCTGACGTCCGCCGCACTGCCGCGCGAACGATTTGCGCTCGGCGGTCTGACCGGCAAAATCTACGACCTGCTGGAGCAACAATTCGGTGCGATGGTCGACGACGAATATCTGAACGAACGCATGGAAGCAATGAACGAGGTATTAAACAACGATGCGCGCTTCCGCCAGGCGATAGACGAACTTGGCGTGTTGCCGTAATACATCCGGAGCTGCCCGCCTCTGCGGGACAGATGAATTATCATGAGTGAAAACCAGATTATCAAACCGAAGGCAATCAGCGGGTTCCCCGAATGGTTGCCGCAGGAAAAGATCGTCGAGAACCGCTTTCTCGATGTGATCAGAAGCAGCTACGAGCGCTTCGGTTTTGTGCCGATTGAAACACCGGCGATCGAACGCGAGGAAACGCTGACGGCCAAGGGCGGCAGCGAACGCGAGATCTACGGCATTCATCGCCTGGTGGAAGACCCCGGCATGGACGACACCAAACTGGCTATGCACTTTGACCTGACCGTCCCGCTGGCGCGCTACGTGGCTGAACACTACAACGATCTGAGTTTTCCCTTCCGCCGCTACCAGATCCAGAAAGTCTGGCGAGGCGAACGCGCGCAGGCCGGCCGTTATCGCGAGTTTTACCAGTGTGACATCGACGCTATCGGCGACGGTGCGCTGGACCTGACGACGGACGCCGAAATTCCGAGCGTGATTTACCAGGTGTTCAGCGAGTTGAATATCGGCGAATTCCTGATCCGGATTAACAACCGCAAGGTGCTGCAAGGATTTGTTAAACACCTGGGCATCAACGCCGACACGGCCGGAAATGCGCTGCGCACGCTGGACAAGCTCGAAAAAATCGGCGTGCAAAAAGTCGAAGCCGAGCTGCTGAAGATGGGCCTCGACGCCAAAACATCTTCCAGCCTGATCGACCTGATGTCGCTGCACCAGGAGCCGTCCAAAGAAGTCGTGTTAAACAAACTCGACGCCTTGTGCAATGACGCGATCTTCGTCGAAGGTGTGAATGAACTGCGCACGGTGGCCGAGAGCCTGGCGCTGCTGGGCGTGCCGGATTCCGCCTGGAGTCTGGACACAAGCGTGGTGCGCGGCCTGGATTACTACACCGGAACCATTTACGAGACGGTGCTGGTTAAACATCCCGAGGTCGGCAGCATCTGTTCCGGCGGTCGTTATGAGAACCTGGCCGGTTACTTCTCGCGTCGCAGTCTGCCCGGCGTCGGCATTTCGATCGGCCTGACGCGCCTGCTTTCGCGTCTGTTTCAGGCCGGAATTATTGAGAGCGGCGTGGCGACCACGAGTCAGGTTTTGGTAACGGTCATGAACCGCGCGCGCCTGGGCGACTATCTTACAATTGCAACTATGCTGCGCAACGCGCATATTAACACGGAACTTTATCTGGAGGAGCGATCGTTAAAGGCCCAGATGAAGTTCGGCGCCAAACGCGGATTCCCCGCGGTTGTTATTGCGTCGGATGAAGAGCTGGATCGCGGCGTGGTCCAGTTGCGTCATCTCGACACGGGCGATCAGAATGAGGTCGCCCTGTCCGATCTGGTCGCGCAGGTCGGCAAACTACACGCCGACGGAAAGTGACGCCAAACACGTGCCGGGAGCGGCAAGGAATTTTCTGATCCGCTCCCGGCCTGTTTGCAGCATGATTTTCTTGTTTACCCCACTTTCGCATTCGACACCATCGAACACCAGTTCTTTCCATTTCAGGAACGTTATGAACCATGAATGATGAATACAACAGTCCGCCGCCGAACATTTCTGCCGAATTGCGACCATTTGCCGAAGCGGTGATTGAGGGTCTGAGCGGCGCACGCAAATCACTGCCCAGTAAATACATTTACGACAATGAAGGATGGAGTCTGTTTAAACAAATTCTGCGGCAGCCGGAGTACTACACCGGTCGCGCGGAAAAAGAGATTCTTTCGCTCCACCGCGACGCCATTGCTGAACTGGTCGACGGAAGTTCGGTCGATCTTGTCGACCTCGGCGCGGGCGACGGCGAAAAAACGCGCGTGATTATCGACGACTGGCTGCAACGCGGTTTTACCTTTCGCTACGTGCCGGTGGACCTCAACGAATCGGCAATCAACGCGCTGATCGACAAACTGCGCGGCAGCCTGCCGCAACTTGCGGTGGAGCCGCACGTGACGGACTACAAGCAGGGCGTGCCGCGCAATCGCGCGGAGGAGTCCGGCTCGCGATTTGTAATGTTCCTCGGCGCGAGCATCGGCAATTTTAAACAAAAAGAACTGCGCGACTTCATGGCCAATCTGCGCCGCAGCCTGGAGCCGGGCGATAAAGTGTTTACGGGCTTCGACCTGAAAAAAGACCCGCAACAACTTGTTCGCGCGTACAACGACGCGGCCGGCGTCACGGCGCGGTTTAACTTCAATCTGTTAAAACGCATCAACGCCGAGTTCGGCGGCAACTTTAAACTGGAGAACTTTCAGTACTACACGACCTACAATGCCATCGCCGGCACGGTCGAGAGCAGCATCGTCAGTCTGATTCCACAGCAGGTAGACATCGCAGCTTTAAACATGACGGTGGATTTTGACGCCTGGGAGGCGATACACACGGAGACGGCGCGCAAGTTCACAGAGCGCCAGATAGAAGCGATGGCGCGAGAATACGGGTTCACAGTCGGCGGCAAGTTCTACGACGGCGCGAGGAATATCGTGGATTACGTGTGGGAGGTCTGAGGATCTGAGATCCCGGCGATCGGGCCAGAATACGCAAAACGACGGATGAGCTGTGTGCCCTCAGGGCTCACAGCTCAAAAAACGTGCGTGCCAAAAACTGGCGTGTTCAATTTTTTTGACTGAACGACCCGTTTGGGTCGCTGAGCGGATGCAAATACATCAATATTGTGCAAAACTGCGTATGAGCTGTGTGCCCCCGGGGCTCGCGGCTCGTTATTTAAACGCTCCCCCCGGCCTGCGCACGCCGGGGAGAGTCTTGGAGAAATCACAGGAAATCACAAGTCTTTACATCCATTACGCGCTGCTACACCACCTCCAGCAGGCGCGCCGCGCTGCCCTTGCGCTGCTGCGCCTGCAGTTCCCGACCCAGAAACTCCGCCAGGCGGCGCATGCCGTTGACAGTTCCGGCGGCCTGTTCCGCGCGGCGGTTGTAGTTCGTGTTCACATTGACGTCGTAGACGTAGCGCGTGCCGTCCTCGGCGCGAACGTATTCCAGTGCGGCGACTTCAATGCCGTTGGCCAGCAGGAAACGCTCGTACTTTTCGATGTCGGGATTGCTGTAATTCTGAATCACGCTGAACTTGTCGGCGGACGCGCCCGCTGTTCCCACCGGGCAGAAAGCGTCGCCGGCAGAGTTGAGCGTCGCGGCCGGTTCGTTTGCCGCACCAGCGGGGTTAACAAGAGTCAAATCAGAAGAGGCCTTGTTTAAGGGGATTTCGCATGCGTCCGCCGGGCACAGTTCAAATCCGCCGGTGGCGTCAACGCGCACCGCGTAGTAAAAATCACCGCCGATAAACTCCACGCGCGTGATGCTGCCGTCCGCCGGTTTAACGTATTGCTGCACCAGGTTAATGCCGTCGGGCGAGCTCCAGTCCTCGTAATGCGCCGCGGCGTAACTCAGCTCCGCCAGCGAGTGAATGAGTTGCACGCCCGTGCCCTTGCCGCCGCGATTCGGTTTAACAATCAAGGGGTAGCCGATGCGATAGGCCGCGTCCAGCAGTTCGCGCCGGTCGTTGATAATATTCGTGTGCGGCGTGCGAATCCCGTGCGCCTGTAGCGCCAACAACTGCTCCGCCTTGCTGCTTTCAAGTTGTAGCGCGCGGCGCGAGTTAACAAGCCGGCGCCCGTGGAACTCGACCCAACTCAATAGTGGAGCGGTCAGGTCCAGCGAAAGGCGGTGCCCGCGCGTGTGTGAACTGGCGCTCATGCGGTTGTAGTACACACCTTCCGGCGCTTCCTTGTGCAGGTCGACAAATCCCTCGGCCATGAACCACTCGCGCCAGGGCAGGCCCAGCGCATTTAACTCGCCGCGCAGGGGCTCCAGCCATTCGTTGTTTTCGTGAATAATGTGAATCGTACTCACTGTGTTTATTCCCTGTATGTGATAAATGTTAAGTCTCAATATGAAAAAAGCCTTCCCGCTCGTGGAGGAAAGGCTTTTCTGCTGGTGCAGGTCCGGTTGCCGCTGCGTTAACTGCGCAGCCCGACGCCTTCCTCCGGGGGAGAACAACACATACAACAACAGCAGCAACAGGCCCCGATTTTCGTCGGTGACAACCTGCGTCCGGACTCTGTCTGAGTGCGTGCCATGATTGGCTCCCTGCTGATGTTTATTGTGTCGTTCGCGATAATTTTGTCATGAAACACAAAAAGCCTTTCCGCTTGGAAAGGCTTTTGTTTAAGTGTTCGTGTTGTCGCTGTAAATCTACACTTCCACCAACCGCGCCTCTCCCGTGGAGATCCAGGTACAACAACAGCAACATATGGCCGACATCGTCGGAGTCTCGTTGAGCGCGTTATGTTGTGTGCTGTTTTGCATGTTGGAAGTGCGCGTCGCGTATTTGGCGCAGCCCAAAGATAGATCGGCCGCAGCCAAAAAGCAAAACAACCGCAAAAAAAATCTGCACAAGGCGCCGCGGATTTGTTCCATCATCGGAGGCCGGCAGCTCGCCGGGGCGTCACACATCGCACATTCTTAATTTGGGAGCGCGGGACAAAGGCATTAAATTCCCTCAGAACGTGCTTCTGAACGCCCGGTAGACCAGGCCAGATCAAGAACAGCCCGAAGGGAGCACGCCGCACATCCGGAACACCAGAGCCTCAGGCCGCTTGCCTTCAACCGCAGCGGCAACCAATTCGTTCGCCGTAAACTCAATTTCAGGTACAGACATGAACTGCCGCCAAAACCGCGTTTTTTCCCTGATAAAGGCCTTTTTGCTTGTTTTTGTGTGCTCAGCCGCCGGCCTGCACGCAGCCGACGTGTTCTGGAAAGCGCCGGTTGACGGCGACTGGAACGATCCAAACAACTGGCTGGGCAACAATGTGCCCGGCATCAACGACGATGTTTTTATCACAACTTCCGGCACGTACACCGTCACGCTCGACGTACTGGCCAGCGTGCGCAGCCTGGAGGTCGGCGGGACGAGCGGCACGCAGTCGCTGGTCTCGGTCGGGCAGAATATTGCCGTCGGCTTTGACTCGCGCATCGGCACGCACGGCAATCTGTTCCTCGGCATTGCCGACTTTTCCGGCGGCGTCATCCTCGAAAACTTCGGATCGATCGGTCTGCTCAGCGGTGGGATATTCTCCGAGCTGCACAATCACGGCGGCGTGTTCATGCAGAACGCGGATCTCATCATCAATCCCAGGCTTGACGGGCCGGTGAAAAACTTCACCTCGGGGACTATCCAGATTTTCAGCGCAGACTTTTTCAGTACCGTCGGTGAGTTCAGGAGCCCGGTTGAAAACTTCGGTCTGATTGAAATGAAGAGCCTGAACCTGAACGGCACGTCGAGACTCGAGCTGCAGGACACATTTGTCAATCGCGACGGCGGCAAGCTCGAGTCCCTGCCCGGCAGCGACCTTCAGGTGGAGATCCAGATCGTGTCGCTGGGGCTGATGTCCAACGAGGGCGTCATTCAGGTCGGCACGCCGACAATCATCAACAACTCGTCGACGCACCCGGTAACGAATGCCGGCTTGATGATTGTGACGAGCTCAAATCTCAGAATCGCGCAGGCGCCCGGATTGCTGATGGAGAACCCGGGGCGTATACACGTGGAAAGCGGCCAGGGAATGTTGATTGTGGGCGGCGATTTTTCACCGACGAGCAGCGGCAGCATCAGTGGGACAGGCACGATTACCTTTGCCGCGATCAGAATCGTCGACCACAAGTTGTTTTGCACATCGGCGGTAACCGGTCTGACCGGCTGCGAGCTGACGACGTCCGCACAGTTGTTTAACTCCGGCACTGTGCGCTGTTTTGCGGACAATGTATTTAACGGCAAAGTTGAAAACACCACAAGCGGCGTGATCGAGTTGCACGGCCTGGACGTCACGTCTTCCGTCCTGTTCGTCAACAACACAATGACCAACAACGGGGTCATGTTGATGACCTCATCCTCACTTTCAGCCGACCGCATCGCCCTTCTGCGCATCTGCGACACACAGTTGTTTTGCAACGGCGTGCTCCTGAGTTCGCCGACGCCTGGCGCGGCTTTTACGCCGCATACGGTGCAAAACAAAAACAGCAGTTTTTTCCTTGCGGGACACATCATTGTTGCCACCAATGCAACGCTGAACTGGAATAACGCCGGATCGCGTCTTGCCGGCGACGGCGGCACGTTTCTGGCTTCGGGACCCAACAGCTTCTTTAACATTTTCAATCGCGGCAGCCTGCTGAGCACGACCTCCCACGTGACCATTTCGAGCATTCATACGAGGGCCGTTGGCGCGCAATTCAGAGTCGCGCAGACGACGGGGTCGTCCATCCACATATTTAACTCGTCGCTGACGACTACCGCAACCTTGTTTAACTCGGGACTTTTCAGTATCAACGGCGGTGAATGCATCGCGCAGAATTCGATGTTGTGCAACGGCCCGGGCGCGCACAATTTTGAGAACAGCATACTGTCCGGGCGTTATTTCTGCCGTTCGACAGGTTCGAGTTTTGACTGCGTTGACGTCACCAGTCGTTCCGGCAGCGACATTCACCTGCGGGGTTTTGGCTCGCTGGGGGGCTGCAATCGTTTCCGCGGCTCGTTTACCATCGGCACGACGGCAAGTTGTTTCCTGATCGATCCGCAGCGCGGGCCGTTTGCTTCATCGCAGGGACAGAAAAACCTCTTTTCGGACGGACTGAGCAACCACGGCTGCATTCAGGTGCAGACCTTTGCGACGGACGCGACGATCGGCATTCTGCACGGCCAGTTTCACAATACGGGCAAGCTGGAGCTGGGCTCAAGTCCGGCGGGATTCAGGCTGTTCTGCACGAGTAGTTCGGTTCTTCTAAACGGCACGGGCGGCACGATTGTCAACGAGTCGGATGGTTTTAACAACGGGCGGCCGGGGCGGTTTGTGTTTAACGATACCAGTCAGTTGATTAACCACGGCGAAATTGTCTTTGCGACCTGCGCCAACGTCGCGACAATCGATTTTGACTTTGGCGCCCAGACGATATTTCTCAATGACGGCGTTTTTGTCTTCAGGTCATTCTCCACGCGTTCGATCATCAGCATCAGCAGTTCGACGATATTTGTCAACAGCGGGACAATGGAATTCGATCAGAACCGTAGCGGCGCTCACGGCGGAGTATTCAGCGGTACGTCGCGCGTTCTGCCGCCGACGAATTCCGGCTTCTTCACGATGCGCAGTTTCTCGACGCCGCTGAAATTTGTGTTCAGCACGATACAGAGCATCACCAACAGCGGTGAGTTATTGTTCACGCAAAACTCAGCACCGCTGACCTTCCGCATGCCTGATTCTTCGAGCATCAACAACGGCGGCCGTATTCTGGTTACTCACAGCACGTCGGCCGTCCTGTTCATGAACTCGAATTCGTTTTTTAACAATGGCGAGACGGGGCAGGTTCAGTTTGAAAGCGTCGGTTCGGGCGGGATTCAGCAGGCCGGGAATTCGATCTTCGGCAACTGCGGCCGCGTCAAACTGGCCAGTTGTTCAAATTCTACGGTCAACCTGGCGCACAACAGTTTGTTTAATAACAAGGACGGCGGCAGTCTGATATTCAATCGTTTTACGACTTCGGGCGGCCTGACAATCAGTTCGAACGCGGTGTTCAGCAATACCGGTCTGTTCCGCATGCACGGTTTCACGACGACGGCAACGATCCTGTCCACGAATAGCTCGGTTTTTCAGAATCACACCGGCGCTACCTTCGAAGTTTCGACCGGAGAGGGGGCCAACGTTTCAATCCTGGGCAATTCGGAGTGGATCAATTGCGCAATTTTCCGCATCAAGTTCATGTCCAATGCAACGTTCACATTGGCTGAGTCCGCCCTGCTCAAAAACAAACTCGGCGCGCAGTCAATCATCGGTCCGGGGGTGACGAGTTCGACCATCGGTCTGCACGGCAACTCCCGATTTGTCTGCGGCGGCGATGTTCAGTTGCTCGAGAACTTCGTCTCGGCGGTTCGCATGTTCGACAGTTCGCGTTTAATTGTGCAGACCGCCTCCAGCCTGCGTTTTCTCGGGCCCAGCGGGATCGGCACTACCAGCCGGCTGGAGATGAGCCACTCGTCCAGCCTGGAAAATTACGGCCGCTGCGACATGAGAAACTCCAGCCACTGTTCCGTTCAAATGTTCCACTCCAGTCGTTTTATCAACTCGACCGGCGGCAGCGTCAACGCCGATTCCACCGGTACGTTTCGCATTCTGGGTTCCGGCGGCTCCCTGTTTAACAACTGCGGACAGGTACAGTGCCTGACGACGACTTTCGGCTCGATAGTTCTGGGCGGCAACTCTATTTACAACAACAAATCCGGCGCTACGACGCTGTTCGGCGACGGCGGGTCCGGGGGACTGAAAATTGAAACGTCCACGAATGCACTGTTCTCCAACGGCGGCACGGTGCGCTTCCGCAACTTTGCGACGACGGCGACGATTTTCCTGGGCGGCAGCTCGCGCCTGGAGAATAAAACATCGTCGGAGGTCAGCTTTGTAAACGGCGGCGCAGGCGGCAAACACGGCGTGAAGATAGATCTGACCGGCGCAGCCGGAATCGCAAACGATGGAGCGCTTATTCTGCGCACCGTTCAGTCCGATGGGAGTCTCTGCCTGGGCGACAGCACGCGCTGGGACAACAAAGTAACCGGTCGCCTGATTATCGACACGACGGAATCATTCCGCATCCTGTGTTCGGGCAACTCGGTGTTTAACAACTGCGGTCAGGTACAGTGCCTGACGACGACTTTCGGCTCGATAGTTCTGGGCGGCAACTCAATTTACAACAACAAATCCGGCGCTACGACGCTGTTCGGCGACGGCGGGTCCGGGGGACTGAAAATTGAAACGTCCACGAATGCACTGTTCTCCAACGGCGGCACGGTGCGCTTCCGCAACTTTGCGACGACAGCAACAATTTTCCTGGGCGACGCCTCGCGTTTCCGGAACCGCACAGGTGCGAACGTTGAAGCCGATGGCGGCGGGATATTCAACTCCGGCGGTCGTGTCCATCTCGGTGGAACTTCGCGTATCGACAATGACGGCACGGTGCGCTTCCGCAACTTCGCTACGACGGCGACGATTTTCCTGGGCGACGCTTCACGTTGGGAAAACAAACAGGGTGGGGAAGTCAAAGCCGATTCGAGTGAGAAATTCCGCATCCTGTGTTCCGACAATTCAGTGTTTAACAACTGCGGTCAGGTACAGTGCCTGACGACGACTTTCGGCTCGATAGTTCTGGGCGGCAACTCACTCTACAACAACAAGTCCGGCGCTACGACGCTGTTCGGCGACGGCGGGTCCGGGGGACTGAAAATTGAAACGTCCACGAATGCACTGTTCTCCAACGGCGGCACGGTGCGCTTCCGCAACTTTGCGACGACAGCGACGATTTTCCTGGGCGACAGCTCACGCTGGCAGAATAAAACATCGGCGGAGGTGAGTTTCCTGAACGGCGCCAGCGGCAGGGACGGCGCTGTCATCAGGCTGGGCGACAGCGCCGAAGCCGACAACAACGGTGAAGTCAAGTTCCGCAACTTTGCGACGACGGCGACGATTTTCCTGGGCGACTCCTCGCGCTGGGAGAATAAAACAACGGGCCGCGTTACGGCGGACTCGACCAGGCGCACGCGCATCATATTGTTTGACGACAGCCGATTTAACAACTGCGGGCTGTACCGCTGTGAGTTTGCCACGACCTGCCACATTATCATCGGCGGCAATGCGCGCCTGAACAACAAAAACGATGGCCGCCTGTTTTTCGGCGATGTCGTTAACAACCTGAAGGTCGAGACATCGACGAACGGCATCTTCAACAATGACGGCTTTACACAAATTGACCGCTGCCCGTCGGCGACCTTCAAGCTGCGCGGAAGCTCGCGCTTTCAGAACAGCGGTAAAATGGCAATCAACGCGACGACGACCACGGCCGGGATTTCCGTTGCGGCGGAGCCGACGAGCGTCTTTCACCACAGCGGCTGCATCGATATTACGCGGGCGCTGATGCGCGTACAACTGCCGCGCGTTATTGTGTTGGGAGCCACGGAGTCAGGCGTCCAGTTGGCGACAACCTCCGCGTGGACATTCAAGACAAACGGCGGTGTTGAATTCCACAGCGGCCGGGCCGACCTGGGCGGGCGTTTCAGCGGCGACGGCAAATTGAATTTCAGGGACGCCAGGATTGACGTGCAGGGTGTTAAACTCGGCCTCAGCGGGACCAACGCGGCGATTAAACTGGTCAACACGGAGTGGAACAGCAGCGCAACCGTCAGTCCCTGGATAACGCGCGTTCCGCTCTGTCTGGGCGGGCGCTCCACGCTCAATGTTGTCATGACGACGGCGAGCCGAACCTTCATGCGCGCGTCGACGGAAGGACTGCTGCATCTGAACTTTAAACTGCCGGTAAACAATATCGGGCAGTGGGTTTTCAACCGCACGATTCCGAATTCTATCATCGACTTTGATCCGGGCGTGCGCTACAACAATCTCGGCCGCATCCTGATCAGCAATGTCGTGACGTCTTCCGAGATACGGTTGGGCACAAACGCGCAGTTCTGTCATCAGGGACTGCTGAGTATAACCACGGCGGAACTCAGTTTTGTGCATGAAACCGGCGCACGGCTCAAATTTGTGTCGACCGCCATCGTGGATATCGATCGATCCACGGTTAACATTGTGACGAGTTCGGTGTTCAACACGACCATTCCCGGCAGCGTTGTACTGCGCGGCGGCGGCGTGTACAATGTCGGCAATGTTGGGTTGGCGGGCAGGCTCGTGCCGGGGCGCTCACCCGGCAAACTCGTCTTTCCGGACGACATCGCGATGAGCTCAACGGCTACGCTCGAATACGAAGTTGGCGGCGCAACGACGGCGGGAATTGCCTACGATCAGATCTGCGCCGACGACGTGACGCTGGACGGCACGCTGGACGTGACGTTTATCAACGGTTACACGCCTGCGAACGGCGACCGGATTGTGTTGATGAAATACAACTCGGTGACGGGCGCTTTTGCCTCGGTGACCTATGCCAATCTGAGCGCCACGCCGAATCTGGAGATCGGTGCGACGGAGGCCGTGCTGACGTTTTCCGGCGGTGTGAGCACAAGTGTGGTCAATATCGAAGTCTACCTTCACGGTTACTGGGACGGCACGGCGCACAGGCGCACGCCGGTATTGCTCGAGTTGCGTACGGGCGCGGACCTGCCGACGTCCAGCACGGCGCTGTTGACAAGCACGCTGCTGGGCACGTCGGCGACGGCCAGTTTTGACATCGAGAGTCTGCCGCAGGACGACTACTGGGTGATTCTGCGCCACGGCGGTCATCTGCCGGCGGCGTCGATTTCGCGTATTAACATCGCGCCGGGCACAACGACTGTCGACTTTACGGATCCGGCCAATGTTGTCAACGGCGCGATCCAGCTCCTGCCGCTGACGATAGGCGCGACGACGTACAACGTTCTGCGCACCGGCGACATGAATGACAATCAGGACGTCGGTTCGGACGATTTTATCCAGTACTTTTTACCGAATTTCGGCGTGGCAAATCCGGGATTTGTGCCTGTACTCGATTAATCGGTGTTTAAGGCGGCATGACCAACAAGAAGGTCATGTCTGGAAAAGTCAAGTAAAAACGCCTCTCCGCGCGAACGCAGAGAGGCGTTTTGTTTAAGTGCCCCCAAAATCAATCAAGAGCGCTACGGCTGTGAATGTCAGGGCGTGACCATCATTTTAATGTTAATTCCTCCGGAGAGATTGACCAGATAGAGGCCCGGCGACAGTTCGGCCGTGTTTAACTCAAAGTAGCTGTTGGCGGCTTCGATGTTGAATGAGCCGCTCATCATTTTGCGACCCTGCAGGTCGTAGACGCCAAAGGTCTGCGAACCCTCCAGTTCCTCGCTGAAGTTGATCCGCAGCGCGTCGCCTTGCGGGACGGCGGCATCGTAGTTGCGCGCCTGATCCCGATCGGTGTTTAAGTCCTCGGCGGATATAATTAACGAACGTTTGATGCCGCCTGAAGTGATGTCGACCTCAGCTTCACAATGCACATGTTCCGAGTTGGTGATATCAATATTCGGCTCGGGCATGTTGGTCGTGCCTGGCCAGTCGATAAGTCCGAATAAACAGCTCACGTCCCGCTGAACATTGAAGTTGTCGAGGTCGAACGAGATGTCGCAGTCGGTCGTGCCTCTGTAGCCGGTGCGGATATTGTACCAGTCGCGTTGGGAATACTGGTTCCAGTACCGCGTTCCGGCAACGTGGTAGCCGCGTTCGATTTTACCGGAGTAGATGGGATGCGGCATCTCAAATATTGCCACATCGCGGCCGTAGTCGTCGTTGTTTTCATCGCCGAAATGCCGTGCCCAGTTTTCCTGCCCAAAGTTGCCGGGAACCTCCATCAGGAACAGCTCCTTGGGAGCGTTGGCGGTCAGTTCGATGTAGCCAGTCACGACGTACTCGCCATAAAACTGGTGGCTGGGATCAATGCCCCACGCGCCGCAGTGCGTGTTGTTGTCCTGGGCGGATGAATAGAGGTTAAGCGGCAGGAGCGGGAGAAGGTTAACACTCGAGACCTTGGCCAGCATTATGTTTGACGTCGGCTGCGTTGTCGGACAGGATTCGCCTGCGGCGATGATCACGTCACTACCGTCAATCTCCATGTCTCTGAACGAGTCATTGCTGTTCAGCGGACCATAGTAGGAGGCCAGCACGGGAACACCGCCCCCGTTAATCTTGATCAGCAGGGCGTCCTCTTCACCCGGCACACCCGGTTGTTCGGCACGGCCGGCGAGAATAAAGTCCCCGGTGGAGAGTTCTCGGATGCAAAGAGCTCGTTCATCCGTCAGATAACCGCTACCGTAGATGTTGGACCAGATTGTATTGCCGTTGGCGGCGTGCAGCCGCGCGGCAAAGGCCTCGAACTTGTTAACATTGGGATCGTCATCGACGTAGCCGGCGATGGCCAATTCGCCGTTGGCGCATTCAATCACCGAAGTGACGTACTCGTTGTGCCATGTCGAGATGTGTTTCATCCAAACCGTATTAAGGCTGACGGTGGTGCGACAGATTAACATATCCCAGCCGTAGGGTCCATCCCCCTTAATCGTAGCGACCCAGACGAGATCGCCGTTGCTCAACTGGATGATGTCGTAATTTTCCGCATCGCTGAATAAGCCGTATTGGCGCACGCTGACCATTAAGCCGGTTCTGTCCAGGACCTGCACCATGGGATGCGCGGCGCCGGAGAGAATCAGCGGTCCCTCGCTCCTGGAAAAGCCGACGGTTGCGGTACTGCCGGACTGGAGAGTTTCTATAGCGAAGGCCTGGTCTTCTTTGGCGCCGGCACCGGTTCCGGAAACGGTTTCCCAGGCGTCGGTAAACGCCGCCGCCTGGCGGGGCAAAGCGCAATAAAAAAGTAACATCCCCGCTGCCGCACAAATGCGGAGGAAATTCCCTGAAGTCTTAAAATTTAACATGTAATCACCTTTTGAATAGAAAAGAGTTATGATCTCGCGGGCATCTGTCAAGATCTGAAAATAACTTAGCGCAGGAATGATCTGTTGTTAACAATGCAAAGCGACGACTGCGATGTGAGCAAGCATACGAACCGGCCGGGTTCATGGCGGCAATGATAAGCAGGCAGCTCCGCCACTCGACTACGCAATATGTACGCACTCTGCTGTAAGTCGTTGAATCGCAGGCGTTAAAGCAATCGCGAGCCCTCGATTCATGCGCGGCGGAGTCGTTGCGCTGATAACAGAATAGCCTTCTTTGAAGCGGCGTGAATCGCTCCTGTTCCCGCTTGAGCTGTCATGCCGGCAAAGGTCCGCTAAAGACGCCCCTCCGCGCAAACGCAGAGAGGCGTTATGTTTAAGTGCCCCCAACTGTAATCAGGTGCGCTACGGCTGTGAATGTCAGGGCGTGACCAGCATTTGAATGTTGGCGCCGCTTGAGAGGCGAATGAGGTACAGGCCGGGCGAGAAGCCGGCAGTTTTAAGTTCAAAGATGCTCTCGTCCGACGCAACGTTAAACGAGCCGTCCATGAGCTTGCGACCCTGCATGTCGTAGACGCCGTAAGATTGAGCGCCTTCGGGCAGGCCCACGAGCGTGGCCGTCAGGTAGTCGCCTTGTTTAACTGCAAATGATGTTGCCGTATTGTTCAATGCATCGGTTTCAATCAGAATGGCTGGTTCCGAACCTTTATTAAAGACTTGCGGATCTTCACCTTCGCAGAAGGGAAATGTCGAGAATATCACAGTGAAGTTCGTCGACTTGTTTCTGGTGATTTCCCATTCCGTTGTTCCAAAGTTTACAACCAGATCGCGCGAAAGATAGAAGATAGCCAGATCCAGAGCTTTGTCGCAGCTAGTTAAGCCATTGACGCCTACACGCGAATTGTACCATTCGAGGCCAAGGCTGGTGTTCCAATCGATCGAACCGGCAACATGGTAGCCCTTTTCAATTGAACCGGGAATGTCAGGATGCGGGGATTCGAATTTGGCCACGTCATAGCCGTGATCATCGCCTGTTTTACCGTAGTATGTTGCCCACAAATCCGGTCCCAGAGCCGCGCCGACTTCCATGAGAAAGATGTCTTTGGGAGTTGTTGCGGTCCGCTCAATGTAGCCTGTAATGACATAGTTGCCCGGGGTATGGCTTGGTTCGATTCCCCACCCTCCGGCATGTGTATTGGCGTGGCCTGTCGGATAGTGCATGTTAAGCGGCGTGATCGGAACCAGCGTAGCCGAATTGATCTCCGCCAACATGATTCTTGACGTCGGAGGACTTGTCGGGCAAGATTCGCCGCAGGCAAAGATATTGTCGTTGGCGTCGATCTCAAGATCACGCCATGAATCCTGGCTGTTTACCGGGCCATAGTATCCGGCAATCGTTGCCAGTCCGGCGGCATTGACTTTCAGCAGAAGCGCATCTTCCTGTCCGGCGAGACCTGCGCGTTCCGCACGTCCGGCCAGAATGAAGTCGCCGGTTGACAATTCGCGAATGCAGACTGCGCGTTCCTGACTGCCTTGTCCCGTTCCATAAATATTTGACCAGATGGTAACACCGTTCGTGGCGTTCAGGCGCGCCGCAAAAACCTCGTAGTCGTCCGTGGGCGAGCCGTTGTTAACAAAACCGGCAATGGCCAGATTGCCATTGGAGCATTCGATGACCGAAGCGACGTATTCATCGTGCGCCGTTGCAATCTGTCTCATCCAGACCGTACCCAGCTGTTGTGTGACTCTGGCAACAAGGATATTCCAGCCGTCACCGCCGGAGCCCCGGACGGTGGCGACCCAAACCAGATCGCCAGAGCTCAACTGAATAATGTCATAGTGCTGGCGGTCGCTTTCAAAATTGTATTGTCGAACTGATTGGTTTAATCCTTTGCGATCCAGGATGTTCACCATTGGGTGGGCAAAACCCGAGAGAATGTTGGGGCCTTCACTTATCGAATAGCCTATAGTCGCTGTGCTGCTGTTCTGCATGGTTTCAACAGCCCATGCGCGGTCTTCCCTGGTGCCGCCGGAGATTGCTTCCCAAACGTTGGTCTGGGCCCAAACCGAGGGCGCATCGTTTGCAACAAACATGAAAACGCACAGCAGAATGAGCGTCTTCACGGAATCGCTGTATTTCCAGAATGAACACATGTTGATACCTCGTGAAATGATAAACGTTATGATCTCGTGGGCATCTGTCAAGATCTGACAAAGTACATTGCGCAGGAATGATCTCTCCAAAGTCAATACCAGCGGATAACTTCGCGTTGGGCTGTCGCGTGAACCGGCCGGGTTCATGGCGGCAATGATAGTGGAGCGCTCCGGCCGTCCGACTACGCAATATGTACGTACGCTGCTGTAAGCTGTTGATTTGTAATGGAATGTCGGCTTTGAGGGCGTTGTGAAGATGTGCGGTCGGCCCGAAAAGTCGTTGCGGGCGTAACAATGCCGTCGCCTGCCGCGCAGCGACCCGCCGCCCCGAATCGTCAGTTAAACGCGGCGTGAACGGCGACGTTTTGTTTAGCAGTCGGCTGTAAACAAGTCGAAAAACAAAGCCCCGCGGCCGTGTAAAGGCCGTGGGGCTTTTTGTTAAATATTGGTCTGAACGAATTGATGGTGCGTTAAACAACACTGCCGCGTGCAGCAGCTTAAACAGCCGCCAGGTGTGTCATCAGGTCTTCACCCGTTTCGAGGCCCATTTTGCGGCGGATGCGTCCGCGATGCGATTCCACGGTGCGCGGCGATAAACTGAGGTACGTGGCGACTTCCTTGCTCGTCATACCACCTAAAATCAGCGAGCAAATCTGCAGCTCGGAGGAACTTAACTCGGGGCAGCGCTGCGCCAGGAGCGACAGTCTTTCTCCCTGTGAATTCTGCAGCAACTGGTTGATGTGCTGGATGTTCTGCTCGATGTCGCGGTTGGAACTGATGAACTCCAGTATTTCCAGCAGCGTCTTTTTGCCCGGCCGCGACGAGCGCAGCAGCCGTTGGATTTCGCGCTGGATTTTGTCCAATGCGCGGTTCCTGGAGTTGAGCGATGCAATGGCCTGTTTAATCTGCTCGGTCAGAGATTCTATTTCTTCGCGGGACTGCTCCAGCTTGCGCCGCATGGCGCTGTGGTCCGCGTTGCTGCGCCGCATGATGATCTGAGCTTCGATGCGCATCAACGCACGCGCGCGCTCCGACCCAAACATCTCGTCCTTCAGGTCCAGCGCCCGGCGCATGTGTTCAAGCGCGGCCTGCGCGTCGCCCATTTCAACGTGCAACTGGGCAATTTCAAAGTACAGATGGTACAATTGCATCCGGTCGCCGATTTGCTGCAGGACCGGCGCGGTTTTGTTGAGCAGATTCAGAGCCGCATGAAAACGTCCGCCGGCCTTCAGGAGCACCGCTATGTCGCACTCCACGCGCATTGCCATGTGGGTGTTGCCCATCCGGCGGAATTCCCGCAGGCATTGGCGCAGGTAGGGGCCGGCCTCGCCGGTTTTGTTCTGATGTGTGTAGATCTGTCCGCGAACGTAGAGCAGGCGCGAATTGAGCTGCTGCGGCATGAGGCTGTTGTGCAGCGCCTCGGCCATGTTGATGTGCGTCAGAGCCTGATCCCATTCGTGATGATTTATGTACGCCGTGGCCAGGTTGCCGAGCGTGCTGATCTGTCCGCTCACGTCGCCGATGCGGCGGCGCAGTTCCAGCGCCTGTTCATATAGCTCAATGGCGCGCGGCCATTCACTGAGCAGTGCAAAAACCGAAGCCGTGTTTGAAGTGGCCCGAGCCACCATGGCTTCGTCGCCCAGCGCCTCGGCCAGTTCGCGCGCCTGCGCAAAGTAGTCCATCGCCAGCGGGAAGTCGGAGATCTGGACGTAGACGCCGCCGAAGTCGTTCAGCACCAATGTGTAGGTTTCGGTCCGGCGGATACTCGCCGTGCAGAGTTCCTCGGCGCGCCGGAAAAATTCGAGCGCCGTGAGAAAGTCGCCCAACTGAAAATGTTGCCGCCCGACGGTGCGCCAGAAGTCGATGGATTCGAACAAGGGATGGCGCTGCCCGCTCTCCGCCGCATCGCAGCATTCCCGCAGGTATGTGCCGGCGCGGCGGAAATCCCTTTGCTCCGCGTGGTACTCCGCCATGCGCCACTTGCAGTCGATGATGCTTTTCTGCAGACCATGCTCCTGCGCCGTTCGCAGGGCGCGCTCAATCAGTGCCAATTTGCGCTTGTGCTCGTCGCCGGGCAACTCGTCGGCGCGCTGTAACAACTTGTCAATCGTGAAACCAATGCGTTGAATCTCTCCAGAGTGATCCCGGGGACTGCGGATCAGTTGTTCCGATCTGGTCATAGCGTAGTCCTTCAATTGAAGATGAGCCTGCTCACCGCGGCAAAGGGCGGCTTCGCTCCCGGTACGCGTCGGGAGCGCTTAACAGGCAAACCGTCGCCGTTCGTCGGTTGAGCAATGTGATCCGGCGACAAATGATAGAGGCCAATATGCCGAATAGCATCGAGTCTATTGGCCGTCCTTTAGTATATTCGCCTCGTAATTTGCGCAAGTGCTACATTTTTTTCCTCATGGCGAGGTACACAATGGACATCGACATTCGCCCCATCCGGCCGGAAGAAATGGACTTTCTTATCGACCTGGCCGCCGCCGAAGGCTGGAATCCCGGACTGCGCGACGGCGATGCGTTCTACGCTGCGGATCCCGAGGGATTTCTGGTGGCGGAAAAAGACGGCGAAAAAGTCGGCTGCATCTCGGGCGTTTCCTATGGCGGCGTCTACGCCTTCCTCGGTTTTTTCATCGTCCTGCCGGACTATCGCGCGCAGGGCATCGGCCACGACATGTGGGCCGCGATCGAACGCCGCCTGGAGGGGCATGTCAACGGCATGGACGGCGTGGTGGCGCAGCAGGAAAACTACCGCAGCGCCGGTTATGTCAAATACCACCGCAGCGTGCGCTACAAAAACGTCACCGGCGGCGAGCGTTGTGAGTCGCCGCTGATTCAACCTGCTTCCTCCGTCGATTTCGGCGACATTCTGGCTTATGACAAACGCGCCTTCGGCGTTGAGCGCGAAGCATTTCTGCGCGCCTGGCTGGCGATGGACAACCTGATCGCGCAGGTCATCGTCGACGAGGGCCGCATCCGCGCTTTCGGATGCATTCGCGAGTGCCGCGCCGGCTGGAAAATCGGGCCGCTGTTTGCGGACAACCTGCAATACGCCGACATCATGTACCGCAGCCTGTGCAGCCGCGTCGAGCCCGGCTCGGAAGTCTTCCTGGACGTCCCCGAAACGAACGAGGCGGCCATGCGGCTGGCGCAGCACTACGCCATGGACAGCGTCTTTGAAACGGCGCGCATGTACAACAGGGAGCCGCTGGCGACGGAGAACAACCTGATTTTCGGCATCACCAGTTTTGAACTCGGCTGATGCGGACGGTTTTATTTCCGGTTCACATGCCCGGATTGCGGCGCGGGGGATGATCGCTTTGAGCCCTGCGCTGCGCTACGGTCTCAGGCTCTTATGACTTTTTTGTTTGCCACTGTGTTTGCAGTTGAGCGACTCCGTGCTGCGTTTGTTAACTGTTGTGTTGCGCGTTTAATGCCGGCGGAGAACTGCGGCGCCGGCGGACTCCAGGCAGACTTTGAGCAGACCTGGGACGTGTGGTTGTGCGACTTCAGGGCGCAAGCAACTGCGAGCTCAATAATGCGGTGTTTCTCGTTCGGTGGTGAACAAAAAGAAACGCAAGCCCAAAGGGCGAAGCGCTCTGAGAAAAAGCAAAAAACGTCCGCTTAAACACCGGTGTTAATTGTCGGGAGCGTTGTTCATAGCCGGTAGAAACACTTCCACGCGCGTGCCGCCGGCTTGTCCGTCCTCGTCGTAGAGATCCGTGATGTCGACGCGCATAGTCTCGCGCAGCGCTTCGTTTAACATGGAAATGCGTTTGTCGGTCACGAGCATGCCGAGCGAGGAGCGTTTGCCGTTGCTCCTGCCCTTGTTTTTGGCTGCGTGCGACGCGGAAGAGCGGCCCACGCCGTCGTCTTCTATTTTGTACACAATTCTGTCGCGCCGCCGGCGTATGTCGATGTTAATATTTCCCTTGCCCTGACGCGATTGCAGGCCGTGCACGATGGCGTTTTCCACGTAGGGTTGCAGCAGCATCGGCGGAATGCTGATGGCGGCGGGGTCGATGTCCGGATCCACGTAGATGCTGTACTGCAGCTGCTGTTGAAATCGTTCGCGTTCGAGCGAGAGGTAGGTCTCCAGAATTTCGAGTTCTTCCGAGAGAGTGATGCGTTCGCGGTTGGCGGTTTCCACCACCATGCGCATTAAACGCGCAAAACGGGCAATATAGTCGCGCGCCGTGTCCGGGTGGTTGCGCATGATAAAGTGCTGAACCGAGGTCAAGGAGTTAAACAGAAAGTGCGGATTCATCTGCATGCGCAGCGCTTCCAGTTCGCTCTCGAGCAGCCTGCGTTTAACCTCGGCGCGCTGCTGGGCGCGTTTAAAACGGCTGCGCGCCACCCAGAAAACCAGCGCAAAACAGAGCAGCAAAATTGCGATGCGGAATTCTGGCGTCGTCCACGGCTCCGGTTGAATCAGCAGCGTGATTGCTATGCCGTTGTTGTTCCAGATTCTGTCGCTGTTGGTGCCCTTGATTCGAAAGGTGTACGTGCCGCCCGCCAGGTCCGTATATGCGGCGTAACGGCGCGCGCCGGAATAGACCCAGCCGCGGTCCACGCCGTCCAGCATGTAGGCGTACTGGTGTTTTTTGGGATTGGTGAAGTCGAGCGAGGCAAAGCGGAAACTGACGAAGTTGTCGTTCCACTGTAGTTCCAGCGTGTCGCCGTCAAAGAGTTCGCGTTTGATCGGTTTGTCGAGTATGCGCGTTTCGGTAATCACCATCTGCGCTTCGGCCGGGCTGATCAGTACTTTGTCCGGGTCAAAGCGCGAACACCCATTCAAACCTCCGATGTACATCTTGCCGTTGCGGCGGTCGTTCAGGTAAGCTCCGAAGTAGTTTTCGTTGTTTAATAAACCGTCCAGCTGATCGTAGTTCTTAAACTGGTTGTTGCGCGGGTTGTAACGGCTCAGGCCGCGGCCGGTCGAGATCCACAGGTAGCCGCGCTCATCTTGCATGATGCCGTAGATCACGTTGTTGCTCAGCCCGTTTTCCTCGGTCAGCAGACTGAACTTCTGTTTGTCGAGCCGCAGACAGTTTAAACCGTGCCCGTACGTGCCGGCCCAGAGTGTGTTGTTGTCGGAAAAGAGCAGAGACCAGACCGCGTTGTTGGAGAGGCCGTTCCGGCCCACGTCGTCGCTGGAGTAGAGTTTAACAAAACGGCGCTCGCCGCGGTCAAAAACGCGAATGCCGTCGTTGGTGGCCAGCCAGAGTGAGTCGTCGTTGCGTTCGGCAATGTAAAAAACAAATGCCTTGTCGTCGTCGCGGCGGTCCGGCGGCCGGTAGGGACGGCAGACGCCGTCGTCGTGAGAATAAAAGAACAGTACCTTGGAAGAGCCGAGCCAGACGCCGTTGTTCTGTTGGTCCACAAGCAGCGAATAAACACCGGGTATGACAGTGATGCTCGAGTCGACAATCTCGGGCGGCAATGTGTATTTGAGCAGTGTTCGGCTTGAAGGTTGCCAGGCGGTGATCCCATGGCCCGTGTGCCCGAACCAGATGTATCCGTTGCTGTCCTGGCGAATGACGTTAACCGGATTGTTAACAAGAAAAGTGCTGTCGCCCGGAATGCCGCGTTGAAAAGACTGCGAACCAGGCGTTTGGTGGAAGATGCCGTAGTCGGTGCCCAGCCAGAAGACGCCGCTCGTGTCGACTTCCATGGCGCGGGCGAACCAGGTGGGCGGGTCCACGGTAAGCCCCGGAAATATGTCGGGGGAAAAATGTTCAAAGCGCAGGCCGGGGCGGTAGATGTGGCAGAGTCCTTCGCGAATTCCCATCCACAGCGAATTGTCGCGGCCCGCCAGCAGGTTGATGGCCGTGGAGTTGTAGTTGCGCAGTTCCATGCCCGGCAGCGAACGGGCTACGAGGCGGCGCTCGCCGGTCAGCAGGTTGTGTCGCAATATGCTGAAGTTCGTCTGTACCGTCCAGACCATGTTTTTGCCGTCGCCGGCCAGGCGAATGTGATATTCGCCGGCCGTCGGAGCCAGGGTCCGGCGCACAAAGCTGAAACGCTGCGAACGGCAGTCGAACAGGCCGATGCCGCGCTTGAACAGCACGAGCAGATGCTGGTCGCCGTGCGTAGCCAGGTGCATGTGATCGCCGAGTGCGGCGCGGTATTCTGTCAGCGAGTCGACAATTGCCAGGCTGCCTTCCTTCGGCGTGCCGCGTACGAGCCCGCCCGGAGCCAGGTAGTACAGGCGTCCCTCGGCGTCCGAGGCCAGTGTCCGCGGCTGGTATTTTTGATAGGGCAGGTCCGCGCCCGCACCGCATATGTCCTCGAGAGTCGTCAGTCGGCCTGTGGCGGGATCAAAGCGGTACACCGAGCCGAAACTCGTGCCGAGCCAGAGTGTGCTGTCGCTGCCGCGGCATATCTGCACGATGGTGCTTTTGCCGGGGCCGCTGAAGATGTTCCAGTCGAATTCATAGCGCGTAAAGGCTCCCGTCTGGCGGTCCAGGGAGTTGAGCCGCCCTTCGTTGGTGCCGACCCACAGCAGGCCGTCCGCGCCCTCGCAGAGCGCCAGGATGCCGGTGTCGCTGATGGAATTGCTGTCGCGCGGGTCGGGTGCGTAAACGTTGAATTCATAGCCGTCAAAGCGGTTCAATCCGTTGCCGGTGCCGATCCAGATGTAGCCGCGGCTGTCCTGCATCAGGCAGGAAATCGATCGATTGGACAGGCCGCGCTCCACAAAATCAGTGCGCAACGTGAAGGATTTCAGATCGTCAATCGGCGGTGTGAAGTCCTCTGCTGAAACAACGGTCTGCGCGGGCGCGAGAATCGGAAGCAGGAGCCAGACCGCGACGATGACGAGCAGCATTGTCGACGCACCGCCGCGGGCGGTCAATGACGCCAAAGGCGCGGGCGGACGAATACCTGATCCGGAACGGGCTGTTGTGATCAACTGACTCATTGTGTGCTCAATTCAATCTGGTACGCTGTTTGGGCCGGGATAGCACTTCCATGCGGATTGGTCGGGGTGAGCTATTCTGGTTCTGTAAAAAAGCACAATTTTGCGTGTCTGTTACAAAATTAATGCACCGCCATTCTTAATGTTTGCATGGGAATTACGGGAATAATACATTAGTCCGTTCATCATGTAGTTGAATTGTGAAGTATCTACGCCAGGCTATGAAAACACTGAACGCAGCGATTATTGAAGATCAGCCCGCGAATATCGAAATTTTGCGCGATTTGTTGTCGCGTTACTGTCCCGCGGTGGAAGTTATTGCGCAGTCCGGTTCGATCGTCGAAAGCGTCGAGCTGTTGACACGTCAACAACCTGACATTCTCTTTGTCGACGTGGAACTGAGCGACGGCGACAGTTTTGAGATTTTCGACCGTCTGCCCGAGTTGCGCAGCCACCTGATTTTTGTCACCGCGCACAACCACTACGCTTTGCGCGCCATCAAGAGCTCGGCGCTCGACTACCTGCTCAAGCCGATCGTCGTCAGCGAACTCAAGGAGGCCGTGGCCAAGGCCTCGCTGCGCCTCGGACAGGACGCCCCCGCGCGGTCTGCCGCTACGTCCTCGCACTCGCTGTTGCAGGAGGGCATACTGGCGCTGCCCCTGCTCAACGGATTTCAAATTGTCAGGATTGCCGATGTGCTGCGCATTGAGGCAGATCGCTCGTACTCTGTCCTGCACATGTTGAACGGCGATCAGCACCTCGTCTCCAGACCCATTGCCGAGTACGACCGCCTGTTGCAGTCGCAGGGTTTTTTCCGCACTCACAAAACTCATCTCGTCAATCTGCGCCACATTCGCCGTTACGTGCGCGGGCGCGGCGGCCAGGTTTTTATGGCGGACGGTTCGGCGGTTAGTGTGGCGGCGCGCAAGCGCGACGCATTTCTCGAAATGTTCGGCCAGGTCTGACAACTGTTGGCGGCTCGCACCACGTTTGTTTAAATCTCCGACACGCAGGTAGATTCAACGCACACGCTTATCCGCTTGTACTGGCGCGCTGTGGGTTCTTTGGCGATATTTCCCGCGTATCCAGGGTGTCGCTTCCCCCGGCATCTTCGGGATCTGCGCCCCGGCATGTCGCCCACCCGATACACTCCCGGCAATGGTCACAGGGTCTCACAGTTTGAAGGATGATATTAACACTTTTGGTGATTTCAGTGCGAAGGTTCGCCTGACGCGGTCTGCAACTGTTTGTGGGAGACGCAGCTCCATGGCGGGGTGCATTCCCGGCACGACCGATCTGATAAATTTTCCCAATCCGGAAAAGGCCGTTTTTGTTCGTCGGCGGGAGCGAAACCAGGATCCTCCGGGCGAATCCCGAGCCCCGCGGCGTCGCGTTTGACGCACAGTCGTTGTGACGACAACAGACGGGCCACAAGTTCGAAAGCCCGACTTAAACAGTTGAGCGTCCAATTTGCCGCGCGCAACGAATATCAAAATGCAGAGTGAAGTACACAAACAGGCGGACGGGCTGCCTGCCGTCGCAGCGCTGCAAGGCATCTCAATAAGTGTAGTACGGTTCGGCGCGTAGACCTTCCCGACATGAAAGTGGCTGTAATGATGGTGCGACCAGGCACACATGCCCGTCCGGCTTTGTCCGGACGGGCATGTTTTGTTGTGTGCCGATTCGGGTGTTAAGTCGTTGTGCCGTCAGGCTGTATAGAGTGACCATGCATTGTTGTCCGGCTCGCCCGGCTGTGCGCGGCGACTTCGGCCGCGACTCTGTTTTACTGTCCGTTCAGCGGCGAAATAACGACGTTCACCCACGTTTACCTGCCCGTTCAGTTTTTTACAGCTTGAGTTGGGGCAAAAGAGTTGCATGCTTGTGCAGAAGCGCGAGCGCAGCGCAGTGCGGGAGAGAGAGGAGATCGCATCGAGTATGCAGGCCGGGCATTCGTCCAACCGCGAGGTTGCAGGCGGAGGGCTTGCTGGTGGGTTGGTGGTGGAAAACGCTGCCCGAAAGTCAGAACTTGATCAACTCAGCTGCTGTTCAATGCCGCGCAGTTGAAAACCGGCTCAATGAACGCCTGAACCCTCGTGTGTTAACTGAAGGTCATTGAGCTGCGCGCCGGCCGGAACCTGGCTTTCAACGTTGCGAACGATTTCGTCAAACAGGTGCCGCCGCTCGGCTGCGCTCAGCGCCGTGTTCAGGTAGTTGAACATGTTTATTGTCTCAGCCGAAACCTGCAGTGACTGCCACGCCTGATACAGCCACTTGTCACGCGGCTCCGTGGCGGGCAGCGGCAGCGGCGCGCGCGCAGTAGCCACGGCGACAAACTGTACCATTTTTTCACGCCACAGCGCCGTGCGGCGGTCGATCTCCAGGATCGCGTCGCGAATAACCTGCTCGCTCTCCGCTGCGATCTGCATGGCCTGCGCCGCCGCCAGTTTGCGACGCGATTGTTTAAGTGAATTGCGCTCAAACTCCACGTGTCCCTGTTGCAGTACGGCGACCCTGCCGCGCGCCACGCTGGCCATCGATTTCTGCGGGTGGCGCAGACGGCCAAGGTCCTGCTCCAGATTGGTCAGCCAGACAGTGCAGGCCGGAATAAACTCCAGCGGCCGCTGTTTAAATGTTTCCACCAACTGCTCAAAGTCGTCGAGCCGCGTCAGCAGCAGTTCGCGCGTCAGGAAAATCATGATGGCCGTTCCTTATTCCGGTGAAAGCCGATGTTGTTTGTTGCCCATGTCATCTTCAATGACATTCCACTCCAGTCCTTCTTCTTTCAGCAGCAGGCGCAGGCGCGTGACGGTATGCGGCGAAGCCTGATCCTTGATGTCCGAGGTCAGGATGGAAGCTTCGATCGGCCCGGCGCCGCTGCAGTCGGCCGGCTCAAACGCCGCCGCGGCTATTTCCGCCGGGATGACGTTGAGCATGCGCTCGCGGTCCAGGCTCTCGCCGATCACCGCGAGCTGCCGATTCTGGAGCGTTTTGTTAATCGCTTCGCGCGCGCCTGCTTCAAGGCGGTTTTTAATGTGATCGTCCAGGTCCGTCTGATTGCAGACGCAGCTGTCTGTCACCGGTCGGTACAGGGCATCGAACGATTTAACAAAACTGTCGTTGGAAATCTTGCGCTCCGCCAGCTCGCGCCGGATAATGGCGCTGCCGGCATCGGCGGCGCCCTGGGCACTCTTGAGTTGTTGCGTCGCCGCGCCCGGCTGCGCTTTGAGGATAACCGGTACTTCCAGCGTTAACTCGGGCACGCGTACGCGCGGCACGCTGAGGTCCCGCAGCAGCGGTTTGCTGCGGTAGTATTCGGCAATTGCGACCGACTCTTCGTCGGCGATGCGGCGCGCGTGCGCCATCCCGGCCATCAATGAGCCGATGAGGTATCCCAGATTGGGCATAAGTGTTCCTGTTGAATTCTGGTGGAAGGCTTTTCGTGTATCGGTGTTAACAGCCCCCCGGCGCGCACAGGCGCCGGGGGAGCCGGATGCGTGGGTTTAACAGGCGTATTCGGCCGCTCTGCCACGCAGCGGTTGAAGGCCGTCGCTGTTAAACACGCCTGGGCGCCGACCGTTTGCGTCAGGCTCAGGCTTCGTTTTCGACAATGGTATTCTCAAGGATGTTAAGCAGGCGCTCCGTGCCCGCCGGCAGCTCATCCTGCACGGCGCGTACGTGCACCGCCAGCGAGTATGTGCGCTCGACCTTGCTGCTGGCCGACGTGCTGCGTTTGTACGAATAGTTAACCTTGAGACTGGCGGAGAACGCACCAAGGTCCAGCTTGGAGCCGAATTCAACCCCGAGTCCGTGCTGGGAAGCGAGCGATCGCTTTTGCACGGAGGTGATTTTGGCGTTAAAATCGATCGTTGTTTCTTCGACGCGAATAAAGGGAATCGGCAGCATCGAAAGCAGCGGAACGTCCAGGCTGTAGTCTCTCAACTCGACATCCGTCGTCGTTGTTTCGCCGGTGGTTGTCGTTATCTCAACCGGTTTTTTGTACTTGAACGATACCATCGTCGGCGCGTCATCGGTAAAACCGACCGATTTAATAAAATCGACCGATGTGATCGCACTCTGGGCCTGCGCCTTGATAACGGCCGACAGCGGGCCGCCGATCATCGACTCAAAGTCGAGACTGGATAATTCCTGTCCAATAGACATGGTAAAACTCCGAAAAAACACACAGAAAAAGTGAATGAACAGCGGTGCATGTGGGCCTGTCCACCCCTTGCTTGGAATAAACTCTTATTTGGTTGTCGACGAATGCGCGCAGGTGCATGTGGAAGCCGTGAACAATTGTCTTGTCCGGCAGTAAGCGGCAAATCGTCGGGTCAGGCGTAGCTTAACAGTTCAGATGCATGTGTGGAGGCGTTAATGCTACGGCGCAATGATACACATTGTCGTTTGTTGATGCAAGTGAAAAATGTAAACTGCTGAAATATTGTACTTGTCGCGGCCTGCCGCGCTGTCCGCATCTACCTCAATGACAAACAAGAAGGCTGTTTAAAAAGGGCGCAAACAGAAGCGGCGGACAATGCGGCAACCGCGGATTTTACTCAGCCTGGAATCCGATGGAATTGTGCGTGCCGTCGCAGTAGGGTTTATTGGCCGACGCGCCGCAGCGGCAAAACGCCGTTTTGTTGTGCATGCAGCTGTTCTTCTGGTCGGCGCTGTGTACCGCGAGCCCGCCCTGCGCAAGGATCGGCCCGTTGCGCAGAAATGTTAACTTCAGCGGACCTTGTTCGGCGGACTCCGGTGTGGTTTGTTGCGGCAGCGCGCCCTCGTCGCTGAAACCGGCATCGATATGTGTGTTGTCGCAGAAAGGTTTATTCTTCGATTTGCCGCAGCGGCAGAGCGCCACGCGATTTTCCTGCATCAGGATTTCGCCGTCGGCATTGTGCAGTTGGAGTGCGCCGCGCAGATAGAGCGGGCCGTCTTTGCAGACCTGCAGCGTGTTCTCGTCCGGCGTGGTTTCGGCCGATTCAACTTCCGTGTGGCTGTAGTGCAACGCGCCGGTGGGACAGCGCATGATCACCGCGGCCAGTTCGTCTGCATCGGCTTGATCGGGTTCAATCCAGGGACGTTTTTTGGGATCAAAAACCCGGGGCAGGCCGTTGACGCATTCTTTTGCGTGAATGCAGCGTTTAACATCGTAACGAACGGTCAGGATTTTGCCTTTGAATTCAAAAATGCGCGCCGACTGCATAACTGACTCCGCCTGACTGGTTAAACAGGACTGCCGTGCGCGCCGCTGCCGCAGCGTGGGCGCACTTCGCCGCAATCTACTGATTTTATCATGAATTTCAGACCTGCCCCGGCAATGCCTCTTCCGAGCTGGTTTTGCCGTGTCGATCGGGCAGCGCCATGTCCGCCGACAAGCCGGAGAAGTTCATTGCTTGCGAGATGGGAAGCGCGACCGGTGCTGTGTGTGGGTACACCGGGGCAATGCTCCGTTTCCCGCGGAGTCCGTCGCGTCGCGGTCGTCAGACGATGGTGACGCAGGTGGCGCAACTGGACACGGGCATTTACATCCGTGCGGTGGAGATCAGTTTTGTCTTGTGGGAGCTGAACGTTCGCCGCAATGCCGACACGCTTGTGATCGAACGGGTGCTGCTCGACTCGATCAGCGACGCGGCGCTGCGGCCGGAGGGGGGGTATGACTATGTTTCAGCCAAGCTGCTGGCCGGTCGCGAACCGCAACAGGACTTTCTGGTCGTGCCCGACATGGATAATACAGTGCTGTTGTCGTTGGAATTGACGCCGGAGAGCTTCGAAAAGGCCCGGATCAGTACGCCCGCCATTACACCGGCCTATACGATGATTCAATTGAATGAAAGTATCAATTCCGATACTGTTCCGGATTGGATGCATGCCAGTATTCATTCAGCAGTCTTCTATAGTGGCCCGTTCGGTCAAGGCATAGAGCCTGTCCCAGTCGGCAAAATATCGTTGACTTGCGAAGGCCCCGCAACGGTGCGCGCGATCGGCGACGTGACGGGCGACGGCATCGGCGACCTGGCTTTGAGTCAGTCGCACCCGCTGGCCTGCTTCAAAATCTACCGGGGCGCGCGCCGCGGTACGGCTGTCGCGCCGCGCCCGGCTGCTTCGCGCGGCTTTGCGCTGGGCCAGCACCATCCCAATCCCGCGGCGCGCGGCGGGCATGTCATCGTACCGCTTGAGATTGATCGCGGCGGCCGCTGCCGCCTGGATCTCTACGACCTGCGCGGCGCTTTTATCACAAATTTCTTCGAGGCATCATTGCCCCCCGGCAATCACGCACTGCCGCTTTCTCTGGGCGGCCTGGACCTGCGGGCGGGATTTTACGTGCTGCGCCTGACCGGCGCGGCGGGCGGCGCGCATGAGCGCGGCCTGCTCGTGCGCTGAAGCGCGCGGCTCCACTGTTTAACACGCGGACATGCCTTATGACAAATTCACGGCAACATCCTGAGCACTTCGCCGCGCGGCCTCGACACTCGGGCCTTCGGCTTGTTGTTTTCTGTTGTTTGCCACAGGGAGCACAGGCTTGCATCCGCGGGTCTGTGCGCCGCCGCCGCGCCTTGTGTTAAAAACGTGCGC
>JAUIKM010000023.1 GCA_030430495.1 bacterium | reverse complement strand
TAAAGGTAAAGGAATCTGTTTAACAATCGCCTGGCGTTTTGTTCGAATCCGGCCACACAAACTTGAGCCTCGAGTTTTCAGTCTCAAAGACTGACTCCAGGGCAGACTCCTCCGTTGAATCTTTGGGCCCACCCAGTACCCGCCACCGCCGCCAATATTTCCCCAAAGAGCACAGACAGTCCGTCCGCACGTTCGCAGATCTTTTTTCGGCCTCTCGTCCAAATTCCAGAGCGCCGCGACCGATCGCCTCCCGACGCTCCCCAAGTCTACAAACACACGATCGAATTTCAACGCCAAAAAAGTTAAACGCCCATTACAACGTGGTTGAACGGGCGTAGTCGGCCGACGAACGGGCAGTGTTAAACGCGGAGGTTGTCACGGCAACGCTACAAACAAGGTTGAAGAACCACGCGGCTCAAGATTTCAACATCGTCCGACAATGCCAACGGACTTGAAAACAGCCACAGCACTCAGCCTTGTTTAAGAATCAACCGACTGAATTCCGGTCGGCTTCGCGTTCGGGAATGGAAAACAGGCTCGAAATTTCTATCCCCGTGACAAACAAGAAAGTCAGGCAAGGAACAAAATCCATGTGTTAAGGCGTGCAGTCCCGCGCAAACAGCATGGATTTATTGAACGGCATGCTGAATGTACCGGCAGCGCGGCGGCAAAGCGCTGCAATCGCAAACACAAGAACAAACAGGAACGTCAGTTGAAAGCAGCTGTGGCCAGGCAAGGTATTCACACGGCCAGGTGGAAAACGAGGCAGACGTAAAAACGAGTTGTCAAATCGCCGGAAGTCGAGTCGGACGGCAAGTAATTGAATACCCGAGATGAGTTTCAAGTTCGAAGTCTGTGCCCAAAGACGCGGAGCCCTCCGTTGAATCTTTGGGCCCACCCAGTACCCGCCACCGCCGCCAATATTTCCCCAAAGAGCACAGACAGTCCGTCCGCACATTCGCAGATTTTTTTTGGCCTCTCGTCCAAATTCCAGAGCGCCGCGACCGATCGCCTCCCGACGCTCCCCAAGTCTACAAACACAGGTTTGAATCTCAATGCCCAAAAAATTAAACGGCCATTACAACGTGGTTGAACGCGCCGGAACAGCCGCTGAACGGTAGAACTTGGCGCCGCCGGTTGATAATCTCGCCGCCAGAGTCTAATTTTCGGGCTTGCGCCGACACTGACGCAGCCCGACAACGTGTTCAGCGGACCAAACCACGGACAAGTATGCAGCAGTTTTCCATTATCGCCGGATCCATGCTCGGCATTATTCTCGTCGCGTCGCTGGCCCAACTCCTGCGCATGCGGCTGCGAATCCGGCGCGCCATCCGCTCGGCCTACGAATTGATTCAGGTCGAAAAATCCGCCGGCGCCAACACCGCACTGCCTGCCTGCGTCCGGCGCTACCTGGACCGCGCCATTCCCGCCGACGCCAAAACACTGTCAAGCGCCGAACTCCATATCGACGGCGAAATCCGGCCGACACCCAAAGCCGACTGGCGCGAGCTGAGGGCAAGAGAAGTGGTCGTGATCAACAAACCCGCACTTATCTGGGACGCCGTCATCAAAACCCGCAAAACGCGGCGCAGCGCACAGCTTATCTACGTCGACGAAACCGGGCTGGGCTCCATCAAACTCTTCGGCGTGATTCCCTTTATGGAGTCGCATGGCGACGAGGCGGACATTTCGCTGCTGTCGCGATTCCTGACCGAAGCCGTCTGGTTCCCCGCCGCACTGGCTCCCGGCGGTCCGATCTCCTGGAAATCGCTGGATGAAAACAGCGCCCGCGCCGTGATTCGCGACGGCGCGCTTCAGGCCTCGGCGACCTTTCGCTTTGATGAAAACGGCGACGTGGCGGACGTCAGCAGCGACGACCGCTACCGCGATTATCGCGGCAGTTTTGTGCACGAACACTTTGTGATGCGCTGCGCGGCCTACAAAGAATTCGCTGGATTCCGCCTGCCCTCGCAGGTCAGCTTTGCGTGGCAGAACCACATGGGCAGCGGCCAGGAATTTGAGTACGCGCGTTTTACCCTGCGCGACATCGATATGGCGTTCAGGTCGTAAAAACCTCCACGGCCGCCGCCGCCATCAGGTCGTAGGCCTGATCGGTCGGGTGAATCCCGTCCGGCAGCAACTCTTCCAGCGGAATCCCGGAGAGGCGCAGCGCGGCGTCAAAATCGATCGTTCGCGCGGCCCAGCGACGCAGCCAGTTGCTGAATGCCGTCAGCTCCCCGCGCGTTTCGGCAATTTTGTCCACCGGCGCATCGTTCCAGTAGCGCCCGACCAACTCCGGCACATAGGTCGGCGGAATGCCCCACACAACCTTCAGGCGATGCCGTTCCAATTCCTGGCTCAGACCGAGCGCGCGACGCTGAATCTGACCGCTGTTCAGCCCGTGGGCCACGTCGTTTGATCCGCCGGTAACAATCACCGTATCCGCTCCGTGCGCAAACACATCCCTTCGCAGTCGTTGCAGCATGCATCCGAAGGTATCGCCGTTGACACCGACATTCACGACCTCGACTCCGACCTCGCGCTCCAATTGTGCCGGCCAATTGTGCTCCGAACGCCGCAGAATCCCCTGTCCGCCTGCCACCTTGAACGCGCCCGGATATCCCCATGTGAGAGAATCGCCCAGAGCGACGATTCTCTTATACGCCTCTTTCTGGCTGCTTTTCACAAGCCCAATCCCCTCTTGTTTGTCTTGCAGATTGCAGCGGCGGGTACGAACAAAGCCCGCATAAATTGCGTGAGAATCCGCTCCCGGCGCGGGGGGACGACAATGCGCCGCGGAACGCCGCGTCTCCCCGCAATTTACCGCCCCCGCTCTGCCGCCATGAAATTCTTCCAGCCGGAATTCCCATTCTCTCCCGCCGGATCTCCGGTCGGCTATGGTCTGGTCATCATGTTGATCGGCAGTATCGGCACTGTACTGAGCGTTCCGGGGCAGACGGTCGGCATCGGCGTTTTCACCGACTATCTGATGGAGACGCTGCAACTGGATCGCACCGCTCTGTCTCTGACCTACTTGTTCGGCACGATCGGCAGCAGTCTGCTGCTGCCCTGGGGCGGACGTTTGTTCGATCGGTTCGGCGCACGCCGGATGGTCTTTTTTGTTTGCCTCGGGTTTGGAGCGGCACTGAGCCTGACGGGTTCACTGGACCTCGTCAGCGTGGAAATCGTGGACATGATTGGCGGGGACGGAGCGTATTGGGGGCTGTTTGCTCTGGCAATTTTTACGTTCCTGCTGCTGCGACAGTTTGGGCAGGGGCTGCTGACGATGGTCAGCCGTACGATGGTCAGCAAGTGGTTTGTGCGCAGCCGCGGCCTGGCAACCGGCATCTCCGGCGTCATTGTGGCTCTGGGTTTCAACGCCGGCCCGAAGGTCATCAACGACATGATCGACGCCTGGGGCTGGCAGAACACCTGCTACGTTCTGGCGGGCGGCATTGGGATCGGCATGACCGTGCTCGGCTGGCTGCTGTACCGCGACAACCCGGAAGAAAGTGGACTGAAACCCGACATGTTCACGCGCCATCCTGAGAGACGCGGACTGCTGACGCGCCTGGCGGAGCGCCTGCAACCAGCGGTCGAACGAATCGAACACTCCGTCGACACGCGGACGGCCCTGCGCTCCTATGCCTTCCGCGTCTTTAACGCGGGCATGGGGATGCAGGCTCTGCTGGTCACGGCCATCATGTTTCACCTGGCCGACATCGGAGCGACGGGCGGGCTGGAACGCGGCGAAGTCTTTGCCCTGCTGGTGCCGATGAGTCTGGTGAGCGCGCCGCTGGTGCTGCTGGGCGGCATGCTGAGCGACCGCATGGAACTCAAGCACCTCCTGATGGTTCAGATGCTTGGCTTGGCCGGATTTGTCGTGTCGATTCTGCTGCTGGATGCTTGGTTCGGACGCCTGCTGTTCGTCGTCTCGGCGGGAATATCAGGCGGACTGTTCGGCGTGCTCTCGTCGGTGACCTGGCCGCGCTTTTTCGGGCGAGCGCATCTTGGCGGAATTGCGGGATTTAATATGTCGACAATGGTGTTTTGCAGCGCCGTCGGTCCCGCACTCTTTGCACTTGCGGAATCCCGGGCCGATTCCTACGTACCGGTAGCGCTGGCATCGCTGGTGCTGCCGATCGCCGTTCTACTGGCGGCTGTCCGGGCGGACAATCCGCAGGATCAGTTGCGTGCGGCGGAATGAAAGCATTGCATCTGGTTTTACAATCAGTATCTTCAACACGCGTCACGTCCACGGATTATCAGACTGTAAATTTGTTACCGTCATTTTACATTCGGGTAACAGCCAAAATATAATTTCCCCGTAGCTTTGAGCTTGTACTCAGGGCTTGTCCGGGCAGCGCCAGCCGGCGCATCGTCTTTTTGATCCTCAATTTTTGCACACAAAGCCTGGTGGCTTATGCAACGACGCAAAATTCTGTTGTTGGGCGGTTCAATGAACCAAACGACAATGATGCATCAGATTTCCCGGCACATGCCTGAACACGAGTGCGTCTTTACGCAGATTTACAGCGACGGCGTGCTCGATCACCTCCGCCGGCACGGCTACCTGGAATTCACCGTCCTCGGCAATCAGTTTCGCAAACAAACCGAAGAGTATTGCCGCGAACACAATCTGCGCACACCGCGCGAGGGTGAGAAGGATTTCGACCTGGTGATCACCTGTTCCGACCTGGTCATTCAGAAAGGCATGCGGGACAAACCCTACGTGCTGGTCCAGGAGGGAATGACCGATCCCGAAAATCTGCTCTACTATCTGGTCAAATACCTGCGCCTGCCGCGCTGGATGGCCAGCACGTCCACGACGGGACTTTCACATGCCTATGACATGTTTTGCGTCGCGTCCGAAGGCTATAAAGAACATTTCATCAAGAAGGGCGTGGCGCCGGAGAAACTGGTCGTAACCGGCATTCCCAATTTCGACAATGTGGCACAGCATCTGAACAACTCCTTTGAACACAAAGGATACGTGCTTGTGGCGACGTCGGACACACGCGAAACCTTCAAGATCGACAGTCGCAAAAAGTTCCTGCGGAAAGCCAAAGCCATTGCGGGCGACCGCCAGATCATCGTCAAACTGCACCCGAACGAGAACGTGGAGCGCAACACGGCCGAGATCAAGGAAGTGATGCCGAACGCGCTCGTGTATTCGCGGGGCAATACAAACGAGATGATCGCGAATTGCGAGGAACTTATCACGCAGTACTCCTCAGTCGTGTACGTCGGCCTGGCGCTGGGTAAAAAGTGCCACTCCTACTTCGACATGGACGAACTCAAACGAATGACTCCCGTGCAGAACGGCGGCAAATCGGCGGGCAATATTGCCGCACGATGCCGTGAAGTTCTGCAACGCCAAACCAGTAAAAAGCCGGATATGAGTTACGCCTGATCGTCCGCATCCCGCCTGCGCCGCTTCGCCGCAGCGCCGGGAACACAGGACGTCCTTAAGAGGCGACTTTCCCGTTCATGGAACACTCGATCGTAACAGTGATTCAGGCGCGAACAGGGTCTTCGCGCCTTCCCCGCAAGGTATTGATGCCATTGGCAGGCAAAGCCAGCCTGATCCGCCAGGTGGAACGCGTCCAGCTGTCGCGTCTGGCCGGCTTGGTCGTCGTCGCCACCACCGATGATCCGAGCGACGACGTCGTTGTGGACCTCTGCCGCGAACACGGCGTGGAGTGTTTCCGCGGCGACCAGCTGGATCTGCTGGACCGCCACTATCAGGCCGGCAGACACTTCGCTGCGCGGGATGTGGTCAAAATTCCCTCCGACTGCCAGCTCATCTCCCCGGCGGTCATAGACCGCGTGCTCGGTTTTTATCTGGAGCGACGCGACGACTTCGACTTTGTGTCCAACCTGCATCCGGCGACCTATCCCGACGGCAACGACGTTGAGGTCATGCCTTTCAACCTGCTGGAGCAGGCCTGGCGGGAGGCGGACAAGCCGCACGAACGCGAGCACACCACGCCCTTTTTCTGGGATCAGCCCGATCGCTTCCGCATCGGCAATGTGGCGTGGGAAACGGGCCTTGACTACTCCATGACCCACCGCTGGACACTTGACTACAAAGAAGACTACGACTTTATGTCGGCCATTTTCAACGAATTGTATTCCGCCAACCCGGCGTTCGACCTGAACGACATCCTGGCGCTGCTGGAGCGCCGGCCGGACATCATGGCGATCAACAGTAAATTTGCGGGCGTCAACTGGTATCGTCATCATCTGGACGATTTGAAGACCGTGACGTCCGATCAAACCAACGTAAACGAGTCCTGACCGTATGGCACACGATTCCAACGGCGCGTCCCCGCTTGGCGACGACGCCATAAAAGATCTGCAGGAAACCGCGCTGCGCGTGCGCGAGCACATCATCCGCATGTCTACCGACGGCGGCTGTTTTACCGGCGCCTCGCTTTCCTGCGCGGACCTGATTGTCTATCTCTACAAACAGTCGCTGAACGTCAGCCCCGGCAATCTCAATGATCCGACGCGCGACTACCTGTTCCTGTCCAAGGGCCACGACGTGCCGGCGCTGTACGGCACCTTTGCGGAGCTGGGCTGGATCGAACGCGACCGCCTGAAAAATCACCTGAAAACCAACGACGATATCTACTGGCACCCGAACCGCAACATTCCGGGCATCGAGTACTACTCGGGCTCGCTCGGACACCTGCTGCCGGTGGCCGTCGGCGTGGCGCTGGACTGCAAAATGCGCGGGCAGAACAACAAAATTGTCGTGATCACGGGCGACGGCGAGCTGGACGAAGGCTCGAACTGGGAAGCGCTGCTGGTGGCGCAGGCCTACAAGCTGGACAACCTGCTGGTTGTAGTGGACCGCAACGAGTTTCAGGCGAACATCCGCACGGAAGACCTGATTCCGCTGGAGCCGCTGGACAAAAAACTTGAAGCCTTCGGCTGCGTGGTCAGGAGCGTGGACGGTCACGACTTCAACGCACTGCACACGGCCTTCAGCGCTTATCCCTTCAGCCAGGAGCAGCCGTCGGCTATAATTGCGCGCACGGTGCGCGGCCGCGGCCTGCCCAGTATTGAAGCGCGCGCGGACCGCTGGTTCTGCAACTTTACGCACGAGGAAGTTGAGCAACTGCTGCAGGAGCTGCACGGCCAGGGCTCGACGACGCTGACATCCGAAACTTTGACGGTCCGCTAATCTTCCACTTTACATTTCGGCGAATACTTTCATGACATACGAACAATTCCTGAAGAACCTGGCGGACCGCGATGAGCGCCTGGTTGTGATGACGGCTGAAAACCGCGCCGCTATCCGCGGCTTGCCGCCGCTGCTCGGCAATCGTTTCATCGATACGGGCATTACGGAACAAACGATGGTCGGCGCGGCCGCCGGACTGGCGCTGCGCGGCCGCATTCCCGTGGCGCACGCACTGGCCTGCTTCCTGACGATGCGCGCCTACGAATTCATCCGCACCGACGTGGGCATCAGCGGCCTGCCTGTCAAACTGGTCGGCTACGTGCCGGGCCTGCTGTCGGAAGCCAACGGCCCGACGCACCAGGCGATCGAAGACGTGGCGATCATGCGCGGCGTTCCGCCGCTCAACGTCTTCTGCCCGGCCGACTTCAACGACCTGATGATCGGCATCGAAAAAATCGTGCTGGATCCGCGCCCCTGGTACATCCGCTACACGGACAAACCGCATGCGGTGGAGCACAGCACCGAGTTCGAAATCGGCAAAGCCGAGCAGTTCGGCAACGGCACGGACGTGGCGCTGCTGACCTACGGCGAGATGTTCCGTCACGCTTTCCAGGCGCGTGAGATGCTGGAAGCCCAGGGCAAATCCGTGCGCCTCATCAACCTGCGCACGCTCAAACCGCTGGACGAGGAAGCCGTGCTGAACGCACTGCGCAACTGCGCGCTGACGGTGACGATCGAAGATCACTTCCGCGTCGGCGGCCTGTACTCGATCATTGCCGAACTGGCGCTCGAGAACCGCGTGACCGCCAACGTCGAAGCGATCGGCCTCGACAACAAGTGGTTCAAACCGGCTCTGATGGCCGATGTGCTCGAATACGAAAAACTGCGCGCCGTTGACCTGGTCGAACGCATCATGACGCGGTTCAACGCACTCGGCTGACCACCCGGGCTCCGCGCCGGGTTTTCCGTATAACGCATTCGAAAATTTCTTGCATCGAGGTATATCGCATGAGCAATATCGTTGGACCCAACGAAAACTATCCCGACATCACGCGTTCGCAGGAACTGTATGAGCGGGCACTGAAGCTGATTCCTTCCGTCACGCAGACTCTGGCGAAAGGTCCGGGGCAGCACACGCGCGGCGTGGCGCCGATTTACCTGCAGCGCGGCCACGGCTCGCACGTGTGGGACGTGGACGGAAACGAGTACGTCGACTTTACGATGGGCGTCGGCCCGCTCTCGCTCGGCTACTGCAATCCGGTGGTGGACGCGGCCATCCGCGCACAGCTCGACGACGGCATCACTTTTTCGCTGATGCATCCGCTGGAAGTGGAAGTGGCCGAATTGATGCGCGACGTCATTCCCGGCGCGGAAGCGGTGCGCTTCAGCAAAACCGGCGCCGACGTGACCAGCGCGGCCGTACGTGCGGCGCGCGCCTTTACAGGTAAAAACAAGGTCCTGTGCTGTGGCTATCACGGCTGGCACGACTGGTACATCGGCGTAACCGATCGCATTGCCGGCATTCCGCAGAATATTCAGGATCTGAGTTATACGATTCCCTACAACGACATTGAGGGCGTCGAGGCTTCGCTCAAAAAAGACAGCGACATCGCCTGCATCATCCTGGAACCGATCGTCTTTGAAGCGCCGCAGGACAACTTCCTGCACAAACTGCGCGAACTGTGCACGAAATACGGCGTTCTGCTGATTTTCGACGAAATGTGGACCGGTTTCCGACTGGCCCTCGGCGGCGCACAGGAGTACTTCGGCGTGCAGGCCGACCTGGCCTGTTTCTCCAAGGCGGTGGCCAACGGCATGCCGATCTCGATGCTGACCGGCCGCGCCGACGTCATGCAGGTCTTTGAACAGAAAGTCTTTTTCTACACGACTTTCGGCGGAGAGGCGCTGTCCCTGGCGGCCGCAAAAGCGACGATCAACGAACTGCGCGACAAGAATGTGGCAACGTACCTGGCGGCGCAGGGCAAAAAACTGCGCGAGGGCTACAACAATATCGCCGGGGACCTGGGACTCGACTACACGCGCTGCTTCGGTTTTGACTGCCGCTCCATTGTTGTCTTCGACGCCGAAGCCGGCAACCCGCTGGAAGTCAAAGCGTTTGTTCAGCAGGAAATGATCAAAAACGGCATCCTGTGGGGCGGTTTCCACAACATGAGCTACGCACACAGCGACGCCGATGTGGAATACACGCTCAACGTGTACCGCCGCGTCCTGCCGATGCTGAAAGAAGCCGTCGCTGCCGGCGACCTGCCTTCCCGCATGCGCGGCGAAGCGCTGGAAGCCGTGTTCCGCAAGACCTCGAAATTCCACACAAAACCGAATTAAACACGAACGGGGACTTTAACACCCCGACTTAAACACTTCACATGCAGAATACTCCTTTTTCCCTCGAAGGACGAACGGCGGTCGTTACCGGCGCCAACGGACTGATCGGCAAGGAACACTGCCGCGCACTGGCGGAAGCCGGCGCGAATGTGGTTGCCACGGACTTAAACAGCGAAGCCGTCAAAACACTGGCGGCCTCGCTGCCCGGCAAAGCGATCGGCGTCGGCGCCAACGTAACGCAGCAGGACAGCCTGGAGCAACTGCGCGATGCGGCGCTGGAAGCCTTCGGGTCGATCGACGTGCTGGTTAACAACGCCGCGGTGAACGATATGTTCGAAAACCCCGCCATGGCGGCCGAACAGTCAAAATTTGAAAACTACCCGGTGGAGATGTTCCGCACCTCGCTGGAAGTTAACGTGACGGGCATGTTCCTGTGTTCGCAGGTGCTCGGAACCGTCATGGCGAACAAAGGCAAAGGCAGCATCATCAACGTTGCCTCGACCTACGGCATGGTGGGACCGGACCAGTCGCTCTACGTTAACAACGAGGGCAAACAGACCTTCTACAAGTCGGCAGCTTACCCGGCCACCAAGGGCGCGGTGATTAACTTTACGCGATTTCTCGCAGCCTACTGGGGCGAGAAAGGCGTGCGCGTCAACACGCTTTCGCCGGGCGGCGTCGAGAACGGCCAGGACGACTGGTTTATCGCCAATTACAGCAAACGCACGCCGCTTGGACGCATGGCCGCGCCGACCGATTACAAAGGCGCGGTTGTCTTCCTGGCTTCGGACGCCAGCGCGTACATGAGCGGTGCGAACCTGGTGGTGGACGGCGGCTGGACGGCCTGGTAACACATCGACCGGCTTGCAGCTTGCGGCTGCGCGACAAACAAGAGAACAACACAAAAAACGGCGCAATAAACGCGTCGCATAACGACCCGTCGTGCAAACGCGGGGGAGGAATACGTGAACGAGAGAGTTCAACGGATCAAGTTTGTCCTGACGGACTGCGACGGCGTGCTGACGGACGCGGGCGTGTACTATTCCAGTCAGGGCGAAGAAATGAAGCGCTTTTCGATCCGCGACGGCATGGGCGTTGAGCGGCTGCTCAAGCTGATCGACGTGCCGACGGGCATTATCACGGGCGAGACCTCGGGTTCGGTGGTGCGCCGCGCCGAGAAGCTGAAGATCAAGGAACTGCACCTGGGCATCAAGGACAAACCACCGGTGTTTGAAGACATCCTGCAGCGCCACAATCTGAAGGCGGAGGAAGTGGCCTATATCGGCGACGACGTCAACGACCTTGAGGTGCTGCGCATGGCGGGTTTTGCGGCCTGTCCGGCGGACGCGCTTCCGGCGGTGCGCAACTGCGTGCACTACGTGTGCAAATCTCCCGGCGGTCACGGTGCTTTCCGCGAACTGGCCGAGTTGATAATTGACTCGCGCAGCGGCGAATGAGGCTTGCGGAGCTGAGCGCCGCGTGTGCCCATTGTGAAAAATTAACAACGTAAATTGTGTATTACTTCGACTGCTTTCCGGCAGTTACATTCCCTAGCGCTGGAGTTTATCCGCATGAGTAATCCTGGTACAAGAACCGTTGATGTTGGCGGCCGCCCTATCGGCGACGGCCATCCGGTGTACATTATCGGTGAAATCGGCATCAATCACAACGGCTCGCTCGAAATCGCCAAAAAGATGATCGACGGCGCTGTGTTTGCCGGCTGTGACGCCGTAAAATTTCAGAAACGCACGCCGGAACTGTGCGTTCCCAAGGACCAGTGGGAAATCGAACGCGATACGCCCTGGGGTCGCATGACTTACATCAAATACCGCCACAAGGTGGAATTCAGCGCCGAGGAATACGGCGAAATCGACCGCTACTGCAAGGACCGCGGCATCCAGTGGACGGCGTCCTGCTGGGATGAAGAAGCCGTGGACTTCATGGAGCAATTCAACCCGCCCTTTTACAAAGCCGCTTCGGCCAGCCTGACGGACCACGCGCTGCTGCAGAAGAAAATCTCGACGGGCCGCCCGCTGATGATTTCGACCGGCATGTCAACGCAGGAAGAAATCGATACAGCAGTGGAAGCAATCGGCACGGACAAGCTGATGATTGCACACTCCACCTCGTCGTATCCGGCTCCGACGGAAGAACTGAACCTGAAAATGATCTACACGCTGCGGAACATGTACCCCGGCTGCCCGATCGGTTATTCCGGTCACGAAGTGGGCCTGGCGCCCACCTGGGCCGCCGTGGCGATGGGCGCAAATTTTGTTGAGCGTCACATCACGATCGACCGCGCAATGTGGGGATCGGATCAGGCCGCTTCGGTGGAAGTGATGGGGCTGCACCAGCTGGTGCGCAATATCCGCGACATTGAGAAGGCTCTGGGCGACGGGGTCAAAAAAGTGTACGAGAGCGAAATGGGCGCGCGCAAGAAACTGCGCCGCGTCAAGTAATCGCGCCGGTGCAAGGCTCAATACTCCCTGGACAATAGCAAGGAATTATCCGCATGGGTGATTTCACTTTCAATACAGAAATGCTTGGTTTTGCGCTGATCGTGGGCGGCTCGCTGATCCTGATCGGGCTGGAACGGCTGTTTCCGTACAACAAAAATCAGCCGTTCTTCCGCGAGGGATTCTGGAACGACCTGCTGTGGTACACGTTTATCCAGAGCTACTTCCTGCAGATCGTCATTTTCGCGGGCATCATCCACTGGATCGACAGCAGCACGGATATTTCCCGTCTGAAGCTGATTTCGGACTGGCCGATCTGGCTGCAGGTGGTGTTTTTCACGGTGACACACGACCTGTACATTTACTGGGCGCACCGTTTTCAGCACAAAAACAAGGTGTTGTGGCGGACGCACGAGGCGCATCACTCGCCGATTCACGTTGACTGGATTGCCGGTTCGCGCTCGCATGCGGGTGAGATTCTGGTGAACCAGACGATAGAGTTCGCGCCTATCGTTCTGCTGGGCGCGCCGCCGGAAGTGGTGGTGTGGAAAGGCGTCGTCAGCGCTGTCTGGGGGATGTACATCCACGCGAATATCGACGTGCGCAGCGGTTGGTTGCAGTACATTATCAACGGCCCGGAGATGCATCGCTGGCATCACGCAGACTGGCCGCCGGAGGCGCTGGACAAAAACTTCGGCACCAAACTGGCCATCTGGGACTGGATCTTCGGCACGGCCTACCTTCCCGACGGCAAGGCGCAGGAGTTCGGACTGGCGCACTCGCGTTTTCCGCTCTCCGAGGTTGAAGGCAAAAAACACGCACGTCTGCAGCAGATTCTCGGCTGGGAGTGGCTGCGCCAGAACGCCTTTGCGTTCCGCAGCTTCAAGTTCAGCCGCGAAGAACAGGAGAAGCTGGCGGCGGAGCGACGCCTGCGCGAGCAGCAGTACCGTCGGCGCGAAGCCGAACGGAAGGGCGGCCGGAAGGTCGGCGAGAGCGGCGTGCATACCACGCAAAAGGTTGGCGGCAACGGTGCGGCGCAGAACGGCGCTCATCGCGCGGCCGGCGAGCCGGAGGAACATCTGAACTAGATTGAGTCATGAGTTGCAAGGCGAGATACACAATCAAAGGCGGGCATTTTGTCCGCCTTTTTTGTTTTGGGGAGGTCCGGCGCGATCGAGTCCGGACGCACCCCTGCGTTGAATCTTTGGGCCCACCCGAGTTCCCGCCGCCACCGCCAAGTTTTTCTACCGCGCACAGGCGCGCCCTCCGCTCTCTCAGCGGATTCGCGCCCTCCCGACGCCAATTTTTTCGCGGCGCACGGACCGATCACATCCGCACGCGGAACAAGTCTACAAAGGACCAATGTTACTTCCATCTGCAAAAAACTGAACGGCGGGCAGGACGTGGTTAAACGTGCGGTTTTAGCTGGTGAGCGGGAGGATGATTAGCGAGGCTGAACCTGCGGCAGGCACCGTTGTCGCCATTATTGAGGTTCCTTCACAGACCGGATGTTGCGTTGTGCTGTTGTGCACAGTTTGACTGCAAAGGCATGATTCGCTTGTTTATCAATGTGAGTTCCGCGACACGTCTCTGAATCCACCTCGCAGACATGCTGCTCCGAACAACGGCGGTTGTGACAGGGATGTCCACATTTACTTGCAACCGGCGGCGATACTTAACACGTGCGTTTGACGACATAACCCGACATCTTCATTTTCGGACGCACCCCTCCGTTGAATCTTTGGGCCCACCCGAGTTCCCGCCACCACCGCCAAAATTTTTCTACCGCGCACAGGCGCGCCCTCCGGTCTCTCAGCGGATTCGCGCCCTCCCGACGCCAATTTTTTCGCGGCGCGCGGACCGATCACATCCGCACGCGGAACAAGTCTACAAAGGACCAATGTTACTTCCATCTGCAAAAAACTGAACGGCGGGCAGGACGTGGTTAAACGTGCGGATTTAGCTGGTGAGCGGGAGGATGATTATCATCGACTCACAATCTCATCGGAAGCTTGCTGACTGTTTTACGCGGGCCGGCTGACTCTTTTGTTTGTCACCGGGACTCCGGCGACACGTCGCACCGATGTTTCTCACCGACCGGGGACTCGGAGACTTCCGGCGCGCTGACGAGCTTGACGCTGTCGACCAGACTGGTAATTGAAGCGCGATCGCGCGATGCCCGTGATTCAACAACTGACTGGATGAATTGGCGTTTTCATCCCGGTGACAAACAACAAGGAAAAACAAGCCGCATCAGCGGCGAAGTGCTCTGTAATCAGAGTGTGAAAGCGTCAGTCGGCGCGGCGGAAGCGGAAGTCGATCGTGCGCGTGCCGCCCTCGTTGTCGGGGCCGATGACCTGAACGTGCAGTGATGCGCCGTCCTCCGACGGTGCATAGCGAATGAGCTGCGGAAAATCGTGGTCCGGATTGCTGAACAGCCAGATGCCGTCCTGCTCGCCGGTACAGACAAATTCCACCGCGCCCTCATTGTGGTCCACGTCCGCCGCATACACAAGCCGGTCGCCGTCGTCGGAGCTGCGCTGGACAATCCGCAGCGTCTCAAACACCGTGGTGTCACCCGCGGGAGTGATGCTGTAGCCGCGGCCCGTAAACGCGCCGTCGGAACTGCGCTCCCAGTCTTCATAGGAAGGCGGCTTGCCCTCGCGCAGGCGCTCCCAGGAGCCCTCCAGCCAGCTTAACTGATCGAGCATCGGGGATGTTGGTTCGCGGCTGACCATGGTTGACATTCCGCTGATTAAACAGATACAACACGCCACAAGGCACAGACTGACTTTCACGGTTGCACTCCCGCAAGTACTTTAACATCCGCGGCGCTGTTTAACAATTCGTCGGCACTGTGCCAACGGTTGAGCGCCGGGGCGACAAGACTGCGACGAAAACCGTCGGGCCACCGCACCGTCAATGAATCGACGCGGTCGGATCGGCCGAGCCCGAAGTGAACGTGAGGCGGCGCCTGCGTCAAAAATGAATCGCCATCGACAACGACCGCATCGCGAACCTGACCGTCGTAGTACAAATGTACGTGGACACCCTGCAGCGAGTGCTCCGCCGTTTCCCGCAGGCGCAGACCGATCCAGTTGTTGGCGACGCTGTGGGCATCGCCCAGATTGTGATAAACGCGCAAATGATCGTTGCCGCGATACACCAGGCTGCCGACCAGCAGATCCATGCGGCCGTCGTTGTCAAAGTCGGCCGCGGCGACAGAACGGCTATCCTCTTCCAGCGCAACCCCGGCCGGCCAGGCGATGTTAACAAATTCGCGACCGTCGCGATTGAGGAACAGGTGATTTTTTTCGAAGGGATTCCAGGAAATGCCTTCCTTGCGACGCCCGCGGATAATATTGCTGTACACCGAACTCATGACCGAGTCGGGATGCGAGTCGGCGCGGTAAATGTCGTCGCGCCAGAAATGCGTGCAGTAATCGCGCGCAGTGGTTTTGGAGTCGTGGCCGTTGGCGATATAAACATCGGGATCGCCGTCGTTGTCGAAATCCAGATCGGCGCAGCCCCAGGACCAGCCCGTGCGCGCGGTGGAAGCGCCCGCGTCCGATTGGGCGTAGGAATTGTCCGCCTGGTGAAAATACATGCGATTGCCCCAGGCCATGCCGAGGCGCGCAGAATCCAGCGCGGCATAACCCGGCAAACCCGCATCCATGGCGTGCAGCCGTTTGGCCGTCGTGGAACTCATCCCAATAGCCAGAATGTCCACCGCGCCGTCAATGTTAAAATCCGCCAGGCAATGCGCCATGCCGAAGAGGCGCGGATTGTCCAGCATCTGCGCCGTGGCGTCGCTGAAGCGACCCGCGCCGTTGTTAACAAAAATATCCACGCCGGCAAAGTCGCTGGTGACAATCAGGTCGAGGCCGGGACGATTGTCCAGCTCGACAAACGTGGCGGCATAGGTGCGCCGAAAACGCTTGGCAGCCAGACCGCCGTCCTGCGTGTGATCGTCAAACACACGGCCGCCGCTGTCTTCCCTGTTTAACAAAAGAAAGGAAGGGTACCCGTCGTTGGCGTCGTAATACGGGTCGGGCATCTGACCGCCTTCGTAGGGCGGCTTGTACTGGCTTAACCACAGATCGGCAAAACCGTCGCCGTCGACGTCGCCGGATGTTAAACCCGAAACGAGGTGCAGATCCGGCGATGAAAACACCAGACGCGGATCATCCGAAAACTGACCGAGCGAGTCGGGGCTGTACATAACGAGCAGCGGCTGCATCGTTCCCGGCGTTCCGTTTAACCGCCCGGCGTCCAGAAAACCGCCGCACAGCAGCTCCGGGCGACCGTCGCCGCTGAAGTCGGCGTACAGCGCGGACGTCACCAGGTCGATCGGCCCCCGGCACAGGCGGTCGCGCTCAAAGGACCGGCCTTCCCTGTTTAACAGAACTGTATTGAGATTGGGCAGCAGAATGTCGACAAAGTCGTCGTGGTTGAAGTCGGCGCAGATAACCGGACCGATGGAGCGATTGGCGTCGAGCCCGAGGAGATCCGGCAGCGGCATTTCGGCAAAGAGCGGCGGAGCGTCGCGTTCGACGATATGCAGCGAGAGCACGTCGATGTGATCGGCTTTGCCCAGGTCCTCCCATGCGATTCCGAGTTTGCCTTTAACAATCAGTCGCTTGTCCGAGTGCGTGTTAAACACGTGAATTTCCATGGACACGGTTGAGCCGTACCGTCCGTCGGCCAGGCGCTCAAAAGTCTGGTGATGCCACTCGCCCTGTTGAATGCGCCAGCCGGCGTCACTGAGCGAGTCGAGCCAGGCGCGCCAGTCCGCCGCGGCCAGACGCGCGCCGCCGCCCTCAAAGTCGACCAGAACAATATCGTGTTCGATGTCGCTTGCGGCCGTACGGCGCGGCAGTGAAATGCTGTTCAGCGGAAAGTCCCGCAGACTGCGATACTTGTCGCCTTCGCGCCCGCGCAGGTCGTCCCACATCTCAATGATCACGGTTTCGTAGTCCTGGGCGAGCACTTCCATCTCCCAGTAGTGCTCATCGAGTTCGGCGCGGTTGCGCCTGTATTCTTCCAGCGAGTGGACGGCTTCAACTCCCGGCGAAGCCAGTGAAACAATCAGAAAGTAGAACAATGCGCCGCCAAGGGCGGCTCCGCCGAGCGCAATTGCCAGGCGGCGGAAATCGGCGGCAGTTGGTTTGCGACGGCCCCTGCGACGGGAACGACGCGCAGAACCGCCGCTCTTGCGACCCTGTGTATTTTGAGCAGACATGATCGGCAGCAGTTTGTGTTAATAGGATGCTGTATGAGTGCCACCTGTTGCGCACGGCGGGAACGACTTGTCTGTGCGAACAAATTCTCCGAGGCGTGACGCGACATCACACCGACACTCTCAACGAGGATATACGCCTTTCCACACGTCGCCGGTCAAAGGCGCCCCGACGTGCGGATTACGACTGAACATTCAAGGCCAAACAAAAGCGGATTGATGAAGATGCAAAATTCCGGGCCAATATCCGAAAACCGCGGCGAGCGGGAGTGAGCCGGTCAAGTCGGGAATGCGGTCGGTCGCGGCGGTGAATCAGTGTGCGCCACAGCGAATGTGAACGATATCCTCGGCGATTTTAAGGTGGTGACGCGTGTGAATAGCCGCAAAACGCGTCCATTCGGCAGCGGAGAGCAGGCCAAAGATCTGGTGTTTGTATCGCGCCGCGGCACGTGAAATTTCAGCTGTCCGCCCGGCCAAAGCCGTCAGGTGATCGAGTGACTCAGCCCAGATCTTACGCGCCTGATCGCGGTCCAGCTGCGACGGCGGATGAATGGCCGGATCCGCCTGAGCGCGCCGGCGGGGAATGCCGCCCGCCAACAGCAAAAAGGCCCCCAGACGCGTGGGTCGGCCATCGCTGCCGCGGCCCTCCAGCAATTGGTTTACGGAGCGAATGATCTGCGTATTGGTGCGCGCCAGATGCACGAGATGATCCGCAGCGGACCAGGCCGAGAAATCGGGCACGGGACGGAACATGACGTCGGCGGGCAGGTTAAACATGGCGCCCGCACGCTCGTAATACTGGTCGATCATTCCGAGTTCGCGGGCGGGATCGTAGCTGGTCATGTGTTTAAGTCCGGTTGTGTTAACAGCGCCGCGGCGGCGCTGTTGACGTGTGGGCGGCAGTCAAAACGGCAACCGCCATCCCGGGGGACGGCGGCTGTGGGTTGTTTAAGCGGCAGTGTGACGGCGGCGCTCAGGAAAGGACGATGTCTTTCAGGATGGCAATCGCCTCCTGCAGGTAGATGTCCTTGCTGAGTTTTTTGTGCCACTTTTCCGCGGCTTCCTTTTTGGCCTCGTCGCTTAACATGTCGCGTTTGTCATCGCTGAGCGATTCGATCTGCAGGTTGGGGTCGATGCGGTCCATGTCCTTGAAGCGCTCATTAAACTCTTTGAACTGCGCGTTTTCGGCGCGCATGATGTCGGCGCTCAGGCTCTCGGCCGTCTGTTCGCGGCGCTCGCGCATGACGGCGACGCGTTCCTGCAGCGCATCAAACGCCTCGCTGGCTTCGACGCGGCGGCGGCTTTTTTCGCGCAGGTTGTCGATGGCCCAGGTGTGCGGGCTATGCTGGAATTCGACCGGATTGATCGAGCGCCAGGGCAGTGCGTGATCAAGCGAGCGCTCGCCGACCTCGTCGATGAATCCCGAGGGATTCGGCAGCAGAATGTCGGGCGTGACGCCTTCAAACTGCGTGGAATGGCCGTTGACGCGGTAGAACTGCTGAATGGTCAGTTTAAGCGATCCGAATTCCTTGCGGTCGGCTTCGCCCGCGCCGCGCCGCGCGTAGCGGTTCAGATCGGCGAAGGTCTGAACGGTGCCTTTGCCGAAGGTCTGCGAGGTGCCGACGATAATCGCGCGGCCGTAGTCCTGCAACGCGCCCGAGAGAATCTCCGAGGCCGAAGCGCTGTAGGAGTTCACCAGAACGATCAGCGGACCGCTGTAGACGGTTGCGGAATCCATATCACGCAGCACGCGTGCGCGGCGGCCGCGGCCCTTGACCTGCACCACCGGTCCCTTGTCAAAAAAGAGGCCGGACATATCGACGGCGTCCTGCAGAGCGCCGCCGCCGTTGTCGCGCAGGTCGAGAATGATGCCCTCGACGCCGTCGCGCCGCAGCTTGATCAACTCCTTGCGGACGTCGCCGGACGAGGTGCGCGAGCCGTCATTGCGGAAATCGGTGTAAAACTTGGGCAGGTAAATATAACCGAAGGACTTGCCGGCGTTGTCGTCGCGGATGAGCGCCGACTTTGCATAGGTTTCCTCCAGCTCAACGACGTCGCGAATGATCGGGATGACCTTGACTTCGCCCGTCGGTTTTTTGACGGTCAGGCGCACCTCGGTGCCCTTGGCTCCGCGGATGAGTTTGACGGCCTCGTCGATTTTAACGTCGACGACGTCGACGGCGGGGCCGTCGGCCTGAGCGACTTTGAGGATGACATCTTCGGCTTCGAGTTCGCCCTGACGCCAGGAGGCGCTGCCGGGCACGATGTTGGTGACCTTGATAAAACCGTTGTCGTCCTGCAGCTGCGCGCCGATGCCTTCGAGCTTGCCGGTCATGGCGATGTCGAAGTTGTCCTTGTCGGCGGGCGGAAAATATTGCGTGTGCGGGCCGTAGACGCTCATCACGGCGTTGAGGTAGAGCGCCATGTAGTCTTCGTGGTCTTCGATATCGATGTTGTGGAAAAAGCGCTCCATGTTTTCGGCCACTTTTTCACGCGCGTCGATTTCGATCTCGGCCGGCGTTTTGATCTCGATGTCGTCGTCATCGGCCTCGTCATCATCGTCTTCGGACTGCTCATCGGAGTCGTCCGCGCCGCGGTCCACCTTGTCATCGCCGTTGGCCATGCTTTCCTGGGTTTCGAGGCGGCTGACGTAGCGCGTGAGCGCGCTGTATTTGAGCAGGCGGCGCCAGCGCTCGCGCAGGGCGGGCAGATCGGCGGAATACTCGACTTTTTCGGGATCGGTTTCAATGCGTTCGTCGACGGTAAAATCGAAGGGTTCGGACAGGATTTCACTCACGAAGTCTTTGACCTGTTCGCGGCGTTCCATCAGAATGCTCGTCGTCATATCCAGCAGTCCAAACTGCCCGGACATCACTTCGTCGTCGATGGAATTGCGGAACTGGCGCAGCTTCTCGACATCGCTCCGCAGCAGGAAACGCTTGAGGTAGTCGATGCGCTCCAGGTAGAGGTCAAAGGCTTTTTGTGAGAGCTCGTCGTCGATGGTTTGCGGCGCGTAGTGCCCACTCTCGAGCACCGCCAGGGCCGACTGCACCAGGGCGGCATCCCAGGTCGGGTCGCTCGCCATCCGGGTCTTGTCCGGAGCGCCGAGGATACTGAAGCCGGCAACGACCAGAAGGAGCGCCGGCGCGAAGATAAATGCGATTCGTTTTTTCATGATGGATGACAGCAGGTTAAAATTTTCGTCTGGGTTCGTTGGGCGCCTTCGTTTGGCGCCGGGCCTTTAACAGAGCGGACGTTGAGCGGTTCGTCCACTTGCGTCGCTACGGCGCGGAAACGCGAAAGTTCGCAAATGTTGCAGATCAATCAAAACGCCGCGCTTCCACACCATATTGTGCGTTCAACGATACGCCGGCAAAAAAGGCCGATCACGGCGGAACAAAAACATGATGTAGATCATAGCCTGAAAATTGCGGGATGAGTAGTTTGCATTCTCGCAATAATGCAGTCGCTGGTACGGACTGTGAATCTCCAGAGCCATTCAATACCCTCCTAATCTTTCAGGTACAATGCGATGACACGTTTTTACCGGATTCTCTTGTTTGCCGCTGTGTGTTCGGTTGCGGGCACGACAGCCTTTGCAGCCAACGAAGATCTTTCGATGGGCGCGGAATACGCCGACGACGTCTACTTCAGCGTGATCCACGGCGTGACCGGCACGGCCGACGCGGACGACTGGGACATCGCGTTTCAGGTCAACAGCATCGAAGGCGGTCTGATCTGCAATGAAGCGGCGGGCGTGGAAGTGTACTACGTGGACGGTTCCGACGGCGATACCTACAACAGCCCGATCGACACGTCGAACTTCCGCCAGAAATGGACGCGCTGGTTCAACGGCCCGGACAGCTGGCGCAACGGCGCATTCAACATGGAGGTGGACTTCAATTCGGGCAGCTACGGCTGGGGCGAGTACAATCCGGTGACGCACGGCGTGACGGGCATCGCCACCTACATCATCGTCGACCGCTCCGGCAAAGTCTGCAAAATGGTCGTCGAGAGCCTGAGCGGCGGCGTGCTGAAGTTCAAGTATTCGCAGCCGGACGGCACGAACGAAAAAGTCGGCGAGATCGACAAAAACGCCTATCCCGATCGCCTCTTCGGTTACTACGACATGGTTGAGCACAAAGCGCTCAACCGCGAACCGGCGATGCAGGAGTGGGAGTTGCTGTTCGCCCGCTACATCGAACTGCTGGGTCCGAATCAGGATCTGCCCTACCCGGTCGTCGGCGTGCAGGTCAACGAGGGCGTGACGGTGGCGATGGTCAACAGCGATTCGCCCGAGACGGTGGCCGAGCCGGATGCCGGCGATTTCCGCAGCTACAAGCGCAGCATCGGCTCGGACTGGAAAACATGGGAAAACAACGAGTACACGATCGATGAATCGCGCGTGTTTTTTGTGAAACGCCTCGATGAAAAAGTCTACCGCATCGTCTTCCGCGGCTTCAGCGGCGCGAGCGCCGGGGACGTGGAATTCGACCTCTATCCGGCGCGTCAGACCGTCGGCGTGGACGGCGGCGAGGTCGACAATCACGGCGCGCTGCTCTATCCGAGCGTGGCGACGCGCGGCGAAAACGTGCAGCTGGCATACACGGCCGCCGGCGCCGACGCCGACCTGGCCGTCTACGACCTGCAGGGCCGACTGCTACATTCACAACGCGTCTCCGCGACGGGCGAACTGACGGTGGCCGAGATCGCAACGGACCGCCTGCCGTCGGGTTCCTACCTGATTGAATTGCGCCAGGGCGAAACGCGCATGACGCGTCGCCTGGTGGTTCGATGAGGACCGTAAGACTCGCCTCAATCCGATAAAAAGGTGCTAAATTTGCGGAGCGTCCTACGGCGCTCCGCCGCCGTTTCTCCGAACGAGCGGTTGGAACCGACTATACAGTTTGTGTTTTTGGCGCTTTTAATGGGAATTCCAGATCGTATGATATCGCGGCACGGCTACAGTGTTCTGGTTTTTCTGAGTGTATTTCTGGGCGCTCCGGCGCTGACGGCGGCGCAGCAAACGGCGCAGCTGGCGATTGTCGATGCCGACGACGGCCGGGCGGTGCCCGCCGCGACGGTGGTGTTCCGCTGCCTGGAGTCCGATTGCCTCGACTCGAGCATCACGCGTTTGAGTAATCCGCTCGGATTCGTGGACTGTCCGTTTACGGCTGCGAGCGAGGTGAAAATCTCCTGCGTCGGCTACGCCACGCGCATCGACACGATCCTGCCGAGCGGGACAAACAAGATGGCCTTGTCCGCAGCAGAAGTAACGTCGGATGAAATTGTCGTAACGGCGCAGTTTCGTCCGGGATCGGGCGATCGTTCCCTGTACGATGTGGAAGTGCTGCGGGCGGAACAGATCGAGGCGCAGGGAGCGAATTCGCTGGCGGGGCTGCTGGCCAACCGCGCGGGCGTGAGAATGTCGCAGGACAACCTGCTGGGCGCGTCGCTGGGAATTCAGGGCGTGTCGGGCCGCAACGTGAAAATTCTGATCGACGGCGTGCCGGTCATCGGGCGCGTGAACGGCAATGTGGACCTGAACCAGATCAACCTGAGCAATGCCGAGCGCGTGGAAATTGTGGACGATCCGCTGTCGGTGGTCTACGGCACGGACGCGCTGGGCGGCGTGATCAACGTGATTACAAAGGACAATGCCGCAACGGAATGGCGCGCGCAGGCGGGCAGCTACCTGGAGAGTTCGGGGCACTACAATGCCGACGGCATGCTGGCCTACACGATGGGCGACCTGAATATGTCGCTGGCGGGCGGGCGCAACTTTTTTGCGGGCTTCAACAATCCGGACACGAGCCGCTTCCAGCAGTGGAAACCCAAGGAACAATACTTCGGCGATTTTAATGCGGTCCTGCACAGCGACGACATGCGCCTGCGATTGTCCACGCGCTATTTCAACGAGTTTATCCTGAACCGCGGCGAACCGCGCGCGCCCTACCGCGAAACGGCTTTTGACGACGAATACCACACGGCGCGCCTGACGAACTCGCTGTTCGTGACGCAGACTTTCGGCGCGGCCGACATGCTGGACGTGACGCTGGCAAACTCCTGGTACCGTCGCCGCAAAAACAGTTATTTCAAGGACCTGGTGACGCTGAATCGTCGCCTGACGAACAACGACGGCGACCAGGACACGAGTTCTTTCGGCTCCTGGCTGCTGCGGGCGTCGTGGAGTCACGATCCGGTGGTGGAAACGATCGCCTGGCAGGCGGGCGTGGACATCAATCTGGAAGACGCCGAGGGCGGACGCATTGAAGAAGGATTGCAGGACGTGGGCGACTACGCTTTGTTCGCCGGCCTGCGTTATCAGCCCGTCGACATGTTGACGGTGCAGCCGGGCCTGCGATACGCGTACAACACGCGTTTCGACGCGCCGCTGTTGCCCTCGCTCAACGCCAAGGTCAAATTCGGCGACGCGTTTTCGATGCGCGCCTCGTATGCCGAGGGTTTCAGGGCTCCCTCGCTGCGCGAGCTGTACTTCCTGTTTGTGGACATCAACCACAACGTGCGCGGCAACACGGAGCTGGACGCGGAGCGTTCGCGCCACTACAATCTGGACCTGCGCTGGGTGCACGACATGAACCAGAACGTCGTGACGCTGGAGCCGGGCGTGTTTTACAACGACATTCGCAATCTGATCAGCCTGGCCGGGGTGGAGAACGACCTGTATTCCTATGTGAATATCGGGACCTACCGCACGGTGGGCGGCAATGTGACGATGAACTACTACCGCCCGAACGCGACGGCGGAAATAAGTTTTGCCTATATCGGGCGCTACAATCGCGTGAGCGACGACACTTCGGTTGACGAGGTGATCGACGAGTACGCCTTCGCGCCGGAGCTTGCGGCCAACGTGATGTACACGCTGTTCGACGACGTGGACCTGAACGTTTTTTACAAGTACACGGGCGAGCTGCCGCAGTACGGGCTGGCGAGCGACGGCACGATTACGGAAGGCCGGATCGCCGACTATCACATGCTGGACGTGTCGTTCGGCACGCATCTGTTCGATGACGCGCTCGCGCTGACCGCGGGCGTGAAGAACGTGTTTGACGTGGTGAACATCGAGAACAGCGTTTCGGGCGGCGGCGTGCATGCGGACGGCGGCGGCCAGGTGTCGATCGGCACGGGGCGCTCGCTGTTCATGAGCCTTCAGGTGCAGGCGCCGTTCAGCGGCGAGTGAGGCGTTGAGGTTCGGGACGGTGAGACGCCGGAACAGAGCCCGAAGCCGCGAGTAATGAATCGGGTGAAAGATTGAAAATGTGGGGTTAAAACCCCGGAAAAACGGCTCACAGCTACTTTTTCGCAACTTAACAAATCACTGTCTTCGGGCTCAAAACCATGACTCTGCTCCGCACGACGCGCTACCTCATTCTCGCCGCCCTGCTGCCGGCCGCAGTGGCCTGCATGCCCGAAGACACGCCCGTACAACCTTTCGACCGCGGCGACGCTCAGTCCGCGCTCGTAAGCATGGGCACGGACTACGCCGAGCGCATCTACTTCGACCTCTCGTCCAACTCCGCCGTCAGCGCCATCGACTTTACGGCCTGGGACCTGGAGTTCGCCTGCGCAGCCGGTTCCTTTGAGGTTCGCGCCAACTCGGCCCAGTTTGTTTCCGTCGCCAATCTCGGCGCCGTCGACCTGGCGTCGGTCGACGCCAAAGCGGCCGAAGAAGCGGAATTTGAATTTGACGTGTACAGCGGCGACAGCGACTCACTGGCGATCGGTCAGTGGTGGTCGGCCGGCGACGGAGCGCTGCCGCTGACGCGCGGCGACGTCTACGTGGCCGACCTGGGCTACGACGCGGCCGGCAAGGTGCAGGGCAGCTACAAGTTTGTGATTGAATCGGCCGATGAAAACGGCTATTCCATCACGTATGCGGACATGAAAGGCGGCGAGGCCAGGTCCGCGCGCATCGAACGCGATGATCGTTTCAACTTTGTCGGTTTTGAGTTCAGCAGCGGCGAGACGATCGCGCACGAGCCGCCGCGCGACTCCTGGGACTTCGTCTTCACCAAATACACCTACATCTTTATGTTGCCCGAGCGCCTGCCCTACTCCGTCACCGGCGTGCTGACCAACCCCAACGGCGCGGGCGCAATCCTCGAAACGGAGACGCCCTACGAAGAAATCGACCGCGCACTGGCCACGACGCTGGCCTTCGGCCGGCGCGAGGACGTCGTCGGCTACGAGTGGAAAACCTTCGACTTCAGCGGCTCCAATTTCCAGATTGACCCGACGCGCAGTTACATTCTGCGCGACACGGGCGGCTTCCTCTACAAACTGCGCTTCACCGATTTCTACGATCCGATCAGCGGCGACAAGGGCACGCCGCAGTTTGAGTTTCAGCTGCTCTGATCCGCCCGGCTGAACAGTTAGTCACTGATTACCGACTCTTTTGCTCCGACGCGACGCCTCTTTGCTTGTGCCTGGTCACGCCATGACGCATACGCTGCGACGCGGTGGTTTTACTCGATGACCCGGCGTTTGCGACTGCGGGACAAACAAAATTTTTCAGGGTAGTCGGCAGCCGAAGTTCACACCGTCCTGCGCCGCAATTCACAGTCGACAACGCAAAACCGCCTGTTTGACCGAAATTTCGGCACTTTTTATTGTTACCTCACAGCTTGCGTCCTCTCACAAGTCCAGATCATTTGTCCGCCGGCCGCGGCGCGACAAAAATTTCATTTGCATCGCCGCCTGCAAACTCTTAATTTAGACTTAGTCTAAATAAGGATAGCGGAGTCGAGCCATTCTCCGCCATCCAGCTGCCGTGTTCCCGATTATCCATCCGATCGTCGCGTGCGGGTTTTGCGCCGACGCGACGCGACGGATGTAAACAGACTGCTCCCGGAGTCTCACCGGCGGGTCGACAAGACAGACGACCGCCGCTGTTAACTGAACCGCTCTACCAGACATGCGCATACATTCGGCACATCGTTTGCTTTTTATTATTGCCGTCCTGCCGGCGGTTGTATTCAGCCAGACCGCACTGACGGCGTCGGACCGCGTGTTAACAATTGTCGCCGGTGAATCGAACGCGCCGCTGCCGGCGGCGACGGTAATGATCCGCTGCCTGGACGCTCCCTGCCGCGACTCGGCAGTAACGTTGTTAAGCGGAGCGGACGGCGCCTTTGTCATTCCGTTTAACACACGAGTTGAATTAACCATCAGCTGCGCGGGATTTGAAAGCCGGCTCGACACACTGTCCGCGGATGATGCGTACGACATCTACCTTGCTCCGCTGGAATTTGCCACGGACGAGATTGTGGTCACGGGTCAGTTCCTGCCGAGCAAACGCAGCGAGTCGCTCTACGGCGTGGACATTATCCCGGCGCAACAGATCAAGGCGCAGGGCGCTACGACGCTGGCGCAACTGCTCTCCAACCGCGCCGGAATGCGGCTTGCACAGGACAACCTGCTCGGCTCCTCGCTCAGCATTCAGGGGCTCGGCGGCAACAATGTTAAAATTCTGATCGACGGCGTACCGGTGATCGGGCGCACCAACGGCAATATCGACCTAAGCCAGATTAACCTCAACAATGTCGAACGCGTTGAAATTGTGGACGACCCTCTGTCCGTGCGCTACGGCACCAATGCACTCGGCGGCGTTATTAACATTATCACGCGCGACAGCAACACGCCGAAGCTGCATCTGGAGGCGGGCAGCTACCTGGAAAGCGTCGGACACTACAACAACGACGCGCTGCTTTCATGGGGCGTCAACGACTTCTCGCTCTCGCTGGCGGGCGGACGCAAGCTGTTTAACGGATTCAACGATCCGGACACGAGTCGTTTTCAGCAGTGGAAACCGAAAGAGCAATATTCTGCCGACCTGAATGCCGCATGCAAACTCAACGACACGCGGCTGCGGCTTTCCACGCGCTTTTTTAACGAGTTTATCTGGAACCGCGGCGAGCCGCGCGCACCTTACCGCGAAACGGCATTTGACGATGAATACCACACACGCCGCCTGACAAATTCCCTTTTTGTTAATCACGCGGTTTCCAGCGACGCGTCGCTGGACCTGACGCTTTCCCATTCCTGGTATCGCCGCCGCAAGAACAGCTATTTCAAGGATTTAACAAGCGGTAAAACACAACTGACGGGCGGCGACTCCGAGCAGGACACAAGTGTATTTAAAGCGATTCTGGCGCGGCTGACGTACAGCGCCGACGCTCTGGACGGCGACATAACTTTTCAGGCCGGGCTGGACTTCAATCTGGAAGACGTCGAGGGCGGCCGCATCAAAGAGGGCGTGCAGACAATAGACGACTACGCCGTTTTCGGCGCGGTGCGCATGCAACCGCTTGAAGCGCTTGAGTTGCAGCCCGGACTGCGCACCGCGTACAACACGCGCTTTGACGCGCCGCTGCTGCCCAGCCTGAACACGCGCTGCAACCTCGCCGAGGGACTTGTCCTGCGCGCCTCCTGGGCCGAAGGTTTCCGTGCACCGTCCCTGCGCGAACTCTACTTTCTCTTTGTCGACATCAATCACAATGTTCGCGGCAACGGCGAGCTCGAAGCCGAAACGTCGCGCCACTACAAACTCGACCTGCAGTGGACGACGGACTCACAGCGGCACTCGCTCAAAATGCAGCCGGGTTTGTTTTACAACGACGTCGACAAACTGATCAGCCTGGCGCAGGTTGAGGGCAATCTGTTTTCCTACGTCAACATCGGCGAAGTGCGGACGCTGGGCCTCGACCTGGACGTGACTTACCGGCGCAGCAACGCCTCGGCTGAACTCAGCTTCAGCTACCTGGGCCGCTCGACCGGGCTGGACGCACGGGCGGGAAGCTCCTCCCTCGACGAGTACGCTTTCGCGCCGGAGTTTTCCGCCGGAGTGATGTACACACTGACGCGGCACGTCGACCTGAACCTCTTTTACAAGTACAGCGGCGAGCTGCCGCAGTACACGGTTGCCGCCGACGGGACGATACGGGAAGGCGCAATTGACGACTATCAACTGCTGGACGGCTCTGCGAGCTTCAAGCTGTTTAACAACAGACTGACAGTGACCGGCGGCGTGAAAAACATTTTCGACGTTGTGAATATCAGCAACAGTCTGACGAGCAGCGACACACATGCGGATGCGGGCGGCAGCGTGTCGATCGGCACCGGCAGATCGCTGTTCCTGCGCCTGGATCTGAACACGCTCTGACCTGCGGGATTGGAACACGATGTTTAACACTCATTCCATACTTTTCGGATTCGCGCGCACCGGCGTATTCGTCAGCCTGAGCGGCTGCCTGAGCGGCTGCCTGCCCGAAGACGCTTCAATTACATCGGCTTTGACTTCGATTCCAAAGCGGTGTTTGAACACGAGCCGCCGCGCGAGAGCCGGGACCTGGTTTTCACAAAGTGCGCCCATGTGTTTTACCAGCCGGAGCCGCGGCCCTATTCCGTTAACGGCGCATTGTCAAATCCCGGCCTGGTTGGCGCGGCGGAGTTCAACAATCTTCCGTACGAACTGATCGGCCGCGAGGCGGCGTCGGCGCTGGAGTTAAACGCACGCCCCGACGCGATCGGCTACGACTGGAAGACATGTATTCTGCAGGAGTCGCTCTACATCGTCGACAGCAGCCGCAGTTACATCGTCCGCGATGCGGCCGGCTTTCTGTACAAACTGCGTTTTACGGATTGTTACGATCCCGAAACCGGCGACAAAGGCAGTCCCGCGTTTGAATTCCAGCGGCTCTGAGACGGACCTGTCGCTCTTCGCCTTCTACCGGCGAGGTTAACAAAAACATTCATGGGGCCTTTCCGAGAACGCGGTGAAATTGCATCGCAGGAGAACGCCCCGGTTATCCGGACTTGATCCAGATTTAAATTCAAACAAGGCGGAAGCTGCATTCAACCGCGGCCGACACCTGCGAGCACGATTCTTTCAACTGCAATCATACCATAGGTTTAGCGATGAAACTTTGCGGCACTTTACTATCACTGCTTTGTGTATGTGCGCTTCCGGCAACGCCCGTACTGGCCGGCGAACAGAGCATCACGATGGGAGCGGACTACGCGAACGACGTGTTTTTCAGTTTAACGGATAACGGCCTTGAAAGCCGGAGCGCAAGCGATTGGGATCTGGCTTTTGAGATTTCAGGTTTTGCCGCTTCGGTGCTGGTTAACCACGCCAAGGGCATCGTTGTGTGGCACGCATTCGGCGTTAACATCGACAACTTTGACCTGCTGGACACCAACGGCATGACGACGAACTGGGAGCAGACCTACAACTCGGAAACGTCCTGGAGCTCGGGCGCGCTTAACCTCGGCGTCGACCCGAACAGCGGCTCGCTGGGCTGGGGCGAATACAATCCAATTACGCACCACGTCGACGGCACGGAGATTTTTGTGCTGCAACTGGACGCGACGACTTATGTTAAACTGATGGTCGAGAGTCTGAAGTCGGGCGTTTACACGATCAGATACGCCAACCTGGACGGCAGCAACGCCCACAGCGCCGACATTGCCAAGAGTGAATTCAGCGGTAAAAACTTCGCGTATTATTCGCTCGATTCACATACGGCGATCGACCGCGAACCGCTCAGCACCGATTGGGACATCGTATTTGGACGTTACATCGCCTACGTGGGCGAAAACGGCGACGTCCCCTACGTCGTGTCCGGCGTGCGCAGCAATATCGGCGTGTTGTGCGCCCAGGCCGACGACGTCGACCCGCTGACGGTCAGCTACAGCCAGGACATGACGCTGAGCGAGGATATTAACATTATTGGTCACGACTGGAAAGAGTTTTCCTTCTCGACCAACACATATGTGATAAATGAGAGCGTGGCCTATTTTGTGCAGGCACACAAGGGCGGCATTTACAAAGTCTACTTCACGGAATTCGGCGGCGGCGCGGACGGCAAGGTCGGCTTTGAAGTCGGTGAACCGCTGTCGACGGATGTTGCGGAACGGGACGGCGAGCTTTTCGGCAGCATGGCGCTCTTCCCCGCACCGGTAAGGGACGGCGCATGCACACTGAGTTATGCGATTAACCGGCACATCAAAAGCGCACAACTGCGCATCGTAGACCTGAACGGACACATCGTGCTGCGGGAAAATGTTAACGCCGGAACGGGCATGCATCAGCTCCCGCTGAATGTGGCCGGACTGGCGGCGGGACAGTATGCGGTTCAGCTGCGGCTGGATGGAACAACGCTTATGGCAACTCTTCAAATCCACTAACTCATCGACGTGACGGCGGTGATCACGCGGCGGCGGGGGAGCGAAAGCATCGAGAGACCCGTTCTCCTGCCGCCACTTTATTATCTTGCGGCTGATGCCGCGGCGGCGAACGCCGAAGAACATCCTTTTCATTAAACAACTGACAGGCAATACAATGACTTCCGTAGATTCAATTCGCGAACAATGGCAGGAATTGCGCGGCAGCGCCAAAGCGCCGCGTATCCGCGATGCCGCAGAACAACTTGGCGTGAGCGAGGAGACTCTGCTGTCGACCGATTGCGGCGACAATGTTAAACGCCTCAAAGCCGACTGGAAAACGTTCATTCCGCGCCTGGGCGAACTGGGGCGCGTGATGGCTTTGACGCGCAATGACGACGTTGTGCACGAGGTGCGCGGCGAATACAAAAACATTCACCTGAACGCCGACCACGGGCTGGTACTCGGCAGCGAAATCGACCTGCGCCTCTTCCCTTCCGCCTGGCATAGTCTCTACACGGAGCGACGCTCCACGGCGCGCGGCGAACTGATCAGCTTCCAGATCTTTGACAAACATGGAAAAGCACTCCACAAGGTGTACCTCGGTTCGGACTCCAATCGCGAAGCCTTTGAGCAGCTGGAACAGGACCTGATGTCGGACGACCAGACCGCGGTCAATCCGACGCCACAGGAAGTTAAACGCGCGGCCGACAACAACGACGTCAATGTGGAGCAATTCCGGCAGGACTGGACCGCCCTGCAGGACACACACGAGTTTTTCGGGATGTTAAAAAAGCACGGGTTGCCGCGCACGCAGGCCCTGCGTACAGCCGGACCGGACTGGGCGCGCCGCGTTCCGCTCAACTCTTTCACAGATATTATTGGCGCCGCAGCCGAAACACAGACGCCGATCATGGCATTTGTGGGCAACGGCGGCATCCTGCAAATTTTCTCCGGCACGGTGAACAAAACGGCCGAATTCAACGGCTGGTTCAACGTGATGGACCCCGGATTCAACCTGCATGTTAACAGCGCAAACCTGCACGAAACCTGGTACGTGCGCAAACCGAGCCGCGACGGCATGATTCATTCGCTGGAAGTATTTAACGACAAGGGCGACATGGTGCTACAACTCTTCGGCAAACGCAAACCCGGCATTCCCGAACTGAGCGAGTGGCGCGATGTACTGGCGAGCAAGTACGGCGCATGGGAGGAAGACACTAATGTTTAAGTCCGTTAACACAACGTCCCTGCTTCTCGCGCTGCTGCTCTTGTGTTTGTCGATGGGACCGAAGCTGCGAGCCGAGACCGGCGACGCCGTGACGGTGGTGGATGCGGACGGTCACAAGGTCGAGATTGCGGATCGCTCGCGGATTGTGTCTCTGGGCGGTCCGGTGACGGAAATCGTCTGCGCGCTGGGTTATGCCGACAACATCGTGGCTACCGACATTTCGAGCACCTGGCCCGAATCGCTGGAGAAGCTGCCCAAAGTCGGCTACTGGCGCGCGCTTGCGACGGAAGGCATTCTGTCGTTTAACCCGACGCTCATCATCATTTCCGACCTGGCCGGCCCCGAGTACATTTTTGACCAGTTGCGCGCAACGGGCATCCCCGTTTTGCGCGTGCCGGAAGAGTTCGACATTCCGGGCGCGAAACACAAAATCACGCTGCTTGCGGCCGCACTAAACCGCAAAACACGCGGAGACGCGCTGATCAGCACGCTGGACCGCGATCTGGCCCACGCGCGCGAACTGTTAAAAGACGCAACAACGCGGCAGAAGGCATTGATGCTCTACCTGCGCGGCGCCAAAGTACTCAACGCCGGCGGCGCGAACACGCCGATCGACTTTATGTTAAACTGGTGCATGGCCGACAACGTCGCGCACGACATCGACGGCTGGAAACCCGTCGGGGCCGAAGCGATAATCGGTCGCTCGCCCGACGTGCTTGTACTGACGACGTCCGGCCTGGCGAGCGTGGGCGGCGCGGAAGGCCTGTTAAACATCCCCGGCATTGCGCAGACGCCCGCGGGTCAAAACGCCAACTTTGTCGTCATGGACGATCTGCTCCTTCTCGGCTTCGGACCGCGCCTCGGCAAGGCCATGATCGAACTTGTGCGCGGGCTGCACTACGGCGACGCGGAGGCCGATCGATGAACAGTCTGGCCGCCGCCATATTAAACAAAGGCGAAGGTCGCAGCGCATCGCATTCACAACTGCTTGCGATGCTGCTGTTTGCGCTTGTTGCCCTGGCGCCGGCTTCGATTTCCTTCGGCGCTGTCGGACTCTCGCCGCAGGAACTGCTGTCCATCCTGGCGGCGCAGATCGGACTTAAACTCCCCTGGGAGTTCAGCGCCGCGCAGGAATCAATTGTCGTGTTAATTCGCCTGCCGCGCACGCTGTTCAGCATTCTGCTCGGGGCGGGTCTGGCGGCTTCCGGCGCGGCAATTCAGGGATTGTTCCGCAATCCGCTGGCGGACCCGGCGCTGATCGGCATCAGCAACGGCGCGGCCTGCGGCGCGGTTTTTTTCATTGTTATCGGCGGCGGACTGTTCGGAGCGACCGCCGGAACCCTGACGATGTTTTTAACGCCGGCGGCGGCTTTCCTGGGCGGCCTGGCGGCCACCTGGCTGGTCTTCCGCATTTCGACGCGCAACAATGAAACGTCCGTCACAATCATGATTCTGGGCGGCATCGCGATCAACGCCATGGCCGCGGCATTTATTGGTTTAATGATGTTTGTGGCGGACGACGACGAACTGCGCACGGTGACGTTCTGGCTGCTCGGCAATATCGCCGGTGCGGGCTGGAAATCGATCGGCATCGCGGCGCTGTTTATCCTGCCCGCCCTGGCGGCCTTAACGCGCTATTCAAGCGTGCTGGACGCCATGATGCTGGGTGAACGCGAGGGGCGGCACCTCGGCTTTAACGTGGAGCGCGCCAAATTTCACATCACATTTTTAACGGCGATCATCGTCGGCACGGCGGTCTCGCTGGCGGGTGTGATCGGATTCATCGGCCTGGTGGTTCCGCATATCGTGCGGCTGCTTGTCGGCTCGCATCACCAGCGCGTCATTCCACTCTCGATGCTGAGCGGCGGCATTTTGTTGTTGGTCTCGGATCTGGCGGCGCGCCTTGTCGCCGCGCCGGCGGAGATACCGGTGGGAATATTAACATCGGCCATCGGCGGTCCCTTTTTCCTGTGGCTGCTTTTGCGCTTCAAACGCAACCGGAGCCTGATGTGATCAGCGTCCAACACCTGAATTTTGCGCACGGCAAACGCGCCATTCTGGAGGACGTCTCGCTCGATATAAGCGCGGGCGAAGTCTGTGCGCTGATGGGCTGCAACGGCGCAGGTAAAACAACATTGATGCGGCTGATCTGCGGCGACCTCAGGCCCGACTCCGGCGAGATAGTGTTTAACGATCGCCCATTGCGCGCCTGGAAAGCGGCCGAGCTGGCCCAACTGCGCGCCGTCATGACGCAGAATCCCAAACTCGGATTTTCCTTCGCCGCCGTCGACGTCGTCATGCTGGGTCGACTGCCGCTGCACGCGGGCCGCGCCACACAAGGCGATGCGGAAGCGGCTTACAAACTGCTGGAACTCGTGGATGCGGCGCAGCTGGCGGAACGCGACTTTTTAACGCTGTCCGGCGGCGAGCAACAGCGCATTCACCTGGCGCGCGCACTGGCGCAATTGCGCTGCGATAACACCGGAGACATGCGCGGTCGTTTCCTCCTGCTCGACGAGCCGACCTCCAATCTCGATATTAAACAGCAGCACCTGATGCTTCAGCTCGTTCGCTGGCTGGCGGACGCACAGGGCCTGGGCGTGGTTATTATCATGCACGACCTCAACATGGCGGCGCAATGCGCGGACCGTATCTGCCTGTTAAACAGCGGCAGAGTTCTGGCGTGCGGCAGCGCTGGACGGGTCCTTACGCCGGAGCACATCGGCGCGGCCTTCGGCCTGGAGGTCGACGTCCGGACGCATCCGCACGGCAACACGCCGCTGATTGTCCCGACGGCGCATCACCTGAAGTTCCGCCCGCCTGAAGCGCCTGTTCCTGCAGCGGGCTGACAACCGGCGTCTTCTCCCTCTCCTCTTTTAACATTCCAGCGCCGCGGCGCGGTCAATCCACGACTTCAATTTTCGACCAGTCATTTCCGACGGACTGCAACAACTTGCGCATTGCCTTGCTCTTTTTGCGGTAGCCCTGCGTGTCGGCATCCCAGCGCTGTTTAACGGAGCTGTGCAGCGGCCCCCGGATTGTGCGCACATTCTCCGGCCGCAGGTGAAACATGCCCGTGCGCGCTTTGTGGATTTTGTCGTGCGGATCGGGTTTAATCAGATTGGCCAGGTAGTCGGAAAACTTAAACTCAAACTTCTCGGCTTCTTTCATCATCCAGTCGGCCGCGCAGGCGCACAGACCGTCTTCCGGGTATCCGCCGCCGATGTCCGAGTGCACGCCGGCAAACCAGACTTGTTTAACATCGAGGCCGGGTTTGTGGTCCCATGATGTCTCGGCAAAGTCTTCCCTGTCTTCATCAATTGACAGCGCGTGGCGCGCGTGTTTAACAATCCGGCTCGGCTGCGTGTCGTGAAACAGGAATTCTGCTTCTCCCAGCGTGCCCCAGAACGGCACGGGAATTCCCAGTGAACCGACCGTGTCCCAGACGCCGATAAACTCAATCGGCGTGATATCCGCCACGGCGTACTTTGCGCGCAGCGCCTTGCCTTTAACCGAATCCGGATGGTAGTTTTTACCGCGCTTGCGATAGAATTCATAGGCGCGCGGAATTTCGCCGGCGGACTCGCGTTTTAACAAACCACAGTTGCGGATAAAACCGCCCAGCGAACGCACGGTGTACGCACCGCGGCTGAAACCAAAAAAGTACAGTTTATCGCCTTCCTCGTAGTTGTGCACCAGGAAGCGATAACAGTCCATGATGTTTTTGTCGATACCTTCCCCCGTCAAACCGCCGACCACGCGTTTGCCGTCGCTGCCGACGCCCCAGTCGTAAAAAGCGACCTGGTTAACTCCCGCATTGTTTTCGGGCGCTACGGCGCGGGCGGTCATCAGGACATTGGTCGGCCGCGCGGTCTCCGGCGAATTCCAGGTTCCGTCGGCAAAAATAGCTATGTGTTTCATCTTCTGGTCCTCTGAACTTAACACGATAATGAAATTCTCACTCACGTTGCTGCGCCGAAATTATCGCGGCAAACGCAACACTACAAGGCAATTTTTGGCGACACCGAACTCAGGCGCTTAACGTTTCGCATTCGGCATCCGCAGCGGCGGACTGAATGACTCCGTGGCGGGACTCTGTGACTGACTCGGGGGCTGAGCGCCGACTTGCACCTGTTGGACCTTCGGCTTGAGCACTTCGCCGTGCGGCTTCTCTCCGTTCCGCCTGCGGCTTGTTTTTCCTCTTGTTTGTCAACGGGCGATCAGCCCCGAATACACAGACGGTCTTGCGGCGGGCAGTTCGTGGAGTTTCGCGGCGATAACCTTGACCGGTTTTTACCGGTTGTCGGGCCTGAAGCAACTTCCTTCACTGTCCACGACAGAAACAGGCGACTCACGCTCGCGTCAGATCCGGCCCACGATGAACAGACGTTTAAATGGAAAGAGCACACTCCCGTCATCGCGACGCGGGTAAACATCGGACAAACGCCGCTTGTATTCATCGATGAACGCGCTGAACTGCACGGGCGCAAGGCAGTTAAACACGGGACGCAGAGCCGAGGCGCGCACCCAGTTAAACACCGGGTCTTCGCCATCCAAGGCCTGCACATATTCGGTTTGCCAGATATCCAGTGAGCCGGTCCGTGGCGCAAGAATATCGTAGTAGTCCGCCGCATCGAGAATGCCCACCGAGTTTAGTGCGCGACGCAGTTCTTCATTCCAGAGCCGCAGGTCATCGAGTACGGCGCGAATCAACGTGTGCGATGCCGCGTTGAAGTTGGCGGGCATTTGCACGGCCAGGCAGCCGCCGGGTTTAAGCTGCTTCAGCAGTCGAGGGAACAATTGGCGGTGATCGGTCAACCAGTGCAGCGCCGCATTGGAAAAGATGACGTCCGCGGGCGTTTGCGCCCGCCACTCGGCGGCGTCGTGTTCCTGGAAGTCGAACCGCGGGTATTCACGCCGCGCGCGCTGCAGCATCTCGGCTGAGTTATCAATTCCGAGAATCCGCGCCTGCGGCCAGCGCCGCGCCAGAAACGGCATGACGTTGCCGGCGCCGCAGCCGAGATCGCAGACTGCCTCCGCGTGTTGCAGTGGAAGGCGGTTCAGCAGATCGAGGGCCGGCCGCAGACGATGATCTTCAAACTGCAGGTACAGGGACGGATTCCAGGACGTCGAGTTTGTCATTAAACAACGAACAAAAATGGTTTTAAAAGGCTTGCTCAGGTGGATCTGACGAAGACCCGCCCAAAGGTATTTTTAACGCGTTTGGAGAAGCTGAGATAGGCAGTGAATATAAGAGGCAGCCACATTAAACCGCCGATTCCATGCGGACCTTTGGCCGGGTCAGGCGGAGCGCCTCCGGCAATTGGCCGTTTTTCCTGATTATTTGTTGCCATTTACATTTCCTTCCCGGCCGACCGGCCGAACTGTTGATTTGTTGTTCCAGAATGGTATCACCCGGATTCATGGGGACGAATCGCCAACGCATCAAGATCATTGTGTTTAAACACACGCGCGTAGTCGACAGACTTGCGGGAGTATACGGTAAAAGCGATTGCCGCGGCGAGGGCAAGCCAGGCGCTCCAATCTGGCAGTGAATCAAATGACAGGCAAATCAGACGAACAATCATGGAGAACATCGCCACGACCACGTGCGCCCAGAGGTAGTACAACACAATTGAATGAAAACGGCGATTGTGCTTAAACAGCATGACAATCAACATTGCGCCGAAGGGAACACTTAACAGTCTGAACGCAACAACTACCAGGGTTGCAATTCCCACATACGCAGTTGATGTTCCAAAATCGCGGTGCAATGAACTCATTGATATAATGAAAATATTAATGGCCCGGTACGGAAGAAATGCCCACAGTATGAGAAGCGACTCCAGCAGTGGAAGCGCCAGAACAACAAATGGGAGCCGGAAGCGAGCGGGCGTATTTTCAGCGGGAAGCTCGGTCTCACCGTGACTCATTCTTTCAACTCCGTTGCGGCTGAAGGCCTGACCTCGACAAACAATTCAGTTAATGTTCGGCATTGCCGTTTGTGCTTGCCCATTGTCCATGTTTTGTTTGTCGTCATTGAAGTCAACCTTGCGCCCAAAAGTATTTTTCACGCGTTTGGAGAATCGAAGGTACAATGCCAGCAGAATTGCGCTAAGTAGTTCAACCAGAGAGAGGCCCAGGCTGATTGAGAATTGCGGCGCTCCCAACACATCCTCAAGTGCAAAGATGAAGTCGGAAAGTACCAGATCATACCAGGAGACGCTCACCCAGTGACTCAGAACCCCGACAAGAAAGTACAGCGCTAAAACACCGGGGAACCACCGATTGCGCTTAACAAACAGAGCCATCGCAAAAAGGCCAACAACAAAGGGAACAAAGCCCGCAAGGCTGAGTCCAGGCAAGGAGATGCTTATGTGGTTAACTATATCAAGCGGCCCAATGAAAGCAGGGAGGGAAATGAAAAAGCAGACGCATTCAAAGGCAAGTGTTAAAACAAACAAGAGGAGCGGTACAATCAACCATCCGCCAATGCCGACCGGACCAGCAGATGCAGGCCGCTGAACCCGGCTCTGCTCTGACAGCGCGCCTTCCGCATGTGAGACTTCAACCAATTCAGGGTCGAACTTAAACGCATGATGTGGTCTGTAAACGCGGGCATAAGTCTGTGATGCGGCAGCATATAAAACAAAGGCAATCAGAGCGACGGCTGAAAGCTGGAAATGCCACATCGCAAACGAATCGCCACCCAACTGGAAAACATAGAGTTCGAGAAGACAGACAACGCCGCTACCCAGTAAAACAGACCACAGAAAAGTTGTAAACAAGCGATGAAACCACCGGCTACATCGAAACAACAGCAGCAGCAGAAATACACTGCACAGCAACGTCGCAATTATGCCGGACGTAATTGCCATGATGTAGAAAATCAGGCGATTGTTTACGTTGCCCAGATCGTCTGAGAGCGCACCCACAAGGTCGGGAAGGCCGACAACATCGATCTGGACGCCGAGCCACAGAGAATACAGCAGATATCCAATCAGAATGGCGGCGGGCAGCCAGAGGGCCGCCCGTTTGTATCCGCTCTGTTTTTCAACATTTGTGTTGCTCAAGATATTAAACTCCCCGGGCCTGGCGTTTTCAGCCAGGCGACCCGTTAAAGTGTTTTAATCGGCGAGGTTGGATGTCGTTCTTCGTCGTCATAGCCGCGCTGTTCGTCGTCGGAGTTGATATTCCGCAGGAAGGTGTTTTTGACGCGGCGGGATGTCAGAAGGTAGGCCACGGTCCCTATTGCAAAGACGGCCGTTCTGACGAGTTCGGAGCCGGCGGTAATAAAAGTGCTTCCTTCAACATAATCGTGAAACACCATATCTGTAGCTGCATTATCCGCGATTGTTACAAACAGGCGTGCGACGATCCAAATGATACACAGCCTGGGGAACAACCGGTGTTTGCTGAACAGCATTACAAACAGTGCGGTAAGCGCAACAACAGAAACGACCTCTACGGCAACTTCTGCAATTATCAGTTCGCGAGCGTAAGGGATAAAAAACTCCGACGCAGGATCTGTGAGAGTTGTAAACTCATCCGACTCCAGCACCGGCAACAACTCAGAAAAAAGCGCCGTCAACAATATCGCCAGGCCGGCAAACAGATTAAAAGCCAGAAGAAGCAGCCAGCCGCCGATTCCACGCGGATAGAGCGGTTCATCTTTTTCTTGCTCCATAATTCTCTGATCTCCGGGTTGCCAAGCAATTGAATCCTGCCGGACAAAGATAGGCAGATTCCGACGGCAATGACAGAAGAAAATCGCGATCACGGAGTCCGCGCCTGGAAGGCAGACAATGAATATCATTCGCCCAATGACATAACCGGCGGAGCTGTGGCCCAGAGACTTGCAACAATGGACTTTGGACAAGGGCCAACAAACGAAGATCAACACTTTGTGGGAAAGTGTGATGCGGCGACCCGAAGCCTTCAGGCGCGGCGGTAATTTAGCGTGGTCGCTGAAAGCCTATCAACGGAAGGTTTCTGTGCCTGAACGGGCGGGAAAACGCGGGTGAACGGCGAGATTACGCCGCTGAACGGGAAGCGCGAACGCGGCGAGGGCCGCGGGCTCTTTACTTCCGAATCGGGGATGTGAATCTGAACACCGGCTTTGGGCTCGGTGATTGAGCGGCTGGGGGCCGGCTTCCGACCGGGGGCTCCGAGGTTGGAGGCTGGTTTTCGGCTGGAAACTCTGCGGATTGAGGCCGGCTCGCCTGTTTGTTGTTTCTCTCTCGCTGACGAACAAAAGAAAAAAGCAAGCCGACATCCCACGGCGGCGAAGCGCTCTGAAATGTCGGCTGCGGTCTGAACAGATTTTTGTGTCGCGGATCGGCCGAAATGACGGCTTACAACAGATACAGGCAGAGCGCCGCCACCACCGTAAATGGAATGGCGTACAGCGCCAGTTTAAGCGGGTTGACCCCCTCCTCGCCAAAGTAGGGTTTGAGGATGGAGTTGCCCGCCGGGTTCGGCGCGTTGGCGATGATTGTCAAACCGCCGCCGCCGACAGCGCCGGCCACGATGGCGTATTTTTTGAGCGCTTCCTCCGACCCGACCTCCGCCAGACCCGGTTCGAGCGCCAGCGACGACAGATAGGTAATCGCCGCGTTGTCGTTAAACGCCGTAAGCACCATCGATGAGATAAAGAGCGGAAGCGCGCTGAGCTGCTGAATAATCGGCGTGATCCACCACTCCTGCAGGTTGCCGTGAATGACAAGCCCCGCGAGGAAAAAACCAACGAGCAGCGCCGGCTTGACATTAACGCCGTCCTGATACTTCTGCGTGATAACCACAAAACCCAGGAAGAACATAAAACCAAGCACGAGCAGTACCGCCTGATGCGCCATCAACACCGCCCAGCCCAGCGAGAGGAGGTGCACGAGCGTGACCCAGGCGGGAATCGGGTCGGCGGCTTCAGCTTTAACTTTTACTGCGTCGAGTTCGCGGAACTGACGGCGGAACATCATCACAACGGCAACGGTGCAAAGCACGATAGACACGACCGATTTCCAGCCGAAATTGGACAGCATAAACATGATGTCGCTGTTCCAGCCCCATTTGGCGGCGACCATCAATACCGGCGGCGCGGCAAAATGCGTCAGCGTTCCGCCGATCGAGATGTTAACAAACAACAAAGCAATCGTGACGTACTTGAGCACGGACGGCGGATTTTTCTCGTAAAACAGCTGCGCCAGCAAAAGCGCGGCGATCGTCATGGCCGCGGGTTCGGTGATAAAGGAACCGATGATGGGCGCAACGATCAGAATCGTGGCGTAGTAGCGCGCCGTTTCGCTCGGCAACGGCACAAAGCGGGAGAGCGAGAGAATGACGCGGCGCGTGGCGTCGAGCACCGGTTTTGTCGCGGCCTTGACCATGACCACCACCACAAAGAGCGGCTCGATCATTTTGGGCGCAACGGAGTTAAAGTAGTCCATCGTGGCGTCCCAGGAACTGAAGGCCCAGTAAGCGTAAAAAAGCGGAATCAGCCAGATGCCGAAGACCACCTCGATTTCGCCGAGAAAGTGATACACGCTCTCGCGCATGGATCCCTTCGGGTATTTGGACGCCATGCTGTTGAATTTGCCGGCCATAAAAGTGTGCAGCACGGCCAGCGCAAACAACACCGTTGCAACGTGATCAAAGGTCATGCAAGTCGCTCGCTTTCGGTTTCAGATTACAATGGAAGGTACGCAGTGCAAACATACGCGAAAAAGCGCAAGGCGTCCGCCCACGGTCAGGGCAATACAACGCAGGCATGCACTCGATGTTGAGCCGAAAGGCGAAATACCGGGATGAAACCGAGCAGCGTCGGGATGGAAAGACAGGGCAGCGGTTTGAAATGAAAAGGCCGTCGGAACGCGCAGTCTGTGCGCAGAACTCCCGACGGCCTGTCAATAATTTGTGTCGCGCCGCTCAGAGCAGCATAAAACAGAGCGCGGCTATAATGGTAAAGGGCAAGGCAAAGAGAGCCAGTTTGCCGGGGTTGACGCTGCCGCCGGGAAAATACTTTGAGAGGATGGCATTCCCGGCCGGATTGGGCGCGTTGGCGATGATTGTTAAACCGCCGCCCGTCACGGCGCCCGCCACGATCGCATATTTCTTGAGTCCCATTTCCGTAAACGGTCCGGAAAAACCCTGGTCGAGCGCCAGCGTCGAGAGATAGGTTATCGCGGCATTGTCGTTGAAGGCCGTCAGAATCGTCGAGCCGATAAAGAGCGGCACGCTCTCCAGTTCGGCGATAATCGGGCTGATCCACCAGTCCTGCAGGCTGCCGTGCGTCACCAGACCCGCCAGGAAAAAGCCGACCAGCAGCGCCGGTTTGAGCTGCAACTCGCTCTGGTATTCCTGGGTGATGACACACCAGCCGAAGAAGAACATAAAACCGAGAATCAACAGCAGCGGGTGGTGCGCCATCACGACGGACCAGGCCAGGGCAATCACGTGCACGCCCGTGACCCAGAAGGGAATCGGCTCCTTGTCCTCCACCTGCTTCGGCATGCCGTCCAGGCGCTTGAACTCGCGGAAAAACATCGTGGTCACAATACTCGTGCTGATAAAAATCGCAAGCGCCGCCTTCCAGCCGAAGTGCGTCGCCATATAGGTGAAGTTGATGTCCCAGTGCCATTTATTGGCGACCATCAGCACGGGCGGGGCCGCAAAGTGCGTCAGCGTGCCGCCGATCGAGACGTTCACAAACAGCAGGGCGATCGTGACGTACATCAGGTGCGGGCTGGGTTTATTCTCGTAGAGAAACTTGCTGAGCAGCAGGGCCGAAATCGTCATGGCCGCCGGCTCGGTGATAAACGAACCGAGCAGGGGCGTTATGGCCAGCACCGTGGCGTAGTACCGCGCCGTAGCGCTGGGAATCGGCACCAGCCTGGACGCCAGGGCCACCAGGTTCTGCGTGGCTTTGAGGATTGGCCGCGTGGCCGCCATTACCATTATGACAATGACAAAGAGCGGTTCCATCAGTTTGGGCGTGACCGAGTCAAAGTAGGCCAGCGTTTCGGTCAGGCCGAAGGAAACCCAGTAGGCGTAAAAAAGCGGAATGAGCCACAGTCCAAAAACCGCTTCGATTTCCCCGAGGAAGTGGAAGAGATTTTCGAGCGGCGAACCTTCCGGGTACTTCGACGCCAGTTTGTTGAAATAGCTCGAGACGAATGTGTGCAGGACGGCCAGGGCAAATATCGCCGTGGCTATGTACTTGAAGTTTTCAGGACTCATAGCGCGGGTTTTACAGCGTAAGTCAGGATACGACGGAAAACAAGAGCGGCCGGATTGAAAGGCCCGGGCGGCGTCTCAGCGCCGCCGCTCGCCGAATTTGGGCCGCAGCGGCATTGACAGGGGCGGCAACAATTTCGGGTGACGTACGCGTCCGGTCGACGCCCGTTTGTCAATCGTCCGCCAAAACGTCCAAGAGCCGCTTCATATTGTCGCCAACAATGCTTTTGACCATCACTATCCGCGATTTTTGCAGATCAAACGGCAACTGCCAGAGCAGCCGCTGCGCGGCGACGTCGTAGACCGCCAGACCTTTTTCGTGCACAAACAGCGCCAGGCTGCCGTCGGAGCTGAGCGCCGCATCCACGACTCCCGCGGCAAGCAGATCGGCCGGGTCAAACGGCATGCTCCGCGCATCCGATTCATCGCCCACCGCGCCGACGAGCGTTTCAATCCGATACGGAATTCCCCCGGTGCAGAGGTAGTTGCCCCGGCAATGCGACTGGGTAATTGCGTACATCCGCCCCAGCCAACGCACCACGCGGCAGGACGCGATATTAATGTCGTCCACACAGGGATCCATGCAGTTCAGCGTCTGCTGGCGTTCGACCGTCGGCAGCAGGGACGCGTCGAACGCCACGGCGATGCGATCAAACTCAGCCAGATCGCCCGAGGCGACGCCGTTTTTGCGGCGGTATTCCAGATCGGCGACGATGCGCGCGCGCACCTGTTCGATCTCCGTCGCGCCGACAAAGTCTTCAAGACGCAGCGGTGCGGCGGCAGCGGCGCCGAGGGCCTCGGGATTCAGGTATTCTTCACAACCCGATATTGTGCTGTTCATGCTCTGGCCGATCGACAGACTGTATTCTTCCAGCTCGCGGAATATCTGATTGCCGCCGGTGTCGCCGGAATACAGCGCGGTGACCGTCAGGACGTTGGCGCCGCAGTATTCCAGCCGGGTGCTGCAATCGTTGTACCACACGGCTTTGTTTTCGCCACGCTGCAGTTGTTTTTTGAGCATTTCCAGGTGCTGCGGATTTTCGGTCGGCATGTTGCCGCGTTTGCGCGCGGTGGCAGCGTCGTTCGTCAGGAACACACTCTTCAAACTGTTGTACAACCACAAGGTATCCACGCCGGCTTTCAGGCGTACTTCCCCCCCGGCCTCTCTTGTTATTTCCACCTCGGTGTATTCATAGACATACTGGAGGCTGTCGCCATACGCCAGCGGCAGAAAATTCAGCGGTCCGATAATATCGACGCCTGCTCCGTTCATCTTTAAAACATACCCCTTGAGATTCTCTTGTTCGTCACGCAGCCCGAGGACGAGAGCCGCCGGGTTGTTTTCAGCCGCCGCGCCGTCGAGCGATCGCAGCAGTCCGCGCATCGCCGCGGTGACTTCCCTGTCGTTTTGGGGCTTCGCCCCCGCCGACAAACAAAAAAACAGCAGGCCAATGCAGGAGGCGGCAAAGAGATGGGAGCCGTTGCGTTTCATCAGGAACATAGAGGTATGGAGACAGTAGTACTGAGTGAACAATTGAAACCTGCCGGGGCGGCACACATCACGGGCGGCCCTGCGGAGAGCGCAGACGAACGATCTCGCGCCACATGACAATGACAATCCCGAGAGCCATGAGCAGGTAGAGCATGCCGCCGCCGCCCAGGACAAACAGCGCCGCAAACACGCCCAGCAGCGCCGCGTTGACGGCCAGGCGCATACCGGCCGACTCGCGCGCGCCGAGGCGCGTGGAGATCAGGGCCAGGAGCCCCTGCACGACGATGACGATGAGCAGGATCCAGAAGATTTTCACTGGGCTCTCCCGGAGTTTGGAGGCTGAAGAATACGAGGCCGGGGCATCAGGTTTTTTGGCGCGACAGTTTTTTCAGCTGTGAGCGCCGTGGCGCACACGGCTCATACCTGGTTTTGTGTCGTGCGGCCGAAAATCACACCGCTCAGTGGTCGGAAGTGACCGTTTGAGCGAGATTCCAGAACACCAGGTTTTTTGGCACGACAGTTTTTTGAGCTGTGAGCCATTAGGGCTCATACGCAGTTTTACGTAGTCGGTCCGGAAACCCGGCTCCCGCCGTCCGCTTCCGCCCGACGCAATGTAAGCAGAATCTCTGCCCCGCACTTTATCGTTCCCTCATTCAACGCCCGCGCGTACATGCCGAATTCCACCGCGCCGCCGCGCTTGCGGTAGGACGCCAGCGTCCGCAGCGGCTCGTCCGATTTCTGCGCGCTGCGCTGATCGATCGTCGTCACGACGCAGCGCGGGCACGGTTTGATGGTTTCAAACTCGACGTCGCCGATGGAAAAGCGGTCCCAGCCGTCTTCGGCAAAAGCTTCACAGCCGGAAATGACAATGTTTGCGCGGAAGCGGTCGTGCGGCAACGGCGTTGTCAGTCGACTGTTCAGATCGGCCAGTGAGGCGTCCGAGAGCAGCAAAATCGGATAACCGTCGACAAAACGAATCGGCGTGATCGAGCGCGTGTTGCGCGGATTGGCGATGCGCTTGCCCTCGTCCGGCATCGCCGTCAAATGGCATTCCACACCGAGAAACTGCGTAAACCACTCGTCCACCGCGGCCGGATACGTCCAGGCCCGCAGGCGGCTGCTCCAGACCTGCACCATGCGGCGTTCAGTCGTCGGCGGTTCGTGGGCGATAAACAGCGGCGGCATGGAGGGCGCTTCAACCACAAAGCCGCCGTCCGCCGGACGCATGTTTAACAATGCCATGCGCGCGTATTCGCGCTGCGAGATAAACATTCCCTCGGCGTCGACCAGCATCCAGCGCCGGTCGAATTCCAGGCCGCGCACGTCGACCGCGGCGCGGTCAACTGCAATTCCGCCGGCCGACTTGAGCGGATACACTGTTAACTCGCGAACAAAGGGGTTGGGCTCACTCATCTGAATTTCTGCCATTGTTGCCTGCGTAATCGCTGATTGCACGGGCGATGGCGTGCACGCCGGAATTGAGTTGTTTAATCTGCCTGATCGTTTCCTGCAGCGGATCGCCGTCGCCCGCTCCGCCGAACAATTGGTTATCGCCGAAGCGGCGTTTAATGTCTTCGTAGCGCCTGCGCTCGGGTTCGGTCATGACGCCGACAATTTCACGCCATTTCAGGAGATTGGCTTCGCTGTCGCCCGCCAGTGTCTGCGCTTCGTTGACGTAGTGATTTTCGACGAGTTTATCCAGCTCCTCTGCGGTCATCGCCGCCAGCACGTTGGCGGCGATCTTGTTCATGTCGCGATACGAGCCCTGCAATTGGAAAGGCGGCTCGGTGCGGTAGGCCTCGGCCGTCGCCGCCGAGCGGATGTAGGCGTTGTTGACGGCCAGGACGGTATCGCGCACGCGCATCAGTTTGCCGATCACGTTCACGATGTCCTGCATCTCGGCGGACGAATACGAGCCTTTAAACTCGAGGCCTTCGCGGGACTTGCTGCGCGCCCAGCGCACAAAAGCCGGCACGTCCTCGCGATGCGTCAGCGCCATGCGCCGCGTCGCGGCATTGGAGGTTAAACAGTTTTCAACAAAGGAGAGCTCAAAGGCTTCCTGCTCGGCGGTGGAAATGTCGCCCAGATTAAACACGTCGGCGCGGTTCGCCAGCATGTCGGGAATAACAAAAGCCGAGCCGCTTTCCGTGTAGGGGTTGCCGGCCATGACCACCGCAAAACGACGCCCGCGCAGGTCAAAGCTGTGCGCCTCCCCGTTAAACACGCCTTCAATGCGCCGCTGTGCGTCGCAGAGCGGAATAAATTTCTGCAGAAACTCCGGATTGCAGTGTTGAATGTCGTCGATGTACAACATGACGTTGTCGCCCAGGGCAAAAGCCTGATTTAACTTCTGCAATTCGGAGCGCGCGGCGGAGTTGGGCGCGGTCGCCGGATCCAGCGAAGTCACGTCGTGCCCCAGCGCCGGTCCGTCGACCTTGACGTAGAGCATGCCAAGGCGTTTGGCGACGTATTCGATCAGACTGGTTTTGCCGTAACCCGGCGGCGAGATCAACAGCAGCAGGCCGCTGCGGTCGCTGCGCGTGTCGCGTCCGGAGGTTCCGATCTGGCGCGCAAAGTTTTCGCCGATCATCGGCAGGTAGACGCGCGTCAGGAGCTGGTTGCGCACGAAGTAGGACGGCACGCCCGGCAGCAGTTTGTCCAGGCGCAGCACGCGGCGATGCTCCTCCAGCAACTGCTGTTTGCGCTCCTGCATTTGCAGATAACGCGGATAGACCTGGCCCGCAAACAGTCCCAGACGCTGTAAAAATTCATGGAAGTCAAAATGCAGCGCGCGCTCTTTGATGCGGGCGTGTTCGCCGTGCATTCCTTCGAGCGTCGTTTGTGTTTGCAGTTCGCCGAATGTGAAAGCGATTTCGGCGCCATCGGGAAGGCTTAACAGGAGTGCGGCGTCCATAGCGGCCGTCCAGGACACACCATCCGCATTGCGCGCATTTAACCAGATGTGCGCAATGCGCAGACGCAGCGCCGCTGATTCGCGGCCTTCCAGGGACTGTTCAAAGGCGTGCGGCTTTGGGCTGACGCGCATCGCCTCGCGGAACGACGCCGCCACCTCGCGCGCCTGTGCGTTTAATGCAAAACCCGCAACGCCATCGCGCGCTTTATTGTCGGTTAACACGGTAAAAAGATACTCCGCCGCAGCGCAATGATCGGCATTAAACACAAAATCACACTCGTCGCAGTAACGCGCAATTTCAGACTGCACGCGGTTCACGACAAATGCGGACTCGCGCGGCAGTTCATAGAGCGTACGCACAACGCGCATCGCTTCTATCTGTTCGTTGAGCGCCTGCATGGATTCGCTGCGGCCGCGGTCCATATAAAAACAATACGCCAATGCGCGCACGTCGCTGCGCCAGGCCAAGAGGTTTGCCTGCGACTGGATATTTAACAGTGCCGCCAGTATTCGGGCCGCGTCGTGATCGTGTACACCTTTGACGTAAACATCCGACGGCTTGCGGCCAAGGTGACGCCGCACAAACGACAGCGCCGCCTCGTCCATCGGGCGGTCTTCAACTGCTTCAAGCAGCGCCTCCGCGCCGGCGCCGTCCCAGATTTCAAATGCCAGAAACTCGGCGCGGTAGACATCGGCATTTTCACAGGCAACTTCCTGCTCACGCAGGGCGCGCAGAGAATGCAACACCTCGTCCTCGACCGGCAGAAAATACTGCGTGCCGCCAACGTGGAAATAGTGCTCGTCGTCGCGCACAACCAGGCTGAGCTGCGGTTTGTCCCTGACAACGGAGAATACCTGGCGACCGAATTTAACGCGATCCGGCCCGTCGACGAATAGTTCGTCGGCGTCTTTGAGATTGCGCAGCGCGTCTTCGCGCAGCGTGTTTAAACGCGTCCAGAGGTCGTCGGCGCGCGTGCTGTCGCCCAGCTCCTCGCGCAACGTCTGTGAGATGTCGCGCAGCTTGGCGACCATCTGATCGGTCGAAAACCAGGCAAAAATCTCATCGGTTTTTCCGAAGCGCGCGAGGCGTTCGCGGATTCCGCCCAGAATGCGTTCGGCCGAGCGCGTCAACGCCAGCGCGCGTTTGTTTAACTTCTCCGTCAGCGCGACTTTTTTCTGTTCGAAAGCGTTGTAGACGTCGTCGCGTTTAATGCCCAGTTCATCCAGGAAACCGTCGAAGTCGGCAAAACGCGCTTCGAGTTCTTCGATCTGGATCAGCAGTTTCGTCGTGTATTCGTCACAGCGGGCGGGCGTATCGGCCAGTTCCAGATAGTTTAACAGACTCTGCTGTACAAGATTCAGCTGCGCGCGGAACTCGGCTTCACCTTCGCCGCGCGCCAGATCCGAACGGCGCGAACGCATGCCCGCACGCACGCGGTTGATGTCGGTGAACTGCGCAGAAATCGACTCTACAATCCGCGTGCTCTGTGTGCTGTCTTCGATCTCGAGGTTGACAACCACGTCGATTAACATTTCGAGGTCGGTCGAGAGCTGGTCCAGCGACGCGAGCGGTTCGATCAGGTCCGCCGCTTTCCGCGCCTGCGATGTATCCCCGTCCAGCGCGTCGATGCGTGCGCGATAACCGTCCAGCGCGTCGTCGCGCAGCAGAAACTCCACACAGCCGCGCGCCAGTTCCTCGCCATGCGCGCGGATGGCGGCGTCCAGCTGTTCAACAGCATCAAGATCACAGTGCGGCAGTTCCGCCACGGCGGCGGCCCGCCCGCGCAGGGCGCGCACCTGCGCCAACGCGGAGACAAACTCCTCAATCGACTCCGGACGCCGCGCGGCCGAGGTGGTTAAGAACTCGTCGACCTGGCTGCGGAATTCGTTAAACTTCTGGTCCGTGTCGGCTTTGACCGCGCGCAGCTTTTCGTATTCGTCGATCGCGGCCTCCGCGGCCGAGCGGATCCCGTCGATGTGTTTAATGATTCCGCCGGCTTCGACCTGCTCCAGCCAGAAATAGGCGTCGCGGATATCGCCGCCTTTGCGCGTGATGTCGAGGTAGAGATCGGCGTAGACTTCTTCTTTCTGCGTTAAACCGTAAAGCTCGTGGCATTCAGCCATGCAGCGCACTATTTCGCGGTTGCCGATTTTGAGGAGCGGCGAGTCGCTTTGCTCCGCGGCGACAGGCATATCCACCATAAACGGCGTGCGCCAGATCTGAACCATGTGGTGTTTCTGCGCCAGTTCTTCAACGCGAAAGCAGAGCAGACGCCCGTCGTCGAAAATCGAAAAACCGTTGCAGACCAGCGGCGGAGCCAGCACCTGTTCAATCAGGTTGTACTGCAGCAGCACGTAGACGCCGTCCGCGCGGTTGTAAAACACAAAGAGGAAATCCTCGCCGTTGGGCGCGGGATAACGACGCTCAAACAACATGCCCGCCTGGCGCGTGTCCAGCTCCTGCAATGTTCCGTCGTTTAAATAACTGCCGCGCGGGAATATCAGTCCGTGGTTCTCCGGCAGCAGAATGGCCGCCTCCGCCAGGCCGTCCACGCGTTTAAGTTCCTGCGTTTTGCCGTTAAACACGTAGTAGCGCAGCTTCTCCTCGCGATAGGGCCGAATGCGCAGAATAATCAAATGCTCCAGCTCGGCAAATTCAACGGACATGTCGTCCAGCTTTTGCTCCGCTTCGGCCACCGGTTCGCCGGCGATTGTCGCGCCCCGGTCGGTGTTGTCTTCCACGCGAAACGTCAGCACCGCATCTTCGATCGAGATAAACAGTTTTTCGCTGACCGAGAGGTAGTCGTGGCCGGAGCTTCGTTGAGCGTCGCGCCCGAGGCGCTTCCACTCAATTTCGTGCTGCGGCGGATAGTGCAGCTCCAGGTCGCCGCGGTTGTTGATGTACGTCAGCGTGCCGTCGTCATTGACCTGCCACTTGAACGCCTTGAAGTCGTCGACGCTGGAGCCGATGCGGAACTTCATGTACAGGTAGACGCCGCGCCGCGCGAATTTGGCGAAGGCCGTGTTTTTGTAGTACTTGTACAGTTCCGCGAATTCGCGTTTAAACTGCGGGTCGTCGATGCAGTCGAGGGTTGAACTCACCAGATGACCATCGCGCCACTCGTACATGGCAAAGACGTCTTCCAGCTGCGTCTCCGAACGCAGGCCGATGTGCACGTTGTAACCGAAGAGAAAACGCGAACCGATCGGCGTCATGTCGCGCGGAACACAATTGTTCATTGTACTGATGCGTTCGCTGCCGAGCAGTTCGGTTGAGACGGCGCCGTAGACGGCGCGCCGCTCTTTGTTAAGGTGTTCCAGATCCCGCAGCAGTTCGCCGGCGGCGGCGCGCATGCGCCCGCGTATCAGGCCGTACGCGCCTTCGTCCAGCCGGTTTGTCCCCGCCCCCGCCTCTTTGGCCGCACTTGTATTGGCCTGTTCCTCTTGTATTTCCGTATCCGCCATGTCCGGGCACGCTCAACTTGTTAAGTGTATTCGGTGTTTGAGTTGAATCGACGCCGCCCGCCACGCGTTCAATTGCGCGGCCGGGACGGCGTCCGTCGGTCTGCTCAGGCGCTGATCAGGAGCGCAGCTGCGCCATGACGCTGGAGACCCGCTGGTCTGCCAGCGGCGTGCCCTTGACGGTGTTAAACCAGTCGCTGAGCATGCTGTGTGTTTCGCCGTCGGCGCGCGTCATCAGTTGCGTCAGCAGGGCGGAGACGCTGATGTTTTTCACGTCTTCCCAGTTGACGCCCAGGCGGTCCATGATGCCGCGAATGCCGGAGGCGATGTTGCCGCCGCCCTCGCCCAGGATGCCTTTGCGCAGGTCCTGCAGCACGCTGCTGTTGTCGACCATGCGGTCGAGCGCCTTGCCGCGGGAGGCGGCGTTGACGATGTTTTCGAAGAACATCGTCTCGCCGCCGATGATGTCGATTTTGGCGGAGCCGAGCGCGTCGCGGATAATTTCGGCCTGAGACAGCGCGATATCCCGGTTAACATTGATGCCGGCCAGTTCGACTTCTTTCTCTTTGTTAAGTCGCAGTTTAAACTCTTCGTGTTCGCGGCCGACGCCGTCGAATTCCTTCATGGCTTCGGCTTTTTCGCGAATGCCCTTTGCTTCCGAACCGGCTTTGAGTTCGATGACGCGCGCTTCAGCGCCGCCTTCTTTCTCGATGGCCAGCGCGCGCGCCTCCATCACGCGAACCTCGGAGAGGCCGAGCACGGCTTCTTCTTCGGCGCGGGCATCGGCAATTGTCTTCATCGCTTCGGCGCGTTTCTCGGCGGTTGTGCGATCGGCGTCGGCGTCGATGACTTTGCGCTCGGCGTTTAAGCGCGCGGCTTCGCGTGCAGCTTCGGCGGCGACGACTTCACTGATTTTGGCTTCCTCGGCGACTTCCTGCGCTTTGGTGACGGCGACGAGTTTTTCGCGGTCGGCGGCGGCTTTGGCGCGCGTGTCTTTGATGCGCTCTTCTTCTTCGACCACGGCTTTTTCAACCATCACGCGCTGGCGGATGACTTCCTGGATGTTTTTGCGCTCTTCTTCAACAGCGCGTTGTTTTTCGATTTCGGCCAGGCTGACGATCTTTTCCTTCTCGGTTCTCTCGAGCAGACGATCTTTCTCAACGCGTTCGGACTCAACGGCGTCGGTGCGTTCTTTGGCGCGCGAGGCGACAATGACCTGGCGATCGCGGTTTTCTTCGGCGACGCGTATCTCTTCTTCGGCGCGAACACGCGCCTGTTCGGCTTTGAGGTTTTCCTGGTACTTAACCTGATCGGCTTCGGACTTTTCACGCGCGGTGATTGCGGCAATTTCCTTTTGCTGGCGCTGCTCGGTTTCGGCCAGTTGTCGCTCCATCTGCAGGATGGCTTCGCGCGCTTCGACGTCCTGTTTCTTGATGACTTTTTCTTCTTCACGCCGAATATTGTTTGTCAGCATGTTTTCGGCGGCGGTGCGGTCGGTGATCTTCTTGATACCGTCCGCATCCAGGATGTTGTCGGGCGAAAGCTCGTGCAGCGGCGTCTGCTCGAGGTAGTCGATCGCCGCATCTTCGAGCACGTAACCGTTGAGGTCGGTGGCGATGATGTCCACAATCTTCTCTTTAAACTCGCGCCTCGCCTCGTAGAGCTCTTCAAAGTTAAACTTCTTGCCGACGGTTTTAAGCGCTTCGGAGAACTTGGCGTCAAACAATTCAATCAACGCATCCTGTTCGGAGGCGCGTTGGCAGCCAAGGGATGATGCAACTGTTTTAACGGAGTCGACGGTCTGATTAACGCGCACAAAAAACGCCACTTTGATGTCGGCGCGAATGTTGTCCTTACAGACGAGGCCGGCTTTGCCGAGGCGTGAAATCTCAATGCGTTTAACGGAGATGTCCATCAGTTCCATGCGGTGCAAGGCGGGGACAACCATTGCGCCGTCAAATGCCACTTTCACTCCGCCGAGTCCGGTTCGCACGAGGGCTTTCCCCTGCTCGACTTTCTTGTACATTCTGATGATAAAAGCCAGAATGCCGAACGAGAAAATGCTGCCGACGACAATCAAAATCAGTACCACTAAATCAGGCATTGTCACTCTCACTCAATGATGATTAAATGTTGTATTTCAAGTTCAAAATTTTCATTTCTCACCCGCTCGCACCAGGGCGTTCAAAGACTTAAACATGCGCTTTGAGCACGACGCTGTTCGGCTCGTCGCTGTTTAAGACCTCGACGTTTCTGACTCCGTGCCAAACAAGAAGGCCTTCCCGGTATTCCAGGTCAAAACCGTGTTCGGCAAAGATCGACGTGTTTTTGCGGCACTGCACGACGTTAAGATCTTCGAGTACAAATCCGTTCAGATCAGCGCCGACCATCGTTAAGATCATGTCTTTGAATTCCATGCCGGCAACTTCTGAAATTTCGAGCATGCTGACAGCTAAACGAATAGCTGCGGCGAACTGCGCAAATTTGGCACGCTGAAATTTTCCTTCGTCAAACGCGTCGCCGCCGCCCCAGGCGCCAAACGCCTGTACAACCGATTCGGCAGTGTGGTTAACTCGCAGTTGCATCCGCAGTAAAATGTCGGCGCGCACGCCGTCCTTAAACACCACGGCATCGGGACCGGCCAGCTCAACGTCGACGGTTTTAACGCGCAGATCCACAAGGTCGGCGCGGTGCAGCAGTGGAAAGACAAATATCCCGGAGAAAGCGACGTGCATGCCGCCAAAGCCGCTGCGCACCAGGGCAAAACCCGCCGGCGGCTTGCGAAGGGCAAACATGGATATGATGAAGAAGTTAAGCGGCACGAGTGCAAGTCCCAACAGTACCAGGACGCCGGAGAACATAGGCATTCCCTTTAATGCCGCGCGATGACAGCGTTAACTCTTCCGCCGCGAAGCGCGCAGATTAAACACAAATTCAGTTGTCGCTGGGGGGAATCAGTCCACGGGTTGAACGAGGTACACGCTCTCGTTTTCGATGTAGGATACCACGACGGCTTTGCTGCCGCGCAGAATCGTGTCGTCGCCAACCGGGCGGACGTTTAACAAATGCGGTACGCCGCTGCGCGCCACCGTGGCCTGGGAAAGGCGCTCCGGGCTGGCGTCCATCGTGAGCACGCAGATGCGGCCTACGACGGATTCGATCTCGCGCTCTTCGCGGCGCATGTGATAAAACAGTTTTTTGAGGGGCCAGGTAATCAACTTCATCGCAGTAAAACTGACGACGAAATTCGGCACAAACAGGAGCGCCGCCATGCCGAGGCCCAGATCGGGATTAAAGTAATAGTTTAACAGTATGGCGCCGGTCCAGAGGAACAGAACCATAAAGGAAAACACAATCATGAAAGGGATATAACCGAGGTTGGCAAAGAGCAGCAGCGAGTTTAACATTCCGCCGTGGTCGCCGCCGATGTCCGTCGCGGCGCCGTCGGCATGCGCGCCGACTATTTCGGCATTGCCGACTTCAACATGTGTATCGGCGTCCAGGTGGAGGTCCGCGTCGACGTCGATATCGGCATCGACATCCAGATCGGCGTCAAAATCGAAGTCCGCATCGGCGTGCACGTCCACATCGAGCGAGTCGAAATCGAGCAGACCAATAATGACGGTGATCCAATATAACAGCACCAGGACAAACAATACCGTAAAAGGTATGTTAACTGCGCTGAGTGCGGCATCCAGCAACTGGTCCATTGAAGAACCTCGGAATAGAAAGTTTGGTACGCGCCCGGAGGCGCTGCTGTCCGTCTGTTATCGAAGCCCGATCAACGGGTAAATATGACAAAAGATTCACGAAACGATCGGGCAAACGCGTTCGCAGCTTTTGTGCATGCGCGGGCGTCCGGCGCGCACGAAGATACACAATCGCGCGGTTTCGACCGCCGGCGGGCGGGCATACAGCGCGGCGGCGAACTTCCGGCAGACCCGGCACGTGCGGCGGCAGAGCGCTTCGCCTCCTCACCTGTTCGGCGGCTTGTTTGTTCTTTTGTTTGTCACTGAGTGACGCGTTGACAGACTTGCAGTTCGTTTGCATGGCGCTGAGCGGCAAACTGCAAGTCTGGCGGCCGGCAACCCGCCGACGAACAAAAATGTCAGAAGAGCCTGAGCCGGAGCTGTAAGCGAGGCTCAAAGCGATCAGTGAAAACTAGTTGCTTAGGCAACAAATTTTATTCCCGCCTTCGCATCGCCGTTGCACCCTCCGGAGGATCCAACGCAGGCAAAATGCCATCGCCGCAGGCGCCGCACAAGTGGAAAAACGTCAACGGGCCGCAATTGCGTATGAACGGTCACAATAACGCGGGTAAACGCTTCGCAGGCGCCGCATCAGAATGACAGCAGCCAGTAAATCAGTACGCCGAGACAGGCCAGCCACAAGTTGGTGATGTTGCTGACCAGAATGTTCAAAAAAGCCGCCAGCGGCATGTCCTTGCGCAGCAGCGACAGCGTCGATTTGAACTCGGGCCAGGACGTCATCGTCGAAAGCACGATAAAACCGATCACGCCTTTCGGCGCCATCGACACGTCCGAAGCCATCGTCACGACAAAATCCAGCAGTACGCCCGCGCCGACCAGCACCGCCAGCGCCGGCAGCATCCAGATGCGGCTCAGCGCCACGTCGTCCTCCGGCAACTCCTCGGCGGGGCGCGTCGCAAAGATGAGGCCAGAAATCGCCAGCACGCCGATCAGCCAGTACATCAGCCAGGAGCCATACATCTCAACCGGAATCAGGTAAAAACTCAGTGCAATTGCTATCGTGGCGATAAAAACGAGATAACGGTACACGATCCTGCGCGCCCAGACCACCGCCACCGTCCCCGTCAGCGTCGTCGCCAGGAAAAACAGCAGGACGTTCATCGGGTTGGAACCCAATGGCGTCGACGAGGCAAAAATGATGTCGTTGTCCAGCAGGCCGATCAGCAGCACCAGCGCTTCCGGGCCGTTCGTGATAAAGCCGATCAGCGTGCCGATGCCCGGCATGTTGCGCATCGTGCCGATCAACACCTCGATCGAAGTGCTGATAAGCAGCATGGCCGCGATGATGCCCAGCGCCGCCAGCAGAGACATGGGGCCGTCGCCGCCGTTGACCGCCGCCGACACCTGGAAAAAGACGATGACGAGTCCCCAGACGACAAAATCGATGCGGTCGACCGAGTCTCGCAAATAGCTGCGAATATTGTTCACAGAAGTGTGCAATGCGTGAAGAAGATTCGACGGCGGAAGGCGTCCGCCGCGCCGCGACGGTGCATCCGCCGGGCGCAGGGCACAGTAACGGTTGAAATCTACAGCAAGTGTACGGGCAATTTCGGTGTTGGCCGGGCCTGAAAATAACACGCCGCGCATCAAGCATGATACGCGGCGTGTCTGTCCGGTGGTGGATCAGGTGATAGCGTCGAGCGCCATATTGTCCGGGGAATGTGTTCCTCCGCATTCCCGCCGGGTAGACGCCTCCGCCCGCGGTCGGTAAACCGGGCCGGTTTGGCATCCGCACGAATCGACATTCAGGTCGATCTCGTCACTACCTCCTTCAACTCCATGGTTGTCCTGATGTGATCGGCCTGGCGTCGTACATCAATTATCCCTGCATACGGCTTCCGGGTCCGCATGTGGCCGACAATTGAATCAGTGGATCCAGTATGTTCCGGGTTCTGGTAGAATGTGAGATTGTTCTCCGGTCCGTCCGCACCTTTCGGCGCTGCGGACACATCTTGTTTAAGCCAATAACTGTAGCTGCTACTTTTACCGTGCTTCGCAGCAAACGCCCCAATCCGGCCTGATTTTAAAACAGCCTTCTTGTTTGTTAATGCGTGCGATATGTGGAGCGAGGTTTCAGTCATGGTCTCGTTATGATCGGGTCCTGTCTCAGGGACTGTGACCGGAGCAATCCGGCTTCCAATGAATAGTTACCGGGCTTTTCAAAAAAATGTTAAACGCTGCCGCGGCTTGTTTCGTCCGCGTGATTCCGCAGCCGCCGGGAACCGTTTCCAAGCTCGGAAAGAGCCAAAAAAACGCCGCCGACGGCTATGAGCGGGCAGTCTGTAACATTCCATTGTTGGCAGGATTGTTTCGAGCAAATGAGCAAAACAAATCGTGAGTCACTCGAAGCGCTCAGCGATGATGATGTGTTCGCAATGGTGCGGAACAACGACGAGCGGGCCTTCGAAGAGATTTACCGGCGGTACGACAGGCGAATTTTTGCGTACTGCCTCACGGTCCTGAAAGACCGCGAGGCGGCGGAAGACGCATACCAAACCACGATGATGACGGCGTACAAAAGCCGCGATTCATACCGGGGCGGAAACTTTGCGGCGTGGATCTTTACGATTGCCCGCAACTTTTGCCTGAAGGCCAAACGCTCCAGCGCGCATACTACTCCCGTTGATGAACTGGCCGAATCCATCCCGAACACGGCCGACAAAACCGGAGATGATTTTTTGCTGCGGGAAGCTTTCGATCAGGCGGTACTCAACCTGCCGGATGAGTTCCGGCTCCCGATCGAATACAAGTACCTGAGCGGCTTTTCCTACGACGAAATAGCCGAAATGATGAACATCAGCCTCTCATTGGTCAAGGTGCGCATCTTCAGGGCCAAAAAGCTCCTCCGCAAAACATTGCAACCATATATGCAAGAAACAACATGAGCCAGAGCGAAGAACTACTTGTACAACTGCTGGACGGCGCCCTCAGCGAAGCTGACCGCCTGCGACTCGAGCAACTGCTGGCGCAGGATTCGAGCCTTGCAGAGGAAGTTCGCGAGCTGCAACAGGTCGAAAACCTGCTGACCGAACGCGCCGAACTGTCGCACAGCGCCAGCGCGGATTTCCGCACGCGCGTCCTGCAGAACATCCAGAGCCAGTCCGGCGCCGCCGCCGGCAAGGCCGCGGGCGTCAAAACCGCATGGATTGCCGGCGGAGCCGTCATCCTGCTGACCGTCGCGGCGCTCCTGTGGTTCGCCGGCGACAACACGGCTGTAATCGACACCCCACCCGCGCCGGAAGCCGCACTCACCGCCGTACCAACACCCACAATCGAACTCAACTTCCCGCCGGACCAATCGCACAACGACCGCGCACAGGACTACGGCACGATCGAACGCGACGTGGAACACGCCGGCACGATCGACGGATTTAATCCCGGTCCGGCGCGCACGTCGGATCAGGCCATGCCGCAGTCCGGCAGTGCGGCCGACGCCCCGGACAGCCAGTCGGTGGAGATCCGCAGCGACAGTGAGACGCCCAACAGCAATACGGTGGAAGGCCGTACGCGCGTCACCGAACGACTGGAAAAACAACTGCGCATGGCCGCGGCCAGCCTGCGCGAAGAACTGCAGCGCCACCACCAGCAGGGCGACGCCGCGCGCGAAGCCACGACGGCGCACCGCCTGGGCGGCGTCTACGCACATCTGGGCGACGTGGGCGCGGCCGCGACGCAGTACGAACGCGCCCACGATCTGGCGGTGGAACACGGCCTGCGCGCACTCGAAGTTCAATGCACGGCCGACCTGGCCCTGCTGAATGCCACGAGCGCCAACCGCGATGCAACCGAGGACATCTTGCGCAACAGCATTGAGCAGCTGCGCAAACTGGGACGCGATACAAAAGACTACGAGAAAGCTTTGGAAGAGCTGCCGCACTAGAGCGGCACTGACGGCCGCCGCGCCGGTTGTTCACCCGACCGGAAACGGCGCGCCGACCGACTGAAAATGGGAGTACTTACGCGCTGATTCGAGGCCATCGTCGTTTGCGACGGTGGCCTCGATCGTTTTAAACATTTCACCTGGATGATGACGTCGGCGCGGGGCGCGCGACGCTCATGTGTTTAAGGCGCGGAGCGCGCCGGACTTAAACGGAAATTCCTGCAACAGAAGCGAGACTTCGAGTGCGAAAACTGTTAACAGACTCGGAGACTTCGGGTTTGAAACTCCGTGACAAACAAAAGCAAAAACAAGCCGCAGGCCAACGAAGTGCAGCCGCACGGCGCAGTGATCATGCGGGCTGCCGTCGGCCTCCGAGTTAAACACAGTTAACAAACAGCGGTGCGGAACACGGCAAACTCAGCGCGCATCCGGCAGCAACAGAATCTCCACGCGGCGGTTGTACATGCGGCCCTCCGGCAGCGCATTGTCGTAAACGGTCAGCCCGGCGGCATCGGCGGCATCGGCCACGCGTGCACGCGGCCCCAGCAGCCGCGCCGCGCCCTGCGCCCGCTGACGCGAAAGCACCCGATTGTAGTCGACGCTGCCCGTGTTGTCCGTCGCGCCGAACACTGTGATGTTGTTTAAGTTGTGCCCCGACTCCGCCACGGAATGCAGCTCGCGAACGTGATGCGGCAGCAGCGTGGTGTCGTTGTGCGCATACCAGGCCAACATGCGGCGCTCCTCCAGCGTGTCGATGTGCGAAGGCGGCGCAGTGCGGCGGAAATCGATTGAACCGCGCTCCGTCGATTTTACCTGGCCGTCCCCGTCGGTGACCGTCAGCCTGTGGTCCAGGCGCAGTTGATCCAGCGCGATGCCGAGCGCCTCCTGCGTTTCGCGCAGGTTCCAGTCGAGCGAAACGGGCGGCTCGCCGCGCCCCTCCATCGCGGCCGCCACGCTGTCGCGCCACAGAATTTCCAGACGCCAGTCGCGGATGCCGGCCTCGGCGAACACTTCGGGATAAAAACGCACGGTCGGCGGATCGGCGCGGCGTTGCACCTGGCTGCGCGCGGCGGGCTCCAGCAGATGCGGATCGTCGGACGAACACTCCACGCGGCGCAGTTCGTCGCGCAGCTCCGGCCGGTCGATGGCCGCGGCGTCCGGCACGATGCCCTCCACCGCGATTCGCTGCGGATCGAGGGCGGCATTGCGCCGGACAATCGCCTGTTTGATTGTTTTTGCACGCGCCAGGCCCAGGTCCGCCTCGTCGTCCAGGGACAGCCCGCGCAGCGTCAGCGTCGCGGCGGGAAAGCGTTGCATGCGCGCGGCCAGCGTGTCGATCAGCCCCCAGTAAGTCGCCAGATCTCCGGCGGATTCGGACTGCGCACCGCCGCGGTAGCGCGCCGCCAGCTCCGCCGATTCGCGTTCAAAAAAGACATAGGGCAGCAGCGGAAAACGCTCCAGCGCGACAAATTCTTCCAGATCGATTGTGATGTTCCCGGATTCGCTGCCGTCGCGTTTGACAAAACTGACCTGCATGCCGAGCAGCAGCAGGCTGCGAATCTCCGGCACCATGCGGCGGTAGCGCTCGCGCACGATCAGCGTGTTGTAAATGGCGTCGGGCAGCTCCTGGCGCTGCCAGGTGCTCGTGGAAGCGGCCGGTTCCACGCGCTCTTCCTCAATATCCGGCGAGGTGAAGTCGACCGTGTCGCGCAGCCAGGTTGTGTCGGTCAGCACGGGGCGCGGCGGCGTGGCCATCTCGTACAGGCCCAGCCCGGCCGTGAGCGTCTGTGTGTTCCAGTCGATATCCGCGTCGATTGACTGCAGCGGGCTGCGCCAGCCCGCCAGGATGCGCGGCTCCCAACCGCCGAAACTCAGGCTCGCGAGCGCAAACTGCATGCCGATTTCGCCGATCACCAGAGGCGAGGCAACGCTGGTCCACTCCTCGTCCAGGCTGCGCACACGCGTCTGCCCGCCGGCAAATGTCAATCCCTCGGGCGCGACAATGCTCTGTTCCTGAATCAGACGCGAGCTGAGCGGCCAGGAAAACCAGGCCCCCGCCGCAATGCGCAGATCGGGCAAAAACGGCAGGTGAAAACCGGCCACCGGACCGGCGCCGACAGCGGTCAGATCGGCGTCGAGCGTGTGCTGGATCAGCAGCTCGCGCACAATCAGGTTGTCGTCCGTGTACAACTGGGTTTCGGTGGCGGTAAAACGCGCGGCGGTCTGAATTTCCAGGCCGGCCCGCAGGCCGACGAACCATGCGGGCGTCGGGTAATAATTCCATTCGGCCAGCAGGCCGAAGTGCGATGCGTCGGCGGCGGAAAACTCCGTGGCGTCCGGCGGCAGCTCGATGCCGTTGAACGGCACGGCCGGAGCATCCAGGCTCGTCACCCCGCCCCACATGGCCGCGCCGAAGCGTATCTCGGAGTCGCTTTCTTCAGCGCCTCGCGTCGGTGCAATCGCTGCAAACACACAAAAAAGGCCGCAGAAAAACCGCCTGAAATGCAAAAACATGCGGCAATTTATTCAAGCAGGATCAATCTCCACAAGGAATTTCGCCCGTCGGACAGCTCGACGGCGTAGACGCCCGCGCCCAGCGCGCTGATATCGGCCTCGAAGTCTGCCAGTCCCGCACCGGCGATCAACTGCGGCGTCAGGTCCAGCACCGGCGTCAAGGTCAGGTCGCTGATTTTCAGGGTCGCTCCGCCGCCTTCCGGCAATGCGATCACCGCGCGCAGGACGCCGTCGCCGATGACGCTCGGCAGAATCTCCAGATAAAAGTTGTCGTCGGCCGATTGAATCAGGCGCGGCGAGCCGTCGGGAAAAAACCAGACGTCTTCCGTCGTGAATAGTCCGGCACTGACGGCCGTCGTGATGTCCTCGTTCTCCCCGATGCCGTTGAACCAGCGAATATCGGAGACGTTGATCAGCGTCTGGCGGCTGTCGCCCAGCGTGGCGATCATCGGAATTTCTACCAGGGTCATGCCCGCGCGGAATTCGCCTTCGCCGAAGTCAATTGCGAGCGGAATTTCGTGGCGGTTATCAATTTCCAGGCCGCGCGCGCTTTCGTCGACCGTGGTAAAACTGCGCGCGTTGAAACTCAGGTTCATCGTCAGACTCGTCGGCCGCTCCGCCGGCATCAGGTCAAAACGCGCGGCGTCCAGAAAAATCGGCAAAACAAATTCTTCGCCCGGCGCAGCCGCCAGATCGCGCGGGATGCGCAGAACGACGTCCGCAAAGGCGTCCTTCGGCGTTGTACTGACCGCGTGGAAGACGTAGCGTTTTTCGCCCGCGTCGCTGCGGACAATCAACTCGGTACTGTGGTGGCGTTGCGTCACCGGCGCGATGCTGACGTTGATTGTGTATGAACCGCAGGGTGGAATGGTGATCTGCCCGACCCAGCTCAACACCAGCTCGCCCAGGTGCGCGCCCTCGTCCAGCGTGATCGTCAGGTCGGTATTGCGCAGGTTGTAGATCGTCACTTCGACGAATTTGAAAAATCCGGCCTCGACGTAGCCCAGGTCCAGTTGTCCACCGACGCGGAACTCAACGTCCTGCTCCAGGTCCAACTGCGCCAGAAATCCGATTGGCCTATCCGGCGGCGTGTCGGGCTTCATCGCCCGCAGCGCGCCGATGTCGACCGGGAAATCGTCCGAAACAGTCTCGCCGGCCAGCAGGATGCGCGTGTCGCTGCGCCACTGGACCGCCCTGGCCTTGTCGGCCTGCGTGCCGCCGTGCTGCGCGGCAAAACTGATGTCGTTGTTGTTCAGGTCGTAGACCACGGCAAACAGGTCTTCAACGCCGCGCGTGCCGCTGCAACCCTCGATGTTAAATCCGAACTGCGACGACGCGCTGTGCCCCGCCATCGCCAGGTAGCGCTGCTCCCTGATGTCCAGCGCCGCCAGCTCGTCGTTGAAATTGCCGCCGACAAATCCGCTGGTTTCAAGCTCGCCGTCGCCGTTGAGAATCGTCAGAAACCCATCGCTGAAGGTCGGGCCGCCGATCATTTCAGTCTGCGGCGCGTCGGCGGTCCAGGGAAAGTCGGGTGAAAATGTCGTGCCGACGATTGCCACCAGCGCGCCGTCGATGCGCTTGATGTCGGCCGCAACGTCGGTGTATTCGCCGCCCAGAAAACGCAGGTAGCGCAGGCCGCCGGCGGGAGAGAATCGCGCGGCAAAGGCGTCGCGCCCACCCGCGTTGGTGTTGTTGGCTTCGCGTAGTTCGCGCGTGTCCGCATAGCCGCAGACGTAGGCCGCACCGTCCGGATCGGTTGCGATGCCCAGCGCCGCATCCTCGCCGTTGCCGCCCAGGTAGGTGGCGTACCGCAGATCACTTTCGCGCTGGTCCAGGTAGACCACCACGGCGTCGCGCGTCAGTTTGCCGTCGCTCGACGGTTTCAGCTCCACCTGGTAGGGCGTTTCGCCGCTGACGGGAAAATCCTGCGAGGCCGTCCAGCCGCAAAGCAGCATCAGGCGTTTGCCGCCGTGCCAAACCACGTCCGTCATCGCGTCGTCGGCTTCGCCGCCGATCAACCTGAAATACTCCACATTTTCGCCGTCCGGCAGCAACACCAGCACAAAACCGTCGGTCGTGCCGCGCGTCTCGCCCTCAAACGTGAATCCCGGCGTGGAAAAGTCGTCCGAGCCGGTCTGGCCGCAGATGATGATCCGTCCGTCGTTGCCGATGCTCATGCCGCCGACCAGATCGTCCGAGCTGCCGCCCAGAATGCGCGACCACAGCAGGTCCGTGCCGTTCGGCGCAAAAGCGCTGATAAAGATGTCGTGCCCGTCCATGTCCGCACGCACCCCATCGCCCAGCGTGATCGGGAAATCAACCGATTTCGTCTCGCCCACCACCACGATGCTGCCGTCGTCGCGCCGGCGCATATCGCAAATATTTTCTGCGCCGAGGCCGCCCCAATAGGTCGCGTCCACCAGCGGATCGATAATCAAAGACAGCGCGGGATCATATGCGCCGACGCGGAAGGCCGCCGTCCATTCATCGTCAACTTTACCTGCGTCGATAAATTGACAGTCGACTGCAATGCGGCCGTGACTCGTTTCCTGATAGGCAAACAGTCCGCCGTGGTTCAGGAGATGTCCCCCGCTGTAGAGCGTCAGTTCTTCGTCATCCACCGACAGACTGTCAATCCCGCTGAAGGCCAGGCGCAGTTGATGCGGATCCAGCCCGGGGCGCAGCACAAAGTCGTAGCGCGGCAGTCCGCCCTGCGCGTGCACCAGCATGTCGACGCCGTCGCAAACCTGCGGCACTTCCAGCGACGTCGGCCGCCTGCCGTACAAATTTCCCTGCAATTCCACCTGGCCCGATCGCAGTAAACGCGTTTCCGCCGCCTCATCGGCCGGCCCGACGCGCATGCGCACGCATGTTTCGCGCACGACTTCCGCGTCGACGACGTAGTGATGAAAAAGGATGCCGTCGTCCAGCACGCGCACCTGCAACCCCGGCTTCAGCCCGCCGAGATCCACCGGCGACGCGGCCATTGCCGCCGCAACCGCACTGAACAGCACACACAGGCACACGAGAAAGAGTGTTCGGAAATTCATGGGAGCCGGATTTTGCTCTGAGTGGAATGTCAACATCGTAAAAAAACAGCGCGCAGTCCGGGAACAGTCGCAGCGCACCGCGTTCCATTTCAATCCGGCGGAAGAACGAATGTTACAGCCCCGCCGGCTGCACGCCGACACAATATAATGGTAAACAGACGAACGGACCGACAACGGACTCAACACGGGAACAACGCACAGGAACCCTCCACAACGAACGCATCCCAAAGCTCAGGACGTTCGCCGGTCCGGCCGTCAGCACGAACGCCGGCACAACGGCGCAAGGCGCGTTGCATCAAACGTCAGACCAATCACTCCCCTCGACAATCGGGGGCGTCGGGATGTCACACAATTCCGACCGCTTTGAGCTGCCTGCGGCATCTCAGGCTCTTTGATTTTCTTGCTGGTCATCGGGATTTCAGCTCGGGTGTTTCCGGCCGGTTCGGAGACTTCGGGTTTGACGCTGCGTGACGAACAAAATAATCTGGTCGGAAATTCAGGAAAAAGTCGTGGAGTTAACAGGCCGTGCGCCCAAAGCAGGTAAAAATCAGCAGTTAACAAACCAGCAGTGAAAAACGCCGGTGGCAGCGATGAACAAACTGGTGAACAAACGCCGGGCGCTGCACAGGCAGCGCGTATTAAACAACGCCCGGTGAGGTCGGGACAGTCAATCGAGGCGGCAGTGCGGAATGGTGATTCCGGTTACGGTCAGGGCGTCGTCGTGATGCGCCAGTTGCAGCAGTTGGCCGTCACCGGGCAGAGGTAACGCACGACAGTCAGGATGCAGGTTCCCGAGCCGATGGCCGGGCACTTTGTTGAAGCACAGGCGTCGTCCGCGTCGATAGTAACGCCGTTAATCTTGAATTCCTGCAGCGTTTCCGTTGTGGACGCAAACGTCACCGTGGCGGAACCACCGGAGGCGATGTTATACGGACCGTAATCGGTGCTTTGAGAACTGACGAAGACCCGTTCGGTACATGGGCCGTCGTTGCGAATCGTGACCTTGTGGCAATCGACGGCAAATGCCGACTGCCCCAGGCCGCACACAAACAATGCGAGCAGTGCGATTGTTAAACCGATATGACGTTGCATAAAAACCCATCCTTACAAAATTCAACAAACAGTGATTAGAGAAAAAAATTAAGGCGAATCAAAATAGAAAAGAATCGTGGATGGATGCAAGCAGGAATTGGAAGCACTTGAATATTAAAGCGGCAGGAGTTCATTGCGCACACCGTGGTGAGGGCGCTTTTCAAACAGGCAAAAAAAAACGGGCGCCTGTTCGGCGCCCGTCGTCAAATCGAATATCGAATCTCGTTATGTCGGATCAGTTGCGGCTGCCGCCGGCAAAAGCCATCAGGATGCGCAGCACGGCCTGAAAGATCATGAACACGCCGCTGAACAGCAGCACGGCGCCGGTAATCGGGCTGGTGATGTCGCGGTTGTGCAGCAGGTTCGACGTCGAGAAAAACAGCGAGATAACGCCGAACACGCCAATGCCGATGCTGATCAGGAAACCGAGCAGGCTGGAGGCAAACACCATGTTTACCAGTACCGCGCCGGTGATGCCCACGAACATGCCGACCATCAGTCCCTTCGGCGCGGAGTACGTCTTGCCGGAGGTAAACACGTAGAACGTGACGGCGGCGAAGACGGCCGCGGTTATCACTCCGGCGCTGAACAGCAGTTCGGGCTGCTCAAGAATAAAGGCCGCAACGTAGATCATCGGCCCCAGCACGAGGCCGGATACAAATCCATAGCCGAGCAGCGCCAGCAGTCCCGTCGTCGGGTTATGCGCGGAACGCATGGCCATCATCGGCAAAAAGTTGATGAGCAGCATGGCTATGATCCAGCCGCCCCAACCCGTGAACAGATTCACAAAAAACGGCACCGTGGAACCGACCCATCCGCCGAACATGGCGGCAACCACCGCCAGGCTCAACATCAAATACGATTGTTTGACGAGCGCCGCGCGATCCGCGCCGAGTTCCACTTTCTCGGTCATGCGCTCGGCAAAACTCATCTCTCTGACTTCCATTGTCTCAAGTCCTTGAATTGTCAGTGTGTATGTACAGTACTTATTTGCTGAATTTCAGGCCGCCGGGCGGCCCCTGCGCGCCGTGTACACAGGCGCATAACACAAATTCCGCTCTGCAAATTCCGCCGCTGAATGTTGGCTCAGATGATGCCGTGCGACTTCAGCCGCAGGTAGGAATTAATCGTATCGACCGTGAGATTTTCAGGAGCGCTCAGAACGGCGTGAATGCCGTGGCGCTCCAGCTCGGCCACTATTTCACGTTTTTCAAACGCAAACTGCTCCGCAATTATTTTGGTGTAGGCTTCCGCCACTGTTTCCGTCTCGCCTTCCAGCACGTCCAGCAGCTCGGTGTTGTCGAAGAATATGACCACCAGAACGTGATTGCGGGCGATGGCGCGCAGTTTGTCCAGGCTGCGGCGCATCGACGACACGGTATCGAAGTTTGTGAACAGCAGAATCAGGCTGCGCTGGTGAATTGATCTGCGCGCCATTGTGAACAGCAGCTCAAAGTTGGACTCGCGGAACGTGGTCGTCTGGTTGTAGAGCACCTCGAGAATGCGGTTGAGGTGTTTGCCGCCGCGGTCCGGCTTCAAAAAGGCGTCCGTCCCGTCGTTGAACGTCAGCAGACCGGCCTTGTCGTATTTCAGCATGGCGATATTGGAAATCACCAGCGAGGCGTTGATGGCGTAGTCCAGCAGCGTCATGCCGCGGAAGGGACTTTTCATTGTGCGTCCCTTGTCGATCACGGCGTACACGTGCTGCGAGCGCTCGTCCTGATAGTGGTTGACCATCAATTCCGTGGCGCGCGCCGTGGCTTTCCAGTTGATCGTGCGGTAGTCGTCGCCCGGCACGTACTGGCGAATCTGGTCGAACTCCATGCTGTGTCCCAGGCGGCGGACTTTTTTGACGCCGACTTCCGAGAGGCGATTGGAGATGGCCAGCAGCTCGTAGCGCCGCATCTGCAGAAAGGACGGATAGGTCACAACGTTCTGTTCGGCCGCGCCGATGTAGCGGCGCTGCACCAGGCCGATAGGTGATGTGACGTAGATCATCGAGCGGCCGAAGCCGTAATCGCCGCGTTTGGTCGGTCGCAGATCGTAGCGGATGGTGCGCACCGCGCCGGTCGAAAGCGAGAAGCGGTGTTTGCTGTCGCGAATCTGGAACTGCGCCGGCAGTTCGTCAATCAACGTGGCCCGCACGGGAAAGCGATAGTTGTTTTCAACACTGACGTTGACGGGATTGATGTCGCCGTTGGAAAAGCGCTCGGCCACAATGCGCGTGGCCTGGATGCCCTCGCGCACGCCGTAGAGCAGCAGCAGATCGATCAGCGTCAGCGCGGCCGTGCCCCAGAGCAGCAGCACGGCCAGTTCGTAGAGAAAGGGCAGCAAATAGCCGGCCACCATCATCGCCACGATGACAATCAGCACAAGCAGCAAACGCGCCGGCAGGAAGACGCCGCCCATGAACTCTTTCAGCTTGTCCACTAGCGCGGCACCTCGACGCGTTTGATCAGCTCCTTGATGACGTCGTCCGGGCGCGTGCCTTCCATTTCGCGCTCCGGCGTCAGGATGAGGCGATGGCGCAGCACCGGGAAGGCCGCCAGCTGGATGTCCTCGGGAATCACGAAGTCGCGGGCGCTCATCACGGCAAATGCCTTGGAGGCCGCCAGAATTGCGAGCGAGGCGCGCGGCGAGCCGCCCAGGAAAATCGAGGGCGAGCTGCGCGTCTGCTGCACCAGTTTGGCGACGTATTCCATCAGTTTGGCATCCACGTGCACCTGGTGTACGGTTTCGCGCAGCGCCAGCAGGTCCGCGCCGCTCAGCACCGGCCGTACTTCCGCCGTCTGCGGCCGCCCGCGGCGCTCGTGGCCCGCCGTCAGAATGCGCGTCTCCTCGGCCAGATCGGGATAGCCGACTTCAATCTTGAACATAAAGCGGTCCAGCTGCGCCTCGGGCAAACGGTAGGTGCCTTCGTGCTCCACCGGGTTCTGCGTGGCCAGAACCGTGAACGGCGGCGCAAAGGCATAGGTTGTGCCGTCGACGGTCGCCTGGCGTTCTTCCATCGCTTCAAACAGCGCCGCCTGCGTTTTGGCGGGGGCGCGGTTGATCTCATCGATCAGCACGACGTTGGCAAAAATCGGACCGCGGTGAAATTCAAACCGGGACTCGCGCGGATTAAACACATTGGTCCCGATGACGTCCGACGGCATCAGGTCGGGCGTGAATTGAATGCGCGCAAATTCGACGTCCAGCGTCTGCGCCAGCAGGCGCGCCGCCAGCGTTTTGGCCACGCCCGGCACGCCTTCGATCAGCACGTGCCCGTCCACGAGCAGCGCCGCTATCAACTGGTCGATCATCGAAGCCTGCCCGACAATCACCTTGGCGATTTCCCTGCGCACGCTCTCCAGCCTGTCGCTCAGAACTTCCAGTGACGTGCGTTGCGACGTGCCCGCCGCCGGCGCGTTCGACGCATCGTGAGCAGGCCTTGCGGCCGCATCGGCCGGGCGTTCCCGTTCCGGATTGGTCGCCGTGCGACCGTCTTGCTGTTCGTTTTCCATCACACTTTGCAGTCGGAATAAAACGCATCGATCAATCGACAGATATCGGCCAACTCTTCCGCCGTGATGTCGGGCTGTTTCTGCACCACATCAACTGCGTCAAAGAGCGCGTCAATATCGCTGCGCGGTACGCCTGATTTGGCTTCGAGCGCATCGCGAAACTCGTGATCGAGCACGTTGGTTCGTAAAAAGTAGCGCCGGCGTATATACTCCAGCAGGAAGCGAATTTTCTTGTGCGCCGCCACCACGTGGTCCGCGCGCTGATAATAAAGGTTGCCCACCATGCCCACAAAACCCAGCGTGGCATTGGACGGCGGTGTAATAATCGGAATAATTCTCTGGCGGCGTTTAACACTGAATACAAGAAAGAGCAGCAGCGTCGCCGTCCCCGTCCAGATAGCCGCCATCAACGCCGGCGACTGTCGCAGCAGACGCAAGGAGTCCTGCTCGCCCAGATTTTTACCTGTGTAATTGTCCCAGTAGATATCGCGTTCCGGCAAATAGGACAGGGAACGCGCCGCGTATTCCGCGCAATGCTCCTGCAGCATGTTGAAATTGGCGTAGGCAAACGGCACGGTGCTGATGTAAAAATCGCCGTCCCCCCAGCGGAAACGCATGAAATTGGCCTCGCCGAATTGATTGCGCCCCAGAACGGTGCAGGTGCTTGTGCCGACCATTTCCGTAAAACAGCGGTACCCTTCAAAACGCTGGTACCAGACGCCGGAGTCCAGGCGCAGCTCCTCGTTTAACAGGTTGATGTCGGTCGAATAACTCAGAATCCAGTCCGCCGTGGATTTTGGTGAAATCTCTGGCGGTGCGGCGCTGCCGCTGTCGGCAGCTTCCTCTGATTTTTTGTTAACCGTCGAGTCGGAAACCGGCGCGTCGACAGTCGCCGAGTCGTTTGCCGGTGCGTCTGAAGCCGACGCGGCGGAAATCGTAGCCTCCGTGCTTGCAGCCTCGGACTCCGCCGCGGGAATAACGGCGCCGGTCTCAAAATAATCGCCGGCTTTAAACGCGGCATTGTAGGGATGCCGCATGCCGACCTTGAATCCCAGGCGTTTGGTGATAAGCCCGTCGATCTCAGCCGCAGCGATAAAAGCCGTGTTGCCTTCTTCCACAAAATCCAGCAGTTCGTACACGCTGTAGTCGTCCGGTACAAAACTGTAGCCGATGGACATGTAGGTCTTCCCCAGCAGCAGCCCGGCGTTGCGCGAATCTTCAAAAGCGGTGACGTCCGACTTAAACACGCGAGTTCCGGGGATCAGCTCGGGCAAGAGGTCGTACAGGATTTTACCGCCGTATGGTTTGGTGCTGGACGACCGGAAGTCCGGGTTCCAGTCGGGCGCCTGTGGCACGCTGCTCTGCATTACGAGGAATACAACTATCAGTGCAATAAAGAGTACGATCCAGATTTTCTTCATTTCCGCATCGCCTCCCGCACGCCCAGGCGCGCCATGCAATCTCTGAACACCTGGGCAATCTGCGCTTCGTCGTCCGCCGTGAGGCTCCATTCGCCGTACCAGGCCAGGTCAAACCACCAGGCCGCTTTCCTGAACATCTGTTTAAGTTCGGGATCCTGAATCTCGGCCAGATAACGCGAATTTGTCTTTTCGCGGCGCCAGCTGATTTTGTCCTGACGCGCCAGTTCGCGCAGCAGCATCAGGAAGCGGTAGCGCACGGCGGAGCGATAGTTCTGCTGCGCCAGCGCTTCGCGCAACATCTCCTCCAGACTCATGCTGTGAATGTCTTCTTCAGCGCCCGTTGTGTAATCAATCCCCGTCGACTTGTCGCGCCGCCCGAACAAACCAAAAAACGCACCGCCCATCAGCACGCGGACAAGCAAAACCAGCGCCAGAAGAATCAGGCCGTAGCCGATTAACGTAAACGGGGTAATACTTCCTTCGTCGCCGATCGGTGAAAACAGCTTTTGCATCAGCCAGAACCGGATTTCGTCCCACAGCGACGGCTCTTCAGGCATGACGACATTGTACTGGTACTCGGGTTTGTCGCGCAGAGCATCGATGCTTTGTTCCTTGACGCTGCGCGCTTCTATTTGCTGGTTGTCGTGCGGCAGGTCGATTGTCGATGTTGTGCTTTCAACTTTTTCGCCGGCCGTCTCTTCCGGCTCTTTTTCGGTAAATATGACATTGCCGGACTCATCGATGGTAATGGTGGAATTTGACGTCCACTCGTAGGTCGCCTGGTCGTTTTCCTGCGCCGCGAGCGGTGAGATGTATGTTAAACAGGCCGCCAGACACAGACAGATCAACCTGAAGCTGAACGTTGTCCCTGCCCCGATGCCGGGCGAGCCGCCCGCATTGTTTAAGCCGCCGTATGTAGAACGTGCCGATTTCATGTCTGATCTGTTAACTTTCATCTTCACCGCTATGGAGCGAAGTCTGCACTTGTATTGCCAAACCTTACAGGATCATGCTGCGGCTTTAGACCGAAACATCGCGCGATGAATCGCCGGAAGCGTCCGCGCCGCCGGAATCGTCCGGACCGTCGTCACGTGAATTTTTCTCGTCGGGCTTGTCGCGCGGCGCGCGGCTCCAACGGATCGGATCGTCGGCGGCGGGTTCATCGTCGTCCTGCGAATGATAGTTCGCGCCGCGCCGCAGCTCTTCGTCGAATTCGTCGAACTCGCCGCCGCCAATATTTTCAATTTCTTCGGCGATGGAATCGCCGAAGTGGTACTCGCGGTTGGCGTAGTAAATGAACACGTTGCAGATCTGGTACATGGAAAACAGGAGCGCCCCGGCCGCAATCAGAACGCCAAAAAAGAGTACGCCCTGCACAACGGTCAAAATGCTGATCGACTGCCGGGGATCGGCGGATTCAGACGCCAGCAAGGGAGAAAACACCACGACCACAGCTGCGGCAACCAGTACGATGCTGATCGCAAAGGACGACAAAAACGACACCCACCAGCGATTCTTGCTGAGCGTAAATCCCTCGGTGAATGCCCCGCTGATAGTCGTGTCGCGCTCCAGGATGTATTCGACCATCATCAGATTCATCGGCACGCTCAGGTAGATACCCGGAAAAAAGCACAGGTTCGATGCGATGGACGTTACGACGTTGCTGATCAGCGCGCTCAGGAACGTCCGACCGCCGTCCTTTTTCACGGCCTCGCGGACATCCTGGAGGTCAAAGTTGCCGGCGCCCATGCGCACGTACACGCCGCAGTAATTGATGCTCGTGGCGATCAGAAAGTACATTCCGACCGCCCCGCTGATCATTGCCAGGATAAACAGCAGTCCAAAAATGGGACTGGCCGCGCCGTCAAAACTGTCCACGTACGTGTCGGTGGCGGGATCGTAATGTGAACCACCACCGCCCGAAGCCAGACCGCCCGGACTCATCATTGCTCCGGCCAGAACACAAACAAATGCCGCAAGCAGCCACGGTCCCGCGGTTCTTGCAAAAGACTTAAACAGCAGTTTGTATTCCTGGCGCATAAATCCAAAGGTGTCGCCCAGAATCTGGCCGACGTTGCGAACCCGGCGAAACTCGATGAATTCTGAACTGAACAGTTCGTCACTCTGCATGGCGGCTATGGTCTCCTGCTGATGAGATCACGTGATCGGAGTAGATAACGCAGTCTGAAGACTCCGGGAGTAAAACGTGACCGGAAACGTAATAAGGACAACTGAGATTTGGGGGGAGGGATAAAAAATATCACAGACCGACTGCCGCGGCACATCGGCCTGTGTTAAATGTCGTCGTCAGGAAGTTCGATCATCATCGTCGTTGCCCGACCTGCCCGGACCTTTCCAGCGGTCGGCGTCATCGTCGGACGAATCATGTTCGGACGAATCATCGCCGGACGACGATGACTGCCGGCGTGCATCGTCGTCGGAATCATCGTTGCCATCGTTGCCATAACCGTAGTTGGAGTCGGCGCCGGGCGAACGATAACCGTCGTCGTCCTGCTCCATGTCCATGCCCTCAACTTCGTCGTAGAGAGAGTCGGCGCGGTGGTATTCGCGCGCGCCCACGTAAATCACAACGGCGGCAATGGCGGGCAGGACGCCGAGCAGACTCGTGAAGCCGTTGAGCAATGCCAACAGGAGTGCATGCATTTTGTCGAAAGCTTCCACGCCGACGTACTGGATTTCCTCGGTGTAGTTGTTCAGCGGAATGGAGAGAGCATATCCCACCGCCAACAGAATGATCCCCACCAAAGCCATCGTCAGCAGCGAAACCCAGAAGCGTTCTTTGGTGAGCTCAAAGGCCTGACTGAAGCTGTCGCCCAGACTGATGCCTCGCTGCATAATGCGGCCCACCACGAAAAAACTCATCGGCACCAACAGGTAAATGCCCGGGAGAATACAGAAGATTAATCCGATCACTATCATGATGGATGACAAAAACGAGGTCCCGAGCAGGACGCCAAAATCATTGCCGATAGCCCGCGCAACATCGCCGACTGAAATGTTGCCTTCGCCGCGCTCCATGTAAAGTCGCACGTATTCGTAGCCGGTCCAGGCTATGGCAAAGTTTGAAGCCATCCCGATTACAGTCGCCAGAATCGTCAGGCCAAAACCGGCGCCCGTCGCGCCCATCGCCGTCTTGAAGATCGCCATCGGATCGTCCTGCGGCAAGGACAACATCGCCTGGGCGGTTTCGATTGCGGCTATCTGGACAAAAACGCTGACGACTAAACCGGCCAGGATAAACGGACCGGCCAGCACCACCAGTGCTTTGAGAAGAGGGAGAAATTCCCTGCGCACAATGCCGAAAGTGGCCGACAGCATCTGGCCGAAATCGCGCTGTTGTCGCAGGTCAATGTAGTCCTCACGATAGTCCATTCGGGATGTCTCCTGATAATTTCAGTTGCGACCGGGCTACGGTCATTGGGTAGAGTATAAAGTACCAAATAATGAACGCAAACGAACCGCCGATGATGACCAGACTGAGGAGCAGCGGCATTTCCGTATGGCGCGTCACAAAACCTTCGAGCAGTGCGGCCATCCCGAAAACGGGTACCAGGCCAAGCATGATGCGCAAACCGTCCAGGACGGCCTGTCCAAAAGAACGCAGGCGTCCATGCGTCCCGGGAAACAAAAAACCGAAGAGAAGCGCAATACCCGCGCCGCCGGCGATCACGATGGCGCTCAGCTCCAGCGCGCCGTGAATGTACACAACCCGGAACATTTCAAAGCCGAGATCCCGGTTGATAAACATCTGATGAAAACTGCCGACCATCACGCCGGTCTTGAATATCATTTCGGCGCAGTAGTCTTCCCAATACAATCCGTGAGCAAAGGTCATGAAGGCGTACCACGTGTTGTTCAGCCCGATGCCGGTCGCCATCGTCGTCAACTCTTCATCCTTGTAAATCGCCAGCGGGTCGCCCTTTTCGATATTCTCTATCGTTTTGTTCACGTACTGGTCGCCCATAATCATGCGGACAAACGAATCGTCCACCGCGCTGGAATACATCCCGACGGCAAAGGCAAAGAGATAGATTGCGAGCGACGCGAACAACTCGCGACGGCGTCGCGTCAGGGCCATGGGCAGGTCGTAGACCCAGAATTTCTTGATCGTGCCAAGATTCTGCTTGCGCGTGCGATAAATATTGCGGTGTACGTCAGCCGCCAGCTGATTGAGATATTGCGTCGTTTTGCTTTTCGGGTAGTATGTTCGCGCGTACGACAGGTCGTCGGTCAGCTCCACGAACAGCTCGGCCAGTGTATCGGCATCCGTGCGGCGGGCATTCGCGAGAATTTCCTCGTACTTCTCCCATTTCTCGCGGTTGCGTTTCAGAAAGGTGATTTCACGCATGCGTTTTTGTCTTAGTCACCAGAGAATTAACTATTTTCCCGGTAAATTGCTTCGGCGCTGAAGTTACACAAAAAGCTGGCGATATGGAAAAGATCTCGATAGACACCGCGCAGAATGTCACCATCGACTATGAAGTCGCCAACGTCGGTACGCGCATGATGGCTTACGGCATCGATTTCCTGATTCAGTTGGCCTACGTCCTCGCCATGCTGTTTTTCGTCGTGCCGTCATTTGGTTTTGATGACCACGGCATCTGGACGCTCGTGACGCTCCAGTTCGTGCTGGCGCTGCCCGTCGTTCTCTACGACGCCGTTACCGAGTCGCTTATGGACGGCCAGACGATCGGCAAACGCATCATGAAAATCCGCGTGGTGCGCATCGACGGCACGCAGGCCACCGTCGAGAGCTACCTGATCCGCTGGATAATCGGCTTCGCTGAAAAGTTCGCCTGCAACATTCTGGCACTGATCGTTGTGCTCATAAACGGGCGCGGACAACGCCTGGGCGATCTGGCTGCCGGTACAACGGTTGTGCAGGTTTCCCGCCGCCTGAGTCTGGACGACACCATTCTCATGAATCGGATCGAGGGCTACAAAGTCCACTATCCGCAGGTGGAATATCTGCGCGAAAGCGACATCTCCCTCATTCGCGACATTCTGGAACGCTACCACCGCGGGCCGCGCAACAAAGCGCTCAAACACCTGGTCAGCAGCGCTGCACAGAAAATCAAGAATCGCACGGGAATTGTCTCTGCCGAAGAACCATTCGATTTTCTGCGCACGGTTATGCGCGACTACAACCACATGGAATTGTGATCCCGAATTGTCACCCGTACGACTTCAACCGACATCTCACATTCTCTTTCCGGCAGCATCAAACACAAAAATATCGGACGACTTAACATAAAACCGCTGATTCTCGCTTGCCGTCGCTACTTCGTCTGCTCCGGCGCTTCTGGCTGTTTTTTGTTTGTCACCGGTCCGGAAGTGCAGCAGCAACTCGTGTCCCAGGTATTCCTGTAGTTCAATCTTCGCATCAAAAACGTGCAGGTCTCCCGCTGCTTCGGCCGACACAAACTCCGCTTCGCGCCGGTGTAGTGCTTCGGGCCGAATGCCGACGGCCACCTTGTAGCGGCCGCCCGGCGGCGCGCCCGCAAAAGACCGCGCGTCCAGCTCCAGTTGAATGCCGTTGCCGTCTTCGCTGAATAATCGACCGTCGCGTAGCTCGCCCTCAAAAAAGTTCATGCTGGGACTGCCCAGGAAACCGGCCACAAAACGATCCGCGGGATTGTCGTAGACCTCGCGCGGCGTGCCCAGCTGCACCAGTTCCCCGCCGTTCATGATCGCTATCCTGTCGCCCATTGTCATCGCCTCGGTCTGGTCGTGCGTGACGTAAACGGCCGCCACGCCGATGCTGCGATGCAGCTGAATGATTTCGCTGCGCATGCGCATGCGCAGTTTGGCGTCCAGATTGGACAGCGGTTCGTCAAACAGGAAAACACGCGGTTTGCGCACGATGGCGCGTCCCAGCGCCACGCGCTGACGTTGGCCGCCGCTCAGCTGTTTGGGTTTGCGCTCCAGCAGTTCGTCCAGCCCCAACATGTTTGAGGTGGCCCGAACGCGCGCCGCCACGTCCGTTTTGGCCAGCTTCTGGATGCGAAGCGGAAAGGCGATATTCTCAAACACCGTCAGGTGTGGATAAAGCGCGTAATTCTGGAAGACCATTCCGACGTCGCGGTCGCGCGCCGCGCGCTGCGTGACGTCCTCGCCGTCGAACAGCAGTTTTCCGCTGCTGATCTCCTCCAACCCGGCTATCATCCGCAGCGTGGTGGATTTGCCGCAGCCCGACGGACCGAGCAGCACGAGGAACTCACCTTCGGCGACGTCCAGCGAGACGTTGCGCACGGCGTGAAAGCCGTTGTCATAAACTTTATTGAGCCCGTCGAGCGTGATTTCAGCCATGCCTCGGTCCGACCTGTGTTTAACAGTACATCCGGCGCGCGCAGCGCTCAGGACAGCGTTTTATTGACAATTGTGGACGAGGCCTGGTCGGCCGGGAAAATCAGCAGATCGGCAATGACGACGTGTTTGGGCCGCGTGACCGCAAAGAGAACGGCTTCGGCCACGTCCTCGCCGCGCAGCGGCGTGTAACCTTCGTAGACTTTGCGGGCGCGCTCCTGATCGCCGTGGAAACGGACGCCGGCAAACTCGGTTTCAACCAGACCGGGGTCGATATTGACCACGCGCACGCCGGACCCGTTGGTGTCGATGCGCATGCCGTCGGAAATCGCCTTGACGGCGTGTTTGGTGGCGCAGTAGACGTTGCCGCCCGGATACACTTCGCGCCCGGCGATCGACCCAATATTGACAATAATACCGTCATTGCGCGCCAGCAGACCCGGCATGACCGCGCGCGACATGTAAAGCAGTCCTTTGACGTTGGTGTCGATCATTTCTTCCCAGTTGTCGATCAAACCTTCCTGCAGCGGTTCCAGCCCGCGCGAGAGCCCGGCGTTGTTGACGAGGATGTCGATATTCCGCCAGTCGGCCGGCAGGTTTTTGATCTGCTGTTCGACGTCCGACTGCACGCGCACGTCGAGCGGAATGAGAAACGAGTCGGTTCCGAACTCGTTTTTCAGCTCGGCCGCCAGTTCCCCGAGTCGTTCGCGGCGGCGCGCGGTGAGAATGAGTCGTGCGCCTTCCGCCGCCAGGCTGCGTGCCGTGGCGCGGCCGATGCCCGCGGATGCGCCGCTGATCAATGCAATTTTGTTGTTCAAACGCATAGTGTCATTCCGTTCAAATGCAGGTCAAAAGGAACTGAAGGGTCAAAACTACAAAAGTTCCTCGCTCGTCGTTTGCAGCCCGGCAAATCACCCCTGCCGCAATCCCGGACGCCGAAATCGAAAATGGATAAAATTCCGTAGATTGCGGGGTGATTGTTGTTCGTTGGGCCGGCAATCATTGCTCTATCCGGAAGGCCACAGATATGGCAAATGCGAAGTTTGTGTCGAACAAAGACGAGACAATTCCACTCTTTAAGAACCCGATTCTCGAGTACTTCTCGCACATTCATCCGGCCACGCCGGTGCTTGTATTTGTACCGGTTATCGGGTGGATGTTGTGGATGAGTTTTGGACAAATTCCGATCTGGCAGATTGCACTCGCCTTTCTGGGCGGGACGACGCTGTGGACGTTTACCGAATACGCCATTCATCGCTGGGCTTTTCACTATGAGCCCAAATCAGCCCTCGCAAAAAAATTGCACTTTCTGGTGCACGGCATTCACCATGATTATCCGCGCGACAGCACGCGCCTGGTGATGCCTTTGCTGGTCAGCCTGCCGCTGGCCGTTGCGTTTTACGGACTGTTTGATCTGCTGTTCGCGGCGGCGGCGGAAGCCATGTTTGCCGGCTTCCTGTTCGGCTATGTGTCCTACGACAGCATTCATTACGCAACGCATCATATGCGCCTGAGAGGCCGGGTTGGGCAATTCCTGAAGGAATATCACATGAAACACCATTTCGTCGATGACTCAACGGCGTATGGTGTGAGCAACCCGCTGTGGGACTACGTTTTCGGCACGGTGCCGGATTACGTGCGCGCGCGGCGCCAATCAATCAAAACGCGGGTGGAAACTCCGCTCAACAAGGACTAAGGGGGAAAACGTCGTGGCTGGTACGAAAGAAACAGTTCTGGGTGTGCTTGCACCGATTTGCGGATCCGTGGACGTCTACGAACATCGCGGCGACCTGACTTTTGCCGTCGACGCCGACGATCTGATTGAAGCGACGCGCGAACTGCGGGACAATCCCGACACGCGTTTTGAGCAACTGCGCGACGTGACGGCCATCGACTGGTACGACCGCCGGCCGTTGCGCTACGACGTGATTTACACGCTCTATTCGCTGACGCACAAACACCGCATCCGCCTGCGCGTATCGCTGGGCGAAAAAGATCCGTCGGTGGCCTCGCTGGTGGAAGTCTGGGAAAGCGCCAACTGGTACGAGCGCGAGACCTACGACATGTACGGCATCTACTTTGAGAACCACCCGGACCTGCGCCGTTTTTACATGCCGGAAGACTACGTCGACCCCGAGTCCGGCGAGCCGATCTATCCGCTGCGCAAGGACTTCCCGGTGATGGGCGTGCCCGGCTCCCTGCCGCTGCCCTCCATGAATCCGGATGAAAACTGATATCGCGGCCGCAAACGACCCGCGTTCAATTCTGCTGATCCGCCTTTCCTCCTTCGGCGACATTATTCTCTGTTCAGCGCTGCCGCGCCTCCTGCGGCGGCGCTTCCCCGACAGCACCATTCACATGCTCGTGGGCGCGGCCGGCGTCGACCTCTACCGCTATTCCCCTTACGTCGACGGCGTCAGCGCCTACGACCGCGCACGCGATGCGGCCTCGACGGCCGACGACATCAGGGCTGCGCTGGGCGGAAACTCGCCGGATATTATCCTCGACCTGCAAAACAACCGCCGATCCAAAAAAGTCCGCAAACAGCTGAGCCGTGAGATATACACAATCGACAAACACCGCCTGGGCAAACTGACGCTGGTGTGGCGCGGAGCGGAGCGGGCCACAAGTCTGCCGCCGGTGCCGCAGCGCTATCTGGACGCGGCGGCGCGGCTCGACCTGCCGGACGACGGCGACGGGCTCGAAATCTGGCTGCCGGAAGACAGAGCCGCGGGCGCTTATCGGCCGGCATTACCGGAGTTCCACGCGGGCAGAGATAAGATCGGCCTGGCGCCGGGCGCGCGGCACCTGACCAAACGCTGGCCGGCAGAGCGTTTTGCCGAGCTGGGCAATGAACTGCTTGAGCAGGGAGGGGCCCAAGGAATCGTGCTGATCGGCGGAGCGGAAGACGCCGAGACGATGACGGAGTTCCGGCGGCATTTCAGGTACGGCGATAAATTGACGGACGTCGGCGCGGCGGGTTCGGCGGCGGAGAGCATCGCGGCCATCGACACCTGCCGCGCGGTGGTGAGCAATGACTCGGCCGCGGCGCATCTGGCGGCGGCGCGGCGCGTACCGGTTGTGTCGATCTTTGGTTCAACTTCGCCGGCGCTGGGATTTGCGCCTTTCCGCACGCCGCTGAAGATTGTGGAGCGCGATCTGAGCTGCCGGCCGTGCACGCATATCGGGCGCTCAAGCTGTCCGCGCGGGCATTTTGACTGCATGCTGGGGATCGAGGCAGCAGAGGTTTTGCGCGCGGTGACGGAGCTGACGGCCTGACGCTGCGCGACTGATCACAACCCGCCGACTGAAGACTTCTCTCCCGCCGACAAACAAAACGGGTTTTAAAGGTCAGGGGAACATCCGGGAAGAAAGGACGCTAATTGCGCCGCAACGGGAACACAGGGGCGATTCCAGTGCAAAAGAACGCGCAATTTTACTAATTTTGTGCGCGTGCACTGCGGTGCACCCATACCGCAAACCGTGATCCAAATTCCTGTCGTGTTATGAACCAACTCGGCGTCGCTCTCATCGGGGCGGGGAACATCGCCCAAAATTTTCACATCCCATTCCTGAGTACGCTCAAGAATGTGGAGTTGCGCGTTGTGTGCGACCGGAACCGTTCCAAGGCCAAGATTCTGGCGGAGCGGTATTCGATACCGCATTACTGCCGCAGCCTGGAGGAGATGCTGGCATACGACAACATCGATGCGGTGCTGGTGTGCACGAGCACGGACGGCCACCAGGAGATTGCCGAAGCGTGCATGGAACGCGGGCTGGACGTCTTCATCGAAAAGCCGATTTCGCGTTCGGCGCGCGAAGCCAAATCAATTGTGGAGACGGCGGATCGGCTGGGGCGCAAGTTGATGGTCGGCATGAATCACCGCTTCCGCTCGGACATCGTGCTGTTAAAAGACAAGGTAATGCGCGGCGAGCTGGGCGAGTTGTTTTACATGAAATCCGGTTGGCTCTCACAGCGCTCAAACCAACGGCGCTGGCTGGAGGAAGCGGACCGCGCGGGCGGCGGCGTGCTGCTGGACCTGGGCATTGTGCTGCTGGACATCATGCTGTGGATGTTTAACTACGCGGAAGTGCACTCGGTACGCGCCGCCACACACTACCACGAAACCAAAAATGTTGAAGACTTCGTAACGGCGTTTATTAACTTCCGCGACGACCGCGTGGCGACGATGGAAGCCAGTTGGTCATTGATGCGCCCGGACGAGGTGTATTACTGTAATATCTTCGGGACAAAAGGCAGCGCATACGCCAACCCGTTAAAAGTTATTAAACGCGTCGGTTCGGAATTTTCGGTGGAGATGAATCCATTGCAGGGGCTGACGCGCAAGAACGTCATCCGCAAGTCCTATCACACGGAGCTTCAGCATTTTCTGAACGCCGTGCGCGGGCTGGTGCCGACGGTATCGACGGGCCGCGAGGCCTACGAGCGCATGCGCATTATCGAGGCGATGTACGTTTCGGCGCGCGAGCGCACGGAAGTCATACTGATCGATTAACACTTTTGTGTGATCGGGTGGCCGCACAAATTCGAACGAACAGTTAACACATACAAATTGTCACTTTTGGCCACGTCGCTGCAAATTGCAAGGACTACGCATGAAAACTATCGGATTGTTATTCGGGATGGAGCAATCCTTCCCGCCTGCCCTGGTCGAACGCATTAACAGCATGGACGTGGACGACGTCTGCGCCGAGTTTGTTAAAGTCGGTGCGGTCAAGATGGCCGAGCTGAGCAAATACGACGTCATTCTGGACCGCATCTCCCACGACATTCCCTTTTACCGCTCGCTGTTGAAAAACGCGGCGCTGACCGGCACGCGGGTTGTTAACAATCCGTTCTGGTGGAGCGCCGACGACAAGTTTTTCAACTACGCGCTGGCGTCGCAGATCGGCGTGCCGGTGCCGCGCACGGCGCTGCTGCCGTCCAAGGAACACCCCGAGGGCACGAGCAGCGAGTCGTTCCGGAATCTCATGTTCCCGCTCAACTGGGACGAAGTCTTCGACTACGTCGGATTCCCGGCCTTCCTGAAACCGCACGACGGCGGCGGCTGGAAACAGGTCTACAAGGTCGACAATGCGCAGGAGTTGTTCGAGGCGTACAACGAGTCGGGCGACACGACGATGGTGCTGCAGGCCAATGTTAACTTCACGGAGTACTACCGCTGCTACGTGATCGGCCGCAAACACGTGCACATCATGCCCTACGACCCGCGCAATCCGCACCACCTGCGCTACGTGGCGGACTTTGAGTTGACAGAAAAGCGCCGCAAACAGATCGAAGAGTACTGCATCAAGATCTGCGAAGCGCTGGGATACGACTTCAACACGGTGGAATTTGCCGTGGAAGACGACGTGCCCTACGCCATCGACTACATGAATCCCGCGCCCGACGCCGAGGCTTCGTCGGTACAGGATGAGAACTTCGAGTGGGTTGTACAGACGACGGCTCAGTTCCTGATCGACCTGGCGAAAGAAGGCCGCAAGGTTCCGACGGAATACGCGTGGAGCAAGTTCATGAATCCGAAGTGAAGTGAGAAGCCTTGGGATTGTTAAATCCGAAAGATTTGAGTTTAGTAAAACAAAACGGGCCCCTGAGTGGGCCCGTTTTGTTTAATGCTGAAATTTTGTGATGCCGTTCAAATCAAGACCGAATATCCCTGGACACAATATTGCGGAACACGGCTGAGGCATCCCAATAAATTCGACGGCAACAATGAACAGGATGTTAACGGGCAGAAAAACGGATCAGAGTTAAAAACAGGTTTCGCTGCCGGGCGGGAAGACATAGGAGGGCGAGCAACCGTATTGCAAAAAAACTGAAGTAATCTCCTCACCAACAGGTTGTGCGCCCGACTCACTCGGCCGCCAGCTTCGCCCCCAACGCCCCAACCAGCTCCTCCACGGCGCGCTCAAGGTCGTCGTTGACAACCACGATGTCAAAACGGCTGCGGTAGTCCATCTCCTCGCGCGCGCGCTCCATGCGGCGCGCCAGCTGCGCTTCGTCTTCGGTCTTGCGGCCGGCAAGACGCGCCTGCAGAACCTCGAGACTCGGCGGCGCTATGAACACCAGTAAACACTGATCGGGGAATTGTTGTTTAAGTGAAAGCGCGCCTTTGACGTCCACGTCGAAGATCAGGGTGCGGCCGGCGTCCAGCGAAGCCTGGATTTCGCTGCGCAAGGTGCCGTAGTAGTTGCCGTAAATCTCTTCGTATTCAACCAGATCGCCCGCGGCGATGCGCTGTTTAAACTCGTCGTGCGTAAGGAAATAGTAGTGCTTGCCGTCGACCTCGCCGGGGCGGCGCGACCGTGTGGTGGCGGAAACGGAAAAAGCAAGCTGCGGAAAGGCGGACATGAGGCGGCCGGCAATTGTCGTTTTGCCGGCCCCGCTCGGCGCCGAAATAATCAGGAGTCGTTTTTGCATCTCATCGGAATGCGTCGCGGCCTGCGACGCAGTTTATTCGACGTTCTGAACCTGCTCGCGGATCTTCTCCAGGTCTTCCTTCACGGCCACGACGGTGTGCGAAATCTTGGCGTCGTTGCTCTTGGAACCCATCGTGTTGACTTCGCGATTCATTTCCTGCAGCAGGAAGTTAATCTTGCGGCCGGGTTTGTCCTTGGCGTTGAGCGCTTCGTTGAAGAACTTGATGTGGCTGCGCATGCGCACGCACTCTTCGGAAATGTCGAGTTTATCCGCCAGGATGACAATTTCCATCTCCAGGCGCTGCTCGTCGATCTCATCGCTCTCGAACAGTTTGCCGATGCGCTCGCGCAGACGCTGACGCTCGGCCGGAATGCGGTCGATCGTCATCTTCTCGATGGTGTCGACGTTTTTCTCGATGTCCTTGATGCGTTTGATCATGTCGTCGCGCAGCTCGCGGCCTTCCTTGCTGCGCATGCTGTTGAGTTCGTCCAGCGCAACTTCAATAGCTTCGGCCACCTGCACAAACTCGGCTTCGACGACGTCGTTGTCGCCTTCAACGGGACGGAAAATGTCCTGGTTTTGCAGCAGGTGCTCCAGTTTGACAGTTTCCTTAATTTTCAGTTCTTTGCGGATCGACTGCAGGGCATTCAGGTAGGCTTTGGCCGCCGGAATGTTAACGAGCCCTTCCGCCGCGGCGTCGCCGTTATTGTCGACGGTGACGCTGAGGTTCAACTTGCCGCGCGACAGTTTGCCTTTGATCATGTCGCGAACTTCATTTTCGTAGGCGGCAAAACGCCGCGGCAGCCCGCCCGTCGAAATTTCGAGGAAACGGCTGTTGACACTGCGAATCTCGGCGGTGACGGTTACACCGTTTTTGGAAACCTGACCGCGGCCGAAACCTGTCATGCTGATGATCATGCGTCTTCTTGTCCTTTACGTTCCAGAACTATTGGGCGCCCGCGCCATATCGTCGACATACCGGACGCAGGTTCCGCAGATTTTTTGAGGCCGGCGCGTTCCCATCGTTCATGCGGGAGCCCGTCCGGCGAAAGCGGCAAACATCTAAAATACGAATCTTCCGCTTGAAAACGTCCCTTGAGATGTTTTTTGATGTGCGGGATGTCTCCCGGCGCGGCCTCTGATTTTCAGCCGGAAGGCCCGCCACAGCTTGAATTCCCGACATTTCTACCTCGGTGAAAAACAAAATGGCCTTTGCTGGAAAGAGCTGAAAAAACATCCGGAAAGATGCACCATGACCAACTACCTCATCGATGCCCACAACGTCCTGCACGCCAATCCCGACTGGGACCAGCTGCTGCGGCAGTCCCTCAACGATGCGCGCGAGCTGCTGATCGAACGCGCCAAAAGTTATGCCCTGGCCCGGCGCGACGTGCGCTGCACGCTGGTTTTTGATGGGCGCGACGTCAAATCCCGCACGATCGACGACGTGATTTTTGTGCGCGGCACACGCGTCAACCAGAATGCCGATGCCGTGATAAAAAAGATCGTTCGCAGCTCCAGAAGGGCCGGTGAGTGGATTGTCGTCTCCAATGATCAGGAGGTGGCGGCCTTTGCGCGGCGCTTTGAATGCGAGACGCTGCGGGCGGAGCAGTTCCTGGCGCGGCTGGCCAAAGGCAATAAAAAGACGGTAAAAAAGGCGGCCAGGTCGCTGCGCGGCGCGATGGAGGATGCCGGCGAAAAACCGCGCAAGGTCAGTCAAAAGGAGATTGACGAATACAAAAAGCTGTTCGGGCTTTCCTGAATACTGCGCTCAGTTGCGGCGCTTCATAAAGCGGATCTCGGGCGCATTTTTGTCCTGCTCTTTACGCGGCCCGGCGAACTGCGGCTTCCTTGATTCCGCACCTTCGGTGGCGGTTTCTGAGCTCTTGTTAGTCGTGCGGTTGTCGGCGTCGCGTCCACGATCGCCGGCAGTATTTTTGTCGCGATCCTCCGCGCGCTCAGCCGCGGGCTCGTCGTCATCATCGTCGTCGTCAGACTCATCATCGGCGTCATCGTCTGACTCGTCGTCGTCAGATTCGTCGTCGTCGTCTGACTCGTCATCGTCATCTGATTCGTCATCGTCATCATCGTCGTCGTCGTCTGACTCGTCATCGTCATCGTCGTCGTCATCTGATTCATCAGCGTCGTCATCGTCATCATCGGCGTCATCAGCGTCATCTGATTCATCAGCGTCGTCATCGTCATCGTCGTCATCGTCATCATCGGCGTCATCGTCGTCATCTGATTCATCAGCGTCGTCATCGTCATCGTCATCGTCGTCATCAGCGTCATCATCGTCGTCGTCGTCGTCGTCGTCGTCTGATTCATCAGCGTCATCGTCATCATCGTCTGATTCTTCAGCGTCAGCGGCGTCAGCGGCGTCAGCGTCATCTGATTCATCGACATCGGCGTTTTCATCACCGGCAGCGGAATCAGGATCGACATCTTCCTCGCCGGAGTCGCGGTCGCGGATTTCCTCATCGGAATCGTCCGCATCATCATCGTCGTCTGGATCGCGGTCGCGCTGCGAGATGTACTTGCCTTCCACGAGCGGCGACTCGCCGGTAATCGACTGGATGCGCTCTTCGATGACTTCGATGTTGTCGTCCTCATCGATGATAATCGTCTGGTACTGGCTCATTTCTTCCTGGCTGTCGCGCAGAATTTCCTTGAGTTCGCGCGGACGCGGCAGGTCGGTCAGATCGTGCAGACCAAAGGTTTTGAGGAATTCGCGGGTCGTGCCGTAGAGCAGTGGTTTGCCGACGCTGTCGGAGCGGCCGACGATTGAGACGAGCCCTTTTTCCATCAGCTTTTTGATGACCTCGCCGGAGTTGACGCCGCGGATCGCCTCGACATCGGACTTGGACAGCGGCTGGCGGTATGCGATAATCGCCAGCGATTCGACGGCCGCGCGCGAGAGGCGACGGCGGGTGCGCGAGCCCTGCAGGCGCACGATCATTTCGCCGTGTTCGGGGCGCGTGGCAAACTGGTATCCGCCGGCGATGCGCACCACGTGGAAGGGCCGACCGGACTCGTCCAGATCCGCGTTGATTTCTTCGATCAGTTCATCGAAGAGGCTGCGGATTTCGCGCCGTTTTTCGCGGTGTAATTTTTTGAGCGTTTCCTGCTGTTTGCGCAGTTTGGTCAATACGCCGGCGGGATCGCCTTCAATGTGGCGCGCCTGAGCTGCGGTTTTGTCTTCGCCGTTGGCCGCGTTTTCACCGGATTGCGGAGCGGTGTCAGCGTCCGGCACTTCTTCGCTTGCAGCTTCCGGTTCGGAGTTTTCCTCTTTGCCTTCCGATTTGTCGTCGGATTCGGACTCGCCGGTTTCGTCGTCCGTTTCGACGTCTGTTTGGTCGTCGGTTTCGTCGCCAGATTCGGACTCGTCGATTTCGTCGTCCGCATCGGAGTCGGACTCATCGTTGGCGGCTTCCGGCTCGGCGGTCGTCAGCTCGGAGCGGGACACATCGTCCTGAGGCTCGGACGCGGAGGATTCGGATTCTGCTTCGGCATCGGAGTCGTCGTTGGTGGCTTCCGGCTCGGCGGTCGTCAGCTCGGAGCGGGACTCACCGTCCTGAGGCTCGGACGCGGAGGATTCGGATTCTGCGGCTTCCGGCTCGGAGACCAGGCTGTTTGGTTCTATATTTTCGAGCGCGTCTTCTTCCTCGATTGCGCGCACGTCGGCATCCGGCTCAACGAGCAGCCGGTAGAGCGCGGCAGTAGACAGGGGTTCATCCGAAGCAAAGATGATTGCTTCGAGAGCGAGACGCTGGTCTTCGCGTTCCAGGTCGAGAAAAGGGCTGACGAGTTTTTGCATAATGACTGTCGGCAATGGAAGCTGCGCCGGATCAATCCGGACGGTACAGCAGAATGTCCTCGAACGCGGCGCTCTGTCGTATGGCCAGTCTGCCCGCCCGCATCAGTTCGAGGATAGCCAGAAACGTGACGATGACGGCGCCGATGTGCAGCGCGTTCGTCGCGGTAAAGAAAGAAATCTGCTTTTTTTCCTGCAGTTCACCCATGATAAAGTCGGCCTGCTCTTCAATCGTGACGGGTTCAAATTCGATCCGGTGTTTGGGCGCTTCGCGCGGCGCGCGTTCCATGGCGCGTTTGAACGCCGCAATCAGATCAAACAGCGTCACGTTGCTCAGCAGATCTTCCTCGTCGTCGGTACTCACCGCATCGGCTTTAAAGAACTGGCGGTAGTAGGCGTATCGCTCGACTTCGGCGCGCTTCGCCAGCTGTTCGGCGCTTTCTTTGTAGCGTTTGTACTCCAGCAGGCGACGCACGAGTTCGGAGCGCGGATCCTCTTCTTCGGCTTCCTCGTTTTCCCCGCGTTCCTCACGCGGCAGCAACATGCGCACCTTGATTTGCATGAGCATGGACGCCATCACAAGGAATTCGCCGGCCAGCTCCAGATCGAGCAATTCCATCAGGCGCACGTAGTCCAGAAACTCGCTGGTAATGCGCGCTATCGGAATGTCGTAGATGTCCAGCTCGTCCCGCTTGATGAAAAAGAGAAGCAGGTCGAGCGGGCCTTCAAAATTGGGCAGTTCGACTTTGTACATGCGTAAATTGCTCACTCGGGGAATGAACGACGGCAGGTCGGCCGGCGTCGCCGATGTCGGGCCGTAGCTCGACGAGAACCGCAAAGATATTAAAATGTTCAGGAAAATTTACGCGCCGTGTAAAGAATGTTCAGACGTTCGCGGAAGGCATATCAAAAAATAAATTCGGCCATTCGACGACACAGCAACTGCATTCCCTTGATTCCAACAGCAGAGTCCCTATGTACATTTTTGGACGCAATCCAGTCCTGGAAGCCCTGCGCGGCGGCCGCGAGATTGAGAAGATTTTTATTCGCCACGGGGCGGAAGACGGCGGCACGGCCCAGATCCGCAGCGAGGCGCAAAGGCGCTCCGTCGCCTGTGTGATAGCCGACACGCGCAAGTTCGGCGCGATGGAGCGCGAACTGAAGGCGGGCATGCACGCCGCCCAGGGCGTCATCGCGTTGGTGAGTCCGGTGCCGCGGCGCAGTCTGGTCGAGCTGATCGACCTGGCCTACGAGCGCAGCGACAGTCCGGTGCTGGCCGCCCTTGACGGCATCAGCGATCCGCATAATTTGGGTGCAATCGCACGCTCGGCCGAGTGCGCCGGCATTCACGGACTGATCATCCCCGAGCGCGGCGGCGCTCCGATCACCAACGTGGCGCTCAAAACGGCCGCCGGCGCGTTTGAGCATCTGCCGGTGGCAAAGGTGGGACCGCTGGAAAAGGCTTTGATCGACTGCCGCAACGCCGATTTCCGGATAGTGGGTTGCGCCGACGCCGGCGCGGAAGACTACGACGCGGTCGATTACGACGGCCCGCAGGTTATTGTCATCGGCAGTGAAGGCGCGGGCATCAGCGCGCCCATTCTGAAGATGTGCGACGTGCAGGTACGGGTGCCGATGGCCGGTAAAATTTCCTCACTGAACGCCTCCGTGGCCGCCGGGGTGATGTTCTTCGAGATTCTGCGCCGCCGCCGCCACGCGGAGAAACCGGCATGAAACGCTTTCCGATTTTCATCGCGGCGGCGCTGCTCAGCGCCTTTGCACTGACCGGCGGCTGGTGCGAGCGCTACGAAGCCAAACAGCGCCGTTTTGAGTACAAAAAACACTACCTGGATTCAATGCGTGTGAAGGCAAACCACCGGCGCGATTCGGTGCGCGCGGCGGAGGCGGAAGTGCATGGGGTCGGTGAAGACAGTTTGAAGAAGTTAAATACGAAACCATGAATAGTTTAGCTACTAATTGATTTTCTATTTCTATTGAAGCAGTTGGTTACCTCACTCTAATACACAATCATCAAACTCTACATCAGCGACAAAATGGATGATTCATTTTCTACTCGCCATAACTTGCAAAAGAATTCGCCTAAGATTGAAATAAGATGGGAGTGTCCACAGAACATTCGCGAAGGGCTTATTTCCATTGCCAGGTATCGAGTTAAGCTAAGCCCCGATATAGTTTACACAGCATTGTGCAAGCTTCGATACGAGTCTGAAGTACGTAATCCCTGGCCAGATGATGACAAAACTTGGGTTAGATGTGAGAGTCAAATTAACAGTGCCGAATGGTTCGAAGTGTACGACTTTGTAGAATGTTTATTCGAAGACGTAAATCCGCATTACGATCAAGAGATCATACAAAAGTGGGAAGTTGAAGTCAATCGATTCTTTGAGATTAATGGAGTGGGCTGGAAGTTGAAAATTGGCAAATTGATTACTCGCGGAGACGATGCCTTTGAAAGAACAGTGAAGCAAGCAACAACCAACCTTAAAAAAGCTCAACTGTTAAAATCAAGATCAGAAATCGAAGAAGCTCTCTACTGCATTTCCAGAAGACCAAAAGCGAACTTAACAGGAGCGGTACGACATTGCATGGCTGCGCTTGAATGTACTTTGAGAGAAGTAACTGGGAACAGGAAACCTACTCTTGGCGATTTGCTATCAAGAAATCAAGCGTTGTTCCCTGGGAATCTAGCGCAAACGTTAGAAAAGCTGTGGGGCTACTCTTGTGAATATGCGAGACATGCCAGGGAAGATCGTTCATTGAGCCGTCCGGAAGTAGAGCTTCTAGTTTCGATTTCTGCAGCTTGCTGCTCATATTTAAGTGAGAAAATTGAAGTAAAGACCGAACATATCAATAACGACGATGAAGAGTTGCCTTTTTGACTCACCGAAGAGGTACTGTTACAAACGGCACTACCCGAAATAAATGAACTTTAGAACTGAGTTGCTGTTTGTCGAGCAAATAGTTTTTGCCTCATGGAAACCTTGGCGAATAAGACTTCACATCCACGACTCCGGTCGGGCATTCACCGTTTTCAACGCTCCCGTTCAAAAGCATTACCAGAACGTTCAACTACGTTTCCGGCTACGGTTAGTTTTTTCACGTGGAAATTCTTCGACACTCCGCTTATACTGGTGGTGATACAACGCGCAGCATGCGGCGCGTGATTCCGCGACGGCCTTCACTCAAAAAATCTGCACACAATGCAGGGTGGGAGGAGTGTGTCTGGTTCGCGTAGGACTCGACCGTGGCGGCGGCGGGGTGGTCCCCTGATCTAGCCCAAAGTGCGGCCGTTTTAAACAAACTCAAAGTCTTCAAACCAAGGACTCAGCGCACGGCTCTATTCCTCAACGACTTCTCCGCGACTTCCGGCTCGACTTTCCCGTTCAACCACGTCCCCGGCGCGTTCAACCACGTTTTCAACCACGTTCAGTTGTATCCGCTTGTGCGATCGCGTCGCTCTTGTTAAACTCCCCACGATGAAACGCGCAGCATGCGGCGCGTGATTCCGCGACGGCCTTCACTCAAAAAATCTGCACACAATGCAGGGTGGGAGGAGTGTGCCTGGTTCGCGGAGGAATCGACCGTGGCGGCGGCGGGGTGGTCCCCTGATCTAGCCGAAAGTGCGGCCATTTTAAACAAACTCAAAGTCTTCAAACTAAGGACTCAGCCCACGGCTCTATTCTTCAACGACTTCTCCGCGACTTCCGGCTCGACTTTCCCGTTCAACCACGTCCCCGGCGCGTTCAACCACGTTTTCAACCACGTTCAGTTGTATCCGCTTGTGCGATCGCGTCGCTCTTGTTAAACTCC
>JAUIKM010000022.1 GCA_030430495.1 bacterium | reverse complement strand
TCTGTTCGGGACTTCCCATGCGCGGCGCGGCCGAACGCTCCGGAGTGTTCGACGCATGCAAGATCGAAATACAATCAGGTTTAAACAAGTGGAAAAGACTGAACGGGCGGAGTTCGCCGCCAAGTGGCGCGGATTTCGTGGTTGAACGGGTGGATACGAAATGGCGGAAGTCCGCAAGACCGCCCTTGCCTCGGCAAAGACGGTTTGCAGGAAGCTGAGGTTTTACTCATTTGAACGGACAAGTACACGCACCGTGCGCGATAAAAAGCGGCCCAGCGGCGTCGCGTTGTCGAAAAGGGCGCGCGAACCCTGCGCTTCGACTCTGACGTCGATCTGTGGAGCCAGTTTGCCGATGCGGCGCGCGACGGCAATCGCGCGTTGATTTGCCAGCGCCTGGTTCCTGCCGTCGCTGCCGAGAACGTCGGTGTAGCCGGTAACGACAATCCGGGCGTCGCCTGCAATGCTGTTGATGATCTCGTAGACCATGGTTTCCTGCTCGGTGCTCAACTCCGCCTGGTCGTAGGCAAAGGGCGGCAACTGGTAACGCCGCAGGCTGGCGTCGCCGCCGGACTGGTAACGGCCGCCAATCGTCGTGCTGACGCGCTCGACCGGCAGTTGGGCGCTCTGTGCGCCGCGGCGGCCAAAACGATCCGCGCCGCTGAAGTCGATCTGCAATTCTCGACTGAAATCGTCGGCCGAAACGTCGGCGGCGCTGAACTCGATGTAGGCCGGCAGTTCAACGCCGTCCCAGGAAGCAAGCACCGTGCCGTAGCTGTTGCGCAGTTGCAGCGACCACGACGCCACATCCTGGCGCGGGCGGGCGTCCAGTTCCAGACGCAGGGCCGTGCCTTCCACCTGGGTTCGGACGCTTTGCAGCCGTACAGGCGCAAGAATGCGGGAGTCGCCGCTCAGTTCAACGCGGCGGTTTTCGGCGCGGCCCTCGGCCAGTTGTGTCGTGGATGGGTTGGCCGGCAGGCCGCGGCCCGCGACAATCAAGCGGTCGGCGTCGATGTTCCAGATATCGCGCAGGTAGTCGACGACGGCCTGGGCGCGTCGGCGGCCCAGCTCGCCGCGTTCGTCGCGCCCGTGTTCGTCCGTAGCGCCGAGGACCTGTAATTGTGCGTCGGCATAGCGCTGCATGCGACTGCCGATAATGTTGAGCACGTCGCCGTGCAGCTCCTGCGGATTGTTCGGCAGCGTGGATTCGTCGAAGCGCCGTGTTTCCGCATCGCTCAGCAGGCGCTGGTCGGCCGGCAGTACATCTGAATTCTCATCAAAAAAGACAAAGGGCAGGATGTCGATGGCTGAGACCAGTACGGTCTCGCGGATCGTGATCGCCGGCGCATTGCTCTCCAGCAGGTATTCAACCTCGGGCCGCTCATGTGTTTCCTGCCGAATAGGTTCAGCCAGCCACAGATCCAGACCGCCCGCGCCGCCGGGTCGATTGCAGGCAAAGATCAGCGCGCCGGAGGGCAGCAGCAGACAGTCCGACTCATCGTGCGGGCTGTTGATCGAATTCAGTGGAACAGGCGCCTGCCAAACGCCGCCTTCGCGGACGCTCAGGAAGATGTCGAAGCCGCCGCGGCCGCCAAAGCCGTTGGAAGCAAAAAAGAGAGAGTCATCAGTTGCCAGGTGCGGCGTGATTTCGTCGCCGGGCGAGTTGAGCACCAGTCCCGGATTGAGCGGTTCTTCCCAGCGGCCGTTGCTGCGCCGCGTGCTCATCCACAGGTCCGTGCCGCCGCGGCCGCCGGGGCGGTTGGACGTAAATACCATCGTGCGCCCCGAAGGGCTCAGCGAAGGATGTGCGGTGAAATCATCGCTGTTCAGCGTTTCGACCGGAGCCGGCTCGCGCCAGTCGTCGCCAATTTGTTCGGCCGTGAAAATGTTCAGTACGGGCCGACGCTCCAGCAGGCGGAACGCCGAAAAGTAGGCGCGCCCGTCGGGCGCAAAGTTGATGTACGACTGGTTGTTGGGTGCGGCGGCGTTGAACGTCGCGTCGGCGAGAGTGGGAGTCCGGTTCACGTCGCCCTGCGCCGCAGTCTCAAGGCGGTAAAAAAGCGCGCGGCCGTCGCGTTCGGACGTGATGTAAAGGCTGCCGTCCGGCGCCAGCGCCGGCGCATAGTCGTCAGCCGCGCTGTTCAACTGCTGCAGCACGATCGGCGTGTTCCAGCGCGACGGCGTCTGTGCTTCCGCCGCGGCACGCAGCGCGATCAGACAGAACAGACCGACGTACAGCGCGCGCAGACACAACTGCGTTGCACCGGGCAAATCAGTCGGTCTCCAGTAACGTGCGAATATCTTTTTCCTGTCCAAACAGCACCAGGATATCTTGTGTTTCTATGACAGTGTCGGGCGTCATGACACCCAGAATCTTGACCGACTCGCGTTCGCCGAGCGTGAGAAGTCCGCGTTTGCGTTCGATGCGTTTGATCGTCACGACGTTGATGTTGCGCGTCGTGCGCAGGTCCAGCTCCAGCAGGGTTTTGCCGACGAAGGCGCGCGGGGCCTCGACCTCGACGATACTGTAGTCTTCGGACAACTCAAATGCGCCGACCACGCCGCGCATCATCAGGCGGTTGGCCAGCTGGCCGGCGGCTTCCGCTTCCGGCACCACGAGATCTTTGATGTTCATCAGCTTCAGTAATCGCTCATGCGTCGGCGAGGTCACACGGTTGACGATGCGTTTGACGCCGAGTTCCTGCAGCAGGGCGGTAGTCAGCAGCGAACTTTCAAAGTCTTCGCCGATCGCCACAATGACGGCGTCCATCTCTTTTAGTCCCAGGCGGCGCAACGAGCGTTCGTCCGTCGAGTCCATGCAGACGACGTAGGAAATTTTGTCGCGCATCGGCTCGACGCGCTGTTCGTCGCGGTCCACGGCGACGACTTCCGCTCCTTCCTCGGTCAGTTCCAGCGCCAGGTTGACGCCGAAAAACCCAAGACCGATGATCGCAAATTTCTGATTGGCCATATGTTTTTTCCTCCATGGCGGCCTCAGCCGACCATGACGGATTCCTCTGGTAATTTGTAGCGCGCTTCGTGCGCCGGGTTCATCAATGCGAACAAAATTGTCAAAATACCAACACGACCGACAAACATGACGACGACCAACAGAGCCTTGGACCCCGTGCTCAGGTCGGCCGTGATGCCGACGGACAGCCCCACGGTGCTCATGGCCGAAACCACTTCAAATATGAGCGCCACGACATCCAGGTGCGGTTCGAGCGCCACGAGCGTCACGCAGGCAGCGCCCATCAGAAAGGCCGAGAGAAGCACAACCGCAAAAGCGCGCCGTATCGATTCAACCGCGATGTGACGGCCGAAAATTTCGACTCGCTCCTTGCCGCGGATCGTGTTGAAAATGTTGAGCGTCGCCACCGCAATTGTCGTGGTTTTGACGCCGCCGCCGGTCGATGCGGGCGAAGCCCCGATCCACATAAGCATGATCATCACAAACAAGACGGGTGCGCCCAGATCGCCGACGGGAGCAATGTTGAATCCCGCGGTCCGCGCCGTTACCGACCAGAAGGTCGATTGGAATACTTTGTCGCCTGCGCCGAGGCCGGCCATGGCGCCGTTCCACTCCATGGCCAGAATGAGCAGCGTACCGAGCAGCAGCAGGATTGCCGTTGTGTACAGCACCAGTTTTGAATAGACGCTCGGCCGGTTGTGCACGCCGCCGAAGTTCTTGCGCCAGGGGCGCAGCCGCCCGATGTCCGAAAGGACGCCGACGCCCAGACCGCCGAGCACAATCAGGAACATGATAATGCTGTGGTGGACGTAGTTCCAGCGCACCACCTCATCGTACAGGCCGTCGCTGTACAACGAGAAACCGGCGTTGCAGAAGGCCGACACCGAGTGAAAGACCGAAACCAGCAAGGTCTCGCCGTTGAAGTCGGTGATGCCGCCCCCCATGCTGAGGTAAAGGAACAACGCGCCGATAGCCTCGATCACAATCGTGAAAATCGTGATGCGGATCAACACGCCGGATACCTCGCCGATGTTGTCCGAACTGATCACCGTCGACATCATGATGCGCTCGCGTACTGAAATCCCGCCGGAAAAAAAGAGGGCAAAAAATGTCGTCAGCGTCATGATGCCCAATCCGCCGATCTGAATCAGCCCCAAAAGAATGGCTTTGCCCAGCGGCGTGAACGCCACCGCCGTATCGACAACAATCAAACCCGTCACGCAGACCGCGCTCGTGGAAGTGAAGAGGGCGTCAACAAAGGAGAGCTGTTCGACGCTCGCGCGCGGCAACATGAGCAGGCCCGTGCCGACAACGATGATCAGAATAAAACTGATGGCAAAAATTGCGCCCGGATGCAGCTTGAATTTGGCGATCATTGAGTTGAATCGCATCGCTTTGATCAGCAGCGAAGCCACGATGGTCGACTGCGTCACGGCCAGGTAACCCAGCGTCAACTGGTTGAACGACAGGTTCGGCAGGAAGGTCAACACCAGCGAGTGCGCCGTGTTCGGCTGGAATAAAAAATAGAGCGCCAGAAGGGCTATCAAATTTTCAAACCAGCGATCGCGAAGATATTTGCGCATCTCCGTCACGAAGCCCCAGCGCAGCAGCTCCTGCGCGACAAAAAAGACGATGATGACGTCGACCGCCGAGCGCAGTACGCCGATGGCCTGCGGCGAGAGATTAAACCCCAACTCCGTAATAAGCGCGGCAAAGGAAAGCACGCCCATGACGCCCATGATCACGTTCAACCACAGGTGAATGCGGCGGCGCAATTCGGGAGCAAGGGAAGAAAGGATCACAGAGGTCTCGCAGGATTGGTATCGGACGCCGCGGCGGCGAATTCAGGTCCGCGCCTTGCGGGAAAATGCCTAGATTTGCAGCTTTCGGCTTCCGAAAAATCAGCCTTGCCACTTAATCAGGACTGTAAAATTATGAATTTCCGCTGCAAAAGCGCGTCGATTTCCGCAGGCGCCCGGCGTCGGACGTCTTCCGCCGGGCTGTGCCTCCTGCTCTTGGTTGTCCTTGCGGGCTGCGGCAGCGATATCGATGAACCGGTTGACGACTCAACTGTACAGGGCCATATCGGCCTGCAGGACAGTCTGGACTCACTCAGTCTGGGCTCGGGGCTGGCGCCGTATCGGGCGCTGCAGTTCCGGTTGAGCGAGGAAGGACCGCGCTATCTGGCCCAGACGCTCGTCACCGCGGACTCGTCGACGGCGGACATTGGATTCAACCGCCTCCGGATTCGCTCACTGGACGCGCCCGCGGCAAACCAGTCGCCGTTCGCCTTCGGGGCCGATTTTGAATACGGCCGCGAGATAGAGGTGCGCGACCTGACGGGCGACGGCCGCAAGGAAATTGTCATCCATACTTCGACCGGCGGCAACGACCCTATCGCTTCCGACGGTCTCTGCATCGTCGCCGACGTCGACGGTACACTGCGCGAAACACTGTGTTTCGAGTCCGGCGCGCCGGAGATCGTCAGCCTGCCATCGCCCGATTCAACCGCGGTGGACAGCGTCGCGGCAATCCTGCTGCACGGCAGCTGGTGGCCCTTTGAACTCTCGCATGCCGAGTCGGTCGCTTACGTTGACTCGCTGGCCTTCCCGGGGCCGGTGGACACCGCGCAGGCGCGGCAGATTGCCTACGACTGGTATCGCCGAAAATCTGTAGAAATGCGCGAAAAGTATGAAGTTGCACTGCAACATTTGGCGGCAAATTCCGAAGAAGTCAGCGTTCAATTTGACGTCTACGCGGCGGCGGTTCAGTTCCTGCTGTACGCCCGGCGTCTGTCCGATTCGGACCTGCGACCCTGGTTTGAAATTGAGTCGGCCAATTGGGAAGCTCTGCTGCCGGAAGACTACCGCGCCGCGCTGAAATCCCTGATGTTTCCCGCCAATGAGGCCGGCGAGCAAATGTGAATTGGAATTCGGAGAAACGACTATGGCACAGGCTGACAAAAAACAAGGTTCTATCGTTCTGCTGAAAAAGCGTTGGTACATTGGTCCCATTATCGGGGCTATCGCGCTCCTGCCCGTGTTTCTGGCCAATACCTGCAGCCGTCCCGACGCGCTTGACCCTTTTGCCTCCTATGAGTATTTCGAAAGCTCGCGGCCCGAAATCGGCGCGCGCACGTTAATGATAAATGCCGACGGCGCGGTCGAGTTAAACACCTACGACGACAAAGTTTTGCTGGATGTATACTCCCGGCCGGACGTGGAACAGACGGTTGCCGAATTGAGGGAGCAACTTTCCACGCTGTCGAAAGACAACTGGAATCAGCAATACGTCAAGGTCGGCGCGCCCTGGTTTAAACGGCTGATCAGGCGGCACCCGGAAGGCGTGTCCGAGCTGGAGTATCACATCGGCGCGGATGCGCCGCAGGAAGTCGTCGACATCCTGGAAAAGTTTAACAAACTGGTCGATCAGGTGCAGGCTGCCGGAAACAACGTCCAGCCGCCCGCATAAGGTCGTTCGCCTTAAACAAGCGACATCGGAATCAATGGCGATCAAAGCTGTAACCATCGACTTCTGGAATACCCTCTACAACTCGGCCAACGGCAAGGCGCGTGCACACGATCGCGCCGTCGTGATTCGCGGCGAGCTGACCCGCCTGGGCGTCAGGGCCACGGACCAGGAGCTCGAGCAGGCGCAGGCGCGCGCCTGGGAATACTTCAACAGGGTCTGGCTGCAGGAACAGCGGACCCTGCTCACGGCCGATCTTGTGAAGTACTATCTTAAACAACTTCAGGTCATCGGCGACGAAGAGGCGCTGGACGCCATTTGCCGGACATTTGCCGACGGGATTCTGCGCCATCCGCCGGAACCGCTCGGCGGGGCGCAGCACGTCATCGGCGATCTGGCACGCATCTATCCGCTCAGTTTAATCTCCGACACGGCTTTTTCACCCGGTCGTGTACTTAAACAGGTCATGGATCAGCACGGCCTGGCGCAGCACTTTCACAGTTACAGCTTCAGCGATGAAACGGGCGTCTCCAAACCGCATCCGCAGGCCTTTCACACGGTGCTGCGGGCCATGAATATCTCGCCCGCGGAATGTGTTCACATCGGCGATATTGAGCACACGGACATCAGGGGGGCCAAGGAGCTGGGCATGCGCGCCATTCTGTTCCGCGGCGACAGCAACAGCATGGTCGACCAGGGCGACGAGCGCAGCACGCAGGCCGACGCCATAGCGCGCGACTGGCACGAGGTGAAAACCATTCTGGACGGCATGGCCTGATTGTTTAAGTTGCGGCCAGGCTGTCCTGGTGGAATGTCGCTGCATTGCGGCGCGACCGCTGATCGCTTTGAGGCCTGTTTTCACCTGCGGCTCAACGGCCTCAGGCTCTTTTGAGCTCTTGTTTGTCACCGGGCCTGAAGACTGAGTGTTGCGCGTTTGCAGCCTTTTTTACTTTGAACTGTTGCATCTCCAACCTGAAAAACTGACTCCAGATGATTGACGAAATCGTTTTGGTGTGTCACTGGTTCCGGCCCGTAGACCGTGAACGCGTCTTGCATCACTTGATCACGCAGCGCGTTTGCGGTTTGTCATCCAATGTATCGTTCCCGATCACAAACTCAAGGCATGTGTCATGCAAAACAACAAGACCGAAGAAGCCTCGGCCGCTCCGGCTGAACAGATTCTGAACGAGCAGATTCGGATTGAAATTCTGCGAAATCCGGAACGGGCGAAAACAATGATCGAAGAGCTGATACGCAACAATCGCCACAATCCGGCCGCCTTGGTGCGGGCTCTGTTGTTTAAAGGGCATCTCCGTATTCTGGACGGTGACAGCGAGGGCCAGCGAGAGTTGGCGGAAGAGGCGTTGGAACTGAGCCGCAAACACTCACTGGCAATCGGCGAGGCAGACGCACTGCGCATTTTGGGCGGTTATCATATCGATCACCACAATGTGGTCCAGGCGTTCAAGTGCCTGACAAGATCGCTGGAACTGTCCGTCGCAAACGATCATGCAAGGCAGACGGCCAATGCCCACAACAGCCTGGGGGTCGTTCACGCCGTCATTGCCGATTACGAGCAGGCTGTTAAACACCTGCGGGCATCGGCGAAACTGCTGGAAGACCTGGGCGCCGATGATGATCTGACTCAGACGTATTTCAACCTGGCTACGCTGTACACTGAGACGGGGCAGGCTGATACAGCCGCGGAATATCTGACCAAAAGTATTGAGTGCAGTGAACGCGATTCCAGCGACAGCGATCTGGCCAGCGCGCTTGGGAGTCTGGGGCAGATACATCTGGACCAGGGCGAATACGAGAAAGCTGTTGATGTCTGTGAGCGCTCGCTGCAGATCGGGGGGGAATTCCAGAACTATCGTCACACTGCTTTTGCGCATGCGCGGCTTGCCGTTGCTTATACGGAGTTAAACAAGCGGACTCAGGCCGAAGAACATCTGTCCTTTGTGCAAAAAGCGCTTGAGAAACCCGACGAAGCCACGCGGGTTGACGGATTGTGGGACCTTTATGGCACCGCTTTGATTAAACTCGGGCACAAAGAAGAAGCGATGGAATTTCTGCAGCTGGCCGCCGATCGGCACACGGAGGGGACAAACCAGGGCGTTCTGGAGAATATTCACAAAAACCTCGCCGAATTGTACGCCGAAGCGCAGGATATGGAGCGCGCCTTGCATCATCAACAATTGCTGTCCGAATTGCGGGAGGCGCACCGCAATCGCCTCGTGCGGCAAGCCATTGACAACGCGAATACCCGCATGGACATTTTTCAAGCCGAGAAGGAAGTGCGCAACGACATTAAAAATGACAGCCGACAAAGACAGGCCATGGTGGGAAGGCTGGTGCGATCTCAGGCGCGCAGCAATCTGCGGATCAAATCGATCCACGCAGAACTGGAAAACGAACTGCCGCAAATCCGCGGTCAGGCGCGTCGGGTCGCCACGGAAACACTGGAGCTGATCCGCCGCGCCATGTCGGAACATCAGGACATGCCGGCGATTGACAGTTTGATAGCACAGGAACACGACGAATTTCTTGCGAGGCTGACGGAGCGCTGTCCGGCGCTGACTCCGACGGAAGTGCGTATTTGCATGCTGATTTCACACAAACTGCTCAGCAAGGAGATTGCCGACAACATGTTTGTCACGCTAGATACAATCAAGTCACATCGCAAGAATATTCGGGATAAATTGGAGCTGCCTTCGGGCACGAATCTCACTGATTTTTTGGTCGGACTGATGACGTGGGAAGAGTGATCCCGGGATGAGCGTCCCTGGTGTTGTCGTTTGCAGAACACCGGGTTTGTTAAGTGTTTTTGCGGCTGCATGCCGATTAACACCAGGTGCGGTGACGAACAGGAGAATCAGGCAAAACGGCAATCCGCGTATGTGCGGTTGCCTGAATGATGCGCGTATGTCTTATCAACCGTGATAAAATGCGGGAGTTGTCCGACGGTAATTGTCCGGAGTACGATGTATCGATTTAACCGGTTTCTATGGCTATTGATGCTGTGTCAATCATTGTTCAGGAATGGCCGATAGTGAAATTGGCGCCGCAGCAGAAATCACGCGCATTTTACGTGAAGTTTTCGTTTATTATGTCCGTCCCAATTGGTCTAAGTCGGCCTCTGGCGCCCCCAAACACCAGGCCTGAGCTGCGCGGATACGCGCTTACAATGTAGTTAACCCACGATCACACGTAACGTGGTGGAAAATATGAGAACATCCAATGCAGTCAACAGCAGTGCAGATGCGCGGGAACACTCGCAGAACAATCAAATCAGGAAGGAGATTTTCCGCGACCCCGATCTGGCAGAGACCTTGATCCAAAAGATGCTGGACGAATACGGCGACGATCCCGCCGCCCTTGTCCGCGGTCTGTTGTTTAAGTCAATGCTTGAAGTCCTCGCGCAAAACTGGAATGCGCGTCTGCGCCTGGTGGAAGAGGCGCTGGAACTAAGCCGCAAACACGATCTGCGAATCGGCGAGGCGGACGCCCTCAGGGTTCTCGGTGCAATCCACGCCGACAATCACAATAGTAAACAGGCGCTGGAATACTTAAACGCATCGTTGAAACTTGCCCGCGAAAACGATCACCAGATACAGGTGGCACAGGCCCACAACAGTCTGGGCATTATGTACAGCGTTATTATGGATATCGAGCAGTCGGTTAAACATTTTCGCCTGGCGCTCAAAATCTACGAAGCTGAAGGCGAGCGGGCCGGAGCTTCGCGGTCGCATGCAAATCTTTCGCGGCACTATCTGAATGTCGGTCAAATCGACAATGCCATTAAACACCAGCATGAAAGTCTGCGTTATGCCGAAGAAACTTCCGACTCATTTGCGACGGCCATTGCAATTTCCGCCCTCGGCGAACTCTATATGAAACAAGGCGACCTGGACAGCGCCGTCGAGTACAGCGAGCGTTCGCTGCGTCAGGACGGAAAATTCCAGGATGCGTTTTATGTCGGCATGACACATGCCAGACTCGCCCTGGCTTATGCGAGGTTAAACAAGCGCCGCATCGCGGAGGAACACCTGGAGCTCGGTCTGAAGTCCATTGAGAAGGGCGGCGAAGATCGTGGCGTCGATGAACTGTGGACCTACTGTGCCGCGGCATTGGTTCAACTGGAGCGCAGGCATGAAGCGCGCGACATGTACCTGCGCGGCATCAGGTTGCACAAGGCCGGAACGAATCAAGGTGTGCTGGAAGAAATGCACGAAGGACTGTCGCGCCTGTATGCCGAAGAGGGTGAGATTGAGTGTGCTTTCCACCACCAGCAACAACTTTCCGAGCTGAGGGAAGAACACCGCAACCGCCTCGTGCAACAGGCGATGAACAACGCCGAGAGTCGGCGCGACGTGCTCGACAGCGAACGCGAGATAAGCGCCAAAGGCGATGTTAAACAAAAAGATCACCTGCTGGAGCGCCTGGTGCTCTCGCAGGCGCGCAGCAATAAAATGATTCAGTCGATACACGCCGAGCTCGAAAAGGAGTTGCCACAGACGCGCGGACAGGCGCGACGTATTGCCAAGGACACGATTGGGTTAATCCAGCGTGTCATGTCGGAAAATCAGGACCTGGCGCAGATCGATAATTTTCTGGCTGAAGAACACGACGAGTTTGTCTCTCGGCTCAGCAAACGCTGTCCGGCTTTAACGCCGACGGAAATACGCGTTTGCATTCTGATTTCGCTCAACCTGCGCAGCAAGGAGATTGCCGAAAGCATGTACCTGTCGCTGGAAACGATCAAGTCGCACCGCAAGAGTGTGCGTTCCAAGTTAAGGCTGCCTTCGGGCACAAATCTGACGACTTTTCTGATCAATCTGGCCACGACTCCCTCCTGAACTCCTCCGCGCGAAGCCGCACCATCAGTGGCTTCGCGCTTCATATCCCCACTAAATACCCACTTTTTCCGCTTGATCCCAAGTTGTTGCGGCCGCACATTGCACCCGTCGACAACGCCCGAATGACAAGTGACGGCTGCGGCGCTTTTACCGACTCCCGAGCCGGAGTCGGTGAGACAGTACATACGCTCGTTCGATTTAAGCAATAGTCTGTAAAGATGGTGTGATTAAGCCTCACCGGAGGCGTCGTACCCTGGCACTAACTACGATCACATGATGAACACCTTCCGTTTATGTGAGTAGTCATCGCAGTTGGTTAATGTTAACTATTAACAGGAATTGTACCATGAATCTGAAATCTCTGGTGACATCCGCCCTCATTGCGGGGGCAACGTTGGGATTGAGTTTTAGTGAAGCACAGGCCCAATTGACGGCCTGTACGCAGAATCAGTATTTGTACACAAAGGATGTCGATGACGGGGGTAGTCTTGACTATGCCCAGGACGTTGTGTTTACATCGCACAACTGTGGCGTGGCGTTGACAGGGCATACGCTGAGCAATCCATTTATTGTTGCGCTCGATCAAAGCGGCGGAACAGTCTTCAGCAAGGAATACAGCCACAATGCGGTTGAATTTGTCGCTCTTGATGAATCAATTGAAAGCGGTAAAGCCTATCTGGTGGCCGTCGGTCATGAATACCAGGTGGATGATCCTACCAGTTTTGTCGTGGACAAAATCGACGCAGTTACCGGTACGGTTTTGTGGGAGCGCGAAATCAGCTACACGCCACCGGGCGGCGCAGCGGAAGTGATTGCCGCCGTTGACGTTAAAGCCGAAGGCGGCTACTACTACATTCTGGCCAATACCTTTGACGCTTCCGATAATTCGCGTGCCAAAGATGTTGTCGTGACCAAACTGGATGCCGGCGGCGCTACAGTGGCTATGTTCTCCACCGCCGTCTGGGAGCCGGTGGTGGATCCCGACGCACATATGCACGGCGCGGCCCTGGCGCTCTACGACAGCAAAGTCTGGGTAACGGGATGGACGGAAGTTGAGCGTCGCGGCCAGGGGACCATCGAAGAGGCTTTCCTGATGGAGCTCGATCAAACAACGGGCGCTTTCCTCTATGGGCGCACGCTGCGTCACACCCTTGACATAGCCGATGTTAACTCGCGTCCGCACGATCTTTGGGTTGGCCAGTTGCAGGGCTCAGCGACGGAAGTCGTGATTGTCGGCGATCTGTATACGGTGTCGCAGAGTCCGGCAATACAGGGCGCATTTGCCACCCGTTACAACAGCTCGAACTCGACCTGGGAATCGCGCCGCATTTATGCTCCGACCGCCGGCCGCGAGGACTTTGCCAATGCGTTCAGCGTCGACTTCGGCTTAAACGGCAAACGCGCCTGGGTTGTGGCCGGGCAGGCCGAACACTCTTTTCTGCGCGGCGCATATCTGTTGGAGTTTGACGAGAACTGGGCTTACAGCTCCGCCACTTACGGACACAACAACCCGGAATCATCGACCTGGACGCAGTTTCACGCTGTGGCAACGCAGGGCATCAACGGCCCCGGCCCCTCGCCGACGCTCGACTACAGTTACACGGCTGTCGGTCTGATTGACGTGGGGCCGCCGTCGAACCTGAACACCTATATCGCCAAAGTCGACGGCGGTCTGCAAACTGCCGACGGCTGCCTTACAAATCCGGGACCGCTTCTGGATGAACTCTACGTCGATCCGCTGTTGTGGAGTTTTGGGCCGAAGGACGAGTTGGATAATGTAAGCGTGCTGGAATACGCCCGCGTATGGGCAGATCCGTACACCTACTGCGAAGAGACGATAGAACCCTCGCCGCTTAAACAGGGCGCTGAAGACCTGCCCGTGCTGATTTCTACCCTGCCGATTCAGGACGGCTTTGCGTCCGTTGTTTCGGTTGACGCTGAGAGAGGCGTGGAATTCACCTTTGACACGCCGCAGGCCGGCATTGTTGAACTCCTAGTTGTCGATGCTCTCGGCAAAACACTGACAACACAGTCCATCAATCTCACGGTTGGCGTTAACGCGATCTTTGTCCCCGTGCGATTCGGCGCGGCGGGAATGTACTACGCACAAATCAAATCGGGCGGCGGAATGCAGACGCTTCCGCTCTCGGTTGTACGATGATGTAAACAAGCTACGGCGTTAACAACATAGCGCCGGAATGCACGGACCTTTGTTCCCGGGGGGGTAACAAAGGTCCGTTTTTGTTTTAAATCGGACATGGTCCGACAGCTTGCGCCGCAGACCATGTCACCCCCCAAACAGTCCGCGGAATTGCGGACTATACGCACATTGTCGTTGCGTCTGAATCTGACGTCAAACCCGACGGCGGCGCTTTCCGCCTTTGACCGGTTGCCGGCCGGACGGAAAGCGCCGGGGTGCTTGTGGCTGATTAACAACAGCTCCCGTGCAATTCACTCTGCGCTTCGAATTGCCTGTTGTCAGTGTCATCGCTGGATGACAAGCGTCTGGCCAAGCACGTACCCGCCAAGTTCAAGTTTGCAATAGTAAACGCCGTTGGCCAGTTGACGGCCGTCGCCCGCCAGGGCGTCCCAGCGGATCGAATGTTTGCCCGGCGGCAACATGCCGTCGTGCAGCACGGCCACCAGCGCGCCGGCGGCATCGTAGACCGAGATTTTAACCCGCCGCGTGCCGAAGTCCGGTGAAAATTCAAATTCAATGTTTGTCGAGGATGCGATGGGATTCGGAACCGCCGGATGAAAGTACAAGCCCACGCGCGCCGCTTCTTCCTCGGGCGTTGAAGTAGTCTTGTCGTCGTCATCCGGGTCGGCGTAGAGAGCGGTGTATTTGGTTAAAATGTTAAAGCGGATGCTCAACTCAATGATGGCGTCGACGAGTTCTTCGTGCTCGCCGAATTCATCGATGTCGGCCAGCAGGGCGTTGATTTTTTCGCGCGCCCAGAGCCGCGCCACGGCGATGTTGCCGCTGCCCGCTTCGTCGCCAAAATTAACCGTCTGTGACATGTTGAACGGTTGGTTCGACAGGTCGCCCGACAATGTCAGGTCGTAGTCGCCGCCGCGCGTGTAACGACCGAACTGAATCACCTGCGAGCCCCAGACCAGGTCCGGCAGCTCTTCGGCGTAGATGTCGTAGGCCGGCAGTTCGCCCAGGTCCAGGTTGAGGTCGCGCAATACGGGCGCCGACGCGCGCGAAAACAGATTTGTCACGACGTCGCTGATATCGCTTGCGCTGTCGATAAAACGGGCAAATCCGCCGGTGGCCGCGGCAATATTGTTTAACAACGCTTCGTTGACTTCGTCGCCCAGGCCGATCGGAAAAACGCGTTTGCCTGTGTGTTCCTCCGTGAACATCGCCATGAGCGCCGTCGCGTCGGTTTCGCCCCAGGTGGGCGCTCCGTCGGTGAAGAACATTATCATCGGATCTGCTTCGGGCCGGATGGGCTGCGCCAACACCAGCTCCAGCGCTGCTTCGTAATTGGTGAAGCCGCGCGCGCCCAGGCGGTCGACAAAAAGGCGCGCCGCTTCGAGCGTGCCCGCGTCGGGTGCGACCGTGCCCTCGGCAAAGGCGCGCACGTCCGTGCTGAATACAATAATGTTAAACCGGTCGATCGGCGTAAGCAGGTCGAGGAAAACGTGCATGGATTGTTTAAGCGCCTCAAGGCGCTGGTCATCCATGCTGGAGGAAATATCCGCCGTGAAAATGACGTCGCGCGGCATCGGCGCGAGGTCGGCCAGGTCGTCGGGCGGCGTGATCCACGCCGCAAAAAAGCGATCCGTGCCGAAATTGTCGGCGGCGAGAGGTGCGTAGTGCTGCACGTTCATGTCGATGCCGTTGCGCTCCGTCTGAAAACGCAGGTGCAGGTCGCGGTCGGGAATGATGTTTTCGTCGCCGTAAACAATGTTAATCTCGCTGTCGGAGACCTGGTCGATGTTCAGGTCGCTGCCGCCTTCGTGACTGGGCACGGTCAGCGATTTAAACGTCCTGCTGGTCTGTGCGTTGATGCTGAGTGAGATGCGTTCGAGCGGCTCGGGCGAGAGCTCGGTCGTCTTCAGCAGAAAGTTGTAGTCGACGCTGCCGTTTTCGTAGGGCAGCAGTTCGCTGTAGGTGATTTCAAAACGCACTTCGCTGGCGCCGAAAATGGGCGCAATGTTTAACTTAAATACATTGTCGCCCAGGTATTGCAGCAGCGCCGGGTCCATGTAACGGCGAATCTTGGAGTTGTAGGTGTTCTGCGCCTCCTGGCGTTCCTTGACCGTCGCCGTGTATTTCTGGCCGTTAAACCAGTAGGCCATGTGGGAGATCATGGCGCCTTCCGGCAGCGGAAAAACAAATGTCGCCTCGACCGTCCGGTTCAGGCTGTTGTAAAAGCGCTGGTCGATGTGCGTTGTAGCCACCTGATCCCGAATTTCGACGGTCGCGTCGTACGAGTCGATCGACAGCAGCTGGTGCTGATGTGAACTGCCGATGCGGCGCACAAAAAGCGCGCCGGCGGCAAATGTGTCCGCGGCGGCAAGTAAAACAAGTACAGCCGCGACAGTAAACAGTCGAAGCCGATACATGATGATTGGTGATTGTGAATTCATGATGTTGTCCTTGTAGTTAATATGCGCAATGCCCTTGTCGCAATTCAAAGGTAGCGTCGCTGGTAAACAAAGGGACTACTGCATTACTACTGCATGGCCACGCAGTGGGCGTTTAAGCTCGGTGCCCGGCGGAGGATTGGACATTTAAAAGCGAGAGCCCAAAAGCGGGAGCCGGCGGAGCAGGCAAACGCGCCGCTGCAACGCTCCGCGCAGACGCGCCGCCCGCCGCCCGACACGGCGCGACTAACAAGAGTTTTAAAGAGCCTGCACCGCAGCGAAGGCGAAGGGGCAAAGCGATCTTTTCCGGAGAGCGGGGGAGAGAAAGCGTGCGGCGCAATTTTTTGACGAGCAGACCTTCTACACTGAATCGGCATGTTTTTTTTGACGGTGGAAAGCAGGAAATGAGCGCACGTGCGCGGCGGAATGCAATTCTGAATGTGGTCGGGCTGGCGATTATCGTCGGGACGGCGGTGTATTTGCTGTTGCCGCTGCTGCTGGAAGTGCGCTCAGTTGATGTGGACGTGGAGCCGCGGGTGCTGGCGCCGGATGGGCGGTCTGAAGCGCGGATAGCCGTGCGTTTCCTGAATGGATTCGGCATGGAGCTGGAGGACGTCGACCGCAGCGTGCATTTTTCCATTGTCGAAGGGCAGGCCTCGGCGACGATCGAGTCAGCCGCCGAAGGCAGGGCCCTGCTGCGCGCCGGATTTGAACCCGGCATCGTGCGCGTCAAAATCGCGATAGAAGGTTTTGCGCTGCCGCACGAAGTTTCCCTGCGCGTGGAGCCGCGATTGACCTGACGCAGCTGACGCCAGAGGCGCAACACGGAATTCAGCGTCGTTTCGGCCTTTTTTGTGTTGCTTGTCGTCGGGTTTCATGATGAGACAGAGCGTGTATTTTACCCTATGCTTACCGGAGAATCTCTTATGGCATTTGCTTCGACTGGATTACGGCACTGTGCGAAATTTCTGTTGGTCCCGGTTGTGGTCTTTTTTGTGCTTGGCGGCACGCTGCCGGCGGTGGAGCGTCCGCAGCTTGAGTCCGCCGGCGAAGCCTCCTGGGTGGTGGAAAAGAGCGGAGAGGCGCGCGGCGACGGTTTCAGTACGCCCGCCGTGCTGAAGCGCAACGCCCGCCCGGACAGGGAGACCTACCTGCCGCGGACACTGATCATCAAGACGCGAACGCTGCATACGACGCCGAAGGACGCGCAGGGATTCCTCTCACAGACGCTACAGGCCAGTCTGCAGAATCTGGCGGTCACGACGATCCGGACGCCGTTCCCGCGTTTCAACAACGGCGATGTGACGGCGCGCGATGCGGCGGGCGTGGGACGCATCCACGAAATCAGCTATGCTTCCGACCTGGACGCCTGGGAAGCCGCGCAGATGTTGGAGCAGAACCCCGACATTGAATACGCCGAGCCGGTGTACCGACGCTACTCGACGTTCACGCCGAACGACCCGCGTTTTGCCAACCAATATCACCTGGCGCGGATTGAAGCTGAAAAAGCCTGGGACATTACGACCGGCAACCGGAATGTGGTTGTGGCGATCATCGACTCGGGTACCGACTACGAACACGAAGACCTGGCCGACAATATATATGTGAACCTGGGCGAGACGCCGGGCAACGGCCGCGACGACGACAACAATGGCTATGTTGACGACGTGATCGGCTGGGACTTTGTCGGCGACGTCACCGGCACGGCCATTTTCTCGGGCGCATTTCGGCCGGACAACGATCCGAAGGTGCGCGGCACGAGCAACAACTGGGCCAACGACCGGCGCAACCATGGCACGATAGTGGCGGGCTGCGTGGCGGCCAACACGCACAACAATACCGGCATTGCGGCAATCGGCTACAACACGAGCCTGATGCCGATTAAATGCGGCTCCGACAACGCCAACGTGCGCGGTATCTTCCGCGGTTACGAGGCAATTCTCTACGCCGCCGAAAACGGCGCGGACATTATCAACTGCTCGTGGGGCGGCTACGGCCGCATGAACTCGGAGCAGGACGTCATCGACCAGGCCAACGCACTCGGCGCGCTGGTGGTGGTGTCGTCGGGCAACGAGGGTTACCACACGGATCTGGACGTCAGTTTTTACCCGGCCAACTACGACGGCGTGTTCAACATCGGCGCGAGCAACGCCAACGACCGCGTGACGGGCTTTTCCAACTTCGGTGCGGCGGCGCGGGTCTACGCTCCCGGCGCATCGGTTTGGAGCACGGCGCCGGAGGACAATTACACGGCGTCTTCGGGCACCTCGTTTTCGTCGCCGATCGTCTCCGGTATCGCGGCGCTCGTCAAAGCGCAGCATCCGACCTGGACGCCGATGCAGATCATGCATCAGATTCGCAGCACGAGCGACGACGTGTTTTCCAACGGCAGCGAGGACGCGCGCCTGTTGTACTACGGCCGCGCCAACGCCTACCGCGCCGTGGAGCTGAACGCCAGCTTCAGCTCGGGGAGTCGCATCCCGGGCATCAGCCACGAAGAACTACTGATTCAGACGGACAGCGGTCTGCTGGACAGCTTTGACGAAACGACGATGCGCCTGGTGATTCGCAATTACCTGGGCACCGCCAACGCACTGAGCGTTGAATTCCGCTCGCTCGACGGTTACGTCGACTTCACAAACGCGCCGATCAGCGTCGGCACGCTGCAGAACGACCGCACGCGCAACGTGGACGTCAATCTGAAACTTAAAAGCTCGATGCCCTGGTCAACGGGTTATCTGGACGTCATGGTGATTTACCGCGCGACGGACTACGTCGATTTCGAACGCCTGCGCGTTCCGGTCGGCCTGCCGGGTGCAACGGGCGGCAACCTGCGTTTTCCGGGTACAATCGTCAGCGACCTGACTTCGACCGTGTGGCACAGCGGTTCCAGCCCGGATGGTGCGAATTTCTGGTTCACGGGGCAGACGCGCGTCGGCAACCAGCTGGTCGGCATCTGCGGCCGCGCTTCGCAGGGCGGATTCCAGGCGATCGAAGTCAGCCAGGGAGCCAACTTCCCGACTACGCCGACTTACTCCATCTCAGGGATCGACGCATTTTCGGCATGGGTGAGCACGAACGCCGCGGGCGGCGGCGGAGCGGCGGTATGGCGCACGACAAACGGCGGCAATTCCTGGGGGCAGGTGTCCGGCTCGCTGGACAACATCACCGCATTTATTAATGACATCTACTTCTTCGACCAGCAGAACGGCGTCATCCTCGGCGATCCGATCAATGGAAACTGGGGCGTGGCAACGAGTTCCGACGGCGGCCAGACCTGGACGCGCGCTTCGGACATCGGTTTTGCCGTTGACGGCGAAGCCGGGCTCGTCGGCGCTTCGACGCAGCTGGGCGACAATGTCTGGTTCGGCACGAGTACTGGTCGTGTGTTCTACAGTACGACGCAGGGGCGCACCTGGAAAAGCGCGGTGGTATTCAACGGCAAACAGATTACCTCGCTGGCGTTCCGCACGCCGCAGGACGGCATCGCCGTCTACCGCGAGCAGGACGAACCAGGCGGTCCCTTCCAGGTCGCTTCGACGCATGACGGCGGCGACAGCTGGGAGCTGAGTGTCTACGATCTCGACGACATCCCGCTGCAGTCCGTCTTTGCGTACGGCGCACCGGAATCGCTGCAGAACTTCATTCTGGGCGACGGCGGTCAGTTGTACGCCACGGCCGACGACGGCGAGAGTTTTGAAGCTGTGCTGACGCCGACGATCGGCCCGACGCAAACCGGCGCGATGTATTCCAACGGCAGCAATGCGCGTCTGTGGCGCGTGCACACTTCGGGCGTCTCCTATGCCGACTTTCAGGTCGTGCCGATTCCCGAGCCGAAGCTTACATCGATCGACCGCACGCAGCTTTCCTTCGGTGCCGTCGATGTCGGAACAACTGAAAGCGAGGACATTACAATCAGCAGTCTGGGCACGGAAGCGGTGACGCTGGACATTTCCGTGGCCGACGAAGAATCTTACTCCTTTGCCGAAACGCCGCCTTCGATGCTGGCTTCCGGCGAGGACTATGTGTTGACCGTGCAATTTCATCCGACTTCGCGCGGGCTCAAAAACTCGACGCTTACCATTACCAGCGACGGCGGTTCCCACCAGGTATCGCTTTCGGGGCGCGGCATAGAGGAAACAACGTCTGTGGCGGACATTCGCGGCAGCGGCATGACCCTGCACACGGTCAGTCCCAGCCCGGCACAGTCCGTGGCCGTCATGCAGTTCGAACTCGACGCTCCGATGCATGCGCGTCTGGAGATCATCGACCTTCGCGGCCGCACGCTTCTGGTTCCGTTTGACGGTCAGGCCGACGCGGGCACGCATGAGTTTCAGGTTGACGTCCGTTCGCTGAGCGCGGGCGTTTACATGCTGCGTTTGAGTACGCCGCAGGATCAACTTGCGCGCAGCTTTGTGATTGGCGGCTAACACCTGAGTCTTACGGACTCGACTTATTGATTAATGCCCGTTCCGGTCTGACCGGGGCGGGCATTTTACTTGAGGCACTTCGCCGCTTGCTGAACTGCGCGGCTTGTTTTTCTCTTTTGTTTGTCGATCCGGCGAGAATGCCGGAGTCACTGTGTGAAGTATTTAACCGCGCAGTCCCAGAGCCTGAAACCAGTTTTCGTGTTTTCATGCGTCGTGTGGTCGGTGTCGGTCAAAAGCCAATTCGCAACAAAGCGAATGATCGTCGAGGCGGCGGGACAATGTGAAGTTTTTGAATGCACATCGCCGGAGCCGGAAACGGGTTCCCGCACATGCGAGCGTTGTGTAGTCGGTGTTGGTCAAATGCGAAGTCACGAAACTGCAAGCCATCCGGCTGGGAGTAAATAAGCTAAAGACAAATATCGTACAGCGCAGCCGTGCAGAGTCTGATGCTGTGGCGGGCGCGGTGTTGGCGTTAAGCCGCGGCGCGGCAACGCGCCTGGAGCCGGTTTTAAGCCGCTGCGCGGGTTTAAACTGATAGACAAAGAGTTTGAGGTGTGTTTCAGAGTCAAAGGTTCTTTGAGTGAAATCAATGGGCCCCCACCCCCGGCCTCCACCACCAGAATCTGAGCATACCACCAACCACGGACTTTCCGTCCGGAATCAAACCCGCAGGTTCGCCGGATTGCAGCGGCCTGAGCCGCCGTCCGCATGAACGCTCGTATGCACGTGCTTTGCGCTCGCATCCAAGATGCTCATGTTCTTGCTTTTATCCAGACGGAAAACACTGAACGTAGCCGACCTTGTGGTTGAACGTGCCGGTAAGCCGGTTAAACGGGAAGTCGAAGAGAAAAACTTCGACGTCGGAGGTTTGGAACCTGAACCTCAATGACGAACAAAAAAATCAAGGAGCCTGATGAGTCACCGCCGCGGAGCGGGCAAGTACTCCTGACAAAGCAGATTAACGAACGGTGGTGCCGCGCGGCATCCGGCATTCAGCCGGACATTGAGTCGTTGTGCGGATTTGCATTGATTTGGCATGTTGTGCGGATGTGTCTGAAATTGAGCGCAGTTTGCAGCGGAAAAGTTGGCAGCGAATTGCATCAAACCGATACATTCAGGTTCAGCCTGACTGTGGAAGTGCGTGCGGCCCAATTTAGCGCTCGATTATGTTTGAGCCCGGCGATGAGAGTGTGGCGGGACGATAGTATGGCGGAGCGCCGCCGGGCGCGGTGTTGGCGTTAAGCCGCGGCGCGGCAACGCGCCTGGAGCCGGTTTTAAGCCGCTGCGCGGGTTTAAACTGATAGACAAAGAGTTTGAGGTGTGTTTCAGAGTCAAAGGTTCTTTGAGTGAAATCAATGGGCCCCCACCCCCGGCCTCCACCACCAGAATCTGAGCATACCACCAACCACGGACTTTCCGTCCGGAATCAAACCCGCAGGTTCGCCGGATTGCAGCGGCCTGAGCCGCCGTCCGCATGAACGCTCGTATGCACGTGCTTTGCGCTCGCATCCAAGATGCTCATGTTCTTGCTTTTATCCAGACGGAAAACACTGAACGTAGCCGACCTTGTGGTTGAACGTGCCGGTAAGCCGGTTAAACGGGAAGTCGAAGAGAAAAACTTCGACGTCGGAGGTTTGGAACCTGAACCTCAATGACGAACAAAAAAATCAAGGAGCCTGAGGGCGAACGCAGGTGAGCGCTCAAAGCGATCAGAAGTCGCAGGTGGAAAAGAAACGGATCGTGCCTGATTGAATCAATCGGCGGTCAATAGAGATGCGGCAGCAGGTCATGCTGCACTTAAACAACAACGGCCATCCCCGAGTGGGACGGCCGTCGAAATCTGTCGGAAAATCGGGCTGAGTTTACAGGCGGACGTTCAGTCCCATCGTGAAAGTAAAACTCATGTTCAGTTTGCGCACGTTTTTGTATTCAAATACGCTGAGAAGCATGGCGCGCGAGTCAAAGCCGAAGAGCAGAGAGAGGTCGTCCGTCATTTTGTACGCACCCGAAGCGCGCAGGTAACCAAGCATACCCTCGTTGGAGCCGCCTGCGCCGAGACGTCCGATGAACGAAATGCGGTCGCGGATGGGGATCTCGTGCTCGTAGAACACGCCGCCCCAGATGGTAGTTTTGTTGCGGATCTGGCTGACGGAGTACGCAGTGCGCGTGGGTTCTTCATCAGGATCGAGCAGGCCGCCCGCACCGGACTCGGAACCTTCTTCACCGCTCTGACCGGTAGCGCCGTTGTCGCCCTCTTCGTCACCCTGACCTGCGCCGTTGCCGGCCGTGGGGTCCTCTTCGGTTCCGCCGGTAGCTTCGCTGCTGTAACCAAGGTAACGCGTCGACCCCTGCTGCGCTTTGATAGGATTGTCATCGCGCGACGTACCATTGCCCGTCGGGTGATTGTAGACGCCCTCGCCGCCGGTCCAGACGAGCGTCTGGTAGGGATAGGAGAAGTTCATCATGCCCAGTTCCAAACCGACGCGACCATTGGGGTTGACACTGTAAGCCAGGCCCACAGTTGAGAGTGAAATGGCGTCGGCCTGATCGCTGGACGTCTGTGCCAGCAGATCGCTGCCGAGCGTACCGGACAGGAAAATTTCGCCGCCAATCTCAGGCGTGACGCCGGGCGCCAGAGCCAGAACGCCGCCGGAGCCGCGTGCCAGAACGTCCTGCGCACGCGTGTCCGCACCGGAGGTCGTCGATGATTCGCCTCCGGCCCAGTTGGACTCGGGAAGATCATCATCAGCCGAGGTGGGAGCCAACAGCGCGCCGAGATCGTCAAAGGAATCGCCGAACACGGGATCGTTGAACGACAATGTCATGTCGGACGCCGTTTCCGCTGCAAAACCAGCGCTTTGATCGTTTTGATGATCGGCGGCGCCACTGACGGCAAAGCCGGAAACGGTTCCAGATTCGGCGGTGGGTGCGGCGGAAGCCAGGGCTTCAACCGGAGCGGGTTTGCAGTGCACGGAGGCAGGCTGCGAGGATTGTGATCCAGAGGATTCGGGGAGCGCCATACTGCGAGCGACGCGGTCGGCGTGCTCGCTGGTCCATTGCTGAACCAGCGCGGCATTCTGCACCTCGATCGACGCACGCTCGCTCACTGCGGCATCGACCGAGGTTGACAGAATATCAGCTTTTGAAAGTTGTTCGAAGGGCAGGTTGCCGATAGCTCGCGGCATGAGGAATGCCAGGAGAAGGAGCATGGAACTGACGAGGCGACGGCGCAGGCCGGACTCGGCCACAGGGGCGGAGACGGTTGCGGCGGGCGCTTCACCGAAGATGCGCATGAGAACGGCTTCTTCAGTTTGGTCGACCAGTTCGGGCGGGGCAACAAGAGTTTCCGCGTCCTCGCGAATAGCGTGGTGAATTGCCACGCTTTCGTCGAACGCGATTTTTGCATCCGGATGTTCCGACAGCAGATCCCGCAGTGCGCGGTCTTCGGCCGAGGTCAGGTCGCCATCCAGGTATTTGGTTATGAGTACGTCAACTTCAGATTTCATAACGCTCTTGAACTATGGGGCTGAGAATCTTGCGAAGAATCAATCGGGCTCGATGGACTCGCACCTTCGCCAGGGATAACTCGATGCCGGTTATTTCCGCGATTTCCTTGTAGGAGTACTCTTCGTATTCGCGGAGAATGAGCGCCTCTCGTAACTTGACAGGCAGCTGCTGAATGGCGTTGTCGATGCTGTTGCGCAGCAGGACGTCGCTGTTTTCGACGCGATTGGTCGACAGCAGTTTGCCGTGTATATCTTCTTCGAATGAATCGAAAGCTTTCTGTTTACGCAAGAGGTTCAGGCAGACGTTGCGGGCAATCGTGAAGAGCCACGCCGGGAAGTTTGTGCCGCGGAATTCGGCGCGATGTTCATACATGCGCATGAACGTTTCCTGGAAGGCGTCTTTGCCGGAGACTTCGCTTGACATCATTCGAACGCAGAATCGGTAGACGCGATTCTGATAGCGTTTGTAGAGGATCTGAAAGGCTTCCGCGCTTCCTTGTCGGAAGCCGTCGACTGCCTTGCTCAGATCGCCGTCGCTATGTGTTCGAGATTTCATGAGCGTTGTCCGCTGCTTGATTGAAAACCGCTATGCGGGTGTGCTTGCCGGAACAGACAGGATGTCGACCTGAATGGTTACATCGGGGGAGTAAAAAATGGGATAAAAGTTCCGGGACTACAAATTTCGGCTGTATTCTTCGAGAATGCGTTTCTCGCGGTCGGTCAGATTCTTGTAGCCGTCGGCGCTCTCATTCATCTTGTCGAGGATTGCGTCAATCTCTTCGGGCGTGATCTCATTGCTTGCCGGCTCGCTCTTTTTCGGCTGCGGTCTGAACCAGGCCGGCGTCGTTTTTTTACGCGGTGCGTCATCGATCGAAAAGACATTGTCCGGGCGAACTTCCTCGGCCTGCGGTCTGCGGTGCGGCGCCGGCCTGCCCGACGACCTCGAGAATCCCTTGAACACGTCGCGTACCGCGTCGATGGCCGAATTGAAAAAGCGGTAAATGCCGAAGCGTTCGCCGTTGTACATCAGGAAAAATCCCATCGCCGCGCCGCCGAGGTGCCCGACATGCGAGACATTGTCGCCGTTGCTGAACAGTCCGTTCAGAACCTGCAGGCCGATCAGTATCCACATCAGGACCAGAACGCGCACGGGACGGAAAAAGACGTAAATAAATTCGTTGGGAAAGGTAAGGCCGAAACCGACGATGATGCCGAATATGCCGCCGGAAGCGCCCACCAGCGGTATCTGCTCGCCGACAAACGAGGAGACGGTGATTTGACCGACTCCGGCCGCCACGCCGCAGAGCAGATAAAAAATGAGGAAATTACGCGTGCCCCAGACCCGTTCAAGCACCGTGCCGATCATCCAGAGCAGCAGCATGTTCATGAGCAGGTGGAGAAAGCTGCCGTGCAGGAACTGAAATGTCAGGAACTGCCAGATCTGAAATGACTCCGCTTCGACCGGGAACAGGGCGAACCAGGATCGAAAGTACAGGAAACCCGTCATGCCGTTCTCGAACAAAATCGCCTTGAGCACCAGGTGCTGAAGGACAAAGACGGCAATATTGATGATCAACAGCCATTTAATGCCGTTCATCATGTTGGGAACCTGAAAGCGTGAAGGTCTGCTTTGCATCGTCATTACACCTCGAACAGGTCGGAACACATGCTCCGACTACATGAAGGGCTGGACGTAAAAATTCGATTCGGATTGCCCGTTTCAGGCGTCCCATTCCAGGGCGGCGATTCCGGGCAGCACTTTGCCTTCCAGAAATTCGAGCGAAGCGCCGCCGCCGGTTGAAACATGCGTCATTTTTTCGGCGAGATTCAGCTGCACCACCGCGGCGGCCGAGTCCCCGCCGCCGACAACCGTCGTGGCGCCGGCCGCAGTTCCGCGCGCCATCGCTTCGGCTACCGCGCGCGTGCCATCTGCAAATTTTTCCATTTCAAACACACCCATCGGGCCGTTCCAGACTACGGTCTGTGAGCCTTCGATAGCGGCGGCGTAAGCGCGCGCCGTTTCGGGTCCGATGTCCAGTCCCATCCAGCCGGGCTCGATGGCGTCCACCGCCATCGTCGTTGACTCGGCGTCGTTGCTGAAAGCGCGCGCCACGACGGCATCCGTCGGCAACAGCAGCTTGACGCCTTTTTCGGCGGCGCGGCGCAGGGTTTCCGCGGCCAGCTCAACTTTGTCCGCTTCCAACAGTGAGTCGCCGATTTCAAGGCCCTGCGCTTTGTAGAAAGTGAACATCATGGCGCCGCCGATCAGAATTGTGTCGCACTTGTCCAGGAGGGCGGAAATCACGTCGATTTTGCCCGAGATTTTGGCGCCGCCGAGGATCGCCGTGAACGGCCGCCGCGGGTTTTGCAGGGCCTCGCCCAAAAACTTCAGTTCGCGTTCAATCAGAAAACCTGCGGCCGTTTCTTTTATGTATGCGGTGATGCCGGCCGTGCTGGCGTGGGCGCGGTGCGCCGTACCAAATGCGTCGTTGACATAGACATCGCCGAGGGCGGCCAGTTCGTGCGCAAACTCGGGATCGTTCTTTTCTTCCGCGGCGTGAAAGCGCAGATTCTCCAGCAGAACCACGTCGCCCGGCTGCGCGGCGTCGACGACTCTGCGCGCCGCTTCGCCGATGCAGTCGTCGGCGAAAGTGACGGGGTGGTCCAGCAGGCGGCCAAGGGGTTCGCCGACCGCGCGCAGCGAAAGTTCGGGCTTGCGCCGCCCCTTGGGCCGTCCCATGTGCGACATCAGAACAACCACACCGCCGGCTTCGCGGATCGCGCGGATCGTCGGCAGCGATGCGCGAATGCGGGTGTCGTCAGCCACGCCGCCGTCGTCGCCGACGGGAACGTTGAAATCGACTCGTACGAGGACGCGTTTGTTCTTGAGGTTCAGGTCGCCAATGGAGCGGATCATAGTTGTTTCGATGTTAGATGAACAAAAAGAGGTGCGACAAATTTCGGGAAAAGTGCGGAGGCGGACCAGAAGAAAATTGCGGTAAACTCAATGAATGTTGGCGCAGAATTCAGGTTTTGAAGGTCGTTCAGTTGGAATAACCGGCCGTTAAGGTATTGATTCCCTGGGATGGACATTTTCACATTCATGTTGTTCTCAAAAACTCTATGTTTGAACCACAGTCAGTATGTGGTAAAATTGTCGAATCGTCATTTCGTGACTTCAACAATGACTGAGTTGACCAAGAAAGATGTCCTGATCAGGCAAAACGGAGTTGTCTATACGCGGCCCCAGGTGGTTGAGTCCATTCTGGATTTGGCCGGGTACACCACTGATAAACAACTGTTCAGATACAGAGTGCTCGAACCGGCGGCTGGGCAGGGCGACTTTGTTGTTGCAGTTATCAGGCGCTTGCTTGTTTCCTGCGAAAATCAGGAGGTGGACGTTTCCCATGAATGGGGAAATTTGACACGGGCAATTACGGCTGTTGAAATTTCCAGAGGATCATGCGTGATACTGCGACGTAAGATTGCAGATCTGTTGTGCGAAAAAGGTTGGAGCGCTGAGGACATTGAACGTCTTGTTTCCAGCTGGGTGGTTCACGCTGACTTTTTATTGGATAGTATCGATTTGAAGTTTGACTTCATCGTGGGTAATCCTCCCTACGTAAGGCAGGAAAATATCGAACATCACAAACTACTGGAGTATCGTCGCAGATTCAAGACGTTTTTTGATCGCGCCGATCTTTATATACCATTCTTTGAGAAGTCGTTGGATTTGTTGAACCCAGATGGAGTGCTGGCATTCATCTGTAATGACCGGTGGATGAAAAATCGCTATGGCGGACCGCTCCGAAAAATGATTTCAGCAGATTTTCATCTGAAAAATGTGGTAGGTGTTAACGGAAATTCAGTGTTTCAGGAAGCCGTGATTGCATATCCTGCGATTACGGTGATTCAGAATTGCAGTCCGAAGGCGACAAACTATTCAGAAATGTCTTTTGATTCCGTTGCAGATTCAATGACGCGAGGTGAAACATCTGAGTCTGATGCGTCAGTCAAGTTGACCCCAGGTGATAGTCCCTGGTTGTTTAATTCACGCAAGCTTAGAAAAATTCTTGAGCGATACGAACGTGCCTTCCAACCAATCGAAAACGTGCGATGTAAAGTTGGCATTGGAGTTGCAACCGGTGCGGATAAAGTATATATCAGTGAGTTTAATAACGTCGATATTGAGCCCGATCGGCTATTGCCGCTTGTAATGACTTCGGACATCAAAGGCGGACGCATTGAGTGGAAGCGAAGATACGTGCTGAACCCTTTTGACGAGTTCGGCAATTTAATTCACCTTGAACACTACCCGAATTTCGCAAAATACATTGCACAGCACGAAGATGTAATTCGCAGTCGCAATGTGGCTAAAAGAAATCCATTGAAATGGTATCGAACTATTGACAAGATACACCAGTCTCTGCAGTTTGTTCCAAAACTCTTGATTCCGGACATTAAAGGTTCGCCGCAAGTAACATTGGACACAGGCGAATTTTATCCCCATCATAATCTGTATTTTGTCACTACCGCCGAATGGGATATTCGGGCTTTGCAAGCAGTACTATCATCTACAGTGTGTCGGTTTGTCATCAAATTGTATTCAACAAAAATGAGAGGTGGGTACTTGAGGTTTCAGGCTCAGTACCTTCGGAGGCTGCGATTGCCAATGTGGGTGTCTGTAGAAGAAGGTGTTAAGCGAGAACTTCGACAGGCTGCCATAGATCAGGATGAGGATAGGGCGGACCGGGCTGTGCAGAGGCTTTTTGGATTCAGCGCTTCCGATTGGTCGCTACTCTCAGATTATTCCAGTTGATACTTAGTTGATTATGATTCCAGCAGAAGAAATAAAACAATGGATCGATAGTGCGGTCAGCCAATTTTGGCTTGCTCGTCGTAGTGCCAGGGAAAAACAAGCAGAGTCCGGGAGGCGTGATCAAGGGGAGCGCGCATCTGTAACCTCGGGCCGAAACATGGATGGTTTTGTGGAGTTGACAAAACAAATTGCCGTGGCATGCGGGATTAAAGAGGCTGATGTCATGGTTCGCCCCGGCGATGTCGGTCTTCCCGGCTTTTTTCGACCGTTAAAGCGCTGGGATGTAGTTGTTGTTAACGGCGGCCAACTTGTAGCAGCTCTCGAATTCAAGTCTCATATCGGACCTTCTTTTGGCAATAATTTCAACAACAGGTGCGAAGAGGCTATAGGTGCGGCGACCGATTTTTGGACGTCATTCCGCGAAAATGTTTACATGCAGTCTTCTGCTCCTTTTCTGGGTTATCTGATGTTGCTGGAAAACTCGGAAAAGTCAAATACAGTAGTGAAGTTGAAATCTCCTCACTTTCCTGTCTTGCCGGAATTCGAGCGGTCGTCCTATGTTCAACGTTACGGGTTGCTTTGTCACAAGCTGATGAAGGAGCGGCTGTATTCGCAAGCGAGTCTCATATTAAGTGACGTTCAAAGTGACGCGCAGAAACCTTGTTCAAGTTTTGACTCCGAAACAGCTCCGCTTGCATTTTTTGAATCGCTGGGGTTTGCTTTGGCAGCCGCAGTACGAAGAACCTGAAAGTTTGTCCTGTGAGATGACATCCCAATCAGGGAAACATCAAGCGATTTTTTTTGTATCTTCTTCACGAACAACCCCGACCTCAGTTGTTCGCAGCCACTGCCGCAATTTCCCGACGACCGTTCAATTCTCCCGTACCGGCACTGCCATGCTGCGTACAGGCTCCCACTCCGTTTTGTTCCGGTTGTTTTGTCCAACACAATCTTATCCGGAGAATCCATGCGAACTCCCAAATTTCTGGCTGTTATTCTCGGCCTGGCGATTTCCTTGTTTGTCGCGCAGTCGCTCAGTGCGGCGCAGTATTCAGTTGACAATCAGTCGTCCGAAGACATTGAAGTTCGAATCAAACTCGACAATGGTTTTGTGCTCGGTCCCTACGCACTGGAAGCGGGCGAGTCGCTGAGCGCTAATCTGCCGGCGGGCAGCAGCGTCGGCGCGGTGTCGATCAACAACAATATCTGGGTGGCGCACGGCGGCGCGGCGTTGCCGCTTCCCGACGAGACTCTGTACGTCACGGTCTCAGGCAGGGGGGTGACGATCGAAGACAAGTAACGTAGATAATGTTTGTTTAAGTCCGCCGCGCCCACCACGGAGCAGACATGCAGGCGGGAATCATCGCGATGTGTTAAATACAAGGTCCCGGCGATTGAATCAGCCGGGACCTTGTGTTAATGTAGTCTGCACGTGTTTCCTTTGCATTCGCTGAATGCGGCATTCATGTACAAAAAAGTCCCGCCGGATTAAACCGACGGGACTTGCTTTAAACTTCCGTCTCAATGACAAACAAGAAAATCAGGCGCCGACTTTAAGGGCCAGGTCGACGACGCGGTTGGAATAACCCCATTCGTTGTCGTACCAGCCAACCACTTTGACCATGGTGCCCATCGACTTGGTCGAGAGCGCGTCAAAGATGCAGGAGTGCGGATTGCCGACGATGTCGCAGGAAACGATGGGATCGGTGCAGTATTCCAGCAGAGATTTCATCGGGCCTTCAGCCGCTTGTTTAAAGGCCTCGTTGATTTCTTCCTCGGTAGCGGCGCGCTGCAGCACGGCCGTAAAGTCCGTAATCGAACCGTCGGGGACGGGAACGCGCAGTGAGAAACCGTCGAGTTTGCCGTTGAGTTCGGGCATCACTTTGCCGACAGCTTTCGCCGCGCCCGTCGTGGTCGGGATAATGCTTGTGGCCGCGGCGCGAGCGCGTCGCAGATCCTTGTGCGGGGCGTCCAGGATGCGCTGGTCGCTCGTGTAGGCGTGCGTGGTCGACATAAAGCCGCTGACGACACCGAAGTTGTCGTGCAACACTTTGACCATGGGCGCAAGGCAGTTTGTCGTGCAGGAAGCGTTGGAGATGATGCGCTCATCGCCCGTCAGCACGTCGTCGTTGACGCCCAGAACCACCGTGGCGTCGACGGCGTCTTTGGCCGGCGCAGTCAGGATGACTTTTTTGGCGCCGTTGTCGATGTGTGCATGTGCCAGATCGCGCTTCATGAAAATACCCGTGGCTTCGATCACCACGTCGACATTCTGCCAGGGAATGTCGGCGATGGCGCGTTGCGCCGAGATGGGGATTGTCTGTCCGTTAACGGTCAGGGCGTTGTCACTTGCCTGGACTTCGCCGTTAAAACGACCGTGCACGGAATCGTACTTGAGCAGATGCGCCAGAGTGGCGGCGTCGGTCAGATCATTGATGCCAACTACTTCGAACCGTTGCCCTTCCGCCATAATGCGGCGAAACACCAGGCGGCCGATACGTCCAAACCCATTAATCGCTATGCGAATCGCCATCGCGGCACCTCCGTTAATAAGCCCGGCTACATCCGGGAGAAATCGTTAGTCCCGAAGGGAAAAGACTTCAAAATTACCGAATCTTGACGACCTGCGCAATCATGAGAGGGACCGCCCCAGGCGCTTTCAACGTACCGGCCGTGCATTGTCACGAAGCTGGAAATCCGTATTTTGCGAATCTTTGCGCTGCGGTCGATCTGTGCTACCCGGACGCATCCTGCTGTGCGCCAATCTTCGGCCGTCAAGAAAAACGACTTATAATATTCAATTGCGTAACTTCAGGAAAAACAATGACTTACAGCAAAATCAAGGCTCCGGAAAACGGCCGGGCAATCAGCGTTGACGCCGCAGGCAACCTCAAAGTGCCGGACCAGCCGATTATTCCTTTTATCGAGGGCGACGGCACCGGACCCGACATCTGGGCGGCCGCACAACGCGTCTTTGACGCCGCCGTTGCCAGGGCCTACTCCGGCGCGCGACGGATTGCATGGTTTGAAATCTTTGCCGGTGAAAAAGCCAACGACGTCTACGGCCCGAATACCTGGCTGCCGGAAGATACTCTGCAAGCCATCCGCGAGTTCACGGTCGCCATCAAAGGTCCGCTGACGACGCCCGTCGGCGGCGGCATTCGCTCGATCAACGTCGCACTCCGTCAGAAACTGGATCTCTACGTCTGCCTGCGCCCCGTGCGCTGGTTCGAGGGCGTGCCTTCGCCTGTCAAACGCCCCGGCGACGTCGACATGGTGATTTTCCGCGAAAACACGGAAGACATCTACGCCGGCATCGAGTTCCAGGCCGGCAGCGAACAACAGAAAAGATTCGCCGAAATCCTCAAAACGCAGTTCCCCGAGGCATGGGCCAAAGTGCGCTTCGGCGGTGAGAACAGCGATGAAGTCGGCCTCGGCATCAAACCCGTCTCGCGCCCCGGCACCGAACGCATCGTGCGCGCCGCGCTGCGCTACGCGCTCAACCACGGCCGCAAGTCCCTCACGCTGGTGCACAAAGGCAACATCATGAAATTTACCGAAGGCGCTTTCCGCGACTGGGGCTACGACCTCGTGCGCAACGAGTTTGCCGATCAGGCCGTCGGCTGGGACGACTGCGGCGGCAATCCGGGCGGAAAACTGCTCGTCAAGGATTCGATTGCGGACGCCTTCCTGCAGCAGATTCTGACGCGCCCTGCCGAGTACGACGTTATTGCCACGCTCAATCTCAATGGCGACTACATCAGCGACGCTCTGGCGGCACAGGTGGGCGGCATCGGTATCGCTCCCGGCGCAAACATCAACTACGACACCGGTGTGGCTGTTTTTGAGGCTACGCACGGAACCGCGCCCAAGTACGCCGGTCAGGACAAAGTCAACCCCGGCTCGTTGATTCTCTCCGGCGAACTCATGCTGCGCCACCTCGGCTGGCACGAAGCCGCCGACCTGATTGTCAAGGGCATCAACGGCGCAATCGCCGCCAAAACGGTGACGTATGATTTTGCCCGCCTGATGGACGATGCCACGCTGGTGAAGACCTCGGGTTTCGGCGACGCCGTTATCGCGCACATGTAAAAGCGAACAGGCCCGCGCTCTGTTGCTATATTGCGGAGGCGCCCCGCCGACAATACACGTTGGTCCGGCGGCGCCTTTGTCGTTTAGATACCAGGCTTTTTTTTAGTCCAGACCAGTTTCCAGCACTTTGAATCCGGGAGTACTCCATGCGTTTCAGCGCTCTTTTTGCCGGCTTTTGCCTGGCTCTCTTGCTTCTGCCTTCCTGCGGTTCCGGCGATGGTCCGTCCCCGGACGGGGCGCAGGGCGATGAGCCCGCCTCTCTGACCTTCTGGCATTTCTGGAGCGAGCCGGCCCAGCGCCGCGCGCTCGACAGCGTGATTGCCGGATTTGAAGCCGAATACAATTGTCGCGTCAAAAAAACGGAGCTCTCGTGGAACGACGGCAAGGCCAAGCTGCTGGCGGCCTTCAACGCCGGTCAGGCTCCCGACGCACTCGAACTGGGCTCGGACTGGGTGGCGCAGTTTGCCGGATCGGGCGTGCTGGCCGATCTGAGCGGCGGCGACGCGGACCTGAATTCCTTTCTGCCCTTTACGCACCGTGTGGCTAAAAACGGCGCTGAAATCGCCGCCTGGCCCTGGGTCGTCGACAGTCGCGTGATTTACTACAATCGCGATTTACTGACGCAGGCCGGCCTGGATGCGGACAACCCGCCGACTGATTTTGTCGGGCTGGTCGCCGCCGCCGAGAAAATCAATGAAATCGACGGCGTCTACGGCTTCGGCGTCAATGGTCCGGACCGCAACCGCCTCTACAAAAAGATCCTGCCGCTGTTCTGGTCTTCCGGCGGCGATATTTTTGGTCCCGGCGGCGTGCCGAACCTGAACTCGGCGTCCAACGTCAAGGGCCTGGAGCTCTACGTCTCAACGGCGCAATCGGGACTGGTGGAAACACAGCGTCAACTTGACGACGCCTTTATTCGCGGCACGATCGGCATCTGGATGAGCGGTTCCTGGCTGCTGGATCGCATTGCGGCTGAAAACCCCTCGCTCGACTACGGCGTGATGACCATGCCCGCCGTCGACGGCAATCCCGGCGTGTCCTTTGCCGGCGGCGAGTACCTGGCCGTCAACGCCAAATCCGACAAGATGGACCTGGCTCGCAAGTTTGTGCACTGGATGTGCGACGGCAGGAATGCGCTGGAGTGGTGCAAGAAGGTGTCCTCGGCCGGTTTTCCCGCCGACACCTCGTACTTCGCCGCGCCGTATTTTCAGTCGCGTCCCCATCGTGAAACGTTTGCCGCACAATTACGTAGCGCGCGCATGACTCCGGTGCATCCGCGCTGGCTGGATATGCAGGATGTGATTGAGGAAGCGACGGTGGAAGCGCTCTACGGCAACAAAACCGCGCAGGAAAGCCTCGACGACGCGCAGACGGCCGTCCTGGATCTGCTGGGGATGGCAACTGAAAATTGAGTTTGAGCCAATAAAAAAGCCGCGATACGTGTATGTATGCGGCTTTTTTCTGATTCTGTCGGGGTGAGAGGATTTGAACCTCCGGCCCCTACGTCCCGAACGTAGTGCTCTACCGGGCTGAGCTACACCCCGATCTCGACAGAATCGCAAATTACGTCTTTTGGAAATTCCGACCAAAGAATTTTTGCTTCGACGGCGATCCACCGCAAAAAGTGGCGGCGACGGCGACGCACACAGAACAAATACCCCGCGTGTGGCATAGATGACATCGTATGATTTTGGTTTGAGCGGCAGCGTCTGGCTTCTGGTTTTGAGCTGCCTGATCGGTTTTGCCCTCAGCATTTTTGTCTACCGTACCACTGTTCCGCCGATTTCCACGCGTCGCAAGGTCTTCATGATTTTCCTGCGCGGCAGCGGGCTTGCCTTGCTTCTTTTCATTTTGTTTGAGCCGCTCCTGAACCTCGTGAAGGTGACCGAGGAGCCGGCGCGCGTCGCCGTTATGCTCGACAATTCTCAATCCGCTGCGATGCAGGACGCCTCGGTCGACCGGCGCGCGCAGTACACGGCCGCGCTTGCAGAGATCGACGAGGAGTTGTTCAGCGACGACAACCGCGTACTGCGTTTCGATCGACGCGCCGACCGTATCGAAAACTTTGCCCCCGATTCGCTCGATTTCAACGGCGAACTCAGCAACATCTCCAGCGCATTCAAAGACGTGTTCAACGACGTTGAGCGCGATAACATTCGCGCGCTTGTACTGGTCAGCGACGGCGCCTTCAACGCCGGCCAGAATCCCATCTATGACGCCGAGCTGCTCGGACGCCCCGTCTACACCGTCGGCATCGGCGACTCAACCGAACCGCGCGACGTCTCGGTGCAGACCATCATTACCAATGAACTCGCCTACGTCGGCGTGCCCGCGCCTGTCAACGTCAACGTGCGTTCGTCGGGCTATTCCGAGGGAGAAATCGCCGTGCGGCTGCTGGACAACGGCGCGGTGATCGATGAGCAGATTGTTCAGCTGCGCGAAGGTGCGAACAGCTATTCACTGGTGTTTGAATATCTGCCCAACGAAGAAGGCACGCGCAAGATTGAAGCGCGCATCGACGCTGTTGAAGGTGAGCTGACAGACAAAAACAACCGCGTTGTCGAGTTTGTCCGCGTGTTGAAGTCCAAACGCAAAGTTGTCATTCTGGCCGGTGCGCCCACGCCCGATCTGGGTTTTGTGCGCTCGACGCTGGAGAGCAACAAAAATGTGGAGGTGAGCACCTTCATTCAGAAAAAGGGCGCCGAGTACATCGGCGCCGCACCGACGCCGGCGGACCTGGTCCAGGCCGAGTTGATCATAACCATCGGTTTCCCCGTTTCGTCGACTTCGCCGGAAGTGGTGCAAATGCTTGCCGGTGCGTTGGAGCGCGGCCGTCCGCTGATGTTCATGGCCTCGCGGGAGATCGACTACGTTCGTCTGCGTCCGCTTGAGCCCTACCTGCCGTTTAACGTCAGCGCCTCACAGCAGCGCGAACTGCTGGTGACGCCGGACGTTCCGCCGACGGCGCTCGGACACCCCATCATGAAAATCGACGGTTCCGGCGCGGACGGTCAATACTGGAACGCCATGCCGCCGGTTTTCCGCACCGAGACATTCGTGAAAGTTAAACCCGAAGCCGATGTCCTGGCTTCGATTCGCGTTAACAACGCCCCGCTGAACGAACCGTTGATTGCCGTGCGTACGCTGCAGAACCGCAAGAGCATGGCCGTCTTTGCCTACGGATTGTTCCGCTGGAAAACGCTGGGCTACGCCGCCGAGATCTCGCGCGGCCGCACGCAGACGCCGGACGTGTTCACCTCCTTCATGGAAAACTCCGTGCGCTGGTTAACCACGCGCGATCAGGGCAAACTCGTGCGCGTTAAAACAAGTCGCGAACAGTATTCCAGCGGCGAGCGCGTTGAAGTCATCGGGCAGGTCTACGACGAAACCTACGAACCCCTTGAAAATGCCGATGTCCGCGTGCGCATCACCGGAGCGGAGGAACCGCGCGACATTGTTCTGACGCCGCTCGGCGGCGGGCGCTACTCCGCCGAGGTTGAAGGACTGCCGCAGGGCGAGTACAGTTTTGATGCTCGCGTCCTGGTTAACGACGCGCAGTACGGCACGGACAACGGCCGTTTCAGCATCGGTGAAGTGTCGATCGAATTCCAGAATCCGCGCATGAACGCCGCACTGCTGCGCACCCTGTCCGAACGAACCGGCGGTAAATTTTTCGCCGCCGGTGATCTGCCCGGCCTTTACGACGCAATTAAACAACACCGCGGTTTTCAGGCGCGTCCCGTCAGCGAGCGCAGTGAAATTGCGCTGTGGAATCTGCCCTGGCTGCTGGCCGCGGCCGTCCTGCTCTTTGGCCTGGAGTGGTTTATGCGCAAACGCTCGGGAATGGTGTGATTAATATCGGCAGCTACGGCTGCCGATTCAGATTTGCATTTCCGTTTCTCAGGTCATTGTAGTATATCTATTCCTGCGCCGCAAAAAGCGGATTGTTGCGCTTCGGTCTCAGCCAAATTGTTGGTGTATTTACTGCGATGTCAAAAACTCCTCCCGTATATCATCGTCAAAGACTTCTGCTGATCCTGCTCGACAAGGCCGGCGGTGAATTGACTCGAATGGATTTTCAGAAATTGCTGTTTTTACACCAGGAGCAGCGCCGAAATCCATTTTACTCGTTTGTTCCGTATAAATTCGGCTGTTATTCCTTTTTGGCGGCTGACGATCTGGAACTTTTGGGCAAACGAGGCTGGCTGGAGATGGATGAAAGAGCAGTAAGGCTGGCCGATTCGATAAGTGATTCCGCATGGTATCAAGCTGGATCAACAGCGAAAGATGTTGGTCAATGGTTGGATACGCACCGACTTCGCGGAAATGAGTTGTTGCGCAAAGTATATCTGGATCATCCATGGTACACCCGGCATAGTGAAATCAAACACCGTGTGCTGAAGGAGCATGAACTACAGAATGTTGAAGCACTGGTCTCTGCTAAAATCAATGTCGAAGAACGGGACACTCTCTACACCATTGGATACGAAGGTGTACACATTGAAGATTATATCAACTGCCTGTTGATGAATGATGTAAAAATGGTTTGCGATGTTCGGAATAATCCCCTCAGTCGCAAGTATGGATTCTCGCAGTTTAGTCTGGAAACACTCCTCGGTAAAGTTGGAATCTGCTATTGCCACGTTCCAGAGCTGGGCATTGAATCCAGTCTTCGGAAAGACTTGCACAACCCCGACGATTATTTGCAGTTGTTCAGTATATATGAAAATGACTTGCCGAACCGTAAAAATGCTCTTGAAGAGGTGATGAATTTGCTTGCCTTGAATAAAAAAATCGCATTAACTTGTTTCGAAAAAGAAGCAGAAAGCTGTCACAGGCACTGCGTCAGCGATTATCTGAAAAAGAACTTTCAAGTTAAGGTACGGCACCTATGTCCAAAACGAAAACTGAACGAATACTCATTACCGTAAAGACCTATCCCACGCCATCTCAAAAATATACGGAGCTGGTCTGCACTGCGGGAGTCAACGAGGACGGGGAGTGGCGGCGACTATACCCGGTTCCGTTCCGGTAGCTTGTCTTGGACAAACAATACAAAAAATATCAGTGGGTTGAAGCGGAGATTGAAAAATCAACCAGAGATAGTCGCCCGGAAAGCTACAAGATTGTCAATAGTAAAATCAAGATTCTCGGCAACCCAATCCCCACCGACGGAAATTGGTCTGGACGTCGCGCACATTTTCTTGAAAGAGTGACATTGTATGACAGTATAGGTGAGTTGATCGAACTCGCTCATTCCAATCGACTGTCTTTGGCAGCATTTAAACCAAGGAAACTGACGAAATTTGTGGATAAGCCGGTCAATCCGGATTGGTCGAAAAAGGTATTGGATCAACTGGTGCGGGAAAAGGCTCAGTTAAGTCTCTTCAACGACGACAAAGTTGAGGATGAGATTAAACTCGCCGAAAAAATTCCTTTCAAGTTTTCGTACAAGTATCTGGATGAGAGCGGGAAAGAGAGAACTGCAATGATCGAGGACTGGGAGATAGGTGCACTTTATCGCAACTGTTTAAAGATATCGAATGGCGACAAACAGAAAGCGGTTGAGATGGTGAGACACAAATATTGGGATGAATTCGTGCTAAGCGGCAAATACGATATAACATTGTTGATGGGAACTACCTGGGAGTTTCACAATAAACGTGCACCCAATCCATTTGTCATCGTCGGTGTTTTTTATCCACCAAAAGACTCACAAGAAAGACTATTCTAGTCACGATGTGCAAATTGTCAAGGATAGCCGATCAATCTCTCTACTTTCAATTACTCGACCAGGCCCGACAATGAGCTACGAACTACCAGACACGGAAGAAGTCAGACTCATCTTTGAGCGCGCCATTGCCAAAGCGCTGTATCGCAAAGCGCGTCTGGGCCAGTACGCCGTGATCTGGCGCGACGGCAAAGTCGTCGAGTTGCAACCCGATGAGATTTTCCGTCTGCTCGACGAGCGCAAACACATCCGTGAGGGACTCCCGCCGCAAACCCCGGAGTCGTCGGGCGATTCGGACTCAGCCTCAAGTCTCCCGGAACAGGAACCGGACGCCCAGTGACAAACCCGGCGGGCCGGCGCTTGTTTACAACCAACGTGTCGTTTAACACCCATCATTTTTCTGCGATTACATCTTCGTCGCCTTTGTTGGACGCCCTGTGCTCCGCATTCGCCTGCTCGCCGTAGCGGTGCGGACGCGTCGGCGCGTCCACGCTCTGCTGGTAGAAGCGCTGCGTCGGGTAGGCGAACTGAATGTCGTCGTGCACCGAAAACGCGTCGAGCAATTCCTCCCAGACGGCCTGCTCGCTGTGGCGGCGTCGCCGTGGATCGCACAGGTAGCGCGCTGCAAGCTGAATGCCGTGTTCCTTCATGCTCGTGTACACAGTCGGCTGCACCGAAGACTGGAACACGAGGTAGCGCCCCGTCGTCTGGCTGACCTTGCGCTGCGCCGCGTGGCTGAGCGGCTTGCCGTGTTTCATTACAATGTCGTTGGCAATGCGCTTGGCCTTTTTCCAGTCGCTCTCAAAGGTTAAACAAAACTTCAGTTCGGTCCAGATGTACTCAAACCAGCCCTCGGTGTAGTTGCCCACCGGTTTGTTGAAAATGGTCGCGTTTGGAATGTAGATAATTCGTCCGGTATTCTGATCCGCATCCACCCAGGCGCCGATTTCCATGATTGCAAAGTGAAACATGCCCTGGTCCACAATGTCGCCGTCAAAGTCGCTGGTCGTGATTCTGTCGCCGACGTGGAAAGGCCGGCGCGATACGATATACACCCAGCCTGCAATGTTAAGCAGAGGATCCTTCAGGGCGATTGCCACGCCCGCCGAGACAAGCCCCAGGAACGTCGCCAGCGAATGTATCCCCTCAAACCAGATGCGTCCGACAATTAACACCGTCAACGTCACGGCCGTGTACCAGGCCGTCTTTTGCCAGCGGTAACGACTCTGCACGTCGTCGATGCGTCGAAACGCCAGCTTAAGCAGGATTGTCTTGCTCGCCCAGATAATCGCGACGGCAATCAGCGATTGCACCAGATGCAACTGAATTGCCGCGTTCAAACCGACGATGTCTTCGAATTGTTTGAAAAACTCACCCATAGCAGTGCCGTTGTCCGGGGGATACAAATGCGCGCCGCTTAAACGGCGAACTCTCTCAACTTGTGTTTAACCTTTGTAACTCAACCTGTAAATTGCACCGGCGTGGTCGTCGGAAATTAACAGTGCGCCGTCCGGCATCTGCATGACGTCCACCGGACGTCCCCACACCTCATCGCCATCCTGCAGCCATCCTTCGACCAACGGCCGATACGTCCGCACGGCATTGCCGTTTAACAATGCCACGCCGACGCGATATCCAATTTTGTCGGAGCGATTCCAGGAACCGTGCTCGGCGATAAAAATCGCATTGTGATATTGCTCGGGGAACATCGCGCCGGTGTAAAATCGCATGCCCAGTGCGGCCACGTGCGGGCCCAGTCGTTTGGCCGGTTTGCGGTAGCGCTCATCGCTGCAGCAGTCGCCGCTTTCACAAAACTCGTCGTCGCTGATCATTCCGGCGTGACAGTAGGGAAACCCAAAGTGCAGTCCCGCGCGTGGTGCGTGGTTTAACTCGTCGGACGGCTGATCGTCGCCCAGCCAGTCTCGACCGTTGTCGGTAAACCACAGCTCTTTTGTGTCCGGATGAAAGTCAAAACCGACGCTGTTGCGGACCCCGTGCGCAAACACCTGCAAATCGCTGCCGTCGGGACGCATGCGCATGATCGTGGCGTAGCGCTCATCCTCTTCTTCGCACACATTGCAGGGCGCGCCCACCGGAATGTACAGGTAGCCGTCCGGCCCGAATCGAATGAATTTCCAGCCGTGCGAACGATCCGTCGGGAAGTCGTCGCGCACCAGTTCCTTGCGTGGCTTGTCGAGGTGTCGCTCAATGGCGGGGAAACGCCACACGCGGCTGACCTCGGCAACGTAGAGGTCGCCGTTGTGCATCGCCACGCCGTTCGGCATGGTCATGTCTTCGGCAATGACCTTCACTTCTTCGGCATAGTTGTCGCCGTCCGGATCCCGGATGGCATACACCACGTCGGAGGCGCGCGTTGAAACGAAAATTGTTCCGCCGTTTCCGCGCGCCATGGAACGCGCCGCCGGGACGTCCGCGCAATAGACCGCAATGTTGAACCCCTCCGGCACTTGCAGCTTGTGCAGCGGCAGGCCGTGGTCGTCGTCCGCCGTCCGGGCGTTCAGGGTGCTGTGGATATCCGCTTGAGATTTCCCTGCCTGATTTTCTTGTTTGCCATCGTGTGAGCAGCCTGCAATCACAAGGCAGAGGAGGGCGATCAGGAGACAGGGCATGGCGCGGGTCCGGATGTGAAGATTACTTTGTCATGGGGTTCGCTTCGTTGATGGCGCTGCTGTTGCCGCTCATCAACACGGCGATGGGCCGCAATGCCGTGATATTTTCCAGCGCGATCTTTATCGTCGACATGATCGGCACCGCCAATATTGCACCCCAGATGCCCCAGAGCCAGCTCCAGAGTATCAGGGAAACGAGAATCAGCACGGGGCTGAGGTTGAGCCGCGATTCCATCATCTTTGGCTCGATGACGTTGCCCATCACCAACTGCGAACCAACCAACAAGACCGCAACGATCAGCGGCGTCACAATTGAATCGAATTGCAGCAGCGAGAGGACAATCGGAAACAGCGTGGCGACGAACGATCCGATATTCGGCACGAAATTCAAGATGAAAGTCAGCACGCCCCACAACAGCGCAAAGTCGACGCCGAACGCGTAGAGAATGCCGGAGGCGAGCAGCGCGGTGCCCAGACTCACGAGAATCTTCGTTACAATGTATTCGCGTATCTGATCATCGATGTTCTTTGCCATCTGCGACAGGCGCTCGGCGTGGTTGTTGGAAAATGCCAGATTGAGCTTGCCGATAAATTGCCCGGTACCGGCCAGCAGAAAAACCAGGTACAGCAGGATGAACACCCCGTCACCCACCGACGAAGCAAAAGAGCCCAGTCCGGACGTAAATACCGACGTGATCGATCCGACCGAGACATAGTCCCGCCAGTCCAGATTCTGTGTGTATTCGTGCAGGAAGTCGTTCTGACGAATGGCCGCAAAAATGTCGTTGATAATGCTCTGAAGTTTGTCGCCATACTTCGGCGCTTCGGTCACGAAGGATTTTACGCTTGACGTGATGACCATTGACAAACCAAAAAGCAAGGCGCCCACGATGAACAGGACAATGAGAATCGCCACGATCATCGGTACGCGGCGCTGCACCAGATAAACGACGACCGGTTTGAAGATGTAAAATATGAAGACGGCGATCGCAAAGGGAACCAGCACGTCCGAAAGTTCTTTCAAAACAACGCCGGTTGCTATGCACGTCAGAATGCCCAGCAAAATCGCCAGGACGCGAGAATCGTTCATACTGGTCCGGTTCGAGAGGTGTTGAAACGACAGGCCACTTCACGTGGTCATTATGCAAATTACGGAGTTGGGCGGCTAATTGAAAGGAACGCGCCGGTAGTCTTGACTTAAACGGCGATTGAGGCCTTCATAGCCGGTCCGGCGAAAGCTGGTAATATAGTTGTACCGGTGTTGATTTTCAGGAGGGAGGCTCGTATCTTCCGTGTTCGAAACTCAGCGTGCCCCGGTCGGAACTGCCGCCGCCCGCCTTACTCCGGCCGCTCAGAACGATCATCATATTACGTGGTATGCGCTCCATCTACGCTCGCATAGGAACCTTGTTCACGCTGCTGAATTTCGGCCTGCTACCGCTGTGCGCAGAAACTGCGGAGCTGTCCTCGGTGCGTCCGGCGGAATCGGTTTTCTATTCCAATGGCGGACAGTGGACGCCGGAAGCGCGTTTTATGTGTCGACTGCCGGGCATGGACCTGTGGGTTTCCGATTCCGCTTTGACAATCGATCGATATGAGGATCGGGAATCTGAGAGGCGCGGCCATGTGGCGCGCATGCGGTTTGTCGGGGCGCATACCTCGGCGCGGGCGGTGCCCGTCGGCATTGCGCAATACGAGCGCAGCTACAGGTCGGCGTCGTTCTCTGCGTCCGCCGCGGCCTATTCGGCTGTCGAGATTCAGGACTTGTACCGCGGCGTGGACCTGGCGCTGAACATCGAGAACGGTCGGCCGCGCTACGACTTCCACCTGAGTCCCGGCGCGGACCCCGCACAGATCGGGATAGTTTACGAGGGCGTCGCCGCTCTGAAGCTGGACTCCGACACTACGCTGATTTTACACACGGCTTTTGGACCGCTTGAACACCGCAATCTCTACGCCTATCAACTGAATCCCGATGGTTCGCACGAACGCGTCGACTGCCGATTTGTGCTCCGGGATGACTTTTTGATTGGCTTCGAACCTGGAGACTACGACCCCACGCGCGAACTTATAATTGACCCGTTGATCTACAGCACCTATCTGGGCGGCTACGGCGACGACCGCCCGACGGACGTGGCGCTGTTCGGCGGCAAACTCTACCTGACCGGGACGACGACCTCACAAATATTCCCGGATTTTACGGGGGTGTACAAAAGCCCACACACAAATACCGACATTTTTGTCACTCGTCTTTCCGCATCAGGCGACCGCGTTGAGGCAACGGCCGTGTACGGCGGTTCCAGGGTGGATGTGGCGACGTCGATTGCCGTAATGGCCGACGGCAACGTGCTGGTCTGCGGATGGACGCAGTCCGGCGATTTTCCGACGAGCGCGGAAGCTTCACAACCCGATTTTGCCGGTCTGGGCGCGCGCGCCGCATTTTTGCTTTTGTTGCGCGACGACATGGATTTTATCCACGGCACGTACTACGGCGGCGCCGGGCTGGACGGAATTGAAGACATCGCAATTCGTTCCAATGTTCTGCACTGCGTCGGATCGTCCACCTCGATCAAACTGCCCGGCATCGTGGGCGGCGTGGTTCAACCAGACAATGCCGGCGGTGAAGACGCCATTTATGTGCGCTTTCTGATTAATCCGGGCGCAGCGCGTGCAATCATCCCCTCGCTGGGAACCTTCCTGGGCGGCGGGGGTGCAGACCGGGGAAATGCGATCAACGTCGGAAGCAGCAACATCTACATCGCCGGTGAAACGAGCTCGGACAGCTTCCCCGTGCGCCCCGGTGCGGCGCAGCTTGACTGGCAGGGCGGCAGGGACATGTTTGTTTCCTGCATCAGCAGCGATGTTTCCAGTTTGAACAATTCAACGTATTGGGGCGGCCCCGGCCACGAAAGCGCCGGTTCCATTGTTGTGTTCGACAATGGCGCGGTATTGATCGGAGGCAACAATCAGGGCGGCGGTTTCCCGCCCAAAAATGCCTACTCTGATTCGGGCGGTTCCGATACCAATCCCGTGGTCGTAAAAATGAAGCCGGGGCTCGGAATTGTCGACTATTCCAGCTACCTCGGCCACAAAACCGCCGGCGTCGACTTTACTCGTCTGACCGACCTGACGCTCGATCCTTTCCAGAATGTCATAGTCGTTGGATCGACCGCCTCAAACAGTTTTGACGTGACCGCCAATGCCGAGTATCCCTCTTTTGCGGGCGGGTCTTCCGACGCCTGGATGATCATGATGACGCCGTACGACGACATTCAGATAACCTATGCAAGTTACTTCGGCGGCAATCAGACCGACGAAGCGACCGCGGTTGTCAGCGACGGAATCGGCCGTTTTTATTTGGCTGGTTTCACCACGTCCGCCGGGTCGGTGTTCCCGGTTTCTCCCGGCGCCATGCAGCCGCGCCACCTTGATCCGACCTCCAATGATGCGTTTGTCACGCACCTTCGTCTCGGCCTGGAGCTTCTGGCGCCCAATGGCGGAGGATTTTTCTGTGCCGGGACCAGCGTCGCGATTCGTTGGGAAGGCATTTTCCGCGAGCCGACCATCAATATCAGGCTGCGGGATGAGCGCAGCGGTATGACGGCAATCATTGCCGACAATGTTGATGTGACCATCGGCACAATTCCCTGGGACGTGACCCTGCCGCCTGGTTTCCCAGAGGACGGCGATTTCCGCGTCGTTCTTGTCAGCCCGACCACAAACCGGATCATTGACAGGTCGGATGCAACATTTAATATCTATACACCGCCGCGCATCGACCCACAGTCACAGTCTCCGGCAGATACCATTGTATGTGTGGGTACTTCGCCCGCCATATTTGCCGTTGCCGAAGGGTATCCGGAGCCGCGTTTTTTACATTGGGAAGAAAGCCCGACCGCGCTGCCCAACTCATGGACGTCAATCGGTAAAAATCCGCCGCGTCAGGTTGGGCCTGAAAACGACAAGAAATACTACCGCGCAGTATATGCCAATGAGTGTGATACAACCGCCGGCGAGCCCATTCGGCTGCATGTCAATGCGCTTGATGCGGTCCTGATTGGCGGTGGATCCTTCTGCATCGGTTCGCGCGTCGTTCTCCGCATAGCCCAGCCAACCGATATTGAAGATCGCGAAATACTCGTGCGCTGGGAAGTCGACAAAGTCAATCGAGGCAATCCCGCCGACTTTGAGCTTGTGCCCGGCGAAACCGGCACCACGCTTTCGTTCAATGTCGAGGATGATACCCGCGACGGCTGGCGTTATCGCGTTTATCTCGTTACGCTTGACGGCTGTACTGCCTACAGTATGTCCGAATCCATTGACATTTTTCCGGCCATTGAATTTATCCAGCAGCCGCAATCCCAGGTGGTCTGCGCCGGTGAACAGGCCGAATTTTCATTTGACGTCGGCGCCAATCTACCGAACGAAGCCGAAATCGAGTGGCAGTGGCGACGCCCGGGGTCCAGCGACTGGAGTGTCGTTCCCGGATCCGCCAGAAGCAAGCGTCTGCGTCCCAACACCAGCGCTGAAAACGACGGGCGTCGTATCCGCGCCGCCGTATCGTACTGCAACGATACAGCTTACACCATTGAAGCCGTGCTGCGGGTCATTCATCCCGCACAGGTGCGTTTTGTCGCCTCAGACACGCTCGATCTGGGATTGATCGAGACCTGTAATCTCAGCGCGCTGGGGCTGATCGAATTGCGCAACGAATCGCCTGTCGACCTGACCGTGCGCGATCTGCAGTCGGCCGATCCCGGTATTTCGCTCGTCGGCACGTCGCCGAACCCGATCCCGCCCGGTGGAACGGCGGGTTTGTCAATTGCGTACTCGCCCGGAGTCGCGGGGCTCGTGGATGTTCGTGCTCACATCAAGTTTGAAGAATGCGACATGACGCGCAGTATGACCGTCATGGCCGACGTGCGGGGAGAACGGCCGCGCCTCGAACCGCGCCTCGTCGATTTCGGCTCGCTTGCACGCTGTTCCGCCGTCATGTTCGACACCCTGCGACTGACCGCACCGCCCGACGTCGGGCTGAATGTCTTTCGCGTTGAAATTGCGCCGCCTTTCCAGGTCGACCTCGATCTGAGCACGCCGAGATTTCTTGACGCAACCGAAACGCTGCTTATCCCTGTTTTGATTGAACCCGGCCTTGTCTTTGTCGGCCAGACATCCGAAACGCTCAGCGTCGAGTATACAGCCGCAAACTGCGTCGAGTCCAACCTGCTCGAAGCTGAAATGCGCGCCAATCTGCTGGACATCGGCCGAGTCCTGACAGCGCCCGACCTCGAGCCCGAAATCTTTGACTGTGAGTTTCCCTATGACGGCGTCTTTGAGATTCGCAATACAGGCGTCTTACCCTTGAACCTGTCGTTCTCCGGTGAAGTGCTGCCGATCTCCGCGCCGCAAGAAATTCTGCCCGATGCCGCCGCCGAGATTGCGTTCCGTATCGAAAAGCCGGCGAGCTCCGCGCCGCTGCGTATGATAATAACATATGAACAGTGCGGTCTGCAGGATACGCTGGAGTTCAACCCCGTTATCAAAAAAATCGGCCCCATTGATGTCGCCGACTTCATCGACTTCGGCGCCGTGCGACGCGGCGCCGCGGGCACGGCCGTACTGGCGGTCGTCAATTCCGGCGATGCAACCGTGCGCCTGACTGCCGTGGACAATCTGCCCGTCGGTCTTGTACTGCTGAATCAGCAGGACCTCCCGCGCGACCTGGAATCAGGTGAAACATGTGAGCTGTCCTTCCGCCTGGCTCCGACACAGGATGTCGACAACTCGACGTTGCAAGTGATTTTTGATACGCCCTGCGGTGAATCCACGGCGACCGTGACGATCAGGATGGATTTTGTCAATTCCTACAGTCTCGGTTTTGCCGTCCGGTCCGGAATTGTTGAGTTTGGCGACACCATTGACGTCATCGTCTCCCTGAACTCCTCCGACGGCTTTGACGTCGGTGAGTACCGGTTGAATTTTGAACTGGAGTACAACTCCACGATTCTCGCTCCGGTGGATCCCGGCCTGGAGTCGCGCCGCGATCGCGCACGTGCCGCTATTCGCATCGACACCGTGCTGCCGCCGGCACAGACGGAGCTTGCAACGATTCCCATGATGACCGGTTGGGGCAATTCAACGACCGGCTTTTTTGAAATCGTTGAGGCTTCCGTAACCGATTCCAACGGCAGAGAAGTGGAGCCGCTTGATTTTACGCAGTCGCAGGGTGGTGTGCTGCTTATCACAGGCATCAGCTCGCGCTATCTCATCAATCCCGTGCCCGGCATGCTTTATGTCACGGTGACAAATTCTCCGATGAATGTCGGCGATCCGCTGGAATTGGACGTCCGCGGTATGCCGGATGGCGGTGGTACGCTCGAAATTTTCGACTCTCTGGGGCGCAGTATTTACAGTGCCTCAATCCCGGCCAATGGGCTTAATTCCTTTCCCGATGCCGCAATTGCAAATGCTGGTGTGTATTTTTGCCTCGTGAGTGTGGGTGATGCAGCCATTACCCGCCCATTTGTGGTTAATTAAACAGAATTGTGTAGTGCCGCAGCCGATGACGGGGATAATCCGACGGGTGACCGTCCCGATATGCATGCTTGTGATGTTGGCCGCCGCTTACACAGCAAATGCCCAGCCGCGCAGCAGCGCAGGCCGCGGCGACGACGATCAGAAAGCGCAGCAGGAAATCCTCTTTGGCTACCACGCCGCTCTGCACTACGGTATTCATTCCTCTCGTTTTGGCCTCATCCCACACGCCGGTCTCGCCGAAGGCGACTCCGCTCTGTTTGATATTCGCTCCGGCACCGGCTGGGGCGGCAGCGCCGGAATCGCGCTCGATGTTCCCTTTGACGATCCCTCCATGCTCAGCATGCGCCTGGGCTATGTCTATCGCACCGCCGAATTGAGCGAGCAGGGAATTCTGCCCGTGGTGTTTGATGGCGTGCCCGGCGACGGCATCCTGGAAAACCGCGTCGAAGGCAAGTTCGGGCACCTCCTGTTCCAGGTGTTCTGGGGCTATCGTATCAATGACTACATGCGATTCGACATCGGCGGCGAAGCAGACTTCCTGTTGCACTCCTATGTCCGGCAGGTCGAGGAAATCATCGAACCCGCCGGCGGGCGATTTGTTGATACCGACAGTCCGCGCCGCCTCGTCTACGAGGGACGCTTCGATTCGGCCACCTCGGTCTACGCCTCGATTGTCGCCGGCATACAATTGCTGCCGAGCGGCTCGCTCGAAGTCGCCGGCCTGCGTGTAATGCCCGAAATCCGCATCTCGCTGCCGCTTACCGGCCTCTGGAATACAGGTGAGTGGAACTTGCATTCGCTGCGTTTCGGTCTGGCCGTCATGAATCCTCCTCCGCCTCCCGAGCTGCCGCCCGTCGATTCGAGTGCGGTGGATGATCCGCCCGGCCGCCGGCCGCCGGTCATTTCAACACCACGAGTAACGACGCGGTACGACACGCTCGCCGTGCGGCGCGATACACTCATACGGTCGGTTGCGGAATTCGAAGGCGATCCGCTGACGCTTGACACAACCCGCTATGAACGCGATACCCGCCGCGAAAACGGCCGGACGGTAATTGTCATCCAGCCGATCGAAACCTGGGTGCTGCGCCTGCCGGCGATAAAACCGCTCCTGGTGGCCGGCGTCGGCGCATCATTTGTTCTGGAAAACGATTCGCTCAGCAACCAGGCCAAAGTCACCCTGGAAGAATTTGTTATGAATCGCCATGTGCCTCCGCTTAACTACGTGTTTTTTGACGAGGGGCAGGCGCGCCTGCCGGCGCGCTACAGGCAGCTGGATGACGAGCAGGCCCGCAATTTTACCGTGGAAACGTTCTACAGTAAGTCGACGCTGGGTCTGTATCACAACATACTCAACGTCGTCGGTGAGCGCATGCGCCGCAATCCGGATGCGTCCATTACACTCAATGGCTACAATGCCGGCGCCGGCGCTGAAAAAGGCGATACGGCGCTCTCGCGTCTTCGCGCCGAAACAATTCGCGACTACCTCAGCTCCGTCTGGCACATCGATCGCGCCCGCGTGCGTGTGGGAGCCGCCAACCTTCCGCCTACACCTTCGGCTCTGGAAACGTCGGAAGGCAGGGATGAAAACCGGCGCGTTGAAATTATCAGCGACGACCCCGCCATTTTTGAGCCCGTTCTGCTGAGCGACACCGTTCGCATCATCGACCCGCCCACCATTCGCTTTCGCACCTCCGTCGTTTCCGATGCCGGCATTGAGTCCTGGCGCCTGGAGGTGTCGCAATCGGGACAATTGTTAAAAGATATCCGCGGCCTGGGCGAAGTGCCCGCCGATGTCGACTGGCGCATACGCGACGACATTCTCCGCCCTCTCGCTGATGAACCGCTGCGCTACCGCCTGCACATCCGCGACTCAACCGGGCAGGAATTTTCCACGTCTACCGACGCCGTCATTCAATTCGAGCAGCGCACTCTCAGCCGCAAACGCCGTGAGCGCCTGGGGGACAAACTCATCGATCGATTTTCGCTCATTCTTTTTGACTTTGATCAGGATCGCGTCTCATCCGAACACGAGCGTGTGCTCTCAATTATTCGCGAACGCATCACGCCCGAATCGCGCATTAAAGTTACCGGTTCAACCGACCGCGTGGGCGAGCGCCAATACAATCTCGACCTCTCGCTTCGACGTGCGCGTTCCATCGCTCAGGCGCTTGGCCTGCCGCCCGAAAATGCCGAGGGCGTAGGGGAGGACGAGATAACCTTCGATAACGACCTGCCCGAAGGCCGCTTCTACAGCCGCACCGTGCGTGTGTTAATCGAAACTCCCACCCGTTAATTCCTCTCCGAAATCCTTGCAAATCCCTTTTTGTTAACCTCGCAGAGAGAATCCACTGCGCCACATCGCTGCAAGTATTCTTGTGTAAATCCTCTTAACAAAAATGCTCGCGTCTGTCCGCGAGCGCCGAACTGCAATCGCTTGAACAAGTTGTTGAGTTTGCCTTCAGCCGCCTGTTAATGCCGGAGAGTGTTCGGCGGGTTGTGTGAATTGAAATTGTCGCCCTGTGTTCCTTTGTGATGCCGATGCAGGGCCTCCCCGAGGCGGGCAGGTTTAAGTTGGTTGTTTAAGTGGAGTGTTTTGCCATGGAGTGGTTTAATGTGAGGCGCGGCTTGTCCCTGCAGAAACGAGTCCTTCGCTGCCGCGCGAACAATAGCTGTCCCGGGAGGCGGCGGGTTTTACTGCATGACGGACGCTGTATGGGGCAGGGTGGACGGCGCAATGTTAAGTGATCTGGAGAGCATTGACTTGAATTCTCACTTTGCGGCGGATGTGCGTGAATTGAACGCTGAGAGTGGGCGATTGCCTTTTGTGGTTCGATGCAGCGTCCGTCAGTCCTGCCGGCCGGTGCCGGCGGAATTGAGAGCAATTGCAGTGCGCAATAAATAATCGGTAAAACTGTTGTAAAATACTTTTGCACTGCTTTTGCAATTAGATTGATGTGTAAAAGTCGGAGTGTTCTCTCTGCGTGGTTTTTCTGCCATGTGTATTTGTCAGGCCGCCCCAATGCTGGTCTCGCAGTGAATCGGTCGCCCAGGTAGTTGCCATTTTTCGCCGCCGCTGCAATTGCGGTCTTTTGGAAGTGTGAATCTAAAGCCCGATATTTAGAGCTATTTTGGACAAAAGCTGCTTTTTTTGAGAATGTAAACGCGCGAGACGAATGAAATATCGAGTATATTCACTCAGAAATTTCAGGAAAATTGACCAGGTTCAGAAGTATCTGTCTGATGGCGAAAAACATGCGATTGAAGTTGTTGGAAACGTCTTGCCGTTCAAAGTTAACAACTATGTCATTGATGAGCTGATCGACTGGTCGGATATCCCGAATGATCCTCTGTTTCAATTAACATTCCCTCAGCGTGGCATGCTGTCTGATGACCACTTTGCGCGAATGGAGTCGGTATTGCGGCGCAGTCCGGGGAAGGCCGAAATCGCCGCCGTCGCCAATGAAATCCGCTTTGAATTGAATCCACATCCCGCCGGCCAACAGGATAATGTGCCGGAACTGGATGGAGTTAAATTAACCGGCATTCAGCACAAGTATCGCGAAACGCTCCTGTTTTTCCCGAGCAACGGTCAAACCTGCCACGCCTATTGTACTTTCTGCTTCCGTTGGCCGCAATTCGTCGGTATGGATGAAATGAAATTTGCAATGCGCGAAACGGAATTGTTAACGGCGTATTTGCAGGAGCATCCGGAAGTCTCGGATGTTCTGTTTACGGGCGGCGACCCCATGGTGATGTCGGCCAAAAACTTCTCGAACTATATCGATCCGCTTTTGGCCGCCGACATAGAAAGTCTGCGTACAATTCGCATCGGTACGAAGTCACTAAGCTATTGGCCGTATAAGTTTTTAACAGATAAAGACGCCGATGATATGCTGCGACTTTTTGAAAAGATTGTTAAGAGCGGGCGTCATTTGGCGCTTATGGCGCATTTTAATCATCCGAATGAGTTAAAAACCGAAGCCGTACAAAAGGCTGTTCGCCGCATTCTGGGCACCGGTGCGCAGATTCGCACGCAGTCGCCGGTGATGAAGTACATCAATGACGATAGCGCCGCCTGGACGGAAATGTGGCGTGAACAACTGAAACTCGGCTGCATCCCATATTATATGTTTGTTGCGCGAGATACCGGTGCACAGAACTACTTTGCTGTGGAACTGGACAAAGCCTGGCGCATTTATCGGGAAGGTGTAAAGCGGGTCAGTGGCATCGGACGCACGGTGCGCGGTCCCAGCATGTCCGCCGATCCCGGCAAAGTTCACATTCTGGGCGTTACAGATGTAAACAATGAAAAAGTCTTTGTTCTGCAGTTTATCCAGGGGCGCAATCCCGATTGGGTCTACAAACCGTTCTTCGCGCGCTATGACCCCGACGCCGTCTGGCTGGATGATCTGGAACCCGCATTTGACAAGGATGAATTTTTCTTCGACCAGGGAGTCGACGGCGACGCTGTGTTGGTGCACTGACAATTATCGCGGATGCAAAGAAATACACGGGGCGCGGATACTATCCGCGCCCCGTGTGCTTTTAAACCAATGGTAAATGTAAGTGACGGGCTTGCATGTCCTGTTGTGAGTTGCCCGATTCTTCAGCTCAGGTGCAGCAGCAGCGCCAGCGAATGCCGACTACCGCCACGCATTTGCCGCTGTCCAAGGTCACGATAGTCGCTTCTTTTTGCTCCACCTCGACCCAACAATTGTCCGTGACGGGAATACACTCGTCCTGGGCTTTGCGCAGTGCGCGGTCGTACGCCTGTTGAATGGCGGCTTTCACCACGTCGTCACCGGCATCGCAGGGAAACGTATCGCTGCGCGCGCTGCTGGTTTTGAGGTCTGAGCACTCGACTCCCGCAGCGGTAGCGACTTCTTTCGTCTGTGGCTGCTCGGCTGAATTGAGCATCACGAGCGGGGTAAACAAAAAGGCCGCTACAAGAAACAGTTTGATGCGTTGCATGGATTTACTCCAATGATGGTTAAACAGTTTGAAGTGATTGTTACTGGTATTGCACACCGGAAGTCACCCTCGATAAAGTCTTCAGGCATGCAACATTCCGTCCGCCACATTGAATTGCAATGGCGGTATCAGGTGTATGGCGTTGTAGTCTGTTTGCTCGTTAAATACGGCGTGCGTTCGGTAAATGCAGAAGGACGACGAAACCTCGCCGTCCTCCTGTTTAATGTCACATTAGTGGTAGCAACAACAGCGATAGCTAAGTTTCGCTACGACGATACATTCGCCGTTGTCGAGTACGCGTCGTTGCGTTACACATTCGATTGTTTCAACGAAGCACTCGTCGGTTGTATCGATGCATTCGTCTTGTGCTTTGCGCAGTGCGCGCTCGCAGGCTTTTTCTTCGGCACGTGCAACAACATCAGGACCGGCGTCGCAAGGAAAAGGATCACTTTCGGCTGTTACCATTTTAACGTCCGAGCAGACGACGGCGGTTGCCAGAACTTTGTCGGATTTTGTGGTAGTTTCGGCGGCATTGGCTACAAACATGGGGGCGGCCAGCATTGCGACCACAAGGAAACCCAAGAAGCGTTTCATGGAAAGCTCCGATTAAGGAAAGAATGAAAATGTTGGTTATGCGGCGACATCTGCAGGTAAGCAGTAAATGGTGCAAATGCGCGTCGGTTGGCAGTGTGTCCGACTAAAATAACCGCAAAACCAGCATTTGTCAATTATTTTTTTAATGCGCTCCAACAATTTGACGTTGCTCTCTCCCCTGGCGTAATCCTGCGCCGCTCGAAAGCCGGCATGTAATTCTGGTCTGCTCGTAGTTTTTTTCTATGTCTGACTCCATGTTGACAGACAATTTTATCCGGCGCCTGACCACATCGCGCCCAGCTTGTTCCAGGTTCCTTAGCTTTATCGCTATTGTGCCCGGAATTTGCAAAGCGGAGTTTGCAGTGATTGTAGAATCGTCCGCTCACATCTTCCGGAGTGTTGTCGGTATCCTGGCATTCAGTTCAGTGCTGATTGTAAATCCAGTCAGTCGGGAGACTCCACACAAATGCCGGCGAGTCACGGTGTTTGCTGTTTGACATCAGCTGCAAAGTGAGTTTTGTGTTGTCTCGGCAGCCAGGCAGGAGTGTGACATCGTGATGCGCGTGACCATGCTCCTGGCTATTGTTTAAGCGTTAAACCAGTCTGCGCGGTCAAATACAACAATGCGCCGATTCGAATCGTGTCGGGACACGTTAATGGTGTTCCGCCTGGATTCGAATCGGCGCAGTTGGTCAGGCTGAAAGCTGCCAGGCGTGCTACAGCCGAATGTTCGGCATCCTGTCCGGAGTCGGCTCGGACAAAACGCCCTGTACTTCGATCAGCGTGACGCCACATCCACCATTGCGTTGAATTGTGCAATGCTGCGCTGGAAATGCCAGGTTTGCCGACCAAGGCAAACTCAGATTCTGAATACGGTGATTCCCTGAAGAACTTCCGTCACCGGGTGAACCGCCACGACGGCGTAATCGCCTGGCGCCAGTCCGGCAATATCCAGATCAAAAGGAATACCGCCGGTTTCAGTCGTCGGATGGGCGTACACTTCCAGATCCGTTGCAAGATTCACGATACTGTAGTCGGCATCCCAATCATGTGATACGGTCACTACGGTCCCACTCTGAGCGTGAATGGCGACATTCGAAGCAAAATCGTCGGGAGTGCAGTCTGAGACATCGTTGCCGTTGCAATCGCGACTGGAAGAGCACTTAAGTGTTCCGTCTCCATTGAGGTATTTGATGTTGAAGCCCAATTTGCCGCCGCCGCATTCAATAATCTCGACTGTGACATTCTCAATGGCTGACGACGTCGTGACTGCAAAACACATCAGTGCGATGATAAGTGTTAAACGTGACATTTGACTCTCCTGTTAAATAGGAATGTGAAGAAAGACCGCCTTTGACTTGATTCTCAAAGAGGCGGTTAAACAAAATTGAGTGTGAGCGTCCACCCGGACGTGCCGGTATGTATGCTGCGCGATTCAGGTTTTTGGGGGTGTGGCCTGAATGATGAATATGGAAGCGATTAGTGTCCTGTGTACGCAATAGGATATTGCGGGCACAGGCAATCCCTGTTCAACCGACAGCAGTTCCGTTGTTTAATCCTCCGGGAACTGTTGCAGGCTGAATTGCATCCTGCCGTTGGAAATGTGGCCGGGACTTCAGTGCTTGTGCAATGATCTCAAAAGTCCGCAGCCGGGCAAGCCTGGTCCGGCACTACACCGGTCCGGTTCAGTTGTGTCTGGTCTCCGTTTAAGTCTTTGATCCTTGGATTTGGCTGTGTTCCGTCCCGGCCGGCGATATAGGCTGCCATTCGGTTCGGAAATAACAACAACCTTTCGCCCGGGAGTTGATCGCAGGGTCAGAATCCATGCGATCGGCGCCTGGCCGTTAAGCTGCTAAACACAAATTGGAAAGCCGGATACAATGTGATCCAGTTGCACCTGTTCTTTGTTTCTCCGGCAAAGATCGGAAACTGTCATGTCAACACAGCCTGTTCCTGGAAGCTCGTCTCCATTCCAGGTGTGAAAGATAATTGCTGCGGACTGACAAAGTGAATCCAGTGAAGGTCCCGGGGGAGGGAGTGTGTTTTGAATTTCGCGTGGCAGTAGCGCAATGCAAAACACAGGGCAGGTTTCATTTGGATTGGCGGCAATATAGCGCATTGTTGTTTAATTGCAAATTGCTTTAACAATAAATGTTTGCCGGGCCAGATTGAGCTGTTACAAAATCATAACGTACGTAGGCGCGATGACTGTTAACAGTCGATGTTGCCGTGTTAACTGGTTGCCGGCGCGCAAACAAAAAAGCCGCCCGACCAGAAGTCGAGCGGCTTTTATTCAGTCCCTCAATGGACCTGTCAAAAATGGCGGTGTTGTTCTATTGTTCTTCAATGCGTTGACGGATGACGTTCTGCCATTTTTGCCAGCTGCGCAGTTCTTCACCGCGCGAACTCTCGAGCACGGTCACGCAGGCGGTCACGCCTTGCAGCGCACCTTGCAGGTCGCCGCGCGCCAAAGCCAGCAGCCCGCGCTGTCCGGCGATCTTGCCGCGCAGTTCTGTCAGGTTGCCGCCGCTCGCCAGGCGTTCCGCTTCGTCGAGATCCTGTTCGGCTGAAGCCAGATTGTCAAGTCCTACCGAAGAAGCCGCCCGTGCATACAGCGCCCTGGCCAGATCGGCGTCGTTGTTGTGTTGTCGGTAGATGGCAACCGCCTCGTCGGCTTGTGCATAAGCTTCATCGTATTCCTGCAATCGCGCCAATCGACCCGCCAGGCGCGTCATGTAAAAGGCCTGTCCGGTGGCGCTGTCGAGCGCTTCCATCATTTCCAATGCTTTGCGCTCACGCGGAACGGCCAGCAAGAGTGCGTCGTGATCCGGATCCATGCCGGCCACTTTCCAGCTGCCTTCCTGTTCCGGATCTTCATCGGGGTCGTTGTCGCCGCCATTTGTCGGCTGGGAAATGTCCGCATCCGCAGGATCGACGTCTGTGTGCAAAGGATCCGGCGTGTTGTCCGGATTGCTGTCGGCGTCGTTGGTCAGGTCGGGCTCGTCAAATTGTGCTCCGTCCATGTCCGGCGCGTTTGTCTCGGATCCGGTCGCGTCAACCTGCTCCGTCGCATCAGCCGGCTGTTCCACCTGCACCTGATCGTTCTGTGCAAGGTCGCCGTCGTCGTTGCTGTCGTTCACGGCCCAGAATACCAGCCCGCCGAACGTCAGTGCACCGACGACGCCGGCGATCCATTTGAACAGCACCGAAGTAAACAGTCCGCCGCCCATCTGTGAGGCTGCACCGCCGATTGTTGCTGTGCCTGCCGCCGCGCCGATCAGCGCGATCACTTTTTCCTTCGTCGTCCGCAAAAGCGCGGGTTTCGGCTCGTCGTCCTCGCTGGATGTCTCCATGAGTTCGACCACCGTCTCGAATTCTGCGACTTCGCCGGCAAATTCAGGCGATTCCTGGATGCGTTGCTGCAACACATCCTGTTCTGCCTCCGTCAGCGTGCCGTCATATAGTTTGGCTAAAAGCTCGTCGTTCGTCATTTTTTTACATCCCTCAGGTAGGGCGCAAGCGTCTTCTGCAACATCTTGATCGCCCTGAAAACCCGTACCTTGGCTAAAGAGATACTAATTCCCGTAATGTCCGATATCTCGTCATAAGAATATTCGTTGAACTGCTTCAGGATCAACACTTCCCTGAATTCGGGCGGTAGTCCGGCGATTGCCTTGCGCAGCGCCTCGCGTACAAACAGGTTCTCGCCCGTTTTGCTCGAATCGCTGCCGACAAGCAGGTCTTTCAGGTCGTTAACATCATCAGCGTGTTTTCGGTCGCGGATGGCATTCAGACAGGTCGTTCTGCCAATTGTGAACAGCCACTTGACAAAACTGCCGCCCCGGAAGGACTGGCGATTGTCGTAGACTTTGACAAATACATCGTGGAAAATGTCCTCGGCCGCCGCGTGGCTGCCGAGCATGCGCAGGCAATAACTGTACAGACGCCTGTTGTAGCGTTCGTACAGCACGCTGAAAGCCTGCTGATCATTCTCCTGGACCATGGCGAACAATTCCTCGTCGCCCCGGTCCTGATACTCGTGTTTGGACAAACTCATTTCCGCCTTTGAATGCATCCGGCCCTAGAACACTCGCCGCAATTTGGCGTTACACAGGGCAAGTTTTGTGACCAGAGGGTTGATCACATATTGTCGATTTGTAAGGTGGGCGCTGATCGATGGTCCAATGTACCAAAATCTACTCGGCTTGTCCACCACTGCTTTGTACGCGCGAACGGATCTTGTCGCGCAGCAGCAGTACCGCGTCCACGTAGGCCGTACTGTGATTGTATCCCCACACAGCTTTGCGCTCGCCTTCGTTCGTCTGGTCCCAGCCGTGTTCCTTCAGGTAGTTGCCGATGCTGAACAGCGCGTCCGGCATGTCGTACAGATTAATCGTACCGTCGTTGTCGCCGTCCACCGCCCAGCTCACGTAACTGCTGGGAATAAACTGGGAAATGCCGAAAGCTCCGGCCCACGACCCGACCAATTCCGAAACACTCAGGTGCCCCATCGTCTCGACCGCTTGCAGCGCTATCAACTGTTCCACCGCCCAGGCCGACTTACTGGCCGACCTGTCGAGGATTTTCTGCTCCAGCTTTTTCAACTCCGTACTGTCGCCGTCAAACTTTTCGTGCAGCGCTTCCATGTTTAACTCGATGTATTCCGGATTGTCCGTCATCGACAAACATAAATAAACGCTGGGTACGTGGTGAGTGCCAAGGTAGGCGCCGTGCCGCGTTTCCACCCATGCCACCGCCGTCAACGCCTCGCTGCTGACGCCGTACTTCTTTTCCACCAATGTTAACAGAGAGTCGTATTCGTCGTGGAATGCCACGGCTTTTTTAACGGAATAGGCGTTGTAATGCGAGGAATAGTCCGGCTTGCCCAGGTAGCCCGTCACATTGATTTTCATGTACTTTGTGTCGTGTTTAACCGATGGGTCGTTGATGAGGTTAAACACAAATGTGCTGTCCGCTCCTGCGCGAATCAACTTGTATGCCGCCGTGCTGAATTGGCCTTTGTCTTCGTTGAGGTGTTCCGCAATAAACGGCAGCAGGGTGGAGTCCGGCCAGGTGTGCAGCGAATCTGATTGCAGCGCCGCTTTGACGTCTGAAATTTTATCGCCGGTAATGACGGATGCGTCGGGCTGCGGCTCGCTTTTCATACCATTATTGTTTTCCCCCGGGCTGCACGCGTTCAGGCTGGCGGTACCCGCCGAGCCGACCAGTGTCGCGACTGCAAGCCACGTCAGGGCGGAAAGAGTTAATGCTGCTGTCGGGCTTTTCATAAACTGCTCTCCTCGTTTGCCGGGTCGGTAAAACTGAAGCTGATGTCGGTTAAACAGAGTCCCTGGGCAACTCCGCCGCAATTTGTTTAACAACGCGGGGGTAGAGCTCGTGTTCCACCGCCAGCACGCGCGTCGCCAGCGCATCCACGTCGTCGTCCGCCAGAACAGAGACGCGCTCCTGGGCGATTATTGCGCCGGCGTCGTACTCTTCATTCACGTAGTGTATCGTCACGCCGGTTTCCGTTTCGCCGGCTTCCAGTACGGCCGCGTGCACGTGTTTGCCGAACATGCCGCGTCCGCCGTGTTTCGGCAGCAGCGCCGGATGGACGTTTAATATTCTGCGGGCGAACTTCTGCGTCACGGCTTCGGGCAGTTTTTTCATGTAGCCCGCCAGCGCAATCAGTTCGATTCCGTGTTCGTCCAGCACCTGCAGCAGCGCTGCGTCGCGCTCCGTATCGTCCGGATGTGTCTTGCTGCTGATATGCGCCGTCGGGATGTCGTACATCGTCGCCAGCGTCATGACGCGCGCCGACGAATTGTTGCCGACGACCAGCGCCACGCGGAAGCTCGAATCCATCGAATGAGATTCCTGCATCAGACGTTCAGCATTGCTGCCGGAGCCCGATGCAAATACGGCCAGCGCAACGCGCCTGGTTTTACTCTTTTCCATGATTCCGCCTGGTGAATATACACATGCCGACTAGCCGTTGCGCGGCTCCCACACTTGTTCAAGCACGCAGTCCCACGGAAACTTGAACTCGTCCGCCGGATCGTAGGGGTGCGACTGCAGATTGACGACGATCGTCTCCGGCCGCGCCAGCGCTTTCCAGCCGTGCATCACGCCCGGCGGAATCAGAATCAGCGCCGGCCGCTGTACGCCGATCACAAAGGAGTTCACGCAGCCGAAGGTCGGCGACTCTTTGCGCACGTCCGCGCAGACCACCTGCAGTTTGCCGCGCGTCACCGTAAACTGGTCGGTGTGGATCTCGTGCAGGTGCCAGCACTTTACCACGCCGTAGTCCGTGGCCGACTGATACACGTGCGTCGGCACGATCATGCCGTCGTGTTCCACCCAGGGTTTGCTCCACAGCTCGATGACGTCGCCGCGTCCGTCCAGATGCGTTTTGAGGTCCTTGAACCTGATGCCATCGATCGTCGGGCCCGCAAACGCGCCCTCGATCCGGAAGTCGATCGACTGCAGAAAGTGTGTGTCAATGTCGGCGATGCGCATGCCGGCCTTCAGCTGTTGAGTTGTTGAATTGGCAGTGAGGAAGCCCGCTCCGTGCCCGCGGGCGGAAGGACCGTCAGTCCTTCATCCGCTCGCCCTTGTCTTCTTCAATGAAAATCCAGGCGGCGATTTTGCCCGGCGTGATCGCGTCGAAGTTGTCCCAGTAGCTGCGGTTGAAAATCGTGCGCGAACTGGTGTCGTTGGCGTCGATCGCTTCCGTCTGCGCCATGATCCGCTGAAAACGCTCCTGCCAGGCCGCAATGCTCGACGGGCGCAGGTCCACCCAGCCCTCTTCACACCAGATATCGATGTTTTCCTGCGTCAGCGGCAGCTCGCGCTCGCCGCGGTAGGGCGGTATCTTCACGTCGCGGCCGCGCAGGTATTTTTTGCCGTCCGGCAGTAGAATCGCCAGCCCGATCGACAGCATCTCGCTGCGCAGTTTGCGATTCGTCTGCAACAGCTGCGCCGCAGCCCCGGCTATCGCCCCTGTGTCGCCGTCGACCACGTCGCGCGGAGAGCCCACGACCAGTTTGAGCAGCTGCGCCTCGTACAAGAGTTTCGAGAGGCGCGGCGGGCCGAGCATCTCAAATGCCACGCTGTCGTGATCGTTGGCCCGCTCCAGCTTTTCCAGTTCGCGGATGGCGTTCTGGCGCATGTAGCCGCCGCGGTAGGTCGGCTCCATCGCCGCGCCGTCCAGCGCCTGTACAATGTCATGGCCCGAGTTGCTGCCGCGTAGCTCCTGCACCACGCTGTCCGCGATGTCTTCCGGCGTGATCAACTCCATCTGTCCGGCTTCGGAAATCGCCTCGAACTCACCGCGAGAGAAAATGCCGTTCTCGCCCGTGTCGATAAACGCCGCCCGCAGGTTCTCACCAAAGTCGTCGACGTCCTCGTAATTGCCCACCAGGAACTTGCCCGCGGCTTCCAGCGCTTTGTCGAAGTCCATGTCGACCAACGGAATTGTCTGGCCCTGGCGTTTGACTTCGCCGTAGCCGATTTTTTTCCAGGCGATCGCCGCCGTCGGTTTGAGTTCTTTCACGATCGGCGCATCCGGCGTGCGCGCCATCAGGAAGAGCAGCAGCGTGTGCGCGCCGGCAACGGATGACTTCGACAGCAACACGCGCGAGGGGCGTTCTTCGCTGTGTGTGTAGGGAATGTTAAGTCCCATGCCGCCTGTGCCGCTCGTGCCGATTTTAATGTAGGCGTACGTGCCGATTTGTTTAAGTCCGTGGTACAGGATCTGCACGTGGCGGATCAACTGCGGCACGGCCGAAGAGGCCAACAGCGTTTCCACCGTCGCCGCCTGTAAATTGTTTTCGCGGATTTCCTTCAGCAGCGCGCGTGCGCCGGAGTATACATCCTGATAGGCGATCGCCGTCGCCGTGTTGATGCAGTCGATAACGGCGTCGGGTTTGTATTGCTGCAGCAGGTTGTACAGCGCCGAGCGCTGCAGCAGCTCGTCGTCCAGCTCGTCAAAAACGTCGGTCACAAGGCCGTGGCGGATATCGTCGTTGTTTAACAGCTCGTGGCGGCTTTTCTCTTTCCAGTCCTCGCGGACAAATACATTGCCCCAGGCCGGAACAAACATCTCCGGATTGTGATCCGGGTATTCCCTTCGCAGCTGTTCAACGGCGTCGAGCGCTTCTTCTTTGCGCAGTGAGGAAACAACTATTTCGCGCGGTTCGTGTCGCATCAGATCGCGACATATTGCGGAACCAACCAAACCCCAACCACCCAGTACAAGAATCGATCGATTGCGGATATCCATGAAGACACATGCCCCTAGGTCAAAATTGATATTCGTTGCTATCGTGCCGACTGTGCCAGCTGCAAAGCCCGTAATATACGTTTTTTTAACATGTTGTCCGGGCGCTGCCGCGGCGGCCGCGCCACCGGCTGTTCAGGCCCCGACGGACGCCGTTTGCGCTTCCGCGGCGGGATCGTACGCCAGGTTCGGCATCAGCCATTTTTCCACCTCCGCCGCGCTGCATCCCTTGCGACGGGCCAGATCCTCCACCTGGTCGCGTTTGATCTGTCCAACGCTGAAATACTTCGCATCCGGGTGCGCCAGATACCAACCGCTGACGGACGCCGCCGGCATCATTGCAAAACTCTCCGTCAGTTCCACGCCGATCCGATCCTGCGCTCCCAGCAGCTGGAACAGCGTCTCTTTCTGAGTGTGGTCCGGGCAGGCCGGATAACCCGGCGCCGGTCGGATTCCCTGGTATGTTTCGCGAATCAGATCCAGGTTGCCCAGCGCTTCCGCCGGAGCGTACCCCCACAGGTGTTTGCGGACCTGGGCGTGCATCATCTCCGCCAGCGCTTCGGCCAGTCGATCCGCCAGCGCTTTTGCCATGATGGCGCGGTAGTCGTCGTGTTCCGCTTCGTAGCGCCGGACCAGCTCGTCCACGCCGCCACCGGCCGTTACCGCAAAAGCGCCGATATAGTCGCCATGCCCGCTGTCCTTCGGCGCGATGTAGTCCGCCAGCGCCAGCTGGGCCACGCCTTCCACTTTGGCGCTTTGTTGGCGCAGGGTGTGGATCACTCCGCGTACCGTCCTGCGCTCTTCGTCCGCGTACACTTCAATATCATCTCCGACCGAATTGGCCGGGAACAATCCGATGACGGCATGCGCCCGCAACAGTCCGCCGTTCACCATCTCATCAAGCATGGAATTGGCGTCGTCGAACAGTTGTTGCGCTTCCTGGCCGACCGTTTTGTCGCGCAGGATGGCGGGGTAGCGCCCTCGCAGCTCCCAGGTCAGGAAAAACGGGGTCCAGTCGATAAAGCCGCGCAGCTTCTTCAGGTCGATATTGCGCATGACCTGAATTCCGTCCTTTTTGGGCTTTTTTATGTTTGTCGCCGAGAACACAGCCTCGAACTTCCGCGCGCGCGCCTCCTCAAGCGAAAGCAGCTTTTTAGCGTCGCGTTTGCGGCTGTGGCGCTCGCGCAGTTCCGCGTATTCGCGCTCGACGTCCTTGACGTAGTTTGCGCGCTCCGAGCGCGAAAGCAGTTTGTTAACGACGGGCACGCTGCGTGAGGCGTCGAGTACATGTACCGTCGGTCCGGAGTAGTTCGGCGCGATTTTTACCGCCGTGTGAATGCGTGAGGTCGTGGCGCCGCCGATGAGCAGCGGCAGGTTCATGCCCGTGCGTTCCATCTCGCGCGCCACGTGCATCATCTCGTCCAGCGAAGGTGTGATCAGACCGCTCAGTCCAATAATGTCGACCTTGTGTTCGCGCGCCGCGTCCAGAATTTTCTGGCTCGGCGTCATCACGCCGAGGTCCACAACCTCGTAGTTGTTGCAGGCCAGCACTACGCCCACGATGTTTTTGCCGATGTCGTGCACGTCGCCTTTGACCGTCGCCATCAGCACCTTGCCCTGTGCCTGCGTGTTGCCGCTGCGTTCTTTTTCCTCTTCAATAAACGGAATCAGGTAGGCGACGGCTTTTTTCATGACGCGTGCGCTTTTAACCACCTGGGGCAGGAACATTTTACCGGAGCCGAACAGGTCGCCGACGACGTTCATGCCGTCCATCAGCGGCCCCTCGATAACCTGCAGCGGACTGGGGTATTGCTGACGTGCTTCTTCGACGTCCGCCACGACGTGCTCCACAATGCCTTTGACGAGCGCGTGTTTAAGTCGTTCCTGCACGGAATCGCTGCGCCAGGCCTGTTGTTCCTTCACCTGTGTTTTATCCTGTTTAACCAGGGTTTCGGCGAATGTGATCAGGCGATCGGTTGCGTCGGGATTCCTGTTTAATAAAACATCCTCGACCAGTTCGAGCAGCTTCGGCTCTACTTCTTCGTAGACTTCCAGCTGGCCGGCATTTACGATGCCCATGTCCAGACCGGCGCGAATCGCGTGATACAGGAATGCCGCGTGCATCGCCTCGCGTACCGTATCGTTGCCGCGGAAGGAAAAGGAGACATTGCTGACGCCGCCGCTGACGTACGCTCCCGGCAGATTCTCCTTGATCCAGCGCGCGGCGCGCATAAAGTCGACGGCGTAGTTGTTGTGTTCGTCAATCCCGGTGGCGACCGTGAGAATATTCGGGTCGAAAATTATGTCCTGCGGCGGAAAACCGACGTCCTCCGTCAGAATGCGATAGGCGCGTCGGCAGATTTCAATGCGGCGTTCAAACGTGTCCGCCTGGCCGTTCTCGTCAAAGGCCATGACAATCACTGCTGCGCCGTAGCGCCTGATTGCGTTTGCGTGTTCGCGGAAGACACTTTCACCTTCTTTCAGGCTGATCGAGTTGACAATCGAACGTCCCTGCACATTGCGCAGGCCCTCTTCGATAACGCTCCATTTGGATGAGTCGATCATAATTGGCACGCGCGCAATATCCGGCTCGGCGGCGAGCAAACGCAGGAAGCGCTGCATGGCGTTTTCCGAGTCGAGCATGCCCTCGTCCATGTTGATGTCGATAATCTGCGCGCCGTTTTCCACCTGGCTGCGTGCAATGCTCAGCGCTTCTTCGTAGTCGCCGTTTTTGATCAGGCGCGCAAATTTGCGCGAGCCGGCCACATTGGTGCGTTCGCCGATGTTAACAAAGTTCATCTCCGGGTGAACCGTCAGCGGTTCCAGGCCGCTGAGTTGCAGCCAGGGTGAGGTCTGTTTAACCTTGCGCGGTTTAATGCCTTCCAGCGCCTCGGATATCGCGCGGATGTGGTCGGGCGTCGTGCCGCAGCAGCCGCCCGCAATATTAAACAAACCGTCGCGCGCCAGGTCGGCCAGGACGGAGGCCGTGTCGGCCGGTTGTTCGTCGTAACCGCCGAATTCGTTTGGCAGGCCGGCATTCGGGTAAATGCTCACCGGCACCGAAGCAATCCTGCTGAGTTCTTCGATAAACGGCCGCATCTGCCGCGCGCCCAGCGAACAATTGAGCCCCACCGACATCAGGTTCTGCGCGTGTTTAACACTTAACCAGAAAGCTTCCGTGGTCTGACCCGAAAGCGTCCGGCCGCTCAGGTCGACAATCGAGCCGGAAATCATAAAGGGAATTTTTGAGCCGATTGATTCGCAGTATTGCATCGCGCCGTAGAGCGCCGCTTTGGCGTTCAGCGTGTCGATCAGCGTTTCAAACAGCAGGATGTCCGCGCCGCCGTCGATCAGGCCGCGCGCCTGTTCGGCATAGGCGTCCGCCAACTCGGTGAAGGTGACATTGCGGTAGCCGGGGTCGTTGACGTCCGGGGAAATCGACGCTGTGCGGTTTGTCGGTCCCAGCGCGCCGGCTACAAAACGCGGTTTGTCGGGGTTGGTCCTGGTGAATTCGTCCGCCGCCTGCCGCGCCAGTTGCGCCGCCGCCACATTGAGGTCGTAGACCGCGCTTTCCAGGCCGTAATCGGCCTGGGCGATGCGGGTACCGGAAAACGTATTCGTTTCAATGATGTCCGCGCCGGCGGCCAGATAGTCGCGGTGTACTTCGCGTATCGCATCGGGTTGAGTCAGGCACAGAATGTCGTTGTTTCCGCGCAGATCCCTGTCGTGATCCCGGAATCGCGTGCCGCGGAAATCCGCCTCGCTGAAGGCATGGCGCTGAAGCATGGTGCCCATCGCCCCGTCCATAATCAGTATGCGCTCCTGCAGCAGAGAGGTTGGGGAAAGGCTCGACATAGGCTTCTTCCGGAATCGATTTCTGGATCGGTTAAAAATGAAGCTATACGACGAAAGCAATGCGGCCTGCGTGCACGCAGATACTGCGCCGCCAAATCAAATTTGCCCGGTTCATACCCGTCTTATGCGCTCTTAATAAGTAGCTCGCTCGTACAAAAGGTCCATCCGCGCCTGTCAATTCCGGCGCAAACGGGCTTCCGGCGATTCTTTCCTGCGTGATTTTTCTAATCTGGATAGCGACATGGAATTCAAACAGGCTGCGCATCGCGACCGCTTCGTGGACAGGCACATTGGACCTTCTGCGGAGGACGTCGCGTCCATGCTTGAACACATTGGAATCGATTCGCTCGATGCACTGATCGACAAAACGATCCCCGCGGCTATTCGCGGCGATAAAGCGCTGGACATCGGCGCGGCCATGAGCGAACCGGAACTACTCGAATACGCGCGCCGGACCGCGGCCAAAAACGATCTGTTTACTTCCCACATCGGGATGGGGTACTACGACACGGTCACGCCGCCCGTCATCCTGCGCAATATTCTGGAAAATCCCGGCTGGTACACGCAGTACACGCCCTATCAGGCCGAGATTGCTCAGGGACGCCTCGAAGCCCTCATCAACTTCCAGACCATGGTCGTCGACCTGACCGGCCTGGAAATCGCCAACGCCTCACTGCTGGACGAAGCCACCGCCGTCGCCGAAGCGATGGCTATGATGTTCGCCGGCCGTACGCGCGTCAAAGCCAATGCCACACGCCTCTTTGTCTCCAACGACATCTACCCGCAGACGCGCGCCCTGCTGGAAACGCGCTGCGAACCCATCGGCGTTGAACTTGTCTTTGGCGACTACAAAACCGTTGAGTTCGACGGCAGCTACTTTGGCGCCATCCTGCAGTATCCGGCCGACGACGGCAACATCGCCGACTATCGCTCGTTCTGCACACGCGCCCGCGAGCACCACATCTACATCGCTGCCGCCTGTGATCTGATGAGCCTGCTGCTGCTGACGCCTCCGGGCGAATTCGGCGCGGACATCGCGGTTGGTTCCACCCAGCGTTTTGGCGTGCCGATGGGCTATGGCGGTCCGCACGCCGCTTTTTTTGCGACGCGAGAAAAATTCAAACGACTGATTCCCGGTCGCATCATCGGCGTTTCCGTCGATGCGCAGGGCGGTCAGGCGTATCGCATGGCGCTGCAAACGCGCGAACAGCACATCCGCCGCGAGCGCGCCACGAGTAATATTTGTACGGCCCAGGTTCTGCTGGCCGTTATCGCAGGCGCGTATGCCGTTTACCACGGACCGCGCGGTCTGCGCGCCATCGCCGAGCGTATCCACCGTCTGACGGTCGCTCTTGCCGACGGACTGAAAGCGCAGGGCCATGCGGTTCTTAATCAGGCCTTTTTTGATACCATTTCTGTTCGTCCGGCCGACGGCGTCGACGCCGCGGCCGTGCGTCGCGAGGCGGAAGCCGCACAGGTCAACCTGCGCTACTTCGGGGACGGACGCATCGGCATCTCGCTCGACGAGACCTGCAACGAAAAAAGCGTCGAACGTCTGCTGCGAATTTTCCTCGCCGCGCGCGGCGGTAACGGCGTCGATTTCGACATCGCCGCATTGGTGGAGGGCGCACAGAGCGGCATTCCCGCCGAGCTGCAGCGCACCAGCGAATACATGACGCATCCGGTGTTCAGCCTGTACCACTCCGAAACGGAGATGCTGCGCTACCTGAAACGCCTCGAAAACAAGGATCTCTCGCTGACGCACAGCATGATTGCGCTGGGTTCCTGCACCATGAAACTGAACGCCACGACCGAGATGATCCCGGTTACCTGGCGTGAGTTCGGCGGCCTGCATCCCTTTGCGCCGCTGACGCAGAGCCTGGGTTATCGTCAGATCTTTACCGAACTCGAGCGCGACCTGGCGGCCATCACGGAATTCGCCGCGGTGTCGCTGCAGCCCAATTCCGGTGCGCAGGGCGAATACGCCGGTCTGATGACCATTCGCGCCTATCACAAGGACCGCGATGCCGCACATCGCAACATCGTCCTGATTCCCAGCTCGGCGCACGGGACCAACCCCGCCAGCGGCGTCATGGCCGGCATGAAAGTCGTCGTGGTCAAATGCGATGCACTCGGCAATATTGATGTCGACGACCTGCGCGCCAAAGCTGAAAAACACTCGGAAAAACTTGCCGCGCTGATGGTGACCTATCCCTCCACGCACGGCGTATTCGAAGAGTCAATCCGCGAAATCTGCGACACGGTGCACCGGTACGGCGGTCTGGTCTATATGGACGGCGCCAACATGAACGCCCAGGTGGGCCTGACCAGCCCGGCGCGCATCGGGGCGGATGTCTGCCACCTGAACCTGCACAAAACGTTTTGCATCCCGCACGGCGGCGGCGGTCCCGGTATGGGCCCCATCTGCGTCAATGAAAAACTGGCGCCTTATCTGCCCGGTCACCCGCTGGTCGACACCGGCGGAGACAAGGCGATCAGCCCGATTGCCGCGGCTCCCTGGGGCAGCGCCAGCATCCTGCTCATTTCCTGGGCCTACATCAAAATGATGGGCGGCGCAGGGCTGACCGATGCCACCAGAGTCGCCATCCTCAACGCCAACTATATCCTCAAACGCCTCGACGGAGCGTACAAACCGCTCTACACCGGCGCCAACGGCACGGTGGCGCACGAGATGATTCTCGACACGCGCGAGTTCAAACAGAGCGCCGGCATCGAGGTGGAAGACATCGCCAAACGCCTTATCGACTACGGCTACCACGCCCCGACCGTCTCCTTCCCGGTGCCCGGCACCATGATGATCGAGCCGACGGAAAGCGAGTCCCTGGCCGAAATCGATCGCTTCTGCGACGTGCTGCTCTCCATCCGCCGCGAGATTGCCGCCATTGAATCCGGCGAAGCCGACCGCGAGGAAAACGTGCTGAAACACGCGCCGCATACTCTGGCTCTCGTGACGGCGGACAACTGGGATCGTCCCTACCCGCGTTCCGCCGCGGCGTGGCCGATTGAGTGGTTGCACGAACGCAAGTTCTGGGCCTCCGTCGCGCGCGTCAACAACACCTACGGCGATCGCAATTTGGTCTGTTCCTGCCCTCCGTTGGAAGAGTATCAGGACAGCGACGAGGCGGAACCCGCCGAAGCGCTGTAAGCGACCGACACTACTGTTCGGCGATGCCGAAGTCAAATACCCGAATCCCATGCGGTACCGCCGCATGGGATTTTTTGGTTGCGGCGCAATCGCTAATTTTGCGCCTGACAACATTTCAAACTCCGGAGCCCCGCCGACGCCCGACCGGCGTGCACGCACATGTTATTCAACTCTTTCACCTTCATGCTGGCGTTCCTGCCGCTCAGTTTACTGGGCTATTTCAGCCTGAACCGCACTCTGGGGGATCGGGCGGGCAAACTCTGGCTGGTGGCCGCCTCACTGTTGTTCTACAGCTGGTGGAATCCCGTCTACCTGCCGCTGATTCTCGGCTCCATGCTGTTCAACTTCTACGTCGGCGGCAGGCTGGGCAGGATGACCGCTTCGACCTCGGATAAACGGCGGGCGGCGCTGATCGGCGGGGTGGCGCTCAACCTGGCGCTGCTCGGCTATTTCAAGTACGCCGACTTTTTTATTCTCAACCTCAACTGGATCTTTCGCGGCGATCTGCCGCTCCTGCATCTGGTCTTGCCGCTGGCAATCAGCTTTTTCACTTTTCAGCAAATTGCGTATCTGGTCGACTCGTATCGCGGTGAAACGCGCGAGTACAGCTTTTTCAACTACGCGCTGTTCGTCACCTATTTTCCGCAGCTGATCGCCGGACCGATTGTGCATCACAGTGAGATGATGCCGCAGTTTGCCGATGCATCCCGCCGCGCGCTTGACACGGAGAACATCGCACGCGGAGTTTTCCTCTTCAGCCTCGGATTGTTTAAGAAGGTTGTGGTGGCCGACACACTGGCTATCTGGGCGACCAATGCCTACGATGTCGCCGCAAGCGTCACCTTTGTTGAATCCTGGGTCGCCAGCCTGGCCTACACGTTGCAGTTGTATTTTGACTTCAGCGGCTATACGGACATGGCGATGGGTGCGGCGCTGATGTTTAACATCAAGCTGCCGATCAACTTCGCGGCGCCGTACAAAGCGCTCGACCTGCAGGACTTCTGGCGACGCTGGCATATCACGCTCGGGCGTTTCCTGCGCGACTATGTCTACATTCCGCTCGGCGGCAATCGCAGGGGCGAGGCGCGCACCTGGGGCAACCTGTTCCTGACTTTTCTGCTTGGCGGTCTGTGGCACGGCGCCGGCTGGACATTTGTCATGTGGGGCGCTCTGCACGGCGCGGGACTGGTGGTGCACCGCTGGTGGCACCGCGCCGGACTGCGCCTGCCCAATTGGCTGGCCAGGGGTACGACGTTTTTGTTTGTACACATTACCTGGGTCTTTTTCCGCGCGACGAGTTTCGACGACGCTGTTAAAATACTGCGCGGCATGCTGGGGCTGGAGGGCGTCGTACTGCGCGAATCGCTCGCCGGTTCGCTGGGTTTTCTGCGCGACTTCGGCGTGGAATTCGGCGTGATGTTCGCCAACGTGCGCGGCACAACGGCGGGCTATGAAACCGAATATCTGCTGTTTCTGGCGGCGGCGCTGCTGGCGGCGGTCAAGTTCCGCGACTCGAACGAACTGGCGGCAAATCTCGTGTTTAACCGGCGCTCGGCAGTTGTCGGCGCGGCCCTGGTTGCAGTGGCAATTATCTGCATGAGCCGCATCAGCGAATTCCTCTACTTTAACTTTTAGGGTTGGGTCCGCCCGTGAGCAACAGTTCAACACATAGTGCAGCGTCCGCCCCCGCGCCGGCCGGCTGGCTGCGTTGGTTTTTTGCCTGCGCCTTTGTGCTGCTGGGGCTTGTTGGGCTGTTCAACTGGTATGTCGATCCGCTCGGCTGCCGCAATAAGGACGGGGCCTTTGTGGACCTGCTTTACGACGACGCGCCCGAGTTTGTCAAGGCGCGTTTTGACAGCGATCGCTACGATCTGGCGCTGCTCGGTTCTTCTCGTTTGTTCCGCGCGGATCCCTGGTTCCTGGACTCGCTCACCGGCAAATACTCCATGAATCTCTCAGTCGCCGGCGCGTCCTTCAGTCTCAATGTCAAGTTGCTGGAGCGCATTAAACAGCGCGGCGGCGCGGTGCTCTGTGGTTTTGATTGTTTTACGCTGAACAAATCGCGTGAAACATATCCCGAAGAAGCCGCCAAGCAGGCGCGCTTTGAACAGGTCTTCAATCAGCCCGCCTGGGCCGATTACATGACAATTCGCTTGTTAAACTACGCCACGCTGCGCCAGAGTATGCGGGAAGTGTATCGGCACGCCAAGGGTAAACATTCCGGCGCTACAATAACGGCCTGGGATACTACCAGCTATCGGATGCTGGAGCACATTATTCCGACCTCTTTCGCCGCAAATGCTCAGAACAAGTTTTCGCGGTTTGCCATGTATCCTGACTTGGTGCTGCTGCACTTTGCATCGCTGTTTGAAGAAGGGGACAAGATACTCATCCCGGCAAAATACTACCGCTGGTACGACTACTTTGATCGCTACGGCATTTCGGATCGCTACTTCGACGCGATTGCGCTGGTGGTTAAACACACGAAGGCGGATGTCTACAGCTTCTACGGCCGTTCTTATGTGACGCGAGACTCGGCCAACTTTGACGAAAATGGCTGGCACTACAAACCGCGGATCGCGCGCCGCATGTTAAGCCGGCTGTACGCCAAAGACAATGAACTGCCGCCCGACGCGCTTGGCATCGGCGTGAAACTGACGGCGCGAAACGTGGATGTTTATCTGGATTCGCTGCGACGCGATGCACAGAACTACCGCTTGAAACTTTAAACACGCGATTTACTTCCGTCCCACAAAACACATTGGAGTTGTAGTACAATGATTCTCGAGCTGGATCAAATATTAACGCCGGAAGAGTGCAACAGCATTCACAACGGGCTTGAGTCCGCGCGCTTTGTCGACGGCAAACTGACGGCCGGCCCTGGTGCGCAGGATGTTAAAAACAATCTGCAAATGGACGTCAGTCAGAGCGAGCACGGCGCCGCCATCGAGCAACTGATTTTCCAGGCAATTGGTCGTTATCCGCTCATTCATGCGGCCCTGTTGCCGCGCGCCTTTTCCAATGTTACGATAAGTCGCTACGACGTCGGCATGAGCTACGGCTCGCATGTCGATGTGCCCGTGAGGGGCGGTCAGTCGCCGCTGCGCTGCGATATGTCGATGACAATTTTTCTGGATGATCCCGAGGATTACGACGGCGGCGAGCTCAATATTTACGCTTTCGGCCGCGAGCAGAAATATAAACTCGCGCGCGGCAATGCGGTCGTTTACCCGACCTATTTTCTGCACGAGGTTGTTGAAGTCACGCGCGGGCGTCGCACGGCGGCCGTGTTGTGGATGCAGAGCGCCGTTCGCGATCCGCTTAAACGCGAGGTCCTGTTTGAACTTAACAGCGCGCAAGGTCAGCTGACCGAGGAGTCGCCCAACGGCGAGGCTACTCGTCGCGTGCGCAATGCCTACGCGAATCTCCTGCGCATGTGGGGTGAAGTATAAACGCCCGGCTGTATTTTCGGCGATGTTGTGTTGTGTAAGCGCCGGTTGCGCCGCGCACCATTGGCGCGGCTGGCGGCCTTGAGCGCCGCGCCTCCGGCTGTGCCGGGGCTTGCTTTTTTCTCTTGTTCGTCTTCGAGCGGCGTGTTTAATGTTGTTCGGCGCCGGCTCAGCGGATTTCGGCTTTCAGCCCGATGGTAAACAAAAAGGTCAGAAAAAGCCACGCGGACATGCAGTCCGGCCTGATGAAAATGCGTGTATTTCCAGCCGACGTGTGAGCGCTCCGAAGCAGGAGAGTTGTAATCAAGCTCCAAAAAAAACAGCCGCTCCATCACAGGGATGAAGCGGCTGTTCTATTTATACCGTCCTTGAGTCGTCGGGATCAACGCGTGATCATGAAACTCTCGGACGTGTTAACGCCGTCCAGCGTAACCTGCACAAAGTAGGTGCCGCTGTAGCTGCCGTTAACATTGTATTCCAGCGAATGTGTGCCGGCGGGCATGAGCCCGTCGTGAATCGTCGCGATTTTGCGGCCGAAGAGGTCAAAGACGCTGACGGTCGTGTGGCCCGTATTCGGCAGTTCGAAGTTGACGTGTGCAACGTTCGTCGCGGGGTTCGGAGCAACCGTGATGTTTGCGGCTTTCGGCAGAGATTGTCCGCCTTCACCAACACCAGTGCTGGTGCCCGTCAGGTCCAGTTTTGTATACATCACGTGTTGATCAGCGAAGATCATGCGCTGAGCAATGTTCAGATTCAGGCTGTCATCCGGAGCTTCCTGCTCGTTCAGCCAGGTGTTGACGGCGAAGTTCGTGCGATTCGTGATCAGCGGAACTTCGGTCAGGCTCGGGATGATGTCGGGGATCCACGTGACTTTCTCGTGGAAGATGCTGTTCGTCACGTTGACGGCCGGGCTCCATTCGCCGCTGCCGACAGCGCGGGTGGAAAAGAAAATGTCGTAAGACGTGATTTCCGTTTCTTCGCCATCGATGAGTACCGTGTAGGCAACGAGGTCGACCCATTTAGCCACGAGAGTCTGGCCGTCGGCGGTAATCGAAACCTGGACGTCGGGCAGCGTTTGCGGTTGCTGGCCGTCGTTGGTGTCGAATTCTTCCTGCGAGTGGAAGAAGGACTGGAAGCGGCCGGTATTCGGGCCGATGTAGCGGATGGTCCATTGGCCGCTGTTGTATTCGAACTCGAGAATGCGATCCAGTTCGTTGTCGGATTCAACGCCTTCAACGAGCGAGCAAACGATGACGACGTGGTCTTCACCGACGACCTGCATGTCCTGGCCGAGCAGGAAGTAGTCGCTGTTGGTCGGGAAGATAGCGCCGATGCTGTTCAGATAGTCGACGAAGTCCTGCTCGGGGAGGAAGTCCCACTCGGACCAGGTGTCGCCGAAGTCGGTCGATTTGATGATCATCGGCACATCCCAGGCGGCGCTGCCGTTGGCGCGCAGTTCGCCGATCACGCCGACATACAGGGCGCCGTTTCCGTCCCAACCCGTTTGAATCAGGCGGTTGGTGCGCAGGTCTTCGGCGGCAGTCGTACCGATGTCGACGGGCTCGTCAAAAACGAGGGACTGGAAGGGCTCGGGCACCGAACCGACGGGTTCGTCATCTTCGGCCCAGTTGTATTTGATCATACCGATGTTGTTGTTGTTCTCCGGGTGAGCAAACTCGGGCGCATCCAGGGGGACAAAAACGATGCCGGTCTCGCCGTCGGGCGCGATTGTCAGACAGGTGTTGGGCAGCCAGTCGTATTCTTCGCCTTCGATTTCAAGCGGAGGAACCGGGAAGGAGAACGGCTGCAGTTCGTTGCCGAAGGTAAAACCGATACCGTACTGGCCCCAGCCGCCGTTGACGTAGGGGTAGGAGTGGATAAAGGTCAGATCAGCAACGCCGGTCGCGCCTTCGGGCGAGTAAATAGCTACGTTGGGGTAACGCAGCGAATCCTGTACGGGGTCGATGGGATCCTGCATCGGGCCGTAGGAATCGGACCAGGTTTCACCAAGGTCTTCCGAATAGCGCAGGAAGCCGCGGTTGCGATTGAAAACGGGGTCGCCGGGGATACCGCCGCGCAGCACCGTCACGAGCAGGCCCGTGTTCGGGTCGTAGCGCAGGGGCGACTGAGTGTTGTTGTAGTAGGAGAACCCGTTTTCGAGCGAGTCGAAAATCGTAGCATCGAGACCAAGCACGCGGTCGGTCGCGCCTTTGTTGGATTTCATCGAGCTTGCGACGCCGGGGTCGTCGACGTTTTTGAGGGCCGTTTTGGCGCGAATTTCGGACAGGGTGTGGCGAGCTTCGCTCACAGAGGCCGAAACCACAAGGACGGCCAACGCCGCGCAAAGTAGTCGGGAAATGTTCATATAACCACGCTCCAAAGAAGAGAAATAATGAAGTTTAGGAAACCAAAGATGTAGTGTCGTAGTGTTGTTGGCCGCTGAAAAAAAGCCGCCGGGCAAACCTTCGTTTCGTTCGCGTCGCGGTCCCGCAAACGGGAATGCGGCGCTTTCCGAAATGCAACTTAGCACGATCGCAAAAAATCGTTAACCCATAAATTATACATATTTCCGCTCTCCATCAAACACTTGGGAGTTCGGCGGACCTGCGTCCCAATATGATTATGCTGAGCCCGATTTGGTTTCACCCCGCACGAATTTTATTGCTCGCGGTCGTGCATTCAGGCGGACCGGGCGGGGACAAACAAAGCGTCCCTTGCGTCGTTGACAGTTCACCTGCGCCGGAGCGTGCCAGGGGCGGAACCACGCAGCTGACGACGAAGTTCCGGTGCAGCGAAATGTAAAGAGCTTTTTTCTTAAGGAAAATTTTAGGAATTTCGTGAACTCTGGTGTATCCGCTGAGGATGTGGCACGCTGCCGGATTCTCAAGGTGTGCGGAGCGGCAGGCACCACAAAGTCGCGCCGCTGTATTCGGCACGCAAGCTGACAAACAGTGGGAAGATCGAAAGACAGTCGGATCGGAGTTTACATTCGAATGACAACATCTGAAATGCGTCTGGCGCCCGTCTTCGGCCTGGCGGCGCTGTCGGCTTTGACATTTATGCTCGTTTTCAGCGCCGAACCCGTCGGCGGTTTTGCCAAGGAAACAGGCGACGCACTCCTGGCCGAGAAACGCACTGTTTCAGCGGGACACACCTACTTTCACCGGCAGACACAACACTCCCTTTCTTACAGACTCGACTACAGCGCCGACCAGGACTTGCTGCGCCTCGTCTGGATGGGCGCGGTTGATGAGCAGGGCAGTGATTCGCGCGGCAGCTACTACACGCTCTACGATCTGACGGACGATGCGATGGAGCGCATCAGCGACTGGCAGCGCGTTGAGTTCGCCAATGCCGGCTGGCCTGATATGGCCGTATATTCCGACGGAACGGTCGGAATTTCCTCACACACGCCGGCACAATTCTCGAAAAACAGCAAGCTGCGCGAAGAATCGTTCCAGACGCTTCCCGCCGCGCCGCTTTCCACCTTCTTCCCGCGTTCCGCCGTTGGGGCGCAGGACCGCACGCACATGGTTTACACCTATGTTTCGGGTTCCAAAGCGCGGCATATTTACTACGTGCAATCGAATGACGAAGGCTCGAACTGGACGACTGAGCAGGCCCTGACGAGTTCAGCTGCGCCGGACGGCGCCGGACCGCGCATGCTCGAATTTGACGCTCTGGCATTTGACGCGCGTGATAACGATGCCGTGCTGGTGTACATGGACCGCTTTTTCCGTCTGCACATGCGTCGCTCCAGCGATAACGGCCAAAGCTGGCAGAACCTGACGACGCTGATGGAACCGACGTTTACACGTCTCAACGACCGCGGCAACGTTCAGGGGCAGGCGGCTTTTGTCAGCGACACCGTATTTGCACCCGGCGCGGACATCGACGTCAATATTGACGGCGCGGGGCGCATTCACGTCGTGTTTCCACTTCTGCGCGTTTATGTGTCGGGCGTGGGATCGCGCAACGGCGGCGAAATTGTGCGCGACGGACGCGACACGATCTACGTGGATACGACGGCCTTCGGCAAGTATGGACTGGCTCACAAAATAGCCGGCGAAAACGGCTACACGCAGATCGGCCGACCGGCCGGCGAGTTGTGGAACGGCGAGGGCGTTTTTGTTGAAACTGCCGCAGCTACGAACTACACTCGCTTTCCGCAGCTGGCATTCGACGCCGACAACAAAGCATATTGTGTTTACACCTCCGTGAAAAACGGCGACATGACGACGTTGAACCGCGACGGCGGTTCGATAGAAGATGCGCTCTACGGTCACGTTTATGTGACGCGCGAAATCAATCCCGGCGAATGGTCGGTGGCTCAGGATCTTACGCCCGAAGGCCAGGACTGCCTGTACGGTTCGATTGCCGGATTTGTGGATGAACACCTGTACATCGCCTGGCAACAGGGCGACCGTCCGGGTCTGCGCCTGGACGGCGAAGCTCCCGAGCTGGACTCGGTTATAATCCTGCGTTTTCCTGCCGATGAGCTCAGCGACGTGATAGCTTCGGTGGATTCGCCGACGCTGCGTGCGGCGGTTCAGCCCTACGATCTGGAGGTGTTCCCGAACCCAGTGCCGTCTGAGTGCACGTTACGCGTGAATGCACAACGCGGCGCTGCCGTGCGCGTGGAACTGTTTGATCGCATCGGCCGCATGATCGGGACGCTGTACGAAGGACGCATCGAAGCCGGACAAACGGACCTGGCGCTGTCGCTGGAAAATTTTCAGCTTCCGGACGGAGTATATTACTGCACGATATCGGACGGTCAATCCCGGAGCGGTATCGGCATTACCATTGCACGCTGATGTAAATTTGGCGCCAGGCGGGAACCAGGGGCGGTTCGCGACCGTTCAGGCGGCCGGCTACAACACTTCCACTGCCTGTCAAGTCAAAAGAAAGTTCATTATTTGCGCTTTCTTGTCTATCTTTCGCGTTTTTTAACGCCGCATGAAGAAGAAGTGAACCAGAATTTCTGAGCCGTTTCCGTTGATGAAGAGCCCACGGAGATGGTGTGATTATGTGTGGTTTCAGTGCTGCGCGAAGTGGTTGTCGCAATGTAACCTTTTGGTAAAGGGCATTGTCTACGCTGGAGTTTCGCGAGTACTGAACCGGCATTGCGTTGTGCCGATTGAGTATTGATGCGCTCTGGTGGGCCGCAATTGTGCCAATAATGACGCAATGGTACGCGCGAAGTTTCGGTGCGGTTTCAAAAAAAACCGCCAAAAAAACTCAGAGAAAAACATACAGACATATTTCAATGAACCATTGAACGTCCTGGCCGCAGCCTCGAGTGATACTCCGAATCGGCGGCGTTCATTTATTTACTGAAGGAGCTGGACCTATGCTGCAAAGGTTACTCATCCTGGTTGTTGCCGTCCTCTTCGTACCGTCGCTGAGCTATGCCAGTATTTACGGTGTGCTCGAAGGTACGGTTGTGAACCAGCAGGATGGCAAGCCGCTGCCGGGCGCCACAGTGCGTTTGCGTGGCACATCTCAGGGAGCAGTTGCGGGGGTGGATGGCAAGTTTCGTATCGTCAAGGTCGAAGCAGGCACTTACACCGTGGACGTGACCAATATTGGTTATACCCCGTACGAAAAAACCAACGTAACGGTCAACCCGGACCAGACGACTAAAATCAACGTCAACATGATGCCCGAGGGTGTTACCACTGATGACGTTGTCGTTGTTGCCGATCGCAATGTTCTTGTCAAGAACGACCAGATCGGGACCTCGCGGGCGATCAGCAGTGATCAGGCCACATCGATTCCGCGGGACAACATCGCCGGCGCTGTGACGCGCTCGGCCGGTGTTCAGGCCGGCGGCAGCGGATTTAATATCCGCGGTCAGCGTGCCGAGCACACGCAGGTTCGTATCAATGGTTTTAACGTTAACGATGAATTCTCCGGCGCCGGCGGCGCTGTCGGCCTGAACGATCAGCCGACGATCAGCCCGTTTGCGACCGAGCAGGTAGAAGTTGTGACCGGTGGTCTCGGAGCGGAGTACGGCAACGCCATCGGCGGTGTTGTCAATACTGTGGTGAAAGCCGGCCGTACCGACCGCTACGAAGGCCACGCGCGCTGGCGTACCAACGCCGAAGCGCTGTACGGCAAAGCCGACAACGGCGCACAGGCGCAGGCCAGCAACAGCAATACCTACGAATTTGGCGTCGGCGGTCCGATTCCGGCGCTCGACAAAACGACGTTCTACATCTCGGGTCGCTACGTTGCCGATGAATTCCGCGGTGCAGGCCTTGAAGTGTACGATCCGATCGGCAACAACCTCGGCCAGCGTCCCGACCAGGGATCGTGGGTTCGCAACGTTACCGGTCGTTTTGACATTGGTCTGACGAATGACATTCGCCTGCAACTTGGAGGCACCTACGGCGCTACGTCGCTGGAAACCTCGACCTGGCAATGGCTTTACGTCGACGATACGGCTCTGTTCCCCGACGGCACGACGAATGACGTGCCGGAGCGCGTGGCCAAGCAGGCCGTCGTCAACCTGTCGCTGAATCAGCTGTACGCTCGTATGAGTCACACGATCACGAACAGCAGCTTTTACGAGCTGGCGTTCTCGTGGAACTCGCGCCGTCAGGAAATCAACAAACGCAAGAGCTTTGACGACCCGACGATCCTCGGAAACATTGAGCTCTGGGAGCCCGTTGACGAAGTCACGATCTTCACGAATCCGGAAGGCAACGTCGTTGTTGAAAACCAGCCGGACCGCATTCTCGACAACTTTGCCGAGACGGAAGCTACAACGTTGACGGAAGACGGAATGCTCTCGGGCGTTCGTCCGGTGCGCAACCCGATTACGGGTTACATCGAAGGCGGTGAAAACAACACCGGTACCGTCAACCCCTACGGTCTGCAGCAGCTGACCACGGGCGGCGACGACTACTTCGTGACGCACGGCAACCAGCGCGCGCTCGACTTCCGTACTTCGACGTACTTCCAGGTCGACGGTAACTACACCTCGATCTTCGACATCAACGACTTCAATCACACGCTGAAAGCCGGTTTTGAGATGCGTCTCTTCTCGCTTGAGCGCCACCAGAACTCGCTGCCGTGGAACGACCAACCCTTTTACGACATCTACACGTCGGAGTGGGGCGGAAACTTCTACGCTGAAGATCCCGACGTACGCGATCTGACCTCGCAGCCCTATGAGCCGATGGATGGAGCTATTTACATCCAGGATCAGATCAAGTACAAAGGCATCATCTTTTCGCCGGGCGTACGCCTCGACTTCATGGCTCCGAACGCCGAATATCGCACGCGCATCGACTCCTTCGTGTCGATCGTCGATAAAGTTCGCGCGCCTGAGTTCTTCGAAGATTCGCCGACGCGCATCCGCGTCAGCCCGCGTCTGAGCGTTGCTTACCCGGTGACGGATCGCTCGAACCTGAGCCTGAGCTACACGGTTCAGTACCAGCGTCCGACATTCAACAACTTCTACGATGCATTCAACACCGACCTGCTGCGCGGTAACCAGATCATCGGTACGCCGAACCTGGAGCCGCAAACGGTTAAAGCCTATCAGGTTGCATACAACGGACAGTTTACCGACGACATGGCGTTCGACGTCACAGCGTATTACCGCGACATGTTCAACATGACCGGTATCACCTACGTCCCGGCGACGCCGGTGCCGTACTCGGTCTACTCGGTTGCTGAATACGGCAACTCGCGCGGTATCGAGCTGACCTATCGCAAACTGCCGGTGAATGACAATATTGGTTTCTCGGCCAACTACACGCTGTCACAGTCGCGCGGAACGTCGTCCGCCACCGGTACCAACTACTCGCTCATCGTAACGGGCGGTACCGACGGTTTTACGGATAGCCTGCGCACCTTCCCGCTGACGGAATACTACCTGAGCTTCGACATCCGCCATCGCATCAATTCCTCGCTGGATCTGATCTGGCGTGACGGTGAAGGTCCGACGATCGGCGGTCTTAAAGTGCTCGAGCACACGCGTCTGACGTTCACTGGTGATTATTCCTCGGGTACGCCGTACACGCGCCTCAACCGCGCCGGCGAGCAAATCGGCGAATACAACGGCGAGCGCCAGCCTGATTTCTGGCGCATCGACACGCGCATCCAGCGCGACATTCCGTTGAAAGATCTGTTCGGCGAAGGCCTCGGCAACACGCGCCTGACGCTGTTTGTCGACGTGTTCAACATCACGAACCGCACAGTGGCAACCCGCTACTATGCGCGTACGGGCAGCCCGGACAACGACGGCAACGTTCTGGATCGCAAAGTCGGCGACTTCTCGTCGGTGGAATTCTACCGCGACGCAGGTGCCGACCCGCGCGCTGCGCGTGCCGATCAGTACGACTCCTTCGGCAATCGCCTCTACAACGTAGAGTCGGATGTCAACCTGGACGGTGTTATCACGCAGGAAGAGAAGTTCCAGTCGTACCAGCAATTCGTATCCGACTTCCAATCACTGCGCGGCAACTATCAGTACCCGCGCACGGTGAGCTTCGGCCTGATCCTGTACTTCTGATCTGGAAGCCCGCGGCGGCCGCCGCTCACACAGTCGCGGCCGCCTTTCTCTGACAGCAGGATGGATTGATAATCATCAACATTAACCATAGAGAACATCAACGCATGAAAACTTTCAAACTTCTGACGACTGCCCTGGCCCTCGTCGTATTCGGCTTCATGGCCGAATCCGCACTGGCCGCTACGGCCGTCAGCACGAAGAAGGGTACCGGCGATCAGATACAGCGTCGGGGTTCGCTCTTCGATCTGCAACAGAACACGATCAGCAACATCCAGTTCTACACGACCAACTACGGTATCTTCGGTCTGAACGTGTCCGGTAACTCCGGTGGCGGTTTCTGGCCGCGCAACAGCAACAACGCCTACATCTTTGGCGGCGGTGTCTGGTTTGCAGCGCTGAAACGCCTTGAGGGCGCAACCGACCTCAGCAAACTTGTCGTTATCTCCTACAACCCGAACTCCGGTCTCTCCTGGATGTCGCCCGGCCGCATCCAGGACGGCGACGGCATCATCAACGACGCGGATAACGTCGCGAAATACCGCACGTATTTCTCGACGGACTTCGATCTTTCGACTGGCGAGCCTTTTGACGCCGGTGACGGCCCGAACTGGCCGATCTGGGACACCGAAGCGAATGAAACGCTGAAGCGCGACCGCTACCTGGGTAGCTACATCTACGAGGTCGATGATCGCAGTCGCGACGTCTATCCGAAAGGTCCGGCTTTCATCTCGCAGGAAGACATCGTCAGCGTGTTTAAAGACACGGACCTGACGCTGTATGAAGGCGGTCGCGAATCGCGCCGTCGTCGCGGTTATCCGATGCGCCTCGACTTTGAACAGACCATTTACTCCTGGGGTTTTGGGGACTACAAGGACTTCATGTTCCTGTCCTACAAAATCATCAACCGTTCGCAGGACACCTTGTTCGAGTGTTTCATGGCTCCCGCCATGGACATGGACATCGCGCCGCGCGCCAACCAGCGCAATGGCGCCGACAACGACCGGACGCGTTTCTACGAAGAAGATCCCACGCTTGACCTGGCCGTTCAATGGTCCGAGGGCAACCGCGGTGAAAACGGAGCCGGATTCGGTTATATCGGCTTTGACTTCCTTGAAAGCCCGGCTGTCGACGTAGACGGCTTCCTGCGCACGGATAAAAAATTCTACGACAACGATGAGCAGCTCGGTCTGGTGACCTTCCGCAACTGGGTGATTCAGAATGACCCGACCGGCGATGAAGAACGCTATGACTTTATGGCTGCTCAGATCCGCGACGGCGACTCCGACGCGGGTGACAAACGCTTCCTGATGGCAACCGGTCCTTTCAACCTGCGTCCGGGTGATACGGCGACGGTGGTTGTGGGTCTGATCATCGGCTCGGCCTCCACGGATGCCGCGCGCCGCACGGTTCCCGACGGTTCGGAAGAAGACCTTGCCGAACTGGTTCGCAAAGACAAGTTTGCACAGACTGTGTACGATGACAATTTCCGCGCGCCGGTTCCGCCGGTGGCCAACCGCCTCCAGTGGCAGCCGCTGGACAACGGGATGATCGTTACCTGGGACAGCCTGTCCGAGCTTTCGGTCGACTCGCTGGAAGACGGTCTTGACTTCTTCGGCTATCGTCTGTACCGTGCTCGTCGTCTCGACCTCGACACGTTCAGCGTCAGCCAGGAATCTCCTTCGCTCGAGTACTCGCGCGGTAAAGGTCCGCTGGGCTGGAAAGAAATTGCATCGTTTACGGTGCCGGCTCCCTTCCTCAAAAAGCCGATCGACGGTGTGCTCTCATACAACCCGCGCACGGAACTTGCACCGCAAATCGACTCGATTGTAGTGCTTGGGCTTGACGAGGCGTCGCGCACATATCAGGTCGCGCGTTTCGGCAATGGTCTGTTCCCGGCGATAACCATTCCGCAGGGCGGAACGGTGCCGGTATGGGTTGAGGCTTACGACGATCCCAACTGGAACACGAACGGTTTCCTTCCGATCCCGACGGGAGACTGGTACAGCTTCTTCCGTTCGATCGATGAGTCCGGCAACGGCGCGCAGCAATTGCGCGACATATTCATCGGTACGGTTGAAGTATCTCCGGGTGAAAATCTGCCGGGCGTCAATGACGAGGGCGTAGCGGACTCGCTGTATCAGTTTATCCGCCGCGGCACCGGTGTTGTAACTTTTGCCGACATCGGCGACCGTCTGGACGCCAAAGAGTACGTCATTACGCTGATGGACAGCGTCACCTCCGGCTTCCGCTTCATCGATGTCGGTGACGACAACGGCGACGGCGTGGTGACGGAAACCGACGACATCGCGACGACGGAAAAGCTGATCAACAATGTCGACTACTTCTACAGCATGCTTGCCTTCGACGAAGGTGACTTCAACCAGGGAACGCCGGGTAAATTCAACTCGCGCATTCGCGGTCGCAACCAGATTGCGACGCTGCCTCTGGCACCGCGCGCTCGCAAAGACGCCAACATTGAGTTCATCATTACGCCGGAAGACTCCGTCCTTCTGGGCGGTCTGTACAACTTCCGCCTCGACGTTCTCGACTACGAACGTCTGGCTCAGCTGTACTCCGGTCACACCTTTGAAGTAACGTTCGAACCCGTTTGGCTGGGCGTGAGCCTCGTGTTCCGCGATGCGGACGGTACGAATGAACGCCGCTACGACAACACCGGCCTTTACGCTCGCGACATTACGATCCGCGACATGACTGAAGATCGTGTTGTAGCCAGCTATCCCGCTTACAACTTCAACGGCCGCAACAGCTTCATTCTGGGTTCCTACTCCGAAAACGGCGCGGCATATGTTGCGACGGATACGCTCAGCGTCGGCGTTCAGGATGTGACGAATGCTACAGTCCTGTCTCGCGGCGGTGCGTTTAACACACGCGACACTCGCTGGCGCCCGGATCAATTTGTCGGCGGAACGTTTGCATTCGGCTTTGACCACTTCATGCAGCAGTACGGCGGCAACTACCGCGCCTTCGACGCTACGATTGTCAATGGCGATGCAAATGCCAATGTCACCTTCAGCGATCAGGTTGCCCTGATGCAGTTGGGACAGGGCGGTCGTTTTGAAAGCTTCAACAACGGCCCCGGTATCTACGAAGTTGAATTCCTGCCGGGCGGCTCGGGCGAACGCGTTGACGTTACCGTCAACCAATCCGGCGGTCAGACGGAAACACATACGTTTGAACTCTCATGGCTGACGATGCGCGTGCGCAACGTGATCGCCTACGATCGTCCGGTTTCGCAAACTGAGTCGGTCGAAGTCAGCTATCCGGGTGAAATGGAACATCAGTCGATTGCGCTGCCGTCGCAGTATTTCACGATTGACCTGACGACCGGTCAGCCCGACACGGCTGATGCGCCGTACCCGGATCCGCGCCTCGTCGATGTCGGCAATTTCAACCTTTCGGCTTATGGCTGGGTTGACGGCCGCGAGTCCGACCGCCTTATCGATCGCCGCAATCAGGCCGCCTGTGAAAACACGGGTTGTCCGGTTGGAACGCAGGGTCGCTATTATCTGTCCGCCACGTCCATCGACGGGCAACACACGATTGACTTCACGCACTTCTTCGTGGTTGGCGGCGTTGAGTTCGGCATCGACTTTGCCAACAAACGCGGTCGCCGTTCAAGCGACAGCTGGGAAGGCATTGAGAATGCACCGACGGTCGACTTTGAAGCCGGCGACATCGTGCGCTTCTCGACCTTCGGCGGCGGCCTTGGCCTTCCGCTTCCGGGAGCCAAAGTTCAGTTCAAGATCAACGAAATGTTGCCTGAACTGAGCGAGTTCACGGACGGACTGCTCGAGCAGGTCAAAGTTGTACCGAATCCCTACGTTGTAACGCACATCGGCCAGCCCACGACCGACCAGGGTAAAATTTACTTTACGCACCTGCCGCAAGAGTGTACGATCAAGATCTACACGATTAACGGCGACCTGATCCGCACGATCGACCACGTTGACGGTGCGTCGGGCGAAGAATCCGGCACGCGCGCCTTTGCCGTGTGGGATCTGCTCAGCGACGGTCGCCAGCGCGTTGGTTCGCAAACCCTTGTTGCACACGTGGAAGCACCCAACGGCGCTTCTACCATCGTGAAGTTCTCGGTTGTCACTGGTGGTTTCCGGAACGTGGCTCGCTAATCGATAGTCTGCAAAGTCGGCTCCGCGGCCGTGGTCGCGGAGTCGCCTGACGTTGAAACAAAGCAATACAACAGATAAGGTGGGAGCAGTTCTCCATGAAAAGACTTTTTCTTTCTATCGTGTGCGCTGCCGTGGTGTGCGCCGGCGCCGGTGAAGCACTTGCCCAGAGCGGGCCGGCGGCTTCGTCCGGTACTGACTTCAAAAAAGTCGGTGCGGCGGGCGGTCAGTTCCTGAAAATGGAAGTAGGCGCACGTGCGGTCGGGATGGGTGGAGCATATACAGGTGTCGCCGACGACCTGACCGCCCTTTTCTGGAATCCGGCGGGTATCGCCGATCTGGAAGGCGTCTCGGCAAATTTTTCGTACACAAGTTGGTTCGCCGACTTTTCGCACAATTTCGTCGCGGCTTCGCTGCCGGTCGGCGATCAGTTTCGTGCCGCGGTGAGCGTTACGACTTTCAGCAGCGGCGACATTGAAGTCACAACGCTGCTGGATCCGGACGGCACCGGGTCGTTCTACTCGCGTGAGGATATCGCTGTGGGCGCGACCTTCGGCGGATACCTGACCGATCAGTTCTCCTTTGCCGTCACCGCCAAATACGTGGAAGAGGGTTTCTCTTCCGTGTCCAGCGGCGGCATGGTGTTTGACGTCGGTACGATGTACGACACCGGCATCAACGGTGTCAAGCTCGGTTTTTCGATCAACAACCTCGGTTCCGACTTCAACTACTCCGGTCAGGATCTGGTTTTCCAGGCTGAAGAAGAGCCGGTGCTGGACCGTCGTCCGAGCGATGCCACGCTTCTTTCGAACCCGTATTCGCTGCCGCTGTCGTTCCGCGCCGGTCTGGCGGCCGACGTGCTCGAAAACTTCTTCGGCATGACCACCGAAGAAGGCGAAGTTCGCGAACACGCGCTGCTGATGGCAGTGGATTTTGTTACGCTGTCCGACACGCCGGAGCAATTCAACATCGGCGCCGAGTACACGTGGAACGAATTGCTGTCTCTGCGCGGCGGCTACAAAGCAAACCACGATGAGCTCGGCCTGTCCGGCGGTCTTGGTATCAACTATGTCGGCGGTGGTTTCAGCGGCCAGCTCGATTACGCGATCTCGACGGTGTCCAATTTTGACGTCGTTCACCGCGTTAGCATCGGTGTGGACCTCAACTGACGTTCGGCTGTTTAGTCATCAGGGATGTATGAAAATTGCCGCTGTCCGCAAAGTCAGCGGCAATTTTTTTAAGGAGACTTTCTCATGCGTATTACGGCACGTTCCCGATTCCAGACCGGCCTGGTCCTGGCGCTCTTTTGCACGCTTGGACTGCTCGCCGACGCGGCGCTGACGACCCGCTGCCAAGCAAAAAATCTGCCTTTGGTAAGTATTGATGCGGCCTTTTTTCGCTACGATGCATCCAACAATTTTTGCGAGGTATTTTACTCGATCCCGGACTCATCGCTCAACTATCAGCCCTTACCAAACGGCGGCTATATGGGGGAGGTGTACATCCGCGTGGATATCGGAACAAAAGCCAAGCGCGAGCTGGCTTTCCACTGGATCGTGGAACACCGCAGTGAGTCGGCGAATCCGCCCTACCTGACAGACCTGAACGGAATAAAGTCGTTCCTGCTGCCGCCGGGCACGTACGAAGCGGCTATCACGATCAAGGACCTGCGTTTTCCGGAGGATTCCACGATCGTCAAGGTACCGATGCAGGTGCCGACATTTGACGACAATCGCATCCACCTGAGCACGCCGATCCTGGCGAATACCATTGAAAACGTCGCAGCGGAGGACACGGCGCGCTACAATTCCGTGTTCCGGCATTCATCGTTTTACGTCGTTCCCTCCGCATCCCAGATTCTGTCCGGGACGAGCCCGCAATTGAAAACTTATGTAGAAGTGTACAACTGCTCGCGGTTTCTGAGCGCGGGATTTACGGCGCGCTACCGCATTCTGGCGTCGGACGGCAGGGAAAAAATGCGGATAATCAACCATCACACGGCCAGGGGCAACGCTCAGGTTCTGGCGCATTCACTGCCGGTCGACACGCTGCCGAGCGGCATGTACTACGTCAACATCGGCATTCTGGACGGCGAGAATCAGTTGCAGACGGAGACGGCCAAGCGGTTCTATCTGGTCAATCCGGAGCGGCCGCCGGAACAGGAGCGCTTTGCAACAGTGGATGAGCGCTTTGAAACCAGCGAATTCGCGACGATGTCGCCGAGCGAACTGGAGCGAACCTGGCAGCAGTTCCGCGTGCTGGCCAGTCCCAACGAAGTAGCGGTGTGGGAGCGGCTGACGGAGGATCACGCACGGGCGCGGTTTCTGTTCCAGCAGTGGGACGTCCGCGACGAAGACCGCGGCACAAAAATCAACGAAGCCTGGGAAGAATTCAAAGAGCGCATCGAATACGCCAACACCTATTTCGGCAGCCTGCGCTACAAAGAAGGTTGGCAGACCAGCCGCGGGCGCGTGCTGCTGAAGTACGGCAAACCGGATGATATCCGCCGTCACTACAGCGACCCGGAAACGCGTCCCTACGAAATCTGGACTTACACTCAGATTCAGGGCGGCGTGACCTTTGTGTTTGTCGACATGAGCAATGCCAGCAATTTTGCGTTGGTCCATTCGACGGCACTGGAAGAAAACGTCGAAGAAGATTGGTTCGACCGCTACGCCAAGGTTGTACCGGGCGATGCGACGAACAGCTCCGACATTCTGCAGGGGCGTTGATCCGGGAACAAAAGGGGAAACCAACACGTGGCGCAGTGGCTGCTGACGCAAATTCTGGCCGCAATCGGCATACTCAGCCGCCGTCTGACGCGCCGTTCCCGGCAATATCTGGGGCGCCGCATCGGCGACCTGCTGATGCTGCTGAGCGCCGGACGGCGGCGCATCACACGGGAGAACATCGCTCGGGCGCTGCCGCAGACTTCACCCGCCGAGCAGGCGCGCATCGCGCGCGACTCCTACCGCAACCTCGGCATCACGCTCGTCGAACTGACCGCTTTCCCGGCGCTGTCGGACACTGAACTCGACGATCTCATCCAATTCAACAACATCGAACTGATCGAAGCGGCCTGCGCGGCAGGCCGCGGAGTGATTCTGCTCTCGGCGCATTTCGGCAACTGGGAGCTCTCGGCCTATGGCGTTTCGCGCTTGATCGGCCGGCCGCTCAACGTGATCGTCAAACACCAGCGCAATCCCTATGCCGACCGGCTGCTCAATCGCATCCGGGCGGAGCGGGGCAATGTCCTGATTCCAATGGACCGCGCCGCGCGCGAAGCTGTACGCGTGTTCCGCGGCGGCGGCGTGCTGGCGCTGCTGGCGGATCAAAGTGCGCGACCGGGCTCCGATCCTTTCCTGGAAGTTTTCGGGCGTCCGGCCCCGGTCTACCGCGCACCGGCGGCGCTGGCGCTGCGATTCGGCGTGCCGATCGTCATGGGGCTGTGCACGCGCCGCGATGACGGTCGTTATGTCGTCGATCTGCAGACAATTGATACGGACGGCCTGAGCAACGACGAGGCGGGCATCCTGGAGCTGACGCGTCGTCACGTGGCGGTGATGGAGGCACACATCCGCGAGTATCCGGGCCAGTGGGTCTGGCAGCATCGCCGCTGGAAACACAAGGTCGCGGCCGCGGCGCAAAGCCCGACCGCGTCCTGAATCGCAAGGCATTAAATTCGGATCATGTCCACAACAGCCATCCTGCAAACCGCATTCATTGGTGATGTCGCTCTGACGGGCTCTCTTGCGCAGGCGCTGAAAAAAGCCGCGCGTGCGAGCGAGCTGCATTTCATCACAACGCCGCAGGCAGCGCCGCTGGCGGAGTGTTTTGCGGCGGTGGACCGCGTGCACGTGTTCGACAAACGCGGCAAACACAAGGGATTGTCCGGCCTGCGTCGTTTTGCGACAGAGCTCAAATCGAAACGTTTCAACACCATGCTTGTGCCGCATCGCTCCGTGCGCAGCACCTTGCTGGCGCGCATGTCGGAAGCCGATATCACCATCGGATTCGACGCTGCGGCCCTGTCCTTTTTATATTCAAAACGGGCCGCCTACCGTTTGCATCAGCACGAAGTTGAGCGCAACCTCGAGCTGCTGCGGCTCCTGGCCGACTGCGCAGACGTCGAAGCGCCGCAGGTCGAACTTCGCATTCCTTCTCAGGCGCAGGAAAGCGTTAAAAACCTGCTCGACGAAGCAGGCCTGCGCGAGGCGGACAACATCGTTGCGATCGCTCCCGGCTCCGTCTGGGCCACCAAACGCTGGCCGCGCGGGTCCTTTGGCGAAGTAATCAGACAGATGCAGGCCGAAGACTGTCGGCCGCTGCTCGTCGGCGGCCCCGACGATGTTGAGTTGTGTTCGCGGCTTGCGGCGGAATCCGACGCGCCGACCCTGGCCGGGCGCACCTCACTGCCGGAAATGTTGGCGCTGCTGGCGCGCTGCCGCCAGATACTGACAAATGACAGCGCGCCGACGCACCTGGCCAATCTGGCGGGCTGCCCGGCGGCGGTTTTGTTCGGGCCGACGATCCCGGAATTCGGCTTTGCGCCGCGCGCTGAGCACGACAGGATTCTGCAGGCGGGGCCGATGTCCTGCCGCCCTTGCTCGATCCACGGTCCGCGCCGCTGTCCGCTCGGCACGCATGCCTGCATGCACGAAATTTCGGTGCAATCCGTGCTCCAGACTTTGGCGGATATGCGGCAGGCCGCGAACTCCCAACAATCAGCGCCGGGACAAACCAGATGAGTGCTCTACCGCTTTCAGAAACTTTTGACCTCATGCAGGCCGCCATGCTGGACGAGGCGGACGCGGTGCGCGCCTGTGCCGGGCGGCTGGACCGCTCTTCCGTTTTGCGCGCGCTGGAAACACTGAGCGCGGCCGGAACCTGTTTTGTCAGCGGCGTCGGCAAGTCCGGTCTTGTGGCGCGCAAAATTGCCGCCAGTCTGACGAGCACCGGTCGGCCCGCCGTTTTTTTGCATCCCGTTGAAGCGCTGCACGGCGACATCGGCCTGGTCGGCGAACACGACTGCGCGATCCTGCTGTCCAAGAGCGGCGCCACCGAGGAAATTCTGCGCTTGCTTCCGGCGCTGAAGTCGCGCGGCGTTGTTTGCATCGGCATTCTGGGAACGCCGAATTCGCCGCTGGCCGCCATGGTCGATGTGGTGTTGGACGCATCGGTTGAACGCGAGGCATGCAAACTGAACGCCGCACCGACCAGCAGCACGACGACGGCCCTGGCTGTCGGCGACGCTCTGGCTGTTGCGCTGATGCACATCAACGGCATTGGCCACGCCGACTTTGCACGTCACCACCCGCTCGGCCAGCTGGGGCGCAACCTGACGCTGCACGTGCGCGATGTGATGCATTCGGGCGACGAGCTGCCGCTGGTTTTGCCGCAGTCCGATTTCCGCGAGGCTCTGATCGTCAGCACCGCCAAACACCTGGGCTGTGTGCTGATCGCCGGCGAGGATGGCGCGCTGAGGGGCATTCTGACGGACGGAGACGTTCGGCGCGCGCTGCAACGCCACGAGGATATTCGGCAATTGCGTGCAGGTGAAGTGATGACGCCGGATCCCGTTTGTGCGGATCCCGACATGCTGCTCGGTCAGGCGCTCGAATTGATGGAAAATCGCCGCACGCAAATCAGCGTTCTTCCCGTCGTCGATAAGAGCGGGACTCTGCACGGCCTCATCCGTTTGCACGACATTGTCCGCGCGGGCGGCGAACAGCGCTGAAGCGTCATGTACGGGCCGCGTTTGATACACCGAATTGGCTCAAACCACCTGCCGCATTTGCCGCTTCCCCTCCCCCAGGGTTTTTCACTGCTTTCAACACGGCAATTATTCCGAATTGACCGGTTCTTAACGCGATTTTTTCGCACTGAGTCTCACAAATCTACTCTGACCAGAAGTGTTCCGCACCTGACCAAACTTATGTGTAAAACTTTTGGGTGTTAAACTTCCTGAGCGTATGTTGTCAGCCGTCCTTCTTACATGAATCAGACCAAACCCGTTCCGCCCAACTGAATTGTCGCACAAAAAACGAGGTGAATTTCTGTTAAACACGTTCCGATGACGTTTGTCCATTCTACTTTCGACCGATCGCATTACCACGGCGCACTCGTGCGATCGTTCACCGTCTGAACCCGTCATCGTTTTCTTCACGCTTGTACTTAAACATATCATGCTTAAAAACTCGACGCTTTTATTGCAGCGCCGCGGCACTTCTTTGCCCCGGCTCGCTTTTTTGACTTTTTGTTTGTCACTGTGTTTAACTTTTTCAGTCAGTTCTCAGTCGCCGCCGCCGGAGTGGCTGCCGAACGACCGCGGCTTGACGCCCGGCATACCCGTTCGCGACATGCAAATGGCGGATGCCAATCTGGAACATTCCGATCATGCCAACCGCACCGGCTGGTTGTGGCACCTGTATACGGTCAAAGCGCCGTTGGCCTGGAAATTCTCAACCGGCGATCCCGACGTCGTCATTATAGCCCAGGATCAATTTTCAGGATCCAGTTCGCATCCCGATATGTCGATTCGCGCACAATCAGACCAGGACGGCCAGTTCATTTTCGTTGACGCGTCGCATCGCGGCGACGGCGATCGCAGTACCTCCGCATTCGGCGGCGCGCACGGCTTTACGACGCTGC
>JAUIKM010000076.1 GCA_030430495.1 bacterium | reverse complement strand
CCCAACGACATCCAGGTGTTCAGCGGCACGCGCAATGCCGACGGCTCGATTCTGCCGGAAGACAAGGTGCTGACATATCTGATCCGCTTCCAGAACGAAGGCAACGAAGACGCCACTACGGTGCGCGTGGTGGACCAGCTGAGCGAGTTTCACAACATCGAAAAAATCCGCCTGGGTGCGGCGAGCCACGACTTTACGTTCGACTTCACAAACGACGGCGCGCTGGAATGGACGTTCAACGACATCAACCTGAAACCGAAAGCGGTGGACGAAGCCGGCAGCCAGGGATTCATCAAGTTTGACGTTTACCTGAATGACGAGCTGGCATCGGGCACGGAAATCCCGAACGACGCGGCGATCTATTTCGACTTCAACAGCCCGGTTATCACCAACACGGTGGTCAGCCGCATTGCAGGCACGACGACGTCGGTGGACTACGATCTGGACGACGCTTCGATCAGCGTCTTCCCGAATCCGACCAGCGACAAAGTCACGATCCGTTTTGAGGAGCCGCTGAACCAGGCCGCTGAGAGTTTCGTCACCGTGCGCAACGCCCTGGGCGAAGCGCTGATGACGCAGCCGCTCAACGGCGCCGGCACGGTGCTCGCACTGGACGAGCTGGCGGCGGGCAGCTACTGGCTGACGATTACGACGCCGGGCAGCACGATCGTAAAACCGATCAACGTGGTGCGCTGATCCGGCTGTGAGCAACTGAATCGGCGACGGTTTGATTCGCCAAACACGACGGCGTTCGTTTACTGCAAACGGACGCCGTTTTTGTTTTGCCTGCGTTTGGACGTCGACGGATTCGGGTGCGAGTTTGAAGTTGTTAAGTTTTGTGGGGTGTTTTTTAGTGAGATCAAAGGACCCACCCCGACACCACCACCTTTCCAGGAACGATACCCACCAATATAGCTTCCCTTACCCGCTACGCGCGGGCTCGTTCAGCATGCCATCAAACCGTGGTGGATCAAGTGACGCCGCAACCGGTATGCAGGCGCCAAAGACAAGCTTTTAACCATCCTCGCGCTTTTCCATGGCGAAAAAACTGACCGTAGCGTTTCTTGTGGTTGAACGTGACAGATTCTCCGCTGAACGGGAATCACATTTTCAAACTGGGAGGCTTTAAGGACCCACAACGGCCGTTATTCCGAACGGGAGTCTGATCGGCTATCGCCCGGGTGACAGATTCCACGTACTGCAAATTCTGGCGCGCTGACGAGCAAAAGAAAAAAGCAAGCCGCGCAGGCGGCGAAGCGTCAGGGAAGAAAAACGGCAGGATCACGGCGCAAGGGATTTTTTTGAGACCTTTTTCCGGCGGCGCTTGTCTTGACCACCGCAATGACTCCCCGGGCCATTTTTCGGCAGGCCGCGTTGGAGAGCTGCCCGAACGCCAGACACACGACTTAACAGGTTCGGCGGCAACAAAGCAGGTACGGACGCAACTATACACGCGTACTCGCACCAACACCGATTCCACCGAGCAAAACTCACAAGCACATCCATGAGGATTCATCATGCACTTACTTGCCAGACTGGCGCTTTGCCTCCTTCTGCTGCCCGCGACGTCGCTGGTGGTGCAGGCACAGCAGTTCATATCATTTCAGTTCAAAGCTGAAGTGACCACAATATTCGACCCGAACGACAATTACGGCATCAATCCGGGCGATGAAATCAGCGGTATCCTGATTTTTGACCCGTCAATCCAGTCGATCTCGACCAACGCGGTGGTTTCGATGTTCAACCTGACCGAAGGCGCGAACAGCATCGTCGTCAAGGCCGGCGACCATGAGTTTTCATCTACGCTGCCGGACGATCGCGGCGGATTCCGCGAGTCGGGCTTTTTTGCCTATGTACAGAGCCGCGAGTTCGATGAAGGCGGCGAGCACGCCTGCTACAACTCCATAAATTTCAGCAGTGAAGTCAACATGTTTCCCGACGGGAAACTGGTGAACTTCAGTCAGATCGGCCTGTACCTTGAAAACAACGACTGCGACTTCAGAATGAACCCTCGCAATCTGCCGACGAGCATCAACCTCGACGACTGGAGTCGCGCCGCACGCGTGCTGGTTTCTCGTCATGAGGCGGACGACGACGGGTTTCAGATGGAGGCGCAACTGACCTCCATCACTTCCGGCGTTGAATCAGGCGCAGTGGCCAGCGGCACTGTCTACGCCGACTACAACAGCGACTGCGAATTCAACGGCATGGACCAGAATCTGACGCGACGCTTCGTGAAATTCACGCCGGGACCGTTCCACGCGGCCACGGACGACAACGGCCGCTACAGCCTGACGCTGCCGTTGGGCGACTACGAAGTTGAAGTGATCGATCACGAACTGTGGACACAAAGCTGTCCGGCGGGTCCGGCGACGGTTTCGCTGACGGAAGAAGGCAGTGAAGTGAGCGCCGACTTTGCGATGGAAGCCGAGCGCCTGATTGAAGCGATCGATGTATCGGTGACGCCGGGCCGCGCACGTCCCGGTTTTGAGATGAACTATTTCATCAGCATTCGCAATATCGGCACGCTGCCCTACTCCGGCACGATCCGCTTTACTCACGACGGCCTGCTGACCGACTTCAGCAGCGATCCGCAGGCGGACAGCTACGACAATCCGGTAGCCGAGTGGACCATCGACAATCTGCCCGTGGATCAGTACATGAATATCTACGTCACGATGCAGGTGCCGGCCGACGAAAGTCTGCTGGGCACGACGATCTGCGCCCGCATCGAGAGCGA
>JAUIKM010000021.1 GCA_030430495.1 bacterium | reverse complement strand
GTACCGCAGGCGCGCAGCGAGTGCGGCATTGGGAATTTCTGTTGCGACTTCATGCACCTGAGAGAACAGACTGTTTTCTTCGCGGTTCAATGAGGTGGCGCTGGAAACAAGAAAGGTCACGTCGGTGTACTTGCGCCCGTCCTTGATACACTCGTAACTGACCCGCATGTCCGTTTTGCGATTGATTTCTTTCACGGCCGCATGAATAATCCGCCGTCGCAGCATGGAAAATTCGGTGTACTCGTGCTCCAGCGCCATGAGCTCACGAAACTCGTCAATCGTCATCGTCACCATGCCGATTCGGCGATAATCCTGCAGCAATTCGTACAGGGCAATGGCGTATTTGCTGCGCAGGCCGTTGATGATGCCGGTGTTGAGTACGGCAAACATGGAAGGGAAGAGGATGTTGTCGTGTATCGTCGGTGGGAAGGCAAACGTAACACTGCCGTCCGAACGAACTTTTGCTTCGGATACGAGAGCAAAGACGCCCCACTCAATTTCCTTGTCCTTGTCGAGCACATTGTACTTGACGTTGACATTGGCCAGGCCTTCGAGCGCTTCTTTGATGCGTTGATAGTTCGTTTCTTTCTGCATGCCGCTGCGGTGTCTGATCTCAGTAAAACTCGTGGTGAACATGCGCGTGTTCTGGTTTTCGCGCAGGCGCTCGCCGGCAATCTGCAGCAAGGTGTTGAGCAGTTTGCGTTGACCGGCCGTCGGCACGTTCTTCATCTGCACCAGGGCCGAGTGCTTTTTGAGCAGAATCTTGGACTTGTTTTTTCCGCGCGATTTGGCCGCCGCGGCATCCTCTTTTTTGGAAACGGCACGTGCCATGCCCATTACTCCCTAGTATATAGCATGAACCGAACATACAAATAAAACCTGTTCGGAATAAATGAATATTCTTGAAGCAGTTGCAGCACGATGAGACTGCCAAGCGGCTTCAAACCACAACACCGAACAAAATGCATAACTGATTGACGGCGGTCATGCATGCTAGTTGTGGTGCGCTTCTCGCGGTGTGAGAACTTTGCCTGCAGTTCAAACCGAACAAAATGCATAATCAATCGCAGTGGGAACAGACCAACCCGATTAAAAGACAAGACAGAAGCAACTCCATCTATCAAGGTTTACCGGTGTCAGAATGATTTCTGGTCCGGCATCGGGCACACAGCGCTCTGCAGCTCAAACCGCACAAAATGCATAGAAATCGCACAGCAATCCTGGTGCTTCGAGCGCCGTCCGGATCCGATCGGTAATCGGGACGATCCGCCGATCAAAACAAACATTTTGCATAAGCTGGGTCGCAATAATTTTTTTTACCTCGACGACCCAATTTCGAGTTCAGCCACGCCCAATTGATGGAAAAGTGATCGGATTCGGCTTGCAAACCCTAACAAATTGCATGGCCTGCGGGAGGGAAAGGAAGATCTGGAGCCGACACGGCCTGCAAATTGACGCTCATGTCAAGTCCAATCGCTTAAAAGGGCGGAAATTCGTGGTTAACCGAACGTTTTGCATAGCTGAACGGGCTAAAAAGGGCCCTGAACGTAGGATTGTTATGCATTTTGTGCGCCTTTATGCGCTTTGTTCGTTTTAGCTATGCATTTTGTGCGGTTCAACTATGCATTTTGTGCGGTTCAACTATGCAAAATGTTCGTTTACTTATGCATTTTGTTCGTTTTGACTATGCATTTTGTGCGCTTTCGGGAAGACAATCCGCGCGTGAACCCGCATGGATACAAGTATTGAAGCGGTCTGATTTATGCATTTTGTGCGCTTTCGAAACCCCTAAACATTTAAACATCTTGGAAAGAATTGGAAAAACAACAAACAGGGAAACGTTCTGCATTTAACTTTCTCATGAGCTTGAGTTCAGACCAGGCCGGCTTGAAGCAATTCGGTCATGACGACAGAAATTGTTTAGATTCGCGTGCCCACAGTTTATCCGCTTAACAGATTGGAAAGGTTCAAATGCAGTACTGGTTAATGAAAAGCGACCCGGACACGTATGGCTGGCCGGAACTCCTGGCCGAGAAAGATGAACGCGATCATTGGGAAGGCGTGCGTAACTACCAGGCCCGCAACTTTATGCGCCGGATGAAAGTCGGTGATTTGGCGTTTTTCTATCACAGCGTCATTAAGCCACTCGGAATTTTCGGCGTGGTGAAAATTGTCAGGGAAGCCTATCCGGATCCAACGCAATTCGATCCAAAGAGCAAATACTTCGACTCCAGGAGCAAGAGTGCGGATCCACGCTGGTCGGTTGTCGATGTTCAGAAACACGAGAGCTATGATCCGCCGATTACACTCGACGAACTGAAGCAGACACCGGGACTGGAAGACATGCTGGTACTGCGCAAAGGTCAGCGGCTGAGTATCATGCCTGTTACCGCGGATGAGTGGAAAATCGTGACAGGCTTGCGCGGTTAGTTTGCCGGCGGCCTTGGTCCGTTATTGCAAATTGGCTTGTATTTGCAATAACGGCTGTTGATAGACAGAGCATCAATCCTGACTGAATCGCTCTTACTTCAACCTTGATTTCTAGTAAAGTGCTCCGTCGAAACTGCGACGGTGGCGCAGAGTGATCTCGTTGTCTTCGCCCAGTAATTTAAACAAAGCGATGCATGCCTTGCGTGCGCCGTCATCGTCGTAGTAGCGGTCGAGGCGGATGATATCGATCAAGGCTTCCAACGCCTGGTCAAACTCTTTGTTGAACAGCGAACTTATCGCAGTCATGTAGGCTTCGCGAACGTCTGCTTCGGGCAGCCGCTCACCGTCGGGCAGATGTCGCGCCAGCGCCGCCAGTGTGCGAACGCTGTCGGCAAGTTCAAAATGCGCAGAGTTCTCATAGATGCCCGCAACCAACTCTCCGGCCGCAATCGGATCATCAATGGCCAGTGAACGCGCCAGGTGTGCGGCGGCCGCTTCATGATGCGGTTCGCGCTCCAGAACGGATTGCAGGAGTTCGCGCGCTTCCAGCGCCTGACCAACTTTGAGCAGCTCCACAGCTTGCTCAACCTCCTGATCAAGTGGATTGGGAACAGCTTTTTCGAGCCAGGATCGCAGCACCCGCTCCGGCAAAGCTCCGGTAAACTCATCCACTACCTTGCCGTCGCGAAACAGCTTGACGTTTGGAATACCGCGCACGCCGTACTCGGCACTGATTTCGGGGTGTTTATCGGTTTCCACCTTGACCAGTGTCCACCTGTCAGCATACTCTGCGGCCAGTTTTTCCAGCAGGGGGCCAAGCATTCGGCACGGTCCGCACCACTGCGCCCAGAAGTCGACCAGCACGGGTTTTACAGCACTTGCTTCGACAACATCTTTTTGAAAGTCAACGACATCGTACAACATGGTTAGCCTGCCGGATTTGCTCTGTTGGCGGATTTTTCAATTGGGAGCCCAGACGAGAGCAGCCCTTCAACTATTTGAAGTTTGTTCACTGTGAGGGCGCGGCGTGCCTGAAATCCACAGAACAATGTCATTGCATGATGATCGTATTTAGCCTAACTTCGGTTTTCGGGGTACAATCTTCCTCCCGCGGAGACTGTTAGTCGCCCGCCATTAATCCAGGAAAGAGGTGCTACATGTATGGTGGTGGATACATTTTTGACAAACCGCTCCAGGACCACAAAGACGACGACGATCCGGTAAAGCTGGCCGAATTCGAGGCGCGTATTGATCGCGGGGAAAAAGTCGAACCGCATGACTGGATGCCGTTCGAATACCGTCGCCAACTCATTCGCCTGATTGAGCAACACGCACACTCTGAAATCATTGGAGCGCTGCCTGAAGGCACCTGGATAACGCGCGCACCGGGATTCCGCCGCAAACTTGCGCTTGCAGCCAAAGTACAGGATGAAGTAGGGCACGCTCAGTTGCTGTACAATGCCGCAGAGACGCTCGGCAAATCACGCGAAGAAATGATCAACGATCTTATCAGCGGTAAATCCAAGTATTCGAACGTGTTCAACTATCCGGCAAAGACCTGGGCCGACACGGCGGTAATAGCATGGTTGATCGACGCGGGAGCAATTGTCAACCAGGTAACAAATTCCAAGGGGTCGTACGCTCCGTACTGCCGCGCGCTTGAGCGCATCTGCCAGGAAGAATCGTTCCACCTCAAGTACGGCTACGATGCCGTGGTGCACCTGGCTACGGGCACGCCCGCTCAGCGCGAAGTGCTGCAGGACGCCCTCAACCGCTGGTGGCCGCCGATCATGCATTTCTTCGGCCCGCCGGACAACGCTTCTGTCCACGGTGAGAAGTTGATGCGTTGGAAGGTGAAAATGGCTTCCAATGACGATATGCGCCAGCAGTTCCTCAACATGTACGTTCCGAAAATCTGGGAACTGGAACTGACGCTGCCCGATCCCAACCTGCGTAAAAACCCCGAGACGCGCCGTTGGGAATACACCGAGCCGGACTGGGATGAATTCAAACGCGTTATCAACGGCGACGGTCCCTGCAACAAGGAACGTCTTGCCGTACGCCGTACGGCCGAAGAACGCGGCAAGTGGGTACGCGAAGCCTTGCTGCGTCCCGAGACGCAGTACAGCGTGCCCCTGAGCTGATGTCCGGAACCAGGAGAAATTCTCTTATTCTCGAATTGATCGGAAGAGTGGATGTCGACCATCAAGTCGCTTGATCCGCGCGTGACGCGTTTCAACATTGAAGAAGACGACCAGAGCATGCAGCCGCTGGAGCGTCGCGATTACTTTGAAACATACGAAGTGTTTCACCAGGCTAAGCGGGGCGGGCGGCACACGCACGTCGGATCCGTCCACGCTCCCAGCCCGGAAATGGCCTTTTTGTTCGCCAAGGAACAGTACGGCCGCCGCAGTACCAGTACGAGTATCTGGGTGGTCCGGACATCGGACATTCACACGGTCGGCGACGAACACTCCGACATGTGGGAGAACGTACCGGAGAAACAATATCGCGAAGCGGGATTTTACAAAGTCCGCAGCCGCATCGAACAATTCAAAAAGCGACACAATGACAGCTAGCAACGAAGCACTCAAGAGTCTTTTGTACGCCACGGCGGACGACCTGCTGATTCTCGGACATCGCAATTCGGAGTGGACGGGACTCGGACCGCTGCTCGAAGAGGATATTGCTTTCTCTTCAATGGCGCAGGACCAGATGGGACAGTCTCTGGCCCTGTACGAAATCCTGCAGCGCGATCTCGGCGAGAGAGACCCCGACACGATTGCATTTCTGCGACCGGAGAGCGAGTATCGATGCTGCCACTTTGTGGAGTATCCCATCGGCTCGTACGCTTTTTCGCTGATGCGCCACTTTCTGTTTGACCAGGCATCTTATCTGAGATTTGCGGCACTGGCTGAATCAAGTTTTAAACCCCTGGCGTTTGTATCGCGCAAACTTCTCGGCGAGATCAAATACCACATCATGCACGGCAACACCTGGATGGCGCAACTGAGCCGCGGTGGAGAAGAAAGCCATGCACGCATGCAATCCGCCCTGAACGAAGCATTTCCCATGGCGCTCGGGATTTTCGAAAAGCTGGAGCACGAGGAGGAACTCGTGGATGCGGGCGTTTACGCCGGATCAGCGCAATTGCGTGATCTCTGGCTGCAACATATTGAACCCGCCCTGGCGCATGGCGGATTGGCACTCCCCGAGCTCAACGCACAGGAAGCTGGGACGGCTTTCTTTGGCGGTCGAAAAGGTTTTCACAGTGAACACCTTGGCTCGCTGATAGAAGAAATGGGCGCAGTACTGCGCTCGGATCCGTCGGCGGACTGGTAATACCCTGTAACTGCATCATGCACACCGTAACCGAACAGGACATCTGGCAAGCGCTTGAAGAAGTGATGGATCCCGAGATTCCGCGCGTCTCCGTGGTGGACCTCGGAATGATTCACGAAGTCAAACTTCGCGGCAACAAAGCAGAGATCAGCTTTCTGCCGACCTTTTCGGGGTGCCCCGCGCTCGACTATATCACCAGGGATATTAAACAACGCATTGAACAGCTGCCGCTGGACTCCGTTGCGGTAAACGTCACATATGCGGTGCCGTGGAGCACAAACCGCATCACGGAAAAAGGCAAAAAACTGTTAAAAGAGTCTGGCCTGGCGCCGCCGAAGCACAGCGATGGATATATCTCACTGGACGTTCTTTCCGACACGGAATGCCCCTACTGCAGCAGCCGCAACACAGTGTTGCAGTCGCCGTTTGGTCCGACGCTTTGTCGTGCGATTCACTACTGTAAGAATTGCTCCCAGGCATTTGAGCAATTTAAACCGGTGGCCTGAAATTCGGCAATCAATCAGCGCCAAGTACTTTCAAACAACTCTCAGGCGACTTCACCGCCGCAGCTGGAACCGGCGCCGGCCGTACATCCATAACAATGTTGGTTGACGATGATGGCGCGTTCCGTCAGGGCCGCACGATCAAAGTCCCTGATGTGACTAGGAGCAGCGCCGCCGACCTCGAGTTCCAGCATCTGGTTAAAATCGCAGTCATATAAAACGCCGTCCCAGCCAACTGAGAGCGTATTGCGACACATGACGGCGGCGGCAGCGGCCGGGTTATAGGAGTTCACGAGCTTCTCCATGTATGCCTCGTAATTGCCGGAGGCGATCAGGTATTCCAGGTATCGAGCGATCGGCATATTGGTTATGGTGAACAAAGAGTTAAACTCCACATTAAACAGCCGTTTTAACTCGCGCTTATAATCGGCTTCCAGTGACTTCTGAGGCGCCGGCAAGAACGCACCAACCGGATTGTAAACAAGATCGAGCTCAAGGCCGCTTCCTTCCTTGCCGTATCCTACTTCGTTCAGCGCCAGCAAGGCTTTGATCGAGCTATCAAACACGCCGTCGCCGCGCTGACGGTCGGTGTTGCGTTTGTTGTAATAAGGCAGGGAAGAGACAACATTGATCTTGTGCCGTGCAAAGAATTGCGGCAAGTCGTTGTACTTCGGATTTGCATTTATAATAGTCAGGTTGCAGCGGACGATTATACGATCCACGTGCGGCGACGCCTGTTCAACAAACCAGCGAAAATCGGGATTCATCTCGGGTGCACCGCCCGTCAGGTCGACCGTAGAAATTCCGCCGCCGCGAATAACATCAAGACACTGGTTCATTGTCTCGCGGGTCATGATTTCAGTGCGATCGGGCCCGGCATCGACATGGCAGTGTTTGCAAGTTTGATTGCACATGTAGCCGACGTTCATCTGAAGGATGTCGATCGATGTGGGACGCAATGGCCACAGTCCGCTCTCTTTTAACTTTGATGCAAACTTCGGCAATGCGGTTATTCGGTCGCGGTGATTGTTTAACACACGCAACTGCGCCGTAGTATCGGCGAATTCACTGCCGCGACGCTCCATTGATTTGATCGGTGCTGATTTTGTTGATTTTTCGATCATCTTCTTTCCCGTTTTGCCTTCCTGCTTTCAGCTTTCAGCTGTCGAAATTCACTTCGGAGATTCAACCTTATACATCCTACGGGTTTACATGCTGATTTCATTGGCTTTGTTCATCATCTGCACCGCATGCACCAGCGATGCGCCGCCGCGGATGGCTGCCGCAACGTGAACTGCCTCCATCATTTGCTCCTCGTTTGAACCTTTTTCAAGCGAATCAGTGGTATATGCGTCAATGCAGTACGGACACTGAATCGCATGCGCAACGGCCAATGCGATAAGCGACTTTTCACGCTGAGACAAAGCGCCTTCCGCAAACACATCGCCGTAGTAACTGAAGAACTTTTTCGCCAGGGGCTCCTGAAACTCGGAGATGTCGCCAAACTTGGCCAGGTCATCCGGGTTGTAGTAGGTTTTCATCCGATTTCTCTTCCTGTCAATGTGTATATCCGGTTTGATGGAAGCGGGCAAGATACAAAATTCGCTTCTGACAAGTCGGCCGGGCGACTCCACAAAACCTGGTGGTGCGGCCAACCTGAATACGGGCTGGAAAGTTCCCCGACGGACGGGATGGACGGTCATTACCAGGCACAGTGATCAGGGGTCGATCAGTTTGTGTTGGACCGCATACAAGACAATCGAAGCAGCTGATTTCAGGTTGGTCTTGCGAGATATGTTGCGCTTATGCGTACTGACTGTCTTGACGCTGACATTGAGATTGGCGGCAATTTCCTTTAACCCATACCCCAGCGCAACCTGGATGAACACTTCAAATTCGCGCGGCGTGAGTCGCTCGTGTGGAGCCTTCTCACCGCCGCCTCGCAATGTATCGACAAACGAGTTTGTCAGTCGACGATCGAGATAAGTCCTGCCGCGCAGTACCGTGGAAATGGCATCCGCCAGTTCTTCCGGGTCGGCGCCAGCGCTCAGATAGGCGTTGACGCCGGATCTGAAAGCGCGCACAGAATGGTGGTAGTCGCTCTTGGGGCCGATAAAAACAATTGGAATTTCAGAGAATTCACGGCGCAACTCTCTTATTTCTTCAAATCTCTGCTGATCGATTGCAGCATGATCAACTATTACCAGGTCAAAGCGTTCGCGCCGCAGGTGGTCGATCAACCGACCCAGAGCGTCCGCCTCAACAACGTCATAATTCAGCGCAATCGTGAGAAAGTATTTCAATCCGTTGCGCAAAATGGGGTCCGGATCGACAATAATGACACGCGGCATGATAACAATATTCTCTTTTGTGATAATTTATTATCCAGTTGGGTGCAGAATCGACCGGACGGAATCCGTTCCGGGATTGCGCCTGGTGTACAATTAAACAGATTTCACCCGCTTGGCGATAGTTTTCGGCTTGCAGTCCCGGCAGTTGTTCGGCTAGTGCAAAGCCGCCGGGAAGGGAATGCACAAGCCCAATATATTCTCTTTCGAGATATTCTCCAAAGGAAATATGACCCGCGCGTCGATTGAATTTAGCAGGCGGGTCGCGGCAGAAGGGCCAAAAGCAGGACAAACGGTGGAAGCTTTTTATATTTGGCGCACTGCAGCGGATCCAGGAGATTGGCGGCCGTTGTGTTTGATGCAGCATGAATGAGAGTAGCGGTGGCAATCGACCTTAACAAGGATCTGATTCTTCACCCGGATGCGACGTTCTTCGTACGTGTCGTGGGTGATTCAATGGTCGAGGCGGGAATCCAGGAAGGGGATATCCTGATTGTAGACCGTGCGCTTCAGGCGCGAAACAACGACATCGTGATTGCGATGCTGAACGGTGAGCTCACAGTCAAACGCATGCTGGAGCGAGCCGGAACAATCTGGCTCAAACCGGAAAATGCTCGTTACCGGCCCATTGAAATTGGCGAGTACGATGATTTCCAGGTCCAGGGCGTAGCTATACATGTGATTCATCCTCTCTGACGTCCTACTCTTGCTGAGCTGGCAATTCTCCGACCACTCAGTCACAACCGGAGCAATGAATTATGGCCTATTTTTCCGATGACTTCAGACAGTTCTTTCGGGATCTCGAAGCAAACAATGAGCGAGAGTGGTTTCTGGCCAATAAAAAGCGCTATGAAAAAGTGGTCAAGAAGCCGTTTCAGGACTTCGTCCAGGAAATGATCACGCGCATGCGGATTGAGGATGAATCAATTGCCATCGCGCCCAAGGATGCCATTTTTCGCATTAATCGGGATATCAGGTTTTCAGCCGATAAATCGCCGTACAAAACTCACATGGCGGCCGTGATTTCTCCAATGGGCCGCAAAGACCACACACATCCCGGTCTGTATTTTCAGTTCGGCGGCGACAAGGTCATGCTGGCCGGCGGGGCGTATGAACTGGATAAAAACCGCCTGGTGCAGGTCCGTCAGCATATTGTGGATCATGATGAAGAGTTTGTTCAGGCCGTCAATGACAAGAGGTTCGTCGCAAGCTGGGGTGAGATTCGCGGCCCAAAAAACAAAATCCTTCCAAAGGAATTCCGCACGGCTGCCGAAGCACAACCCTTACTGTTCAACAAAGCATTTTACTATTCCGTTGAACCGGATGCTTCAATCATTACGGCCGACGATCTGGCCGAGCAACTGATGGACTACTATCGCAATTCGGCTTCGGTTCGAACCTTTCTGCTTCGTGCTCTGGGTGCATGAGGTCAGAATGGATCCGTGCGGGAGCGATTATCTTTCTGTAAATGGAAAAAATTCTCTCCGCCTGACAATCCTGTTGACATTGACGATGCAATTCATCATTTTGCACGTAGATGTTCAGGGAACATCAAGACCAGTATCGCGATAAGGTTTTACTCACTCCGGTGCAAATTGCACCGGCGATTGTTCACAAAACTTGAGGGAGGTGGTGCGCGAATGATTTCGAACACAAACAGGAACCGGACACGATAGTGTCGGCCTTCCACAGTTCAGGTTTTGTCAAACCAGTTCAAAAGGGGGTGATTCCATGATTCAAACTTCACGATCATGGGTTGCCATGATCCTTAAAGACAACACGATCTAAAATCGGAAAACAGTATCCACCCTTGGGTGGAACACAAATAAAAGCCGCATCCGGATTGATTACTCATCCGATGCGGCTTTTCCTTTTTCCGTTGTGTCTGCATTGTTTTGCCGGATGTCCATTTTTGCAATTGACAACTGTCTTTATCACACATGGCGAAAGTATTGTCGACGCGGCGACCTGCTCGCATAACGCCAACTTCGCTCCCCGTGACAAACAAGAGCGGATTTAAGCCGGCGACCGTGCCGGAGCAGCGGACGCAACGGCAACGCCCGGTATCCCCCCCGTAAAGAGAAATTAATGTGGAGTTTGACGAATGCGTGAGTTTCTGTTGATCATCCGTGGCAGTGGAACACAGACGATGTCGCCGGAAGATATTCAGTCAATGCTCGGCAAGTTTCGCGATTGGGTCGAAGAGCTGGGACCCAAGTATCTGACCGGGCAAAAACTCGAGCCTGCCGGCGCAATAGTACGCGAGGATCAGACGGTCGTAACGGACGGTCCATTCCTGGAGCCCAAGGAAATTGTGGCCGGGTTCATGTTGATTCGTGCGGCGAATCTGGCAGCGGCAACAGAAATAGCCAAACGAGCACCGCAAATTCCCTGGTACAGGATTGAAGTCCGGCCGCTCGTTACTCCGCTTATGCATCCAATCGACTGAAATGCAGCAGGCAGCCAAAACATCGCAAAGGGATCCACGCGCGCAAGCGCTCGTGGAGCATTGTTTTCGAACCGAAGCGGGACGTCTCACCGCCGTATTAACGCGCTTTTTCGGCACCGCCGGAATTGAGCTGGCCGAAGACATTGTCCAGGATACTCTTATTGCCGCTCTGGATGCCTGGAGCCTCGGCGGCATCCCCGACCATCCCGCCGCCTGGCTGATGCGCGTCGCCAAAAACAAGGCGCTGAACGAAGTCGCGCGTCAACAGTCCGCCCGCCGCAACAACGACGTCATTGCCGGCGGCATGCTCGCCACTGTTGAGATTGACGACATTTTTCTGGAAGATGAGATCCGCGACAGTCAGCTGCGCATGATATTTACCTGCTGCCACCCGGCGCTGAGCCTGACGTCACAAATAGCGTTGACGCTCAAAACTCTCTGTGGATTCGGCGTGCGCGAGGTGGCCTCGGCGCTTATGACCAACGACAGCCTGATAAACAAACGGCTGTACCGGGCGCGCCGCACGCTACGCGATAAACGCCCCGAGTTTGTCATACCCTCGGGCGAGGAATTGCAGCTGCGGATTTCCGCTGTCGGCCTGACGCTCTACCTGATGTTTAACGAAGGCTATAGTTCCAGCCACGCCGACAGCATCATCCGGCGCGACATGTGCGCCGAAGCGATGCGATTGTGCCGATTGCTTCAGGAGCAATTCCACGACCGACCCGACCTTCACGCGCTGTTTGCGCTGATGTGTCTGCACGCCGCGCGTTTTGAAGCGCGCACGGATGAAGATGGCGGCATTGTCATTTTTGAAGAACAGGATCGGTCGCTCTGGAACCGGGAACTGATTGCGGCGGGCATGCAGCACCTGGAGCTTTCGCGACGCGGCAGTGAGTTGAGTGCCTGGCATCTTGAGGCCGGAATCGCCGCGGAACACTGTCTGGCCCCGAGTTTTGCAACGACTAACTGGCAGAGTATACAACACAAATACGAGCTGCTGGCAAAGCTCAAACCCAATCCCGTTATCGATCTCAACATCGCGATTGTGAGCGCCTGCACGGAAAACGCCGCAGCGGCCATTCAGCGACTCGACGCGCTGGAGCAGAACGGGCGGCTGAAAGACTATTACCTTTTGACGGCGGCTCAAGGCATGTTCCGCATTAAACTAGGCGACACGAACGGCGCGGCACGTTATCTGAAACGGGCGCGCGGACTGACGCAATCACCGGCTGAGCGCCGGTTCATCGACAAACAATTGCTCTTGATACAGCAGCAGGATGTTTAATATTTCGGGCTGTAGCTGATCCGTCGGACATACACAACAACGGACCTCCACAGACGCGGTGCCCGCGGAAGCCCGTTTCCCTGGAGAATCAAATCGCCGCACCAACACCGGTTTTGCAGTAGCTGCTTAAACTCTGCAAAAAGTGGTCCCAGCCGCCGCTGACGTTGTCGATGACTTCCTGGCCGAACTTGTCGACATCCCAGCCGCTGTGAGTCAGCCGCACGTTTGAGTTTTCGCCGTCGGATGAAATATCCACACAGAAAGCCGTGCCAACCCAGGGGGCGAAGGTATTTTCCACGCAGGACCAGACGAGGTGTTTTTCGGGCTCGAGCTCGACAATGCGGAATTGCATGTCGACGATCTGCCCCTCTTTGTTAAAACGCATTTTGTTGACAGCGCCCGGCTTGCTGCCCAGCTGAGCGTCCTTGCACCACCATCCCGCCATTTCCTGCGCATCGGTAAACGCCGCATACACTTTGGACGCCGGCGCGTCGACCTGGACTTCCTTGATAATTTCCATTGATGAGTTCCCTGACTTGCATGATAAAATGTCGTTTGCATTACGACAGGCAGGGCGTTGCAAATTGGACATGGCGGCAGGAATTTTTGCATGCGTCTTTGTGGTGCGGCATGAACGCTTTGCCGTCTCCTGCGGATTCCGGCAGGCTTTTCTGACTCTTTTGTTAGTCGGCGAGTTAGAAGTTCATATTCATCGGACTATGACAGATGTCGAATATATAAGTATAAATGTATATCCATGCATTTCAACAGTAAAGCCTGGCCGCTCGTCGGCCTGAATTGCGTATGTTTGTGACCGGACTGTTGCATGCCGCGCGGTCGCGATTTCGCAATACTCAAAGCAATCTCATGGCAAACTACGCTGCGATACACAAACGCTCCGACCTGATCGACTTCGACAACTACGACAAACTGACAACGGATGAGCTGCTGGCGCTGGCGCAGTTCGACGCCGAGCTGCTGGAACGGACGATTCCCGGCATCGTGGCATATCCCTGGGTGTCGGACGACAAGTGGGTCGTGCGGCTCTACATCAAAAATCCCCAGTCGTTCGATAAAGAACGCGCGCCGCGCGCTATGAGCGGGGCGGATATCACAAAGATTTTATATCGCGAGCGGCACGTTAAATACCGTATCGAACGCGGTCATGCCGACGACGTGGCGCGCATCCTGTATTCTATCGGTTATGGCAGTAAGCGCCCGCCGGTTCCGCGCAAACAGCCGGGATTTCATCTTGCTCCGGTCACCGAGGCTGAGCGCCCGGCGCTTGAAGCGCTCGGCGCATACCGCGGCGTCTGGAACGACTGGCCCTGGTATCGCCATCCGCGCAGCGGGCGGCAGGACCTGGCGACCGACACATTCGATTGACAGAATGGGCACAGCGCCTGCCTCACGACTCCTCACTCTGCCCGGAGGCCGAATTGGGTATAATTCAATTCCTGTGGTTTTTCAATCTGGCAGCCAGTCTGGCGCTGCTGTGGTGGATCAGGCGCAGGCGGAACACTCGTCATTATCGCGTTATCAACACCAGAAACCGACGGAAGTCCGAGCGTTAACTCTGTGCTGCTGAAGTCTTGCACAAACTCAACTGCGCGCGACGCCGCACCGCGGGATTAACAAGAGAAAAAACAAGCCATGCAACGCAGGGCGAAGTGCTCAGGCGGGTTGTGTTCAAGCGTCCAGACGCTCGCGCATGAAATCGAGCATCTGAGATGCGAGGTATTTCCAGGTGAAAAACTGCTCAACGCGATTGCGGCCCCGAGTTTGCATGCTGTTTAACAGATCGCGGTCTTCGATGGCCCTGTTAATCGCCGCGGCAATGTCCTCCGGCGAATGCGGGTCGACCAGAAAACCGGTTTCACCATCCAGCACGGCGTCCTCGCCACCTGAATTCTTGCCGGCAATCGCCGGAACGCCGCAGGCCGCCGCCTCCAGATAAACAATGCCAAATCCCTCGACGGAGTTTTTGTAGCGACGCGACGGCATGCTGAACAGATCGCCGCAAGTATAGACCGCCGCCAACTCTTCGTCCGGCACAAAGCCGATAAACTTCACGCGATCGGCCAGATTGAGTTCGGCGATAATGCGTTCGAGCTCCAACCGATACTTGCCCTCGCCGGCGATATAGTACACAACCGGTTTGTTAACAAAAGGCAGCGCGCGGATCGTCATGTCAAAACCCTTGCGGATGTCGATACGGCTGATACTGATTAAACGGAACTCCTCGCCGAAGCCGTACTTTCGCTCAATTGCCGGATCGCGCGGCAACAGCGGGAATTTGTCCAGATCGACGCCGTTGTTGACAACCCGATATTTTTCCGGCGCAATATTAAAGGGTTGCATCAGATCCAGCGTGTACTTGCTCACGGGGATAATGCCGTCCCCGCGCGCAAATGCCAGATGTTGAATCCGGCGATTAACTTTGCGGCGTTCAAAGGCGTCCAGCCCGTGCACCGCGGTGAAATATCGGATGCGACGATGCAGAGAGTGCATCATACAGGGCACGGCCATTTTCCAGTTGGCGCAAAGAAAAACAGTCTCGGCATTGATCAGATGTTTAATCGCGCCATAAATGCGGTAGTTCTTGCGCGTTTTCCAGTTGCGGTCGCTCAGCCGGATAATGTGAAAACCTTCGTCGGGATCCGGCGGAAGGTCGGCGGGGCCGGGAGCAACGACGACGACTTCAAAACCCATGTCCCGGAAGGCGCAGGCGTATTCGTAGCACCAGGTTGTGATGCCGCCGATCAGCGGAAAGTAATTCTGCGTTAAAATGACAATGCGTTTGATGTCGTGCCGTTGAGTCACTGTGTTGGTCCCGCAATAGATGCGCTGTAAATGTCGCGTGCGGCGCGCACGGCCCGAAGTTGATTTTTACGCCGTCCGGCACACCGCCACCGTCTTCAGTCTCTGAGTCGCCCGCCCGCGTCGACCGACTGTGTGTCTTTGAGCGCCACACCCGAAACACCGCGCCGCAGCGACTCGCCAATCAGATACATGAGTTTTTCGGCGGCGGCCTCGTGCGACAATCCCTCAGGCCGGATGTTGGAGATGCAGTTGCGCTTGTCGTTGCCAACGCCCGGCCGGGCGTTGTGCGTCAGGTAGACGCCGAGACTGTTGTGCGACGAGAGACCGGGGCGCTCGCCGATGAGCACCGCTGTCAACCTGGTGTTCAGCGCCGCACCGACGTGATCGCCGATAGCGACGCGCCCCTGGGCGACCAGACAAAAGGGTGCAAGACGCAGACCGGCCCGTCTGATTTTTGGCAGGAGAATCTGCAGCAGGGGAAGCAGGTTTTGAGTCAGCGCCGCAGCCGAGAGTCCATCGGCCGCTACCAGCGCCAGATCACAGGCATCCGCAGTGGCCGCGCGGCGGAGCAACGCCGCTGAGGCCTGATCGGGTTTGGCGCCCAGATCCGGTCGCCTTAGGTATTCGGCGCGGTCGCGCGCGTCGCTGTGCAGTTGTAATACAGACAGCGCCGTCAGTTTCTGCACGGCGCGTTGCAGCTCCTCAAAATCCAGCGGAACGTGAACGGCGTCGCGCGCGGCGGCATGTCCCAATCTGAAATCGAGCAGTGCCGCAGTCGGTGCGGCATTGCCGCAGCGACCGAGCGCGATCCGCGCCGCAGTGTGCCGCCGCAACTGCGACCACGCATCCTGTTGAACCAGCTCGTCGTCGGAAACACTCACAGCGATTTCATCCCCAGCAATTTTTCGGCGCGGCGCGGTCCGTCCATCGGCCGCAGATCGCCGTTAAACAGGCCCATGTCAATTAACCAGCGTTCGAATTCCGGCGCCGGACGCAGGCCCAGAACGGAACGCAGGTACATGGCATCGTGGAAGGACGTGCTCTGGTAATTGAGCATGACGTCGTCGGCGCCCGCCACGCCCATAACAAAATTACAGCCGGCCACGCCGAGCAGCGTCAGCAGGTTGTCCATGTCGTCCTGATCGGCTTCGGCGTGGTTGGTGTAACAGACGTCTACGCCCATGGGCAAACCCAGCAGTTTGCCGCAGAAATGATCCTCCAGCCCCGCTCGGGTGATCTGTTTGCCGTCGTACAGGTACTCCGGCCCGATAAATCCTACGACGGTATTGACCAGAAGGGGGCTGAAGGCACGCGCAAGTCCGTATGCACGCACCTCTATAGTCTGTTGATCCAGCCCGTGATGTGCGTCGGCCGAGAGGGCGCTGCCCTGCCCGGTCTCAAAATACATGCAGTTGTCGCCGACGGTGCCGCGCCGCAATTGGCCTGCGGCATCGTGCGCTTCGCGCAATAAACTGATATTGACGCCGAAACTGTCGTTAACGGCCTGGCTGCCGCCGATGGACTGAAACACCAGATCGACCGGCACGCCGCGCTCAATCGCCTCGATCGTGGTTGTGACGTGCGTCAAAACGCAGCTCTGCGTTGGAATGTCGTACTGCCGGCGGATCTCGTCGAGCATATGCAGCAGCGCCGCCACCTGAGCGGGATTGTCGCCGGCCGGGTTTATGCCGATGACCGCGTCGCCGCAGCCGTAACACAGGCCGTCGACAATCTGCGCCGCGATGCCGCGCGGACTGTCAACCGGGTCATTGGGTTGCAGGCGCACCGCCAGTCGGCCCGCCTGTCCGATGGTCGTACGAAATGCAGTCACATTCCGGATTTTGGCCGCGACTGCTATCAGATCCTGATTGCGCATGATCTTGCTTACGGCTGCCGCCATTTCGGGAGTGATTCCGCGCGCGATGTCCCGCAGTATCGCGCCGGTCGTCGTATCGAGCAGCAGCCAGTTGCGAAAATCGCCGACGGTTGTGGCCGGAATACGTCTGAACGCAGCTGCGTCGTGCGTTTCGCCGATCAGGCGCGTTACCTCGTCGATTTCAGCCGGTATCAAATCGGTTGCAATGATCTCCCGCAGCGGCAGGTCGGCCAGAACCATCTGTGCCGCGACGCGTTCCAGCTCGGAGCGGGCGGCGACACCGGCCAGTACATCGCCCGAGCGCAGCGGAGTCGCCCTGGCAAGAAGATCCGCCAGAGTGTCGAAAATGTAAGTATGAACGCCGATGCTGCGTTTGTAGGCCATGATGTTTAATCAGCCTGCAGCGCACTCTTGTGCGCTGCGGTGGATTTTTCGTGAAACAATTTGAACCAGGTCCAGGCCAGCAGTAGAAGAAGCGCGTAGATGCCGGCGAGCAAAGGGTTGAACCAGGTGACCGCCGCCAGCGCGACAATTGAGATCACCAGCGCCAGGGCCGGTACAAACGGGTAGAGCGGTACGCGAAAAGGTCGTTCCAGATTCGGCTGCGTGCGCCGCAACTTAAACAGAGCGAACATCGAAACGACGTAGAGCGTCAGCGCGCCGAAAACGGCAATAGTGATGATTTCGGCCGTCCGACCGGTAAAAATCGCCACGATTCCGATGATCATATTAATCACCAATGCGTTGACCGGTGTGCCGGTGCGCGCCGACACTTTGCCGACAAAGGGATGCACGTAGTGCTGACGCCCCATTTCAAACACCGCGCGCCCCGCCGCCAGGATGATGCCGTGGAATGACGCCACCAGGCCAAACAACCCGATGCCCACGAGCATGTGAAACAGCAAGTGATCATTGCCGACTACATGGCTCAAAGCCAGCGGCAGCGGCGAGTCCGACATGGCCGTTTCACCCGGAGGATACACAATCGCTTCCCAGCCGGCCACGCCGACCGAGCTTGCAAAAGTCAAAATGCACAGGATGACCAGCGTAACGATCGCTGAGCCAAAACCGATCACAATGTTGCGCTGTGGGTTGACCGTTTCCTCGGCGACGTTGGCCACGCCTTCGATGGCCAGGAAAAACCAGATGGCAAAGGGAATGGCGGCAAAAGCGCCGCCCCAGCCATGCGGCAGGGCGTTGAGCGACAGATTGGAGACTTCAAAATCGGTAAAAGCCACGCCGGCGAACAGCAGCAACTCAAATACGGCAATAATGGTGATAATCAGTTCAAAGCGCGCCGCCGCCTTGACGCCGTAGATGTTCAATCCGGTAAAAATCAGATAGGCCACCAGGGCTATAGTCAGGCTGCTGCCGCCCGGCAGAAACAGATCAAAATACGCGCCGATGGCCATGGCGATTGCGGGTGGCGCAAAGATAAACTCGACGGCCTGCGCCATGCCGGCCAGAAATCCCAGATCCTTGCCGAAGGCGCGCCGCGCATATTCAAACGCTCCGCCCGCGCGTGGAATCGCACAGGCCAGCTCGGTATAACTGAAGGTAAAAGCGCCATACATCAGGATGATGAACAGCGTCGCTACAGCCAGGCCCAGCGTACCGCCTTCGGGCAGGCCGAGGTTCCAGCCGAAATACATGCCTGAAATTACATACCCTACGCCCAGTCCCCACAGCATCAGTGGCCCCAGCTTGCGCTGCAGTCCCGCCTCTGTGCCGGCGGGCGTGTCCGACCCGGTCAGCCTATCGCTCACAATATCTCCCGCTCTGTGTATGGCGCACGGGCCATGTCAGGGTTATCTTAACTGCCTGTTAGCCCAAAATCGCATTTTTTGGCGAAAGGCGGCGCGGCACCTCCCAGAGCGGGCTTTGACCTGCGGTCATTCCCTCATGATGTTTTTGTTTGTCAGTGGGTCCAAAGTTCAAAGTAAAACCGGCGGCTTTCAGTCTTTATCCACCATTTTCATGTACCCATCGCGATAGCCGTCCAGCGCTTCGGCTTTAAGCTGCGGCCAGGTATCCTCCGGTGCGCTGAGTGCCGTCTCAGACGGTTTTTCTCCGTCGTCGGACATGCCGGCGATAAACACCCCCATGCCGTGCAGGTTGATCCAGCGCCGGTCATATTCGGCGTCGTGTTCGCGAATGTAGGCAATCGCACGGTCCAGCGTTGCAACGTATTCTTCCGCATTCTCAATCATGTAGAGCATCAGATCGCGGCTGACGCTCTGACGCAAAACAGACACTCCCTGGCGCGCACTCCTTTCGGCGCAGATGGTCGCGTCGATCCTGGCGCGAATCTCGCCCATGAGCAACCAGTAAATTGCTTCTTCACGGCGATCCATGTCAAAAAGGGCCTGCGCCATCATGTAGAGCGCGGTTGGATTGTAGCTGTCCGGTTCCTTCATCATTGCCGCCATTGTCGCTTCGCGCTCGTCTTCATCGCCCTGGATGAGAACTTTGGCGGCTGCGTTGCTGGCATCCACATCAATATCCGCGTACTGACCTTTTCGATCAACAGTGACGTTCTCTACATTTTGCGCCTGCACCACCGTACCGAACAACGCAAAAACACTGCATATAACGATTTTGAATTGTAATTTCATGACGCCCTGAATTTGTGATCTGTAACGTGCGGAACGTCGGCGGCCTCACATGTCAACAATGTAAAGCATTTCCGTTCTGCCAATCCGACTTATTCAGACGCAATTTAGGTAAATAACTCCACTGGATGCCGTTTTTTATCTGCATATCTTGTCGCCAATTTTCCGACTCTCGCCGGCAGGGGCTCAAATTGTGGGAAGTAACAATGGAAGCGCTCGAATTCAGACAAGAATACTGGGACGATCGGGAGGCGCGCAATGCCTTCAAGGCGTTTATTCTCGACATCCACGGACTGGATTTTTCTGCCTGGGAACATGCCGGTTTTTGGGACGAGCGCTACACGCCGTTTTCGTATTTCCTCGATGGCCGGGTAGTATCCAGTGTGTGTATGTATCTGCTGGACGCTGTAGTAAACGGCCGGGAAACACAGCTTGTGCAGATTTCCGGCGTCGGTACGGATCCGGCGTGGCGGCGGCGCGGATTAAACAGACAACTGACACAAAAGGGCCTGCAATGGGCCTCAGACAAATGCTCAGGTTACTTTCTCTTTGCCGATGAAGACGCCGTTCCGTTTTATCTACAATGCGGATTCACTCCGCTGCGCGAGTTTCGCGAGTTTATCATCGCACCGCGCTGCGCACACCGCTCTGGACTTAAACACCTCGATCCGAACCGGACCGAGGATCGCGAGCGCATTTTTGGATTCGGCCGCAGCCGCACAGCGGTTTCCGACAAACTTGGCGTTTTGAACGCCAGACTGCTGATGTTTCACTGTCTGTACATTCTGCCGGACTGTGTATTTGAAATTCCCGAACTCAACTGCCTGGTGCTCTTTAAACATCGCGGCCCGGTCCTGGAACTTTTTGACGTGGTTGCAAAAGATGTTCCGTCGATGCAGTCGCTTCTTCCATATATTGGCCGCGAGGAGACGCAGCAAATCTGCTGTCATTTTCACTCAGACAAGATCTGGAACGGCGCGGTTGAAAAACGCGAACTCCATGGCAATCACGCTTTCACTCTTGCCGCTTTCCCGGCTGACAACCCGGTTTTTCCATTCACTGCACGCGCCTGACGTTTTCCCTGAATACCACTTTGGCATACTATGCTGATCTTGAGCACTGTGATTATTTCGGCACCTCATGTCAAAAATACCTGGTTGCCGTCGGATGGCTTGAGCGCGGACAACCGTACCGACGCCGAGGTGACTTGACGGTCGAATTCCGGGACAATCTCAGGCAGCTGCTTGCCGACCCGTGGACACCGTTGGAAGCATTCGCCGGCATACATGACTGTGAACTTTGCCGATTTTCCACCGGAGTACCCGGCATACAGTATCTACTTGTCCCGGGTGATGGAGTGTTTTACGTTTCACCCGATAACATTCATCATTACATAGATGCACACGGATACTGTCCGCCGGAAGAATACTGCACAGCTGTGCTGGAGTGTCCGCCGCGGCGTTCGACAGAATTCCTGCAGGCTGTTAAAAAGGCGGGCGGTGTTGAAATGATGCGAGCTTTTAAGAAATCCGTCTGACGACAATTCACCGCCAGAATCAGGCAGGTTTCTCGAATGTGTCTTCGGCTTGAAGCGGCAGTTCAACAATGAAACTCGCGCCCTTGCCGTGCTCACTTTCACACCAGACATTGCCGTGCATGGCCGCAACGAGGTGTTTAACAATTGCCAGGCCAAGGCCGATCGAAGGTTCATCGTCGGTCGGCTGTGCGGACAAGCGCGCAAATGTTCCGAAAATGTGTCGCTGGTCTTCCGCCGTTAAACCGGGTCCCTGGTCGCGCACTTCCAGCCGCGCACATCGCGCAAGTGAATCTCCGTGAAAACCCAGGTTAACTGTAACGTCGCTTCCTGCAGGCGAGAACTTGACGGCGTTGGACACCAGATTGTCGAGCACCGTGGCGAGAATGGAATGGTCGGCCCAGGCGCGAACTTCGGGGTCGCCCTTAAGGTGCAGTTCAATGTTTTTGGCGGAAGCGCGCTGACGGTACATCATCAGGATTTTTTCTGCGCTAAGCCACGGATTACACTGCGTAGCATGGACTTCCAGATGACCCTGATCGATCCGATTGAGTTCCAGTAAATTGGACAGGAGGCGCAGCATGCGATCCGAGCCGGTCAGGATGTTTTCGCCCAGAGAGCGCAGTTCGTCGGCTGGAATGTCATCTTCTGATTCGCATATGAGGCGTGAGAGACCCAGAATGTTCGAGAGCGGGTTGTGCAGATCGTGAGCGGCCAGACCCAGGAACTCATTTTTGCTGCGAATCAGCCTTTCGAGGCGGGCATTGGCGGCCGCAAGTTCAACGTTTTCGAGCCGATGAATCTCAGCCTGGTCGCGCGCCTGCTCCGTTTCCCGCAGAATGCGCAGGTTGCTGAGTTTTTCGTCGGTCAGTTGCTGGATCTTGTCGCGTTCAGCCTGGTGGTAACACTCGTGATAATGCAAGGCATCCTTGTAGTTGCCCTGCTGTTCGTTCAGTTCACACAGGGCCTTGAACATCACGGCTTTGACGTCGGACAAACCGGCGCTTTCAACAAAGGGACGGGCGCGCTTGATACAGTCTGCTGCGAGCTCAAAACGACCGGACCGAAGGTGACAGCGCGCCAGGCCAATCAGTGCATCGGCCGTGCTGTGCCCGAGCTCGATCTGTTGTGCTATGCGCAGACTTTCTTCAAAGTCGGGTACCGCGGCCTCAAACCGGCTGCGCTCAAACAGGATGGCGCCGTGGTTCATCAGGGCGATGGCCTGCTGGCGCAGGTCACCGATTTCACGGGCAATATCCAGCGTCTTCTCGATGTATTCGAGCGCCTCATCGTCGTTGCCGAGCAGATGATAGAGCACGCCCAGGTTGCTGTACACATGCGCCTGGCCGCGGCGATTTCCGTCTTCAATGCTGATTTTGAGACACTTCCGGAAGTTTTCGAGCGCCGCATCGTATTGACCGAGGTCTTTGTAGACAAGCGCCAGATTGTTGAGGCAGCCGCCGAGCGCCTTTGGTGTTTTGTCGTGGCGCAGGAACTCGTAGGATTGCAGCAGATACTCCAGGGCGCGCGGCAGGTCGCCGAGATGCTGCATAATGATTCCGAGCCGCAGCTGCTCGACCGCCCGCCCGTAGTTGTTGTTCACCGCAGTATGAGCCGCCAGGCTGCGCCGCGCATAGTCCAGCGCCGCCAGATAACGACTGTGGATAAACTCGATCATTCCCAGTTCGCCCAGGACCTGGGCCATCGATGCCTGATGTTTTCCCGGATCGTAGAGATCCAGTGCCTCATTGTACAAGCGGCCGGCTTCGTCGTAGTCCGAGGCCTGGGATGAAATCATGGCCAGGTGGCGCAGTGCTTCGGCCCGCTGAAAACGGGAGAGAGTACGGCTTTCCAGAAAACCCTGAGCCAGTCGACCGGCTCCCTGCGGGTCGCTTTGCACCATCGATTCAATGCGCGCAAGCAGGGCAGCCGGATCTGCTTCGGACTTGAACGCCGGTTTGCGGGAAGACGGATGAGAAGATTGCGGCATCGGAGGAATTCCACAAGTCTTGCAACTAATGACACTACGAGAGTTCAGAACCGGCACGATTGATTCAAATAGGCAAAAAATGGCGAGCGGATCAAATCCGACAACTGTCAGTGCAAGCCAAGGGACCGGCACAATGCAGTCGCACCGTCAACTGCAGGACGAACAAAAGAAAGAAGCAAGCCACAGCGCAGCAGGGGCGAAGCGCTTAAAGTGCCAGAAAGAGAGCAATTATATCAATCCTCTGAAGCAGGATCGGCCACCGACTTAACCGGCAGCTCCACGATAAAGGTCGCGCCGCGGCCATGTGTACTCTCACACCACACGGCGCCGTGCATGGCCTCGACAAGCTGTTTGACAATGGACAAACCCAGACCCGTTGAAGGCTCGCCGCCGGTCGGCTGGGCGGAGAGGCGCGCAAATTTGCCGAAGAGCTGCGCCATGTCGTCAACGGTCAGGCCGGGTCCCTGATCGCGGACCTCCAGACGGGCGCGTGGAGGAAACGCCGACATGTTGGTCGTAGTCACCACCGTAACGGTTGTATCGACCGGCGAAAATTTTACAGCGTTGGAGACGAGGTTGTCGAGCACCTGCACCATGACGTCGCGGTCGGCCCAGGCCAGCACGTCGTCGTCCGGTCCCTGATATTGCAAACGGATATTTTTTGCCTGTGCCGGACTGCTGTACACCGACAGGTAGCGTTTGGCCGTGTGCGCCAGATCGAACTGCATCGGCTTGATGTTCAAGCGCCCCTGATCGATGCGATTGATGTCGAGCAGATCGGCCACAAGCGTCAACATGCGCTGTGAGCTGGTGCGGATGTCGTCGGCCAGGTCGCGCGTTTCCGCGGGGGAGAGGCGATCGGCCTGCGTGGTAATCAGGCGCGCCAGGCCCTGGATATTTGAGAGCGGGTTGCGCAGATCGTGCGCGGCCACGCCGAGGAATTCGTTTTTGTTGCGAATAAGTTCTTCCAGGCGCTCGTTGGCGGCAGCCAGTTCAACGTTTTCAAGACGGCGAATCTCGGCCTGATTGCGTGCCTGTTCGGTCTCGTGCAGAATGCGCAGGTTATTGAGCCGCTCATCGGTGCGCTGATTAATCATCTGGTAGTCTATCTCACGCCGGCGCCGGCTGTGCTCGAGGGCGGTCTTGTAGTCGCCTCGTTGTTCGCAGAGCCTCGTCAGCGCATCGTAGAGGTCGGACTTGAGGTGGAGGATATCGGATTGTTCCGTGTATTCGGCGGCTTCATTCAAGCAGGCCGCCGCTTCATCAAAGCGGCCCAGGCTGCTGAAGGAGCGCCCCAGGCCGATGAGCGTGATCGCCACGCTGCGTCCAAGTTTGATTTCACGCGCAATGACATTGGCCGCTCTGTAGGTTTCGCAGGCTTTGCCTTCCTCGCCGAGATCGAGCAGGATGCCGGCGACGCTCGTCAGCGCGATGGTTTCCTTGCGGCGATCTCGAATGGCGCGGGCCAGGCCGACGGCCCGTTCAAAATATTCGAGCGCCTGATGTTTTTCACGGCGCAGATTGTGGATCGTACCGATGTTGACAAGCACCAGGGCTTTGCCGTCTTTGCTGCCGATGCTGTCACAGAGTTCGAGGCATTCGCGGTAGTAGCCCAGGGCGGTATCGTATTGACCGAGGTCTTTGTACACCAGCGCCAGGTTGTTGAGGCAGGCAGCCAGGTCGCGCGGCCGCTGCAGCGGCCGCAACAGCCCAAGTGCTTTGAGCTGGTGATCGAGCGCGGCCTGCAGATCGCCAAAATGTTGAAACAGGCCTCCCAGGCGCGAGCATTCGCGCGCCTGGCCGCCCACATCTTTGACCTCCTCGCATGCGGCAAGGCTGCGCCGCGAATACTGAAATGCCTCGCGATACCCGCCCTGCATAAAATGCGCTACGCCCAGTCCGCCGAGCGCATCGGCCTGACCGCCGACGTCGCGGCGCCGCGCAAAAATGTCGCGGGCGGCGGCATAATATTCGCCGGCCTGCTCAAAGGACGCATCGGCGATGGCGATGGCTCCGCGCACCAGCAGGGCACGCGCATAGAGATCCTCGCGCTTACACGACGTCGCAAGGTCGGCCGCACGGCGCGCAAGGTCGTCGGCGCGTACGCGATCGGAGTTTTCCAGCGTGCGCGCTTCGGCGAGAAGTTCTTCCACCTGAACAAAGGCTTCCGATTTTGTCGTACTGGACGGTGCGTCCGTTGACTTGCTCACGGGCTGAATTCCATTCGTTGAAACAGGCCCTGTATGCGCAGGCGCAGGCAGCGGCGACGCCAATTTCGCAAAAATACTCGGAGCAGGCAATCCCCGTTGCACCGCAGATCCGCCGCATACAAACAGACTCGCAGGCGACAGCTGATTTGATCGGCGCGGATAACCGTCGGCACACTGTTTCCGCCGGGACCGGCCTGACGACTACCGGATGCAGGACAGATCGCCGATCGCCTCACTTGCAACTCAGACCAAAGGGCGCAACGCCCGCCGGACTGCGGCATGAAATGCACCTGTTGAACACTACCACGGTGTTTAACATTTTTTGTAAAGCAAGCTGAAAAAGTTTGCATGTCGAAAATATTATTGCTACATTTTTCGCGTCTGTCAACCAGAACCGGCAACTTACTGCATTGCTTGTCTGTTTTCACTGCCTCATTGCCTCTCCGGGTACCGGTCGGTATCGTCCCGGCCCGTACACAAGTACTTAAACATTATCTGGTTTCGCCGCAGTGATGCGGTATCGTTTGTATGTATTCCAGTTTTCACTGTCAAAAAAATGGCGGCGGCGGAGCGTGCAATTACTTAAACACACAGATGAACGCTGCGCTGTCCGACTACAACATCAGATCACTGCCAAAACCACTTAACCATTCAGATGTAGAGGTATTTCATGAAACTCTTCAAACGTTTATTCCTGCCGCTCGTTGTTGTGTGCGCTCTGGCGTTTACGAGCAACGAAGCGCTGGCGCAGAACACGGTGCGCAACATCGGCAACTGCACCTGGACAATCGACTATACGACCAATCTGCGCGTCACGACCGGCGCAATGATGGTTGCTCCGGGCGGCGTATACGCACCGGTTCTCGGCGCACTTGAAACGGTGGTGTTTATTCGCATTGACGGCGTCAACTACAACCCGCCGACGTTCCCGAACTGCGTTGTGATTCCGCCCAACAACACCTGCATGTCCGTTGCTCACCAGCTCTGCGACTCGGGAGTAACCGGCTGGACTATTAACTAGCGCGTTGTACGACGCATCGCCTGCGGCGTCCGGCGGAGTCTCTCCGACCGGGCGCTCGCTGTGTCTAAATTCCTCTTATTTCGTTCACGACTGAATAATACCTGCTTCGCCCCGCTCGCTCCGCTCCGTGGCTTGCTTTTTCATTTTGTTTGTCACTGTTGTAACGGCGGTCAGCCGGTGGGATCTCGTCTTAAACACAACGGAGCGTCGGAACAACACGACGCTTAAAACAACGCTTTCCGACGCTCGGCTCGTCCGTTTAATGACTGACGTCAGGCGTCGCACTGCGGCGCCCGTTCAGTCGACTACCACCGTCGACGATTCAGAGACTCATTCGCTGTTTGGTAACGGAAATACTGAAGCTGACGGTGGCGTTGTCGCCAAAGTCATTTAACACAACGGTCAGGTAGTCGTTCGACAGATTGTTGTTGACATTGGCCAGCAGCCATGGCAGCGTCTGGTTGTCGAAGTCCGCCTTCGTGGACATCAGCGGCGATGAGGTATTGCTCTGCGATACAACGGCGGGCGCAATTACGCCGTCGACATTTGTCGCCGTCCCCTGGATCTGCAGCACGGTAAAGTTATACTTTGCCTGATCGGTGCGGTTCATGGCGCCTAGTGCACCGAGAATCGGGCCGGGCGTCAGCGTGCCGTAAGCGCCGTCCTGATAGGAATCGTACTTGGTAACGCCGCCGTAAATCTGGTCGAGCACGATCAGCCGTTTTTTACTGTCGAGCAGTTGCTGATATGTTTGCGAGACATCGCCAAGACCTCCAGGAACAAGATCGGAATCGCTGATTCCGGCTGATGTAAACGCCGCATGCATCGCGCCGTTAAGATCCGTCTGCGAGGGTTTCATGTCGTCCTCGGCAAAACCCTGGGTATTCAGATCGAGTACGACAATCTCGCTCGGATGATTTTTCAACCAGAGCAATAGCTCATAAAGGAAGTCCTCATACTGAGCGCCCGGAATCAGGTTGTGCTGGTGGTACAGCGTATTGTCGTTGTCGCCGCGAAAAGCGGAGTAGAGATAACCCGGACGAAAATCGAAGTAGCGGATACCGAGGTTTAACATTGCGGTAAAGCTGTCTTTTTGTGTGATCGCCAGATTGCGAATGGCAGTCGCCGCATTAAACGCGGCAAACGTCCCCACCACGGGAAACATGACTATCAACGCCGCTTTGACGGCCACCGCCGAAGTGGAATCCAGGATGGCGTTGGCGGAATTCATGGTATTCATGCCCGCATCGTGAACGCCCGGCAGAAAGAACTGATGAAACGGTTTGGCGGCGGCGGCCGGGAAAGCGCGGACGAGGCCGTCCATCCAGGATTCATAACAGTCAGTCAGATAGGCATAACACTGGTCCTGGTTGGTTAAACCGCCAACGCCGGGGCCGGCATCGTAGAAACCGTAGCTGACGGCATACGACTGCGACCCGGTTGTGCCTATGATCGATGGCATGTTCATCATATCGGTCATGTCGCCGCCCTCCAGATTGCCGGTAAGAGAACTTATCTGATTGGTCTTGGACGCCACTTTGGCGCCGTTAACCAGAGCTTCCCAGGTGTAGGGACCGGTGTAGTTGAACGCACCGCTGATATTGCCAGAATCAACCTGCTGGTTGGTTTTAATCATGCTGTTTTGTTCGGTCTCGCTCCGTTCATTTTTTGGAACGGAAAAGTCCATCCGAAAAGCCGTGTTGGTAAGATACGTGTAGGATTCAACACCTTTACTCGGCATGATACCTCCTGATTGATGAAAGATTCCATGATGGAAATGCTGCTCCGGGGAGCAGGTGTCTTGTGGTTGAAGCGGAAAGAATGACAGTACCGTATGGTCCCGGAATCGCGCTCGTCGCTTCAGCCGAATTGCTGTCGCAACTTAAAGGCAAGTCCAGCGGTGCAGAAACAACAAAAGGCCCGTTTTTAGCCTTCCGAGCGGTTTGCCCCAGGGAAAGTTTCAGCATGTTAACAGCTGTATCTTGTTCTGCTGCATATGCTTATGGTGAAGGTTGAGCATGCGGCGCGCTGTGCCCGGCTCCGTTTTTCAAGCCGTTTTATCGACCTTGTCACAAGGTGCGCAGACTGTTAAATTCAGCGCCGCCGCGACCGGCAACGGGGCGTGCGGCTGTAGTAATTCTGCGGAGAATTACATCTGTAAACACGCTGACAAACAAGAGGAAAAAGCAAGCCACGAAGCAGAGCGAGCGGGGCGAGGCGTCTGGTAAGCGCTGTTTAATCGGATGAACTCAGGACGTGCGCGCGGGAGCGGGTTTGAGGCGAACGGTAAAACAGGTGCCGACGCCGACAGAGCTGTTGCAAGTAATATCGCCATCCAGCGCTTCGACGATTTTTTTAACGATGGACAAACCCAGGCCGGTGGAATTCTCACCGCCCGTTGGTCTGGCGGCGAGGCGCGCAAAACGTCTGAACAATTTTTGCTGATCCTCGGCGCTGATACCCGGCCCCTGATCGGCAATCCTGAATTCCACAAAGCCCTCTTTCAGTTCGGCCGATACATCCACGCGTTTGTCCGACTCTGAAAACTTGAGGGCGTTGGAGATCAGATTGACCAGGACCTGCTCAAGGCGGCGCGGGTCCGTATGCAGCCTGATATCAGGCTCCGGCAAATGCATGTGCATCGAAATGTTCTTGCGGCGCGATTTGTCCTCGAACTGCGCCGCGATCTGCGGCAAAAACGCCGATACGGAGAAGTCCTCGGGATTGATGGGGTAGGTGCCGCTTTCGATGGCATTTTCATCCAGCAAATCGTTGATGAGGCTGAGCATTCGGCTGGTCGAGTTTTCAATGGCGCTATAGTGTTTCATCAGGTCCGCCTTCGGCATTCGTTCGCCATAGTGCTGGACGTTGCCGAGCGAGAGCAGAATTGAGCCGAGCGGATTCTTGAGATCGTGGGCTACAATACCCATCAGAACATTCTTTTCCTGATTCAGTTTTTGCAATTCACCGTTGCTCCGCTCAAGTTGACGGTGTGAAGTCTCCAGGTTGGCTTTTTGTTCTTCGATGATTTTGCGGTTGATGAAACTGCGTTTGAAGCCATTGAAAATAACCGTGCTGAGAGCCCAGGAAATAATGGCCAGCGCCATGGTATTGGTGATATGGCCGCCAGAATTGGGGTTTGCCGTTGTGAGCGCAAGTATCGTCACAAACGACGCCTGGCTGATGACAATCACGGCAGTCGAGATACGCGGCGGCATGTAGAACGTCGCGACGACACCCAGCATCGCGATGATGTACTCGGTAATCTGGCCGTGAAACCGATTGGCGATAAAACCGGCCAGCACTACCGCCCAGAGCAGTATTACGACCACAAAGGTCAAGGACATCGGTCCTTTGTGCGCACTGCGGGTTCTATCGCGACCGAGGAGAAAACCAGCGACGAGATAGATGCTGCAGAACACAAACACGGCCAGGTGAGCGTAGAACAGGTGTTCGTAAGCCACATTTTCTTCGAACAGACCCGCCGCTCTGGTGATCCAGTAGTCGCGATACAACAGGGGAATGTGAATCAGCAGCAAAACGATCGCCAATATGCGCGACCGGTCAAAGTTGATCTGAGCCACTTCACTGCGAAATTCAGCCCTGTATTCGGAAGGGACCTGCACAGCAGCGGAACGGGATAATCGGTTCTTATAACGTTGCAACAGGGACATGCGACTTGTAGATCTGCAATGACGGGTCTGAATATACGCGCTTGTGAGAGCCGCCCTGCGTCGAAGCAGCCGGACGGATGGGCGTGTGAACGTTTGAGACGGCAAAGATATTGAGCAGGATTACAAGCGCTTCGTCCCACGCACACATGCGACGAGATTCAATCCGGTTTGCGGGGATATTCGACGTCCACTTTGTTCAGGTGACGCCAATACTGCTCCAAAATGTATGCCGACATACTATCCGGGTGTATTATCCCACGGCGCTGGAACCAGATGACAAGACGCGACCCCGCCCAAAGGCACCAGTTGTTGCGCAGCCACAGACCCAGACCATGATGATAAACAATGGTTTCGAGCTCAGAGCCCAATGCCCGGATTGAATCAATGTCTTTGACCGACAGAAGTGTGTCGAGTTGGACAAAACATTCATCCAGGTTGGCCGGAATGTAGCGACCTTTGATATAGCCGCTTGAATCCGGCGCAGTCGGGCCGGCGGTTGTATCGCTGGAGTCCGCCACGACCGCAACCAGATCCGGCTGTTCGCCGCAGATCGTCAGACAACAAACGGCCGTGAATAATATCCGGAGTGTTTTCATTTCAGTGTCGCCGGTGTTGGATGATCAGGAGTGTAATTTCGGTCTTTGCGAAAAAAAGACAGATATTAGGCGATTCGTATTGTCAGGTCCACAACCAAAGGAAACCCCTGCAATGAACCTTGAAGTGCAAACGGCAATCAACGCTCCGAGAGCAGCTGTCTGGAATGTCATAACCGACATTGAAAATGCCGCCGATACAATCAGCGGGATTGAGAAGATCGAAATTCTGGAAAAACCGGCTACGGGTCTCGTTGGTCTGAAATGGCGCGAAACGCGCACGCTCTTCGGCAAAACGGCCACTGAAGTAATGTGGATTACCGCCGCAGAGGAAAACAGCTTTTACGATACGCGGGCGGAGAGCCACGGGGCCGTCTACACAACGCGCATAAGCCTGGCTGAACAGGGCGGGACCACCAGCATCAAAATGCGATTTGTCGGCAAACCGCAGACCATGGTCGCAAAAATCATGTCGCTCCTGATGGGTTGGATGTTCCGCGGCGCAACGCAGAAAGCGCTGGTCCAGGATTTGGATGACATCAGAAAAGCGGTTGAAGAGAGAACAGCGCAAAAGTGATGCCTCCACAGGTGTTTAACAGCCTGTCCGATCAGCGGCACATGCATTCGTCAATTCACATCCGCCGCCGTTGATCTGTGTGAGACGCCGCCTGCACAATCGACCAGGAGTTTGATTCTGCTGTGCCGTCCAAAACTGGGAGCGCCGCTTGCGAGGGCCTGTACCCACTTAAGCGCAAGAACGCGAAACTTCTCCGTGGACTCTTCCAGTTCCGCTGTGCGCGGTTGAACGGCGGCATGCAATTGCCACAGTTTGTAGTACAGTTCAGTTCGAATTATCTCATCTGTGGTTTCGTCAGCCAGGGTTTCCAATGTCTCCGTCGTACGAAGACGCAGCGTATATTCCGCCTCAGCCTCTGTACACCCGTAGTAGTCCAGCAAAGCCTCCAGCATCAAACCTTGAGTCTGAAAAACTGTCTGATTCTGAGTTTCAGCCTGGTCAAGGCCCTGTTTAACACAGCTGCGTGCTTCGTCAAAACGCTCGAGTTTCAACAGTGTCTCCGCCATCAGCAGGGAAAGCTGCGCTACGTTGTGCACCTGCCCCAGTTTTTTGTACAGCGCCAAAGCCTGCCGGCTGTAGTCCAGTGAAAGCTCGGGCCGCGGGATTGAAAAGTACAATTTGGCGAGATCAAACAGAACATTCACCAGCATATGCTCGCCCAGCTCGGCCGCGCGCGCTTTGTTTTCCAGCAGACAGGCTTCGGCCTTGCTGAATTCGCCCTGTTTGGCATACCAGAATGACAGTGCAAAACAATTCATGACCGCGATATAGGCGCCGTTGCTTTCACCGGCCAGCATTCCCTGTTCTTCGATCATTTGACGGGCTTTGTCATATTCGCCAATTGTGCTGTAAATCCTGGCCAGTTGACTGAGGGTGATGGCAACAAAATCATCGTCGCGGATAGCTCTGCTCTCATCGAGGCTTTGCAACAAGTATTTCAGGGCCTGATGATAACTGTTGGCAGCACAATGTGTCAGACCGATACCGTGCAAAATTTGAGCGCTGTCCTTGCGGTTGCCAAGCATTCTTGAAAGCTCCAGCGCCCGTTCATAGTATTTCAGTGATCTGCTGAACTCCAGATTCATACTGCAGATTTCACCAAGATAGTACAGCGCCGCTGCCATGGTGCTTTTGTCGCCCTGTCGTTCACTGATCCGCAGACACTTCAATTGAAACTCTCGTGATGTAGCCGCATCGCCGGTATACTGGTGGATACCGCCCATGAAGCTGAGAATGTTTCCCGGCGGCGTCATCTGCATTTGCTCGTACAGATCGACGGCCTGTTCACATTTGTCAAGCGCTTCGGGCAGACGACCCAGGTTGCCGAGAACGGATCCAACAGCATAATAACACTGCGCCAGGAGCAGCCGATCTCCAGCTGCCCGACTGTGAACTTCCGCCTGTTCAAGGCTCGCCAGAGCGGCTCTGTGACTTGATTGATGGCGCAGTATTGTCCCCAGCGCCAAATGTAATCTTGCCACACACATGCTGTTGGTGCCCGGCCCGGCAAGTGACAAGAGATGGCGAATGTCCGCTTCGGATTCGCCGCTGGTCCCAAAACCCTGCGACAGCATTGTTTTGTTAAACAGTACGCGGACAAGTTGCGGCGTCATACGGGAATGTGGTCGGAGCAGTCCAATGAGGCGCGAATAGAAGTCAAGAGCCAGCGGATAGTTGTTGTTCGTGCGGGCATATTCCGCGGCAGGCTCAAGATACTGTAATTGTTTATCACGCCGGCCGCTACGCGCGTAGTGAAAAGCGATCAGAGCAATGTCTTCCGATGCAAATTGCTCAAACAGCTCCGCCAAAGTGCGATGCAATTCTCTCGGATCCTGGACGCGGCTGTAGAAGTACTGTTTAACATAGTGGTGATAGGGCCTGGGATCTTGTTGACTCGCGCTTATCAGGTGTTTGTGCAACAGTGACTTGTGTAAGTCGGCAAATACATGCTCTTCAAAAAGCCGTGCCAGATATCTGGCAGGTGTATTTCCGGTACATGCTGAAAGTAGCTCCATATACCGGGTCTCATCAGCGGTCAACCCCCTCAGCCTGCGTTCCAGCAGCATTTCAACTGCCGGCATTTGAATATCGGCCGTACCATGCTCAAGATATTCCCACTTAAGGTCGCGCTTGCGGATAAATCCCCTGCGCGCCAGTTCCAGCAAAAACTGTTCGATGAAAAAAGGATTCCCGCTGGTGATCTGTTCAAGTTCGTTTAACAGTCGTTCACTCGGAGCTGCGCCGAAAAAGATATCGGCTGCCATGGACTTCAGGAAGCTGAGCGGAAAAGGTTGAAGCAGAATTGCATCGTGATTCCAGGATTCAAGAAACCGAGGATCTGCTTCATCGTCACGCAGAGTACCAACTACCAAAATTCGCATGCGTCCGCTTACCGCGCGGAGTATGTTAAACAGGGGATATTCCGGCTGAAAATGCAGATCCTCAAAGACGAGGACCACCGCCTGTTTGACGACCTCGGACAATTCGACAAGAAAGGCTGCAAACAAGTGATAGACCTGGTCCGGATTGACGGAGGCATCGTAGATGTCGTGCGGTTGGAGATTATATTCCCTTACCAACTCAGGATAGATAAAGGCCAACTCGTTTTTGTGTTGTTCTATCAGTCCCGACGGTGATATCGGCAGGAGGGCACGCAGAATCTCGCGTGGCGCAGTGAACCGATCATTTGCATTTTCGTGATAGTGACCAACGACGAATTTGCCACCGTTGATTTTCACGTATTTGCCAAACTCGTCAATCAGGCGCGACTTACCGATTCCGCTCGCTCCGGCAATCAGTGTCGCCCGTCCATTGCATTTGTGCAGTTCGTCGAACATGAGTTTAAGTCGGCGCAACTCATCATCGCGCCCCAGCAAGCCGGCGCTCAGAATATAACTCTGAGTGGATGCGGGCGATTCCGATTGTTCGCGACGACCTGTCAATTCAACCAGGGCCGCCAATGCCGTTTCGGCGGATTGCCAACGCCGGTCGGGATTGCGGCGCAACAGACCCAACAGCCAGTGTTGTAAGCGAACAGGCAGAGTGGATTGGTAGTCGGCAGCTGTCTGCTCCACGATGCCGGCAATACTTTGCTCAGTTGTAATTGTCCGCGAATCTATGCCGCCGCACAGTTCCAACAGTACGACGCCGACCGAATATAAATCTGACCGCGCATCTGCGATACCCCGGCACAACTGCTCCGGGGCGGCGAAGACAGGTGTACCCAGTGAGTGTTCCGCTGCGCTTGATTGTTCCTGCATCAGACCATAATCCAGAATCTTGATGCGGCTGTCGCCATCAAGAACAAAAATATTGGCAGGTTTAAGATCGCAGTGGACATAACCCCTGTTATGCAGAAATGCCAGACCGCGCAACATCTGGATTCCGAAGTCTATCCATTGCAATTGGTCGACAGCAGGGCTGTTTGTGTCCTGTGCGGCGCACCGTACGCGGCCGGCATCCAATATCTGCCGCAGTGAACGCCCTTCCAGAAATTCCATCACCAGGTAGGCGGCTCCATCTGCCGCAGTTTCGTAGTTGTAAACTTCAATGAGGTTGGGATGTGAGAGCGCCGCCATGTGCAAAAACTCACGGCCGAGGTCGGAAGACTCAGCAGGATGCCCCGATGTCTCGTCTTGCATTATTGCCGCTCTATGTGATTCAAACAACTGCATCAGCATGGAATGCGGGGTCACTTTCGGCTTGAGTTGTTTAAGTGCCACGCAACGCCTTTCAACTGTATCTTCCGCCTTGTAGACAACCCCCATGCCTCCCTGGCCCAACAGCTGTTTAATCTTGTACCGACCGCAGACGGTCCGGGCTTGTATCGTTTTCATAGCCGGCTCCAACCATGACAGTTAAGTGGTTCAAACTTCAGGTTTATGGATTTCGAGCACTTTGAGTCTGTGAATCAGGGTTGAACGCGCCATATCCAGAGCGCGTGCCGTGTCGGCGACCGACCACTCGTGCGACGTCAGATGATGAGTCAAAAACTCGCGTTCCACTGAGTTGAGGTGATTCGTTCGAAAGTCTTTGAAAGAAAGCGCATATGGTTGCACGTGAGCAATTGCGCGTCCATTGCTGCCGTTTTTTCTTCCGCTTGACAAAATGCGTTGAACGTGTGCGCGGGCGATGATCGTATTGGCATCCGCGTGAATGACGAGTGCTTCAACGAGGTGTTTAAGCTGGCGGATATTGCCTTCCCAGTGCTGCTCCTGCAGACAGCACAGTGCTTCGCGGCTATAGCCGCTGATATGCTTTTCGTGCAGCATGGTGTAGTGGTCCAGAAAGTATCGCGCCAGCAAAGGTATGTCGCCCGGACGTTCGCGCAATGGCGGCAGATAGATTTCCAGTACTTTGAGCCTGTAGTACAAATCCTTGCGGAAAGTACCGCGATTCACCATTTCCTGCAGATCCTGGTTGCCGGCCACAACAATGCGGACATTTGTTGTCCGCGACCGGGAACTGCCGACGCGCGTTATCTCGCCCGACTCAAGTACACGCAACAGCTTTACCTGTACTTCCGGTGATGCGGTATTGATCTCATCGAGGAAAATTGTGCCGCCGTCGGCCAGCCCAAAGCATCCATCGGTTGTACGCACCGCGCCGGTAAAAGCGCCTTTTTCGTGGCCGAACAACTCACTTTCGATCAGAGACTCGCTGATCGCACCGCAGTGCACCTTGACAAAAGGTTTGTCGTTGCGACGGCTGAGCGAGTGCAACGCTGCGGCAATCCGTTCTTTGCCGGTCCCTGTTTCTCCCAGTACCAATACCGGGGCATTTGTCTGGGCGTATCGCGGCAACATGCTCAAGACGTGCCGCATGTATTCGTCTCCGGTAACTACACCGTACTGGACACTCTTGTTGGTTTCGACGCCTTTATTTAACAACTCCTCGTACCAATGTTCGCGCAGCACTATCGCCGCCAGTGCATGCGCCACCTGCTCCAGAGTTTGAACAAGCTCAGCGCTCAAAGCTGAACGATAGTTGCGTGAAGCAATAAACAACACGCCAACGACTTCCTGCCGGGCTGTCAGGGGGTAACATGCGAATGACTTGAGTGCGTTTTGATCAAGACTCTCCGAGCGATCTGTCAGCACTGAAACGTCAGGTACATCTACCGGTTTGCCGGAGGCCATAACACCGGTGGCAACGGCGCGGCTGAAGGAGTCATATTGGAGTTCAGCTGTCTCGGTCGCTGAAGCCTTGAGAATGTCCGCGAGAGGAAACCAGCCCACCTTATTGCCGGGAATGCGTATCTGAACAACCTCCGACTCAGTCAATTCCGACAGGTACTCGATGAGTGGTTGCAGGTCATTTGTTGACAGCAGGCAGGTCAGCCCCTGTATGAGTGTGTTTTTCACCGGGAATATCCCATTAATTTGTTTGGTGCGGTCCATGGCGGATGATATCCCACGTTGTCCAGGCTATCAATGCATAATGAAACACGAGACGATAATTCGTCGTGGTGACGAATTTTCACCGACACAAGATCTATGTTGTTTCAGAATGCAGCCATAGTCAGTTGAGCCGCCAAAAGGGCAATAATTGAGAAATTTTAGAGGGTGACGCGAGCGTTCCGTGATAGAAACGGCCCAGAATAATGCTTCCGCATGAATCAATCAAGTCGAAAAATTGTCACATGCTGAAGCAAAAATGAACCTACGCCGGGCGCAGGGCGCAAATTGCGAACCGGGGAACGAGTTCACACTTAGAGGCACTTCCCCTGCAATACGTTGCAAAACAAAAAGTTACAGAGACATCCGGCTCAATCATACTTGATGTCGTCGCAACAAAGCGGCGACAACAGAATAACTGGCATGAATATTGGGATACGGTAAGCGTTGGAATTCCAGCTTTGTTCAAACACAAAAGGAATTTACAGGTATAGTCGATCAGAAAGATAGAGATTCATCGGTTCGTCGTGTGCCGGCCCACAACTCACGACGATCGAAATCGGCCTGCATCGACCTGCCATGTTTGAAGAAGTTGACCACTGCCTTGTTCCACAGCTCACTGAACATGCAGACGTGCATTAAGCGACTGCGGGACTTTCGACCCGGAATCACTGCCGCTCCGGGATTCCGCTGCGGCGGAATACACTGTCACATATGTTTAACACACTTTTACAGGATTATTATGTCACGGAAAAAACGCAATACACTTATCGTAATAGCCCTGCCGGCCGTGTTGGTTCTGGCCTTGCTAATCGGTAATTATACCCAAGGTATCGCAGACAACCCCGAACCGCCGCCGTCGCAATCCGACCCCTATGAGGTAGAAATGACGTGCTCGTCTTTGCTCCTCGACGGAGTTGAATTTTCGTGCAATGGCGGCCTGAACTACAGCGGGGGTACCACTGAAATCAGTGCTGATGTCTACCATGGCGAAATCGACGGTTTTTACATTGAAGAACTGGACAATGGAACGTTTTCGCTGGACGAAGACTACAGTTCCTACGTCGAGCTGACCTCGCAGAGTGCGGACGGCGACCCGTTTTTCCCCGCGGATGCAACTGTTTACCTTCACCTCAAGTTTACTGATTCCGAAGGTAATGTGTGGACGGCGGATGAACCGACGGCATGGGTGCTTCAGCACGACGCCACTGAATTCCCGGTTACGAGCAACTGGGATACGGAACTGGACGACCCGGTAACGTTCTCCAAAGGAGGCGAGACGTTCACACTGCAATCCAGCAGCGCCACCGGCGTACCGCAATAAACGTCCGACATCGGCTGTTTAAGCTGCTTCGGCCGGGGGAGATACTTCCGGCCGGAGCCATGCTTTAAACTTGGCACTGCACACGATGACAAGCAGGTTCACCTGGTTTCTACATCTATGATTCCCTGTCCAAGTTCGCCTAAGTAATGCTGAATAACATCGATGTATGTCTCGGTTCCATTGTCGCCATTGGTAAAAATCACAAGTCCCTGATGCGATTTCGGCAGGATAAACACAATCGTATGCACGCCCCGGTCATCGCCGCCATGTGTAATGGCATACGCATCCGGACCGATATTCTCGTCAACCAGCCAACCCAGTCCGAAGTACTGACTGTGTTTAACACGCGTCTGATCCGACACCATTTCGCCGTATAATTCATTCGACAGACCGGCGCCATCCAACACGTGAATCAGAAACCGGCAGTAGTCTTCCACGGTCGTCAGCAGATCGTCGGCCGCATTTGCCGAGCTGTTTTTGTACGTTTCATAGACTTCACCCGCCTTGTCATGCCACCTGGCAAACCGCGAATCGTCAATGTCATTGCTCCAGAAAAAATGCGTGTCATGCATCTGCAGAGGCTTCAATATCAGTTCGGAAGCGAGCTGATCCAACGTTGTATTAAACTTTTGTTCCAGCGCCCGTCTCAGGTACTCAAAGCCTTCGCCGGAATACTGATATCCTGCACCGGGATCGAACTCAAACGCAAGTTTGCCGTCGGGGTTTTGATAACGCCAATTGGGAAAACCCGACTGATGACTGAGCACATGCCGGGTTGTCAACAAGTTGCATCTGTCGTCTGCGGCTACGTCCGGATCCGTCCAGAACTGCGACAGCGGGGCGTCGAGATCCCACCTGCCGGCATTTACAAGTTTGAGCGCAACCAATGCTGTTACCGGCTTGGTCAGTGAAGCAACGTTAAAAATGGCATCCGTGGGAGCCGGTTTCCCGGCCTCAAGTTCACCGTACATCGCGACTTCCCGAATTTTTCCATCCTGGATGTATCCTATGCCCAGAGCCGGCACATTCAGGCTCCGAAGCCACTGTTCCGTTTCTGTTCTGTTTTTAAACAACGACTCTTTATCTGTTTCCGCGACAGCCTGAATTTTCTGGTGGTCATAGCTGTAGACACGACTCAACTTCCAGACGCCATCCTCAACGAGCCAGATGTGGGTGAACCGGGCAACACTTGTAAGACGCTTCGATTCACCTTGCTCAAGTGTATAGAACTCATGCCTGCCGGTCTGCAGCGCTCCGTAGAGCTCGCCCTTGTTGCGCAAGGCGTACACTTCCAGGGTACCTTCCACCAGTCTTCTCTCCGGACTAAATTCGGCCCTGCAAATATTCTCTTCGACCTGCCGTATAAAGTCCATCTTTGAAGCAGTGATTCCGGCCTCATCGTGGTAAAACTCAAAATCGTCGGCCAACAACGTTTCGAATTGCGTCAGATCGCATGTATTGAAGCCGAGGTTGAACAGGAGGCTGTCATTGGTTTTCAGCGTCTGGAACAGAATGCTTGAATGATCGATCTGAGCAGATGCGGCAGCACCGGCGAACAGAATCGTCAGGAGGCAAAGAGTAATTTTCACGTTGCAATCATGTGGTTTGCCGGAGGTCAGAATGCGCCCAGGGGCCGCGAAATCAGAGAAATGGCGCTGTACGGGTAGACTGAAGGGCTTGTTGCGTGTACTCACAAATCTGGCTCTCTGATCCTGGCGACACGGGTGAATGCACTACGTACGGCTGTCTGAAGCGGAGAGATCGACGCGCAACAACAATGACGGCGAGGGAGAATCCGGGACTTCAATAAAAACACAGGTGCTTCTCATTGCTCAATCGAAGGCCGAGCCTACGATTTGATTCAATAAGATATGATCAGTCGGCACTTAATGATCGCGAATATCTGACTCACGGCAATTCCCTTTGCCCCCGGGTTGAAAACCGCGACGGCTGCCGGCGCCACGCCGAAGCCTACCTTTGGGCCAGAAAACCCTGACACAAATTTTGTCCTTTAAACAACAAACGCACCTTCCACCATGGTGTGAAAGGTGCGTTGCATGATTATTCTGAATCGCACTCAGCGCTTGTAAGCGTGAATTGCGTCCTTGAGATTTTTCTCTATGTCATTCTCGTTTTTGCTTTCGCGCGGATCGATAAGATCGCCGGACTTGCTATCCACAAACAAGGTTGAAGGATCAAACTCCAGAATGAGCTCGCTGATGTCGACCTCGTCAACCTGAACGTCCGAGTCAAAAAATACCGAGAGATTGGCCGTGGCATCACCTGAAAATACGAAGGGTTCAGCGACTCCGTCGCAGTAAATGCGGCCTTCCATGATCGACGACTTGCGATCCGACGTGGCAAAGTCGCTGAACGTCGGATCGCTGGCATAGTCGCTGAGTTCGCTTGTGCTGAAGCGATGGAATTCAAACTTGATTTTTTCGTAGTCGCCGGGGGGAATCGTGGCTTCGAGCAGGGGCTGGCCGCCCGTCGTTGTGTCGACCGTCAGAACGACCGGTTCGGTCTTGATATCGGGTTCATTGAAATTCGTCGAGTCGCCAAGAAAGACGCCGGTGAGTTTGATGCGCGAAATCAGAAGGCGCACTCGGTCAACACTGATCGAGTCGATCCCGCCACCATTGAGAATGACATCTCCCGGCCCTTTACCTTGCATGGCAGCAGCACGCACGACCGGCGACGGCATCACGACCCGGATCGCCACATTGGTTGAAGTGCCCGGCCCGGTCGTGTCGTCATCCGAACAACTGATTAAAATCGTGAGTGACAATAAGACGCCAATGATTTTATACCGCATGATGTTTTTCACAGCTGATTAATGGAACAATTAGGCAACTACCCGGACATACCAAACAATTTTACAAAAGTTGGTACTGATGCCAAAATACCGTGCCCTCCATGACGAACAAAAAAATCATGCAAGCCTGAGCCGAGCTCTGTAAGAGGCGGCTCAAAGCGACAACACATCGGACCGATGCTCCATTCCAATGCGGCGGGATCGGCGATACGAAGCGTTGTGAGCCACATGAATGCAGACCATATTGCGGCGGGTGTTGCAGAGTACAGAGTTTCGAAATCCCCGGATGGAAAAAATATTTCAACAACAATGGTTGGTTTGAACCTCAGGAGCAAGAATGAACACCGATGCAGGTTACAGTGCAGCATAGGCAAATGAATTGGCAAGTAAGAGTGCTTTGGATATGTTTACATTTGCCGACATGACTGCCGGGAGCAATTCAACGGAAAATGAGAGGAATTTCCGATATCGAGCGCAACTCTGCGCTGATTCACAATTTTCATGTGATGCTAAGGAGTAAGCAGTTGTGGAACAAGAAGAAGTAAAAAAATACCCCAATTCTTTTAGAATATGTTTTTGAACTGACCGGCAATGTTACGCTGAAGGAGGCTTTTGCTTCAAGCATAGAAAACATAGATGCTTTAGATATTGACCAGTTAAAACGAATCGGTTTAAGAACATATGACAGCGGTAAATGGAGTATCAATAAAATCTTTCAACATCTGATAGATTGGGAAAGAATCTGGTGTTATGATGCATTGATATTTGCCCGCAACGAAGGATCTATTCCGGCTGCGCTCAACCAGGAAGTAATGGGTGCAAATTCGAATGCAGATGAATTGTCAATTGAGCAGTTGTTACGTGAATTGCGAATAACGCGCCAATCAACAATCCTGATGTTTGAGTCCTTTAACAGGGAAATTCTCGGAATGGACTGTGTATTCACTGACTACGTCATGCCGCTCTACACAATTGGATTGACTGTTGCGGGTCATCAAATTCATCATTTTAACATCATCAAAGAAAGATATATTCCATTGGACAAATAATGCGGCTATCATCAAAGAGGGTCGGCCGGCACAACCATGTCGTGCAGCGTTCAGGGTGACGTTAAATTTGAAGGGCGAGCACAAGACAAACCGGCCTGCACAATCCCGACAATGTGTATTTTGATATTAAAGCATCCAGTTTTGCCGAGTGGTGGGACACGCGGTGCGTAGTCGGTGTCTGAAAAACAATCTGGACGGTAAAAGGCAAATTAGTTTACGGCATTTTCGACAATCGATAACAGCTCATCCAAACCGGTGGAACCGGAGATAGAACCAGATTGACCATTAATACATTCAGGTCCACCATCGGTGAACTGCCAGTTTGCCGTCGACCGCCGAAAGTATAAAACAATTGCCTGAAACGAATGTTTACGCTGGCAAACGACCAGTCAGACTGTCGTTGGAAAATCTGAAAACTCTTGCGATATTGCAAAGACCCGGCTGAATTAAACATCACATTCCACATGTTTCAATATGCAACGAGTATTACTTCTTGTAGCGCTTTGTTTTTTGTCCATGTCCACCGCAATGTCGGCACAGGACGACTCGCTGTCGCGTGGGGGCGCCGGAGGATTTTGGGTAGGGTACGGCACGTTCGACATTGAAGATTTGCAGGTCTTTGTGCCGACCGATTTTCCGACTTTGAGCAACAACTTCCTGCTATTTGGCGGGGGCGGTTACGGCAACTACAACAATTTCCTGCTGGGCGGCTCTGGACAGGGGTTGATCGGCAAGGAAGAATCGACCGACAGTCTGTCCGCCAGCGTAAACGCCGGGATGGGTTTTCTGAACCTCGGCTACATGGTCGTTCACAATGAGGATTTCCGCCTGTTTCCAATGGTTGGAATTGGCTTCGGCGGCGTGACAATGCATCTGGCGGAGAACGGGGTACTGACGCCGGAGACCATCGTCGCAAAGCCGGGCAACGAAACACAAATCAGCCAGGGCGGGCTGATGCTCGACTTTTCCGCCTCGGTCGAACTCATGCTGTTTAAGGAACAACAGCGCGACGGAAGTTGGGGAGGAATGATGCTCGGGCTGACCGCCGGGTATTTGTTAAGTCCACAATCGAACGACTGGTCCTATACCGGCGGAGAAATCAACGGCGGTCCCGATTTTGGGTTAAGCGGTTTTTATGCCAGGCTTTCAATCGGCGGTTACGGCTACGAGGCCGCAGAGTAAACGCTCTACGCGTGGGTACGCGATGGGTAGGGACGAGCGAGAACACTGCGGACCAAATGTTCCAGTAGTACCCCAAGCGCCGTTTTGACGTGAATTTTGTGGTTGATCGGTCACAATTCATCACTTCCTGGCGGCGCTATTGATTTTAAGGACTTCCAGTTTTCTCGTGCGCTGAGACGTGCCTGCTGGCGGTGGTGATCCCGATCCCCGGTTTGCCGGCCTTTGTTCCTCTTTCGCCGAATTCAAACTTTCAACTCAAAAATTCGACTATCCACCCGACTTTTTTAACTTGTTAATTCTCAGATTATCTCTTGTTTCCACTCAATTGCACTCTCAGACTGAGGCAGAATGGACATGGATCACGATCCTGCTTACTGGTTCCAGAAGGGCCTGGAACTGTTCGAACTCGGGCGCTACAGCGAGGCCGTCACGTCCTGCGACAACGTCATAAACATCGATCCACAGCGCGCCGACGCCTGGTTTAAGCGTGGCGATGCTCTGGACGAGCTCGGGCCTGACAACGAGGCAAGAGAGTCCTACGACAAGGCCATTGATATCGATCCACAGGATGCCACGGCGTGGTATAACCGCGGCACCACACTGGTTAAACTTGGACGCTTCGACGAAGCCATTGAATCCTTCAACAGGACTATCGATATTGATCCACAGGATACCGATGCGTGGGTATATCACGGCAATACACTGGTCCAACTTGCACGCTTCGACGAGGCGCTTGAATCCTTCAGCAAAGCTATCGTCATTGACCCAAAGGATGCCGACACCTGGAACTGCCGAGGAATTGCTTTGGACAATCTCGGCCGCTACAACGAGGCGATCGAGTCCTACGACAAAGCCATCGAGATCGATCCCATGGACGCCAAAGCGCGGTACAACCGTGGCAATGCACTTTACGATCTCGGACGCCACAACGAGGCGATTGCGTCCTACGACAAAGCCATCAACATCAATCAGGACAAAGCTGCAATATGGTCCAACCGCGGCAACGCGCTGGACGAACTCGGCCGCTACGAAGAGGCCATTGAGTCCTACGACAAAGCTATTTCTATCGACCCACTTGATGCCGTTGCGTGGTCCAACCGCGGCGTTACGCTGGACGACCTTGAGCGCCAAGACGAGGCGATTGCGTCCTACGACAAGGCTTTCAACATCGATTCACACCATGCCTGCGCATGGAGCAACCGCGGCATGGTGCTGGACAATCTCGGGCGTCACGACGAGGCCATTGCGTCCTACGACAAAGCTATAGACATCGATCCACAGGATGCCAATGCTTGGTATGAACTGGCTTGTTGTTACAGTTTGATTGATCAGAAACTCAATGCACTGAAAGCTCTCGGACGAGCCATTGAATTGAATTTATCATACAGAACACTAGCCGGAAACGATTCTGACTTCGGGCACTACCACGATGATCCGGATTTTACGGCGATTGCATCAGTAGCCGGGACTTAGAAGATCGACATCATGTGTAGTTTTTGTAATTCAAGACGCCTAATTCTACCTGCCGGCTTTACTACAGCTGCTGCACGACTGTTCACACTGTGAAGAATTGCTGCAGCCGGGTGTGAGTACCCGCACCAAGCAGTAAATATTGCAGATAGACCAGCAATCTACTATCTTTGCGCAAGGTTATTCCTACAAATACAGCGGAGGTGTTGTGAGGAAATTTTTACTGTGCTGCGGCTTCCTTTTACCCATGTCGGTTGCGACCTTTTATAGCCTGGAAGAGTTCGCCGACTTGCTTTCAATTGGTAAAAATATCGAATTCAACGAGGAAGAGTACGAATTGGTGTGGAGTTCGCATCCCACCGAGAATTATTACAAACAAGAGTACTTGCGTTCCCACGAAGACTTGAATGAATTCCACAAAATGCTTCTTGTAGAATCAATTCGAGGAGACGTTGGCGTTAAAGACGCCGTAAAAATCAAGATTAACGAGCTGGAGCAACAAAAGAAAAACAACCCTGTTATTAATTATGATTTAATCTCGAATGAGGAGCTTGGCGAATCTCTGCTTGATTTTATCATTTCGGACCAAAACTATATCTACGAGTGGAACGCCTACCGCTTTCAAAGCCAAAACGTTAATGGCCAAAACCACCTGGTCCTCTTTGGTTATAGCATGCGTGATAGCCTCAACACAAACGAGGAGCTCAAGGAATTTTTTACCGAAGTCAAAAAGGCCCGACGTGAATTGATCGGCAAACTGGCGCAGTTCGAAATTCCACGCGTCAACCCCGGATAGTGCCGGCGAGGTCTCACCAATAGCAAATAAACCCGACCGCCCTGATCTGTTCTGTCCTGCATTCTGGAGCAAGTATAGAGCTATTCAATCTTGCCCGAATTATTGATCCATCGAAATCGATGGAATTGAATGCACTGTTGTTGATGTGCTCTCATAGTCCTGAATATTCAATCGCGTTGCGATTTTGGAACCGGTTCTGAATGATAGATAGGATCATTTCTGCCCCGCTCCCGATGTCACATTGTGGTCGAAGAGGAGATAAGACCATGATCATTGTGCTTGAGAAGCTAAACCGCAAATCTCTGGACGGCAAGTTATTCCCCCAATGCTATGATTGTATTGAACTGTCGGAACAGTAAACGGCGAGTATATTAAGGGCAGCTTTTCCACACTGGGTTTGTGCCCTATCCAACCTAAAGAATGGTGATCGTGTAGCACGTTATTTCCACGTGTCTTCGGCGCAAACAGGTAAATATCAGAAATCCACATAGGACAATCAACAATGACGCCAGTTGTCCAACAGTGATTCCGAGAAACCCTGTCTTCACGACATCACCTCTGAAAAACTCGGCAATGAATCTTTCCAAACCGTACAACACAAGATACAATGCAGTTAAAACACCGGAGCCGGCTTTCAGCTTGTCCGATGCCATGAGAAACATACCAAACATCAGTAACAAGGCAGTCAATTCATATAACTGTGACGGATGTATACAAACATCGGGATGAGCAGGGAAGTCAACGCACCAGAACACGGAGGTCGGTACTCCACAACAACAGCCGTTTAAGAAACAACCAAACTTTCCAAACATCTGGACAACTAATAAGGGCAGTATAAAACTGTCAGCCAGGGTACTCCACGAGATATTCCTCAGCATGGCAATTACAGGAATCACAAGCATACTGCCCAAGATGGAACCAAGGATTGAAGAGCCGCCGTTTATACCGAGATTGACTGATACACTTTGTGGGAAGTTGTAGAGTAGCTCGTTTCCCAGGCGACCGAATACCCAAAAGAACCAAAGAGTTACCCACCAACTTTTTAACTGCTCATAACCGCCTTGTCTAAAAACGAGGCCACTGCTTAAAGTAAAACCTGCACAAATACAGACCAGAAATGTTTGAATGTAGTAGCCCGAGATTTCAATCGTTGGGAACATGTCAATCAGTACTGCACTCAATCGATAAGCTCAATCGAAACCTCGTGAATTGACATCCCAACAATGAAAATCTGTTGACCATTTGACAATGCCACAGGCACTGGTTCGAACTGCCATACATAAACTTCCACAATGCCATTTGGAAGACTTTGCAATCCACTTGTGGACAATGTGGCTGATCCATCATTGTCGATAAATTGGACAATACCACTTGTTTGTCCTGTTTGTGGTTCCGCAATAGCATTATCTGCGTTAATGCCAACTTCCACATATCCAGAATTTGAACCGGTCCACAATACGTGCAGATCCGCTGATCTGGAAACCTGTTGGCCTCGCGAAATGTTTGTGATCACTGGTGCACTTGCAAAAGAGACCGTTTCTTCGGTTCGCGGAATATCTGTGGTTCCGGCAAGAAAAACCTTATTTGCACCTATACCAAAGTTTACATCGAGGCCCGGTTCATCGGATAGGCTCCAGTCCTGATACGAACCGGTCTGAAGTTCTTTAAAAAAAATATCGTTAACCGTAATAATGCCTGCCGATGTGAGCGTTTGTTGCGCGAGATTAAAAAAAGTGGCGTCCCCGCTTGAAGTTACAAATGTGCGCGACTCCCAGGGGCTACTACCGGGAACCGATTGACGTAGAATATCGTAATTCCATTCGTACAAATTTATCACGCCTGCAACGTTGCTCCCGCTGTACTGATCAACTAACTCTTCCAGAGTATGTCGGCCGGCGGTTAGAATTGGATTGACCTTATCGGCATCTTCCGTGGAGACAGATGGGGTGTCTTCAGTGCAGCTTGTCGCAATCAGGCATGTTATCATTGCAACAAACACGCGTCTAAATATTCCAGGTTGGATTGTATGTCTCACAATGAACTCCTCTTAACGATGGAAGTTTCAATTGGTATCTAAAGTTTTTCAATTGCAAATTGGGCAGTCGTCTCTCAATTTCATGACAACGTTGTTGACCAGTGTATTCTGGCGATAAATTGAAGGAGTTTCATATCTCTTCTCCAACTCGCATACGGTTCCATCGGGGAATAATACCTTTCCTCCAATCTGGAACATTTTCGCCGAAGTCAGGGATCCCAGGCAGGGTAGAATTGGCTGGTAATGTTGCTCCCTGAATGATATGTTTATCGGGTCCGCAGAGAATTCGCTCCCATCGGGACACACAAGATAATACCCCTTATACTCATTAAGCCATTGAATAGCGTCTGCTTCAGTCATTGATGACAATTCCGCCGCCGTTGGCTTCCGGCTATGTTTCCATTCAAACAACTCTTCAAAAGAATATTCAACGGGACCAACATAAATGCCGTCGGACCATGGTACCGAGCAAACGCGAGGCACGGGAATGTGCGCACGAATGTACCGACGTCTTATCGCTCCCAGTGGAGCCTGCTGGGAGCTTGTGAAAACAGTCCGGTCATCGGGAGTTGAGGAATTATAATGAATCTCTTCTGTGTTAATGCGAACTTCTGCGCCATTCCAGATATTTAGTTCCGGGTTGCAATTCGAAAAATCAAATGTGATGCAATACGAAACCGCAGTTTGACAGGATGCTCCCATAAAGACTATTGCGGTGTTGATAATTACTGCTACAAAAGCATATTTCAGAAGTCTCATTTCAATTGTCCAGCATTGAATTTCTTATCTGATGTTACACTGATAAAGTTCTACCTCAGCACAAAGTACTGTAATTCAGAGTACCTGCCGTCGGCACACTGATCCAACGCGGTTCCGACAGCTACCTGGTTCAATCGATCCAATTGACCGGAATTACCCCGACTCCGATGAAAATCTGGAGAATTGCTCCGATCACTCGGCAATTGAGCGGAAATTCAGTCACAAAAACGCTACGAGCTCTGACAATTCGAGTGATACCTGCACGGTGGGCTGAGAATCAATGCAGGTTTTACCAATCTACCTGTCAGTCTGTTGATAGCTTTTCAACAAGGAACGCGACAAATCGCTCACTGCGATGCAGTGTAAATGCCTTGGCTTTTTGTTGATTCAAAATATAACACAACTGCAATAGTGAAGCTAATTATTTTCAGCATTGATATTTTGTTGCGTAACATCGTGTGGAAGCCGGAAGTTGTGGGGACAGCCTCGATTTTTCGGTGCAATTTTTCAATTTTCATTCATAAGCAGACGATCATGGATGATTTATTGCCACATCCCACGAAAATGACCGCCTGATCTCACGTTCGTGACCGATTGCATTTTGTCAGTGAGCATTGATTCGACAAAAACAGAAAAAACGATTTTACGGATCGTTGCCGGTCATTTTCGTGAGACGGCTGGTGTGGTTTGCGCATCGATTCACCACGCGGTTGCAGTATGACGGCCGATGTATGACACGATCTCAAATCGAGTCGGCGATCGTCGGGTCGGACGTGCGTTTGTGCCATGAATCCGGCGGACATTGGGTCGTGCACGCTGCCCTTCGATATCTTCAGGGCAGAAACAATGCTCTGAATATTGCGAGAACAATCAAAGTGGAGCCGTAACAACTCGCGTAAACGGCGCATGGCAAGCATCCTGGTCGGCATCGTCGGCTGTCAGATTGTATCTTTGTATCTTTTTGTCTGCGCGACAGGGTTTACAGGATATTCAGGGAAAGCGTGTGAACAAGTATGTACTGCCAGTCATAATCATTGCGCAATTCTGTTGTACATCTCTGTGGTTTGCCGGAAATGGTGTAATGCCCGATCTGATTGCAAATTTTGGATTGTCCGACACTGCGCTCGGTCATTTGACATCTGCAGTCCAGTTTGGTTTTATCAGCGGTACATTGGCATTTGCTGTTCTGACGATAGCGGACAGATTCTCACCTTCAAGGGTGTTTCTGGTTAGCGCTGTCTGTGGAGCATTGTTCAATTTTTGTGTGATCTGGGACGGAAATACGGCCGGAAGTCTGCTCCTGCTGAGATTTCTGACCGGATTCAGTCTTGCAGGCATTTATCCCGTTGGCATGAAGGTTGCTGCTGACTATTTTGACAAGGGCCTCGGGAAGTCCCTGGGATTTCTCGTCGGTGCATTGGTTCTGGGAACGGCCTTACCGCATTTGTTAAAGGAATTAACCGAGGAATTTCCGTGGACCTACGTACTGATAGCAACATCATCGCTGGCGGTTTTCGGAGGTCTGCTCATGGTCATCCTGGTTGCCGATGGTCCGTTTCGTAGACCAGGCAAAGGTGTTGACCTGTCGGCATTTTATCGGCTCTTTGGGAAGCGTGAGTTTCGTTCAGCGGCATTTGGATATTTTGGGCATATGTGGGAACTGTATGCCTTTTGGGCATTTGTTCCGCTCATGTTGCAATTGTTTGCCAACTTGCATCCTGATGCATCATTTAACATTTCACTTCTGACGTTTCTGATTATTGGCGCCGGGGGAGTTGCCTGTGTTCTGGGAGCTTATGTTTCACAATCTTTCGGGACAAAACGCACCGCATTTCTTGCATTGCTGTTTTCAGGTTTGTGTTGCCTGCTCGCACCATTGATGTTCAGCATTGCGAGTGCGTGGCTGTTTATTACCTTTCTGATATTCTGGGGTATGGTAGTGATCGCCGACTCGCCTTTGTTCTCGACAATGGTGGCTATGAACGCGCCGGGAGAGCTCAAGGGTACGGCCCTCACAGTCGTCAACTGCATTGGCTTCTCTATAACCATCGTCAGCATCCAGGCGCTGAATATGCTGCAACAATTAACAGATTCGAGCGGCATTTTTACTTTGCTGGCATTGGGTCCGATTTTGGGATTAGTGGCTCTAAGAAGATCTTGACATGGCTAATGTCATGCAGGGGATGCATGCGCCGGCAATTCTGCATTTAATTCACTAGCGGACCAGCTGGACCACTATTATCACAGTGAAACATTCCCGGGAATTGAGCCTCGCACTACACTAAATACGGTTCCAGTTTCACCTGGCCGACTAGCTTGAGTCTGAATTGAACCTCATCCGGATTAAAATCGCATACCCAGTCCGATGCCGATAACGGAATGATTCAAATTGACCGTTGTCGCTGGAAAAACGGATTGATTCTGCTCAGGTCCCGCCTCAAAGGGACCAACGTCATACGTGTGATCTGGTGCCGACGGCAGTCTGCCTGATCTCTGCGGGTATTGTCGGTTTCTTACAGCCACGGCAGTGGTTCGGGCGATACAACGTATGTTATCCCATTTCTGATGGAAGCCAAAACGCGCATGGATACTGATTTTTCAATACTTGCACTCTTTTTGTCGGGCACCGCGAAAAGACGTCTAATGTTGGTTATGTAAAGTAGGCAATTACTCTATAAATTGTGGAGTGTAGTGTTTTGAAATGCCTTTGTTTAAAGATTCACGATTGGCGAACAAATTTCCCCGAACTGCATATCGGGATTGAGCAATACAGATATTTAGTTGCAGCATGCTTTTTCTTGCTGGATCGGAGGGCAAGGTACAGTTCCATAGGAACAGAAAACACAGCAATCACCAGCCATTGGCTTCATGAGCACGTTACATTGTTTGCATTCATAAAAATACTGGCATGCGCCGGTGGACATGGTTTCCGTTTGTTTAAAATCGCAGTCAGGGCATGTGATTGTTGACAGAAATATCAGTTCTGTTTTCATAGCTTGCTTATCCTGTATATTCAAAATGAGAAATCCCGGTAGGAATTGATGTATGTTAGTTCTTTAGACGTTCATGACTTTTAACCTTGTACCCTGTCGAGCTAATCACCATTTCCAATTTTTCGAGTGACACCTGCGTTGAATCATAGTGCACAACACTTTGTCGCATTTCGAAGGAAGAAGCGCTTTGTAGTACGCCCATTACTTCTTCCAGCTGCAAGTCTATGTGTACGGCACACGACTGGCAACTCATTCCAGTTACTTCGAATCGAGCGACTGAAACTTCTGAACCATTTAGATTATCCAAATTTTCGTGACGAGGTCCAAGCACCTCCACATAGTGAGGCAGAGCGATGAAGATCGCTGCGAGACCAGAGATTAGCCAAACGAACGTTTTCGAATGTAAGAATGATGGACCTGGCGTCGCACACTCGTTTTTACAACATCCAGATTGCGGAGATGTTCTATAAACGCGATAGAATGAATATCCCAAGGAAATGACGGTGAGAGTGATGAGGTAGGGACGCAGCGGCTCCATCCATGTAAATCCGGTCGCCGCACCACTTAACCCTCCAACGAGAGCTAAAACTGGCGGCAAACAGCAAAGAGAAGCGGCGAAGGCCGAAACTATGCCGGCCAAGGATGAGACTCCGGCAATTTTCATACCGCCTCAACTCCGGCAGATATATTACTAAACGTCTGAAAGTACACCGACAATGTGACGCGGTACTGCGGAGCGATTCCGTAAAACACTGTTTGGGCTTGCTTGCGATGAATGACCAAATTCCCATCTTTGAGCTTCCGTAAATGTTGCGATATCGCCGACATACTCAGACCCAGGATATCACTGAGGTCACAGGGGCAAAGTTCTCGCTCCAACGCGAGTAGATACAAAATTTGTAGGCGTGTTTCATTACCGGCCAAGCGCATGATCGCTGCTGTTGAGCATATTTCGGCAGCCTTGTTCTCAATTTCCGAACGGCAGCGCTTGATTTTATTCACATCGGCCTTTTCACGAACGCAAGTTTCAGCCATTTTTATTATCCAGGAATTAAGAAGACTGCAATTAATTTAGTACTTTAGAAAGTACTTAAATAACGGAGCTTATCCAACTCTAATTTTTGCTCACAGCAAGCGTCGGTCGCAATTCGGACAATTTGTCGGTACCGTTAACTGGTGAGCATCCACATCTGAACGTTCGGACGAAAGAGTCAACACGAATCACTCTCGTTCACGGTCCACGTGTTGGTACAAAGTCTGAACTTCAAATCCAGTTGTAGACGATAAAATGAAGAAAAATACTGCTCTTTATGGATTTGTTACTGTTTTGGTCGTATCTCTGATTTTTTCCCTGAATGCCAACATGTCCAAGCAAGACACGACACTGCTGGACTTTTACGAGGCTCCTCTTGTGTGTAACGCTGCCCCCAGCATTGGATGCGGTAGCCGCTCCAAACCGGTTTTGCTCGATCTGGAAAGGGATAAGCTGGTCGTCGAAGCTTGGCTGAATCGCAGTGGCACTGTTATTGCCGTTATTTGGAACGAAACCGCCAAGGACGATGACAAAATAGCGTTCATCGATTCAACGTTTCAACGCCACGAATTGGACGCTACAAAAGTTAATGATGCGGAACGCCGCTCGCAGTTACTGGAACATTTTGGAGAGGAAGGTGTCTGGTATCGTGGACGTCAAGTCGATCAGCTGAGCAGGGAGGAAGCGGGGATCGTCGCTGAAAGAGTTGCGGGAATGATTGAGAATTATCACCCACTTGAATCGGGGTTAAGAGCCAAGGTCGTTGCAAGTGTTAAAACGGTATTTGAAAAGTGGTACACCGACGACCATCTTGCCGAGCGCATGCACGGTGAAGACAGTGAGCAGGCCAATCTGGAAATGCAACAGGAGTTGGTTGTTGCCTGCGGTGAATTGTTAGGCGAGGATGTTGTGACAGAAATTATGGGCCAGATGGGGCGCTAAAAAAAATTGAATTCGAACAGCCGAATTTTAATTGTGAATTGCTGGGTTTGTATCTGGAGTGGAAACGCGATCGCAACAGTTTACAACTCGCCAAGGCAAAGTCTTGGAAAACAATTGTCATGAAACAACCAGACCAATTTCACTTTCTTGCAATGTTTGCAGGTAGGTTTAAAGCAAGATCAAATCGGCTTTGGGCATGGATTTGGTGCATTACAGCGCTTCTTGTGTTAACTTTAAAGGCTTGCGATAGCCCTCCGGCAGAAACCGAAGCTGCGAAAATATTGAGCAATCCAAGCTTAAATACACCACAGGACGCCGCGCATGTTCCGGACTCTGCGCCGTTTAGTTTGGAATTTACTCTGTTAAATATGCACTCCGGAGTAGATTCGGCACGTATTCATTCCGTGCTAAGCAGCGAGCCTGGGGTGTATAGTTTTAGCATCGACGTTGCCAGCGGCATTTGCCGATTGAGGCTCGATAGTATGGACAGGTATCGAGAGATTTTCCAAGCGATGCGCGATGCCGGTTTGGAAATGGAATCGACGTTTACAATGAGCGGACCGGGGGTGACCTGTGATATTGAGCCGACGGACCAGGCACTTGCCGCACCTAAGCAAAATCTCGTTGAGCTTAATGATTCTGTGCATGAACTACGTCACACGTTTAACAGTGCCTCCGGTAAGGTGCGTGTGTTATCCATTCCCAATCCAGCCTGTAAAGCATGCGTCAATGGGCAACGAATGATGAACCGAATTTTCGCCGATGAGTTTCCTGAGACAAATGAACTGGCTGGAATTATCGTTTGGATCAGTATCAACGCTTGGGGAGCGTTGCCTGAGGCGCAGTCACTGGCACGTGAAGCGGACCACACGCGTTGGACACACTTCTGGGATGCGGAGATGCTCGCTGGTAAACTGTTTAAAGCGCCGCTTAAACTCAACTCTGATTATCCCACGGCATGGGATGTCTATCTCATCTATGCACCGGGGATTCACTGGTCAGAAGGTGCGCCACCGCCAAAGCCGACGTTTTGGATGCACCAACTGAGTGGAGAGACAGGTGCAGAGCCACAACGTAGATTAAATGAGCGAGTCTTTGTAAATGAACTGCGCAACTTGCTGTAGAGCCATTTTAGGGGTGCTCCAATATCGTACCAAGTTAATCCGCTACACGAAGCATAGGAATACATGAAAGCGTCAACCTTCAAAATAACCAAAATGGATTGCCCATCTGAAGAACAAATGATCCGGATGAAGCTGGAAGAGTTTCATCAAATACAAGCATTGGAGTTTGATATTCCGCAACGCGAGCTAAAGGTGCACCATACCGGACAAGCGGAGCCTATACTTGCAGCCTTAGAGAGTTTAAGACTCAATACCACATTGATTTCAACCAAGTCAAGTGATGTAGTTCTTGCAACTTACAATCAGCAAGGCAAAGAAAGGAAGCTTTTGTGGACGGTTCTGATCATTAATGCTTCATTTTTCGCCATTGAGATCATAGCCGGACTCGTAGCCAGTTCAATGGGCTTGGTTGCCGACAGTTTGGATATGCTTGCCGACAGTATTGTTTATGGGCTTGCTCTATTTGCTGTTAGAGGTGCCGCCGAAAGAAAGCGTCGTGTTGCGAAGTTTGCCGGGTACTTTCAAATTATTTTGGCTACAATTGGATTTCTGGAAGTTGTGCGGCGTTCGGTTGGTCTTGAGAGCATGCCTGACTTTAGCACGATGATACTTGTTTCAATCACAGCATTGGTTGCAAATAGTATTTGCCTTTACTTACTGCAACAAGGAAAAAGTAGAGAAGCCCATATGCGGGCAAGCATGATTTTTACTTCAAATGACATCATCATTAATTCAGGCGTCATTGTAGCTGGACTACTTGTAAACTGGTTAAGTTCAAGTATACCTGATCTGATTATCGGCGGAGTTGTGTTCGTGATAGTAGCACAAGGGGCCTACCGAATATTAAAATTATGAGTTCCGGAGTTCTTGGATAAGTAGCCAGGAGAAGCTGTACTCCAATGGGAGTACAGTGTGAAAAGAGTGAATGCACTGATAATTTGAGCACAGCTCAAATTTAGTGTTGAAAATAGGGCAATTTACCGACATTGACCGTTGGAGTTTCAATCAAAGCAATCACAAAGTGCGTGATAAAACTCTAATAGAAGGAATTACTGGTTTCGTTGAACGATAATGTTTTTAGAAACCTGGAATGATAGATTTCTTTCTGAATGATTTCCTGCCTTAACAACGATTGACTTATCATAATTGATCACGTTAATTACTTTTACTTCTGTGTCCAATGTGAGCGAAATGCTTTCCAAATATTTTAAAAATTCAGTCGAATGGTCTTTTACACCAACCAATACTGCCTTTTGACCCTTTTTAATTTGGTCTAAAGTTATATCATGCCGAGGTACTATAACGCCGTCCTTATCAGGAATTGGATCTCCATGTGGGTCAAATTTCGGAAATCCCAGAAACTCATCTAACCGTTCAACGAGTCTTGCAGAATCAATGTGTTCTAATTGTTCGGCAATGTCATGTACTTCATCCCATTTGAATTTAAAGTGATCCACCAGAAAGGTTTCCCACAGTCGGTGTTTACGGATAATTTTGAGCGCAATCCTTTCTCCCTCGTTGGTCAGGGTAACCCCTTTATACTTGGCATATTTGATGAATTTTTTATCTCCAAGTTTTCTTAACATGTCAGAAACCGTAGGTGGTTTTAGATTTAGTAAATCACCTATGGATTTTGTAGCAACTCCTTTGGGTTGAACCTTGGAGAGCTTATAAATTGCCTTTAAGTAATCTTCTTCGGTTTTGCTTGGTCCCATTTAGCCATACTTTTTCACAAAAATACAGAAAAATAATTAGATACTTCAAACATAATGATTAGATTTGCCTAATCTTTTCATTAGGATATGGAGTATAACTGCCATGAAAAATACATTTTCTTTTACATCTATCGTGTTTCTTCTGGCGGTTATCGCAGTTTCTTGCGATAAAACAATGCCCCCTGCACCAGACGAAAACTCGTTGTTAGATGGCCCTATGGAAGGGTTGAATGCAGAAGAACAGGCCCAATTTCTTAAAGGAGATGAGGCTTTTGGCGAAGTGTTTACCGTTGAAAAAGGCTTGGGACCCATTTTCGTTGCCAATCAATGTGCCAGTTGTCATGCGGGTGATGGGAAGGGAACACCGTTTGTAAAATTCACTCGTTTTGGGCAGCCCGATACATTGGGGAATCAGTTTCTCGCCCTGGGTGGTCCGCAGTTACAGCACAAGGCCATACCTGGCTTTCAACCCGAACAGCTTCCAGCCGGTGCTACTTCAACGGACTTGATAGCTCCTGCTGTTTCAGGCTTAGGCTTTTTAGATGCAGTAAGTGATGCCGACCTAATTGCATTAGCTGACCCCGATGATTCAGACGGTGATGGTATTAGCGGACGGCTCCACTGGAATACGATACCCAACTATGTTACGCTCCGCCCAAACAGCCTTTCTCGAAACGGAAGGTATATTTCAAGATTTGGAAAAAAAGCAGCAGCCTATGATCTATTGCATCAAACGTCAGGAGCCTATAACCAGGATATGGGTGTTACCTCATTGTTTGAACCCATAGACCCGTACAGTGAATTGGAAGTGGATCCGGAGGTAAGCACCCAAACAGTACATGATGTGGTGTTTTATCTGAAAACTTTAAAAGCTCCCATTCAACGAGATCAAGACAACCCTGATGTACTGGACGGTAAGCAGATTTTCTCTGACATTCAGTGCGCGTCTTGCCATACTCCCACATTAACTACGGGATCTTCGCCAATCAGCGCACTTTCAAACAAAGAGTTCCATCCTTACACCGACTTGCTATTGCACGATATGGGGCCTGGCCTGGACGATGGTTATACAGAAGGGTACGCCCTGACTTCTGAATGGAGAACACCACCGCTTTGGGGAATAGGCTTATCTAAAGATGCACAGGGAGGCGCATATTTCTTATTACACGATGGCCGTGCCATGAGTATTGACGAAGCCATATTATTGCACGGTGGTGAAGCCGAGCAGTCCAAAACCAATTATACACTGCTTACCAGCACTGAAAAGGAGCAACTTATCAAATTCCTGGAATCGCTATAAAATGGAACGCAGAAAATTCATAAAAACCTGTTGTTACTCTGCTATCGGTTTTCCTTTAGGAGCTTCGTTGTTACAGTCTTGCGGAGCTATCCATTATGCAGCTTTTATCCGTGAACCAGGCAGGCTCATTGTTGCCCAATCTGAGTTTATGAAGGTGAAGGAAGACAAACAGGTGAGCCGTGATTTTGTCCTGCTGAAAACAGACGGAATGGGTTTTCCTGTTTGTTTGTATAAGACAAATAAAGACACATACATCGCTTCCCTGCTTAAATGCACCCACAATGGTTGTGAGCTGAATGTGGGAGGCGGTATTTATAGCTGTCCTTGTCATGGCAGCGAATTTTCTACAACCGGGAAGGTTTTGGAAGGCCCTGCAGATCAAAATTTAAAAACATTTAAAACTGAAACTGATCATGATAATATTTACATCTATTTATCCTAGACAATGGGTGCTTGGATGCCTGTTTGTAATCGTATCATGCACTTTGAAGGCACAAACACTGGATTCGCTCATTACCCGTGTTCCCACTGATACGACAAGCTCTTTAATGAATATGGATGCTGCCTATAACCGTCCGTTTTTAACGGTGAATAAAATGCCGGTGGCATTGGGTGGATATCTGGAAGCTAATTCATTTTATAGTTCGGAAGATGGAGTGTCGGAAGGTTTGTCGTTCCAGGCACGGAGGTTAACTATGTTTATGTCGGCTTCTATCACCAAGCGGATCAAGTTTCTTGCGGAGCTGGAGTTTGAGGACGGCACAAAGGAAATAGGGATAGAATTTGCAGCAATGGATGTTGCTTTTCATCCGGCACTGAATTTCAGGGGTGGAATTATAATGAACCCTATTGGTGCATTTAACCAAAACCATGATGGCCCGAAATGGGAATTCGTAGAACGCCCTGATGTAGCGGTGAATATGTTGCCTGCTACCTGGTCGAATGCCGGGTTTGGTCTGTATGGAAAAACATTCAGAGAGAATTGGGTGTTGGGTTATGAAGCCTATTTAACCAATGGGTTCGATAATAGCATTATTGACAATGAAGAAAACAAAACTTTTTTACCAGCCACCAAAGAGAATGAAGAACGCTTTGAAGAAAATAACAGTGGCATGGCCTTAATGAACGGTAAAATAGCCATAAAAAACCGGAACATTGGTGAAATTGGGCTTTCTTACATGGGTGGGGTTTACAACAAGTTTGAGGACGATGGGGTAAACCTTGACGAGAAAAGAAGGTTAGATGTTTTTGCCGTTGATCTGAATACCACCATTCAAAAAACAGGGACTTATGTTGTAGGTGGAGTGGTTTGGGTAATGGTGGATGTTCCGTCAACTTACACTCAACAATATGGAAACAAACAACAAGGGGCTTTTATTGACATCGTTCAGCCTGTATTAAAAAGAGAAATATTTAATTGGGAAAAGGCTGTTCTTAACCTTTCTCTCCGGTTGGATTATGTAGACTGGAATGTAGGTGCATTCGACGAAACAGGTACAGATATTGGTGAGCATTTATGGGCGATTACTCCGGCTATTAGCTTTAGGCCTTCAGCACAAACTGTATTCAGGTTGAATTATCGCTACCAGTGGCAAACAGACATCCTAAACAACCCACCTGCCAGAACTGCAGCATGGTTATTTGGGTTCAGCACTTATTTTTAGGGCTGGACAAGTTGCACTCTTTGGTTCAGCGGGTAATTTTGAACAGAAAGGAACGGTTAGGTATGGTGGGACACACCTCTTTGAGATAACCAGTGATGGAGATTGGATTCACTGGCGTTGAAACGTCGTGCAATAAACCTCTTGGTGGCTCCCTTGGCTAAGAGGGCATCGATCTCACGCCGATATTGATCAAGCTTACTTTTACCAAGGCCTTTAGGTCGTCCGGGCGGCTGCCGGAAGCCTGTATTGTCCTGAGAGTTTCTTTAGTACGCTGAGAGATTTAATCACGCTCGATCTCAGCGGCCATAAAAAAGCCATTGCTGTCAATTTTAGAAATGGTAAAGCGTTCGAGGTGCCAGTACTGGATGGAAACTACGGTTCTGATCGAAGTTTGTTCTTTTGTGAACGCGTGCCAGGTGGAGTAGCTCTTCATTCCGATCCGTCTGGAGATAGATCAACCGAATCTCGTTCTACGTGTCCCAATATGATTTGGCGATAGACTCAATGCTTGAGTTGCTTTTCAAGAAGTAATTGGGGGGTGTAACTATCAAAGCCGTGTAAAGCGGCTCTTTCTAAAGATCAATTTTCTGTCGGGCAGCGTGCTTGGTGTTTCAATCAATGTAATCACAAAGTGTATGATAAAATTTACTCGCGATTCTCAATATCATGCTAACAGGAGTTTTTACATCTCGGTGTGACAAATAGTTTGTTTGTGTGATTTTATACTTCTATATTCGTACTGTATGCAAGTATTCTCGGCCATATTAACCTGTATTGTCTTGTATCTTACAGTTCTGCCGTGTGGTGATCCCCATGCTGTAGATATTGTTAGTATTGAAATCTGTGTTGATACACAAGGTGACCAGAATCAGACTAATCATTCTGATTCCGACAGGTGTTCGCCGTTTTGCACCTGTGGCTGTACTTCTGTAGTATTTATCGCTAATCCTTGGTGGGCTTCCACACCACCGCAAGAGGAAAAAAATAGACCCAGCTATTATCAAGAACCTCATTCCAACGGAATAGGCCAAGCCGTCTGGCATCCACCAAAACATGCCTAATTAATTGTTGATCTATTCTACCATGAGCATGTGGCCAGCCGGTCAGCGTGATTTTATGGTACCTGTTTCAGATCATTAACACTCCTGTACTGAGCCTTGCCCAAACTGACAGCCTGGTAGCCGAGGTCTGTTAGTAAGAGTCGCCATAATTTCATTACGTGTACTGCTGTACTGCTGTACTGCTGTACTGCTGTACTGCTGTACTGCTGTACTGCTGTACTGCTGTACTGCTGTACTGCTGTACTGCTGGCCATTATTGTCACATTTCTACCAAACGCATATAGCCATGATTAATCGAATAATTTTATTCTCAATAAATAACAAGCTGTTGATTGGCTTGCTCACTATTGCCCTCATCCTAGGAGGAATATGGAGCATGACCAAGGTTCCGCTGGACGCCGTGCCTGATATTACGAATAACCAGGTACAAGTAATCACGCAAGCTCCTAACCTCAGTACAGAGGATATCGAGCAGTTTGTTACCTACCCCGTAGAAGTGGCAATGGCCAACCTTCCGGGAGTTACAGAAATACGCTCGGTTTCCCGTTTCGGATTATCGGTGGTAACCATTGTATTTCAAGATGATATGGAGACATATCTCCCCAGGCAACTGGTGGCGGAAAAACTGACAGAAGTTAAAGAAGTAATCCCACAAGGTTTTGGCGAACCTTCTATGGGCCCCATATCCACCGGGCTGGGCGAAATATACCAGTATACTTTGGAAGTTGATTCGGCTTTTTCCGGGCAATATAGTGCGGCAGATCTGCGCACTATTCAAGACTGGATTGTGCGCAGACAAATGGCAATGGTGCCGGGCGTAGTGGAAGTCAACGCATTTGGCGGTGATATTAAACAATACGAAGTAGCTCTTGACCCGGACCAGCTAAAAGCCATGAGCTTGACTATTGCTGATATTTTCCATGCCCTGGAAATGAACAACCAAAATACCGGGGGGGCGTACATTGAAAAAGATCACTATGCCAATTTTATCAGGGGCGAAGGATTAGCGCGGAGTATTGAGGATATCGAAAACATAGTAATTACTACTGTGAATGGCTTGCCGATCACCATTAAAGACATGGCTTCAGTGAAGTTTGGAAAAGCTGTTAAATATGGCGCTTTTACCAAAGACGGAAAAGGTGAGGCAGTTGGCGGCATGATACTCATGCTTAAAGGTGCTAACTCCAACGATGTTATTGAAGCCGTTAAAGGGCGCATCGCAGACATTCAAAAGTCGTTGCCTGAAGGTGTGCACATCGAGCCATTTCTCGACCGAAGCACTCTGATTTCAAAGACAACAAGCACCGTTAGTCAAAACCTGATGGAAGGAGCGCTGATAGTTATATTTGTGCTGGTCTTTTTACTCGGTAATTGGAGAGGCGGTTTAATTGTTGCATCCACCATTCCTCTGTCGCTGTTATTTGCGTTTGTAATGATGAACTTGTTTGGGGTTTGGGCAAACCTGATGAGCCTGGGAGCCATTGACTTCGGGATAATTGTTGACGGAGCGGTGATTATTGTGGAAGGAACCGTATTTCTGCTTCACAACAAGGTGTTAAAAAAACAAAACATCACCGCAGGTGTCCGCAATGAGGTTGCGTATAACGCTTCCAGCAAAATGATGAATGCGGCCTTTTTCGGTCAGTTAATAATCCTGATTGTCTTTATCCCGATTCTAGCCTTAGAGGGCATTGAAGGCAAAATGTTTCAGCCGATGGCGCTTACATTCATGTTCGCCATGACTGGTGTGATGATCCTTTGTCTGACATACGTACCTATGATGTCGGCCTGGTTTATCCGCATAAACACAAAAAATAACACCTCGTGGGGAGATCGTTTTGTCATCTGGTTGGAAAACATATACGAACCCACATTGGGAGAAGCCTTGAAAGGCGCAAAATGGGTAATAGGGGCAGCTGTTGCTTTACTCGTTTTGGCAATATTTATCTTCAGCAGGATGGGCGGAGAGTTCATACCCCAGCTAGATGAAGGAGATATAGCTTTTCACATCATACTTAAACCAGGAAGCTCACTAACTGAATCCATAGAAACGTCAACAAAAATCGAACAGATCCTGCTTGCAAATTTTCCTGAAGTTAATCACGCCATGACGCGGTTTGGAGTGGCGGAAGTGCCGACCGATCCAATGCCGATGGATATTGGCGACTGTTTTGTATTGCTTAAACCTCAAGACGAATGGGTGAGCGCAAGTAGCAAGGAAGAACTCATTAACAAAATGAAAGAGGCGGTTAGTACCGTTCCTGGAGTAAACTACGAATTTACGCAACCTATCGAAATGCGTTTCAACGAACTGCTTACCGGTGTTCGGGAAGACATTGCCGTCAAATTATTCGGTGAAGATTTGGAGGTGTTGGCAGCAAAAGCAGAGGAAATGGGTGAGATTATTTCTACTGTTCAGGGCGTGGCAGATATGAAGGTTGAAGCCACCAGCGGACTTCCACAAATGACTGTAACATATAACAGATATAAGTTGGCTCAATATGGCTTGCACGTGAAGGAGTTGAATACTCTTGTGCAATCTGCTTTTGCGGGAGGTAAAGCCGGTGTGATTTTTGAAGGGGAAAAACGCTTTGACCTTGTGGTCCGATTACACGAACAATACAGAAAAAGCATTGAAGACATCAAAAACCTGTATATCAACGTGCCCAACGGATCGCAAATTCCACTTAGAGAGGTGGCCGAGATTAGCTACCAGACCGGTCCGATGCAGATAAGTCGGGAGAATACGAACCGGAGAACTTACGTAGGCATTAACGTAAGAGGCCGTGATATTAAATCGTTGGTAGAAGAAATTCGGCACAAACTCGATGCACAGTTAGAGCTTCCTCCCGGGTATTACATTCGTTATGGCGGTGCCTTTGAGAATCTGGAGCGTGCCAGCAAACGACTGCAAATCGTTGTGCCCATTGCGTTAGGATTGATTTTCTTGCTTATATTTTTTGCTCTAAAATCCATCAAGCAAACGACGATGATTTACGTGGCTATTCCGCTGGCAGCCATTGGGGGAGTTTTCGCTTTATGGCTACGGGATATGCCATTCAGTATCTCGGCAGGCGTAGGTTTTATTGTGTTATTTGGTGTTGCCGTATTAAATGGCCTGGTGTTGATAAGTGAGTGGAACGAGTTAAAATCACAAGGTATAACCGACTTGAATAAAAGGATTCGATTGGGAGCCAGAGGAAGAATACGGCCTATCCTACTTACCGCTTTAACCGATGTGTTGGGATTTTTACCTATGGCAATTTCCACATCTGCCGGCGCCGAAGTACAGCGACCGTTGGCAACGGTTGTGATTGGCGGCATGATAACCGCTACCTTTTTAACGCTGTTTGTGTTGCCAATTTTATACAGGTGGATGGAAGGCAAAACCGCGAAGGCGGTCATTCCCAAAGCTATTGTCTCGCTGCTTTTGACAGGCGGTATGGCATGTTATTCTGGCGGCGAACTCAAAGCGCAGAGCCAAGAGAATAAAATAATTACAACGGTCGAGGAGGCAATTAAACTTGGGTTTAACAACAATGGAAGTGTGCAGGCGGCAAAAGCCAATATTGAGCTACAGGGGCACAGAAAGCAAGCGGCTTTTAATCCTGATAAAACCGATATAGGCATAGAACTTGGGCAGTACAACAGTTTTGAAACCGACTTTGCCATTAACCTTAGCCAAAATTTTGAATTTCCTACGGTTTACACAAATCGGGGGAAATTGGCGGCGGAAAGAATAAGGGAAAGCGAATTGAAGTTGGCCGTGACAGAAAATACGTTGCAACGAGATATTAGAAAGGCCTGGTATCAACTGGCTTTTTTCAGAGAAAAGGAAAAGCTACTTCGGTATCAGGATAGCCTTTTTAGCAAGTTCTTGCGTGCCGCTACTCTGCGGTATGCAACTGGGGCTAGCGGGTATCTGGAAAAAGTGGCGGCAGAGACCAGGGAGATGGAAATAAAAAACGCGCTTCAGTTGATTGAATCGGATATTGCCATCCAGGAGCAACAGCTTCGGGTTCTCATAAATGATACGTCCATTCTCAGCTTTGCACCTGCACCCTTGGATGAACGGTCAACGGCTACTGTTAACGATTCAAAATATCTTGCCAACACCCCACTGTTAGCCTATGCAAAAGTTCTGGTTGATATTGCCGGTGCTGAAAAGGACGTGCAATCAGCTAAAATGCTGCCCACTTTTTCGATAGGATATTTAAACCAATCTCTTATCGGAATTCCAACCGCCAATGGTGATATTGCAAGTGGATCCGACCGCTTTTCAAGCTTTCAGGCAGGAATATCCATTCCTGTGTTTTTTGGTTCTTACAATGCGAATATAGAATCAGCAGAACTCAAAAAACAAATGGCTCAAATTAATGCTGACTACTACAACACTGTTCTTCAGGGGCAGTATGCACAGCAACTACAAGAGGTACAGAAACTCCAGGGCAGTTTGAAGTATTTTAGGGAAAAGGCGGTTCCACAGGCCGATTTAACTATTTATAACTCCCAGAAAAGTTATGACAGCGGAGCCATTGATTATGTTGAGTACTTTCAGAACCTGAATCAGGCGCTGGAGATTAAGCATGACTACATCAATACGTTAAATGGATTCAACCATGCTGTTGTCAGCCTGGAATTCCTAATTGGTCAATGACACAATAAACAAAACATCATAAATGTACTATGGAGAATAATATGAAAGCACTGATCATGTCGATTGTAACAGCCTTGTTTTTAATAGCCTGCAATGATTCGGGACATAATGAAGATGGTCATAGCCATGAAGGAAATGAAGAATCCGGTCACCACAAACACGAAGAGGGACACGGAGATGAAGTCCATTTTTCCGAGCAACAATTTCAGTCATTGGACATGAAAACAGATACACTGCCTCTTCGAAACCTCAGTTCATATATAGAGGCAAATGGGCAACTGGAGGTGCTACCACAATATGAAGCGGTTGTTACCGCAATTATAGGAGCCAACGTTACGACTATTAAAGTCATTGAAGGAGACAAAGTAAACAAAGGACAGGTGCTGGCCTATCTTAGCCACCCTGATCTGATTACATTACAGACCGGCTATGTAAAGAGCTGGTTCCAGCTTCAGTACCTTGAGCAAGAGTACCAGCGACAAGAGACGTTGTATGAAGAAAAAGTTGGATCAGGGAAAGAGTTTCAAAAAATATGGGCAGACTACCAATCGATGAAAGGCATGGTAAAAGGCTATGAGGCTCAATTAGATATTATGGAGTTAAACATTGAAAAAGTGCGTCAAGGTGACATCTATGAGCAAGTACCCGTACTAAGTCCAATCGAGGGGCACATTCGGTCAGTAAAAGTGAAAACAGGGCAGTTCGTTGAGCCTCAATCTGAGATATTTGAGATAGTTAATTCTGACCACATCCATGCCGATTTTATGGTCTTTGAAAAGGATATGCACAAGGTGAAAGAAGGGCAAAAAATCGATTTTTCAGTCGAATCACTACCCGATAAACAACTGAAAGCAACTGTTTTTGCGGTTGGGAAAACGTTTGAGCAGTCTCCGAAAGCCATCCATCTTCACGCTGAAATTGATAGTAAAAAAGGCTTTTTGATACCGGGAATGTATATAAGGGGCCGAATCTTAACCGATAGTGGACAAAGTTATGCTCTGCCGGAAGCAGGTGTGGTGAGAGAAGGTGGCAAATATTTCATCTTTACCGCTGAAAAAGAGATTGATAATGGAAACTCCGGATGGGCATTTCACCCCATAGAAGTGATGGTTGGTAAGCGAGACAATAATTGGATAGAGATTAAACTATTCAAACCATTGGAAAAAAGCACTGCTGTTGCCTGGAACAATGCTTACTACTTGTTGGCAGAAATGAAGAAAGGTGAAGCTGAGCATAGTCACTAAGTGGATTGCCCTATTTCGTGAACGTAACCGAAGCATACATAAAGTTCCGAACACCGCTGCTCGCCGGTGCGGTCGTCGAAAATGGGGCAGTTTATCGCTGCTGTAGTCTACCAGAAATTTGTCCCCGTCGCTACGCCGCAATACTTATTGAGGCCATTTCGTTTTACCGGCAACGCTGGGGAATCGAAACGCTCTTCGGCCATCTCAAAACACGCGAATTCAATCTGGAGTCAACGCAATTGCGTGATCCGGACCGAGTTGTCAAACTCGTTGGATTACTGACGCTGGCATTCAGTTGGGCACACAAGGCAGGACAATGGATTGCGGAAGTTGAGTCGATCATAATCAAAAAATCACGAGCGTCCGGCAAAGAGTCTGTTCCGTACGGGACTCGATCGTATGCAAAAGTTAATTCTACACTTCGACAGCAAAACGTGCAGAAATCAATTCAGAGAATGTGTCAAGCTCTTAAAACCGCCTAAAAGTGCCGTTTTTAGCTTGTTTTCGACGGGTTAAAGGTTTTGTCGTGTACAGAGCCAAGCCACCTAATACACCTTATGTAAACTAAGGCGCCCGAGATGCCTCCGCCTCCAGTACAGCTGTGATTGCAGCTTCGAGCGAAGCCGTCTTGCCCGCGAATCCGACCTGACATTCTGTACTCGATGCCGGGTGTTTTCATCGAACAGTGCACAGTCGGCGGATAGTGCCATTCATCAGTCCGCAGTTCAAATGAAACGCCGTCAGTCAGGGAGTCCAGACTCGGGAAGTCTAACAGTTCAAACAACCAGTAAAACAACAACGCTGCCTCCCGTGTAGAAAACAGCGCGTGGGGTTGTGTCGAATGTGTGTCTTATTTCAGAAGTGGACAGCTCCCCGTGATACCACTCCTTCCCCAGACTTTACTAGGGCTTGTAAACAGAATGGCAGAGCTCGGTGCCGGCAGCGTCAACTATTTCTGCGGGAAGTTTCTTGTCCACATCGGCTTCGGCTGTTGCGCATACGCTGGCGCCAAGCATATTCTGGCCGTTGCCGGGTATACTCAGCTTGATTGAAAAAATCTCGTCGGCGCCGACAGCTAAATCCTTAACCTGCCACGTAGCGATATTGCCGATTATCTCAGCTGACGTCGGGCCGCTGGACACATACCTGAGCGCTCTGTGGAATTCGATTGTAAGCTCGCCCGTGTACACAACGTTCCCCGTGTTCTCAACCTTAACATTGTACGTAAAGTCTTCACCGTAGTAGGCATCCGTATTTGACAAACTGACGGTCACGGCGCGAACTTCTTCACCGGCTCTTACATCTCTATATACAAACAGCAAACTAAAACAAACGAGCACTAACAGACACTTGCGATAGTTCATCATTATCCTCTTGAATGTTGATTCTACTGAATAAGTAATTTGGGGCATCAACAGAATGTGCAAACTGAATCGCCCGTGGCATTAAACACTTAATGTTAGAAGTTGTATCTAATTATTTTCTGTTTTCTGGATGCTGTTCGTTCTCACTCATTACACTTTTGGCCTGGTAAGACGCCGTTGTTCTGTCGACATCTGATTCGGACACTCAGCCTGAGTTTATCGCAACGCCGGGGATTCAAACTGCAAAGGGTATTTCTGGACACTCAACGTCCCGGTTACAGCGCTTGGAGAAAAGTCCGGGCACATGTTTTCGATGACCGTGGGAGAGGTTTTCTCCACTGCCGATGTAAAATCACCTCGCCCCGCCGATTCGAATCGGCGGGGCGATCTAACGTACATTAATTCAAGTGTCTATAGCGGCGTGATCACAAGCGTCGCACTGCCCGAAGCGCAGCCGTCGCCCGTCCAGTCCAGCTTGAAGATGTCCGCACAGGTGTTCGGCACAAAGTCCTGATCCGTCAGGATCGTCGGCGGAGTGCCGCACTGCGCCGAACAGCTGTTGCAGTTGTTCGGGTCGCCCACGCGAATGCTCGTGTTAATCGCCACGCGTGCGCCGACCCAGTTCTCCCCACTGGGACTTGTTACAATCGTCGTATCACTGGCGGCAAGAATCTGCGTAAGCACAGGAATCGGCGAGCACATGTCGTCCGAGTAAAACATATCCAGTTTTACATCACATGTTGCGTTATTGATTACCGTCAAATCCTGGGACTTGAGCCCCGTAAACGCGGCAAACAACATTACCGCACAGATGAGCATCATGTTTTTCATGATACTGCCTCCTCATTACATTGAGATGGATAGTGACTTAGCGGCTGTATGATGGCGGAAGACGTGAGTGATAGACTCTTGACCGTGCATTTGGTTTCAGCCCGCCCCGCCCTGATTTCCTGTTACCGTGACAATTGCGCCTTTTTCGTAACGCCGCAGCACAATACAGACCTCGCCCGACACAGCCTGCATAAACATTTAAATGTATATATTCGCGGTTTCTTTGGCTTCGCCGTTCCGGCTTGCCTTTTGACTATTTTGTTTGTCACGCAGCCTCAAACTCTCATCCCGGAGCAGTTCAGCTATGACAGTTTCGATCCGCTACTTTCAGAACCATCTGACTCTGCCGCCCTTCCGGCGCGGCTTCCACGTGATAACGCGCGCCATCCAGGACGCTATGCCGCAGATTGGCGAGATCCGCGCCGGAATGCTGCACGCTTTTGTCCAGCACACCAGCGCCTCACTGACGATCAACGAAAACGCCGACCCGACCGTTCGGCTCGATTTTGAAGATCACTTTTCGCGGCTGATGCCCGAGGATCCATCGCTCTACCGCCACGTGTTTGAAGGACCGGACGACATGACGTCGCATATCAAAGCTTCGATACTCGGCAGTTCGGTCAGCGTGCCGATCAGCCGCGGCCGCCTGGCGCTGGGCACATGGCAGGGCATCTATCTCTGCGAACACCGCGAACAAATGCGCCGCCGCACGCTGGTATTAACCGCCCACGGTGAAATCGGCGATTAACATTCTCCACGCAGAATGTTAACTGTTTAACATACCAGTATTGCACAGGCACGGCGAACCGCCGCATTAAACACACAGATTAACAAGAGAAAAAAGCAAGCCGCCGCAGTGTCAACAAGGAGGCGAAGCGCTCCGGATCAGGTCAGAATTCGGGCAGCAGAAACTCCAGCTCGCGCAGCGCTTCGTCCGAATAGGCCAGTTTGTAGGGCATCTCCGGCAGCAGACGCACCAGTTCCAGATGGCGATTGGAGAGCTGCGGGCCCTGCAACTGCGGATCGAGCACCACCATTATGCCGCGGTCGGTTTCGCTGCGAATAAGTCGGCCGAACATCTGACGAAACGACTGAAACATCTGCGGTTTGTCCACTTCATTCCAGGCGCGCGATTTCATGCGGCGTTCGTCGGGCTCCTCTCCCCTTTCAAATGCGCGCTCGCGGTAGGAGCGGATCAGATTGGCCTGCAGCCCTCGCGTGTAGGGCGTCGGCACGGCATAGGGCATTTTGTCGATCATGACGCACTGCAGTTTGCTGCCGGGAATGTCGACGCCTTTCCACATGCCGCGCGCGCCCATCAGAACCGACCGCGGCGTGTTCATGAATTGCTCGATGCAGCGCTGGATCGACATGTTGGTGATGCCATGAGAAATTAGTGTGATGCCGTGCGGCATTAACATCGGCATTAAATAATCGTGCGTGCGGCGCAGGCGGTCCTTGGACGTAAACAGCACCAGCGTGCCGCCGTCCAGCATCAGGCCCGCCTGTGCGATAAATTCGGCCGCCTTCTGCGGGAAACGCGGCGTATTGTTGGACGGAAATCCTTTGAGGAACACGAGACGCGCGTTGTTGCGATAGTCAAAAGGCGATTCAAAACGATCGTGTTTAACAGTTTTTTCGCCCAGATTCAAACCACACAGCTCATCGACGTCGCTCATGTCCTGGCGCGTCGAGAGCGTCGCACTTGTCATCACCAGACCATGCATGTTTGCAACGACGCGCTCGTGAAAGAGCTCGCCGATGTTAAACGGCGCCACGACGACGCTCCAATCCTGGTCTTCCACGCGCACGAATGCCGCGTGCCGCTTTTCGTCGACTTCCAGATAATCCGTCAGCGTCGTCACGGCTTCTGATATTTCATCGTGACGGTAGATCAACTCGGCATGCGCAGCAGTGGCGGCCTGCGATTCCTCGGTCTCGCCGAGCAATTCAATAGCCGACTTCACAATTTTCTGTACGGCGGCGACGGCGCCACGCAAGTTCTCGATGCATTCGGACACGGCGCCGCGTTGCGTGTCGTTGAGCCACTGATCGCTCAGCGCGAACTGCAAGGTGTAGATGTCGTCGCGTTTAAGTGAACTGAACAGATTGTCAACTTCCAGCAGCGCTTCGCCCAGGCGGCGTTTAACATCCGGCATCGCTTCGTTGATGTCGGCCAGCGCCGCAAACTGCGCGTCATTGCAGCTTTTTTCCTGCAGACGCGCCAGCAACAGCGGCAGCAGGCCGCGACTGTCGAACAGACGCGTGCTCTGTTCGCGCAGCGCCTGATGCGCCACCGAACGGCTGTAAGCTTCGATAGCTTCGCGGTACAACTCGTCGGCCTCGTCGGCTATCAGGCGTGTAAATCGCGGATAGGCCGCCGGCCAGATCATCAGCAGCGAGTGATTGACCATCAGCAAATGCGCGCTTTCAGCTTCCCAACGCTTGCGGAAGTAAAAACACTGCTCGTAGAACTCACATTGCTGGCGCGTGCAGTCGCGGTTGAGCGCCCGCCCGCCGTAGAGAACGTCGGCCACCACGCTGTTGCCGTAGAGCGAACGCGGCAGCTCATCCATTTCGCCTTCGCTGCTGACGGACGTCCAGTGTTCCAGAAACGCCGCGCCAAAGCGCGACTCCGGCGTGTCGAGAATGCGCGCCGCCGCGACGATATCGTTGATTTTGCGCAGGCAGGCGTAATTGTTCATACCCTTGATCAGCACGGCGCGCAAATCGTCGAGCCCAAAGAGCTCGCGCAGACGCGGCAGCTCGCGATCAAAAAATTGGTTCTGCAACGATTTGGTATGCGTGGTTATCACGACCGGAGACTCGGCGTCGCGCGCAAGTGCGGCCAGCGCCGCGGTCGTGTACGCCATCGTCTTGCCGATGCCCGTGCCGGCTTCCGCCGCATAGACCCCGCCGTCGCGGAGCGTCTCGGCGGCGCGGCGCGCCAGAACGCCCTGCTCCGGGCGCACTTCGTATTGCGCAAACACTCGCCCAAAAAATTCGGCTTTGTTTAACTGCTCGGGCGCCGAAGACAAATCCTGCTTAAGCGGCTGCCGTTCGCGCTCGCCATAGGTGTATTTGAAATTGCGCAGTTTGGGGAGGCGGGCGTCAGGATGTTTATCGGCAAACAGCGGCTGCCAGGACCAGGCAGGCGCATCGCTGAGCCGACTGTTAACCACGGCGCACAGCCCTGCGTATCCGGGCTGCGCAAGTTCGGCTGCGGCGGATGCGACGACGTTTACCATATCAAGCGCGTCATTGAGACCGCGGTGACGCGCCTCAACCGACAGCCCGAAGTGACGAGAAAAGTGTTCAAGGCTGTGGCTGGAAGCCTGCGGGTACATCAGAACAAGTAATTCATAGGAATCGAGCAGCGGACGCGTGAAATCGGAGCCGAAGACCTGCCGCAGAAAACTCAACTCAAAAGTCGCATTGTGCGCCATAATCGGCAGATCGCCAAGAAAGGCGGCAAACTCATCGCGCAGTTCTTCCATCGACGGCGCGGAAGCCACGTCGGCATCGGCGATGCCCGTCAGCTGCGTTATTTCGCGCGGAATCGGAGTCCCCGGATGTACAAGGTGTGCGTAACGGCCGCGTTCGCGTCCGTCGCACACGTGAATAGCACCAATTTCAATGATCTTGTGCTCGTCGGCCGATAATCCGGTCGTTTCAAAGTCGAGCGCGATAAACTCACCCAGAGCCGCCAGTTGTTCCATGATTCGAAATTAGCTAAAAATTGCGACAGGCTTTGAGCGGCAAAAATTAGACATGTCTAAATATTTTTTTAGACTTGTGATAATTATTGCGCTCTTCATGCGTTCCTAGCAGCCTGATAACAACAAGGGCACACTTGCAATGCACATCAAACCACATTCAATCACGGCGCTGGCAGCCGTAATCTTCACCCTGCTGCTGGCGTCCTGCGGCAGTGAAAACGACAGGAGTGCCGCTCAGGCCGACGGCCCGCCGCGCATCGTCGCCACCACCGGAATGCTGGGCGACGCCGTCGCCAATCTGGTCGGCAGTCAGGCGCAGGTGGAAACCCTGATGGGCCCCGGAGTGGACCCGCACCTCTACAAAGCCACGCACGGCGATCTGGAACGGCTTGAATCTGCCGACATAATCGTGTACAACGGCCTGCACCTGGAAGGCAAAATGGTGGAAGTGCTCGAACGGCTCGCCAAAGAAAAACCGGTCATCGCCATGGCCGAAATGCTGCGCACGCGCACGCTGATCAGCGCCGATAATTTCGAGAGCGCCTACGACCCGCACATCTGGTTCGACGTGTCGCTCTGGACGCGTGCCATTAAACATCTGCGCGACACTCTTTCGGGTTTTGACTTTCTCGACAGTGATTCTTTGATGAACAACACAAGAACTTACGTCGGCAAACTCGAAGCACTGGATAAGGAAGTGAAGGAAACTCTCGCGCCGATCCCGCTTGAATCCCGCGTCCTGATCACGGCGCACGACGCCTTCGGGTACTTTGGTCAGGCCTATGACTTCGAAGTTCGCGGACTGCAGGGCCTCTCAACATTGTCCGAATTCGGCTTGCGCGACCGCGTCGATCTGGTCGACATGATCGTGCGGCGCAACATCAAGGCGATTTTTGTTGAGACTTCAGTTTCGCGCCAGGCTATCGACGCCGTCATTGAAAGCTCACGCGAACGCGGCCACGAACTGATGGTCGGCGGGCGGCTGTTCTCCGACGCCATGGGCGAACCAGGTACGGAAGAAGGAACTTATATCGGCATGATCCGCGCCAACGTCCGAACAATCGCCGCCGGCCTGCAATGAGGTATGCATGAATGTAGCAGTTGACAATCCCGCCCTTGAGATTCACGACCTGACGATCAGCTACAATCGTCGACCCGTGCTCTGGGACGTCGATCTGACAATCCCCGAAGGCGCCATCGTCGGCGTGATCGGTCCCAACGGCGCCGGCAAAACCACGCTGATCAAAGCTGTGATGGGATTGGTGCCCGCCGGCAGCGGCTACGTGCAGATTTACGGCCGCCCGCTTGACGAAGTCCGAGAACGCATCAGTTATGTGCCGCAGCGCGAGTCCGTCGACTGGGACTTCCCCGCCTCGGCGCGCGACGTCGTCCTGATGGGACGCTACGGCAAGCTCGGACTTTTCCGGCGGCCGCGGCGCGCCGATCGCGACAAAGCCGACGAGTGCCTGCACCGCGTCGGCATTGAACACCTGGGCGACCGGCAGATATCGCAGCTCTCCGGCGGACAGCAGCAACGCGTCTTCCTGGCGCGTGCGCTGGCGCAGGACGCCGATTTCTACATCATGGACGAACCGTTTACCGGCGTCGACGCCGCAACTGAAGCGGCGATCGTCGAGATTCTTCGCGGTATGCGCGCGCGAGGTCGCACGATCCTGGCCGTGCATCACGATCTGCAGTCGGCGCTCGACTATTTTGACTGGGTCGTTCTGCTCAACATGCGCCTCGTAGCCAGCGGCCCGGCCGACAAGGTGTTCACGGCGGAACTCCTGCAGAAAACCTACGGCGGCAAACTCACGCTGCTCAGCAAAGTCGGCAACCTGCTTCAGAAAGAAGAGTTTCCCACGCGCGAAACGTAGCCGTCGCGGAACGACCTCAGTTTGCATTGCATTCCCTTTGCTCTCCTGTTTAACAATATTCCGGCTTCAACAACTCTGAAAACTCACGCGCATGAACAGCCTGATCGAATTCCTGACATTCGACGATCCCGGTGTCCGCGCCGTCAGTCTCGGAGCAATGCTGCTCGGCATCGGCGCCGCCGTGGTGGGCTGCTTTACCTTCCTGCGCAAGCGTGCTCTGGTGGGCGACGCCGTGGCGCATGCCGTGCTGCCCGGCGTCTGTCTGGCTTTTATCCTGGTCGACTTCATGGGTTCGCTGGGCTGGACGGACATATCGCCCAAACACCCGCTTGCGCTGATAGTTGGTGCGTTTGTCTCCTCATGGATCTCGCTGCGCCTGATCGATTATATCAGTTTCAAGTCGCGCATCAAAGAAGACACGGCGATTGGTCTGGTGTTGTCGGTCTTCTTCGGCATCGGCATCCTGCTGCTGACGCTCATCCAGCACGGCAGCAGCGCGGAAAAAGCGGGCCTCAACAGCATTCTGTTCGGACGCATAGCCGCGCTGACGGCGGGCGACGTGCTCCTGTTCGGCGCTGTGGCCACCGTTCTGGTCTTCATCACTTTGATGCTCTACAAAGAATTCCAGTTGATGTCATTTGACGAGGAATTCGCCGCAGTCACCGGTCTGCCGGTGCGTCGGCTGGAACTGACGCTCACAACGCTGACCGTGCTGGCCGTAATTGTTGCCATTCAGGCGGTCGGCGTGGTAATGACCGCCGCCATTCTGATCACGCCGCCCGCAGCGGCGCGCTACTGGACTGAGCGCCTGCCCGTCATGATTTTGTTGGCGGCGCTTTTCGGCGCACTGGCGGGCCTGACGGGCGCTTACGCCTCGTTTGCCGCGCCGCGCGCACCGACGGGTCCCTGGATTGTGATCGTTCTGACCGGCTTCGCCATCCTCTCGGTGCTCTTTGCACCGCGACGCGGCGCGCTGGCGCGCCAGCTGCGGCAACGCCGCAATGCCGGCCGTATACGCCATGAAAATATCCTGAAAGCGCTCTTTCATCTGGGCGAGCAGGACGACGACTTTTACGCGGCGCGCAGCAGCGACGACATCCTCGCGCGGCGGCCGATGGATGGGACCGTCCTGCGCCGCGGCCTGGAGCAACTGCGACGACACGGCTACGTGCGGCGCGAAGGCGCCGCCTGGGCGCTGACCGCCGAAGGCCGGATGCGCGGCGCCCGCATCACGCGCCTGCACCGTCTCTGGGAAGTATATCTGACGCAGTATGTCGGCATCGCGCCGGACCACGTCCACGACGACGCCGAAACGATAGAGCACATTCTGACGCCGGAACTGGAACACGAACTTGAAGCGCTGCTCGATCATCCGCAGATCGATCCGCATGCGCGCGTCATCCCGCAAAAACACGGTTGAGCATGAACGACTTCTGGATTATCCTGATCGGCGTACTCGTGGCCGCCACATGCGGCCTGCTGGGATCCTACCTCATTCTGCGGCGCATGGCCATGGTCGGCGACGCCATCGCCCACGCCGTGCTGCCCGGTATTGTGATCGCATTTATGATCAGTGAATCGCGCGATTCCATTCCCATGTTGCTCGGCGCGGCGGCCGTCGGTCTGCTGACGACTTTCTTGATCGAGACCCTGCATCGGCGCGGAATGCTGCAGATTGACGCATCAATCGGTCTTACCTACACCAGCCTGTTTGCCCTCGGAGTAATCCTTGCAAGTGCGTTTGCCGGCGACGTCGACCTGGATCTGGACTGCATCCTGTACGGCGAGATCGCCCTGGCTCCGCTCTACACGCTGGACATAGGCGGCGTGGACATGGGACCGCGCGCCGTGTGGATTGTCGGCGGCGCGCTGATTCTGGTCCTCTCATTTATTTTCCTGGGCTACAAAGAATTGTACATCACCACATTTGATCCGGCCTATGCGGCTATTATCGGTGTATCCGTCTCGCTCTGGCACTACCTTCTCATGGGCGCGGTTTCACTCACCACGGTGGCGGCATTTGAGTCGGTCGGCGCCATTCTGGTCGTGGCATTTCTCATCGCACCGCCGGCGGCGGCCTATCTGTTAACTGATAATTTTAAACACATGCTGTTGTTGACCGTTCTGCTTGGCAGCCTGGCCGTTGTGGGCGGCTACTATCTGGCTGCGTGGCTGGATGCATCCATCGCGGGCGCAATGGCTCTCTGCATGGGACTGGTATTCTGCGCCGCATTTGGCCTGTATCGCCGGCGACTTCACATCGCTTCAAAGTCGCTCACCGACCAACAACTCGCGGCACGGGGATAAACAAAATGCTCAGAAAGCAAGCCGCGCTTCAGCGGCGGCGCTGCAACGGAACAATGCGTCAACACTCTTAAACAACTGCAAAAACCTCTGGTTCAACTCCGGATAAACTGCTGATTGCAGCGCCCTCACTCCGTTCCGGCTCGCTTCCTGGCAATATTGGTCGTCGGCGAGACCGAATTCCACGCGTATCGGGATCGCGAAAAATGTTAAGCCGATTCCGCCGGAATCAACAGCTGCCGCAGGCCGCCGACAGCGCCGTTACTCAGTATCGCCACCAGATCGCCGGATTTGCCGTACCCGGTCAGTACATCGCGCGCGGCGGCGCCCCAGTCCGGCGAAGCATCCTGCGGAATGACAGACACGCGCGGACCACGCGACTCAATATCCTGTTTAAGTTGTTCCAGGTCGAGCCGTTCCGATGCGGGGTAACGCTCGGGCCTGTTTAAGGGTGCAATGACAACCAGATCGGCCAGGTCGAAGGCCGTCGACAGTTCGCGTTGAAAGATGTTGCGCGTCGTGGTATTGGAACGCGGTTCAAACACCGCCAGCAGACGACCGGCAGTGGAATCCCTCAGCGCGTTCAAGGTGGCCCGTATCGCCGTCGGGTGATGCGCAAAGTCGTCAACTACGCGCATTCCGCGCCAGGTGCCGAGCAATTCGAGGCGCCGCCTGGGCGGTTTAAACTGTTTAAGTGCGGCGGCAGCCTGCTCCGCCGACACGCCGAGTTGGTTTGCCGCGGCGATCGCCGCCGTTGCATTGGCCACGTTGTGCTCGCCCGCCATGGGAAGATTGAACTCTCCATAAAACGAACCGTGATGAAACAGGCGGAACTCACACCTCGCGGGCCAGTTGTTTAACAATTCAATCCGCCAGTCGGCTGCTTCACTGAATCCAAAGCGCTCAACCGCGCAGCAGGTTTCGTCCAGAACGGCGTCAATATTGACGTCTTCGGCGCGTGCCAGCACCAGCCCGCCGCGCGGCACCAGGCGCAGCATATGGCGGAAACTGCGTTTAATTTCGTCGAGCGAGCCAAAAATATCGGCGTGGTCAAATTCTATGGCGTTAACAATTGCAATGTCCGGGCGGTAATGCACAAACTTGGAGCGTTTGTCAAAGAATGCGCTGTCGTATTCATCGCCTTCCACGACAAACGGCGCACCGGGCGTTTGCGGCAGGCGACAGCCGCCGTCGAAATTGGCGGGAACCGCACCGATCATGAAACCGGGTTGCAGGCCGGCGTGATCGAGCAGCCAGGCCGCCAGCGATGTCGTTGTGGTTTTTCCATGTGTTCCGGAAACTACGACGGAAGCACCCGACCCGATCAGTTCGTTGCGCACCAGTTCCGGCAGGGACGTCATCCGTCGGCGGCGGTCCAGCGCCCATTCGATCTCGGGATTGCCGCGACTGACGGCATTGCCCGCCACGATGACGTCGTACTCGCCGGTGTTAAGGTTGTTTTCATCAAAGCCATCAAACCAGGAGATGCCGGCGGCGCGCAGAGCGTCGCTCATCGGCGGATAAACGCGGTGATCGGAGCCGTGCACCGTCGCGCCGGTACGCGCCAGCGCAATTGCCACGGCGCCCATGGCGGTTCCGCCGATACCGATAAAATAGAAACGAGGCATTGGTCGTATCACTTTGTTTTGCAAACGCGCATTTGGCGCAATTTACAATTCTCCGGCATGGCACAGGACTACGGCGACCGGGAGCACTTGCAGACGGACGCCGCGCGCATCGCGGTCATCATCCCAGTCCTCAATGAAGAAGACTCAATCGGCCGCGTGATCAACGACATACCGGCGGAGCTCAACGCCACCGTAATTGTCGCGGACAACGGCTCGGTCGACGGCTCAATGGAGGCGGCGCGGCGCGCCGGAGCAATTGTCGTGCGCGAAGAAGAGCGCGGTTACGGAGCGGCCTGTCTGCGCGGCATGTTGGAGGCGGCGCGCCACGATCCGGACATAATTGTGTTTCTGGATGGCGACTACAGCGACTTCCCGGGCGAAATGCCGCTGCTGATAGAGCCGATCCTGCACGACGACGCCGACATGGTGATCGGATCGCGGGTGCGCGGAAGGCATGAACAGGGCGCCTTGCTCCCGCAGGCGCGCTTCGGCAACTGGTTATCGACGCGCCTCATCAAATTGTTCTGGCGCATTGAATTCACCGACCTGGGACCATTTCGATCGATCCGCTGGCCGGCGCTGCAGGCGCTCGGCATGGCCGACCGCAATTACGGCTGGACGGTTGAAATGCAGATCAAAGCTGCAAAACACGGCCTGCAGTGCCGCGAGGTTCCCGTCTCCTACCGCAAACGCATCGGCGTTTCCAAGGTCACCGGAACGATCCAGGGCGCCGTCAAGGCCGGCGTCAAAATTTTATGGACCATTGCATTGCACGTTTTCAGCGGCCTGCCACGTTCGTGACGGACCGCTGCCGTTTTTTCCCGGCGGCGCGACGACGGACAATGCAATACCAAATTCCAACGTTCAGCACATGAATACTCGTTACCAGTCTCTTCTTCGCGGCCTGGCGTCGCTCTGTGTACTCGTTTGCTGCACCATCTGCTCTGAAAGTGCGCTTGCCTCCGATTCTACCGCCGTCGACACGGTCAAGGTCTATGAACTAGGTGAAGTTATCGCTTCCGGCAGCCGCGGTTCCAATGCCGCCAGAGTGGAAAGCGCCGACTTCCAACGCATTCCGCATCGCGAAATCAAACAGCGCGACGCCCTCTCGGTGAGCGAGCTTGCACCTGTGATATCCGCCGCGCGCGTTCAGACCAACTCGCGCGGTGAATCGCTCCTGTTCCTGCGCGGTGCCGGCGAGCGGCAGATCGCCCTCTTTATGGACGGCGCCATGCTGAACATTCCCTGGGACAATCGCGTCGACCTCTCGCTGATACCAGGCGATCTGGTCGGTCAGATGACCGTCGCAAAAGGCGCCGGCTCCCTGCTCTACGGCCCCAACATCCTCGGCGGCGTAGTCAACATGTCTACCCTCGAACGGCGTGACGACGGCTATGGCGGCGTGGCCCGCCTGGCCGGCGGCGAAACCGAGCGCTCGTACTCCATCCTGGTCGACGGCGGATTCAACGACTTCAACTTCATAGTGTTCAACGGCCGCACCAACAGCGACGGTTACCTGCTTCCGGCCGAGCTGGCCGAAGTCGGTCTGGAAAACCAGAATCCCGATAGTCGCCGCCGCACCAACACCGGCTTCGATCGCGTCCTTTCCTATGCTCGTATTGAATACGATGTCAGCGAAGCCACAACACTCGGTTTTTCCGTGAACGACATCAACGCCGAAAAAGGCGTGGCGGCCGAAACACATCGCGGCGATCGGGCGCGATTCTGGCGTTATCCCGAGTGGAACCGCACCATGATGACGCTGAATGCGCGCCACGTCCTGGATGCACGCGGCAAGCAGCAAATCCGCGCCACGCTGTGGCTGGACCTGCTCGACCAGACAATTGATTCCTATCGCGACGAAACCTTTGCTTCGGTCGAAGAACGCGAACTGGGCGAAGATGTGACGATGGGCGGCCGGGTGACCTTCGGCTGGAGCATTGACGAACACCAGCAACTCAACTTTGCGCTCTATGGCTACGATTCGCGCCATGATGAAGACATCCAGACGTTGCGAGATTCAACTGCTCCCGGCGGCGAGATTGTCAGTATCGTGGATGAAAGCGCCAGGGCCGGATACGGGCAGCGGCTCGGCAGCGCCGGCGTGGAGTACCTGCTGGCTCAGGACTCCTGGAGTATGAATGCCGGCGTGTCGTTCGACGCCGCCTCCAACCCCAAAGCCGGCGTGTTTCCGGTGCAGGACGGCCAGACCGATATCGGCCTCTCGCTTGGCGGACGTTATGAACTGACTTCTGCCGCGGGCGTCTACGCCGCCGTGGCGCGCCGGACGCGCTTCCCCACGCCGCGCGAACAATTCTCCGGCGCACTCGGCAAATTTGTTCCGAATCCGGACCTTCAGGCGGAAAGCGGCCTGTTGACGGAACTTGGCGGCGACGTCAAACTGAGCGACTTCAGGGTCGAAGGCGCGCTGTTTTACAACTTCTACGCCGACGGCATCGCCAAGGAGAAACTCAGCGACGGCCGCGAACGCCGTATCAACCTGACCGAGACCCTGGTAACGGGCGGCGAAGTTGCGCTGTGGTATTTTCCGGTGAGCTGGCTGGACCTGAGCGGCAACATGACCTATATGCATTCGCGCGGTAAAACCGACGACGGATTTGATCAGGAGCTCGAGTACCGTCCCGAGTACCTGGCCGGATTTCTGGCGCAGATTCACCTGCCCGCCGGCGTCGCATTCGCATTTGAACTCGAATCCGTCGGCGCTCAGTACGGCGACAATGCCGCTACCGGGGAGTTTGAGCAACTCGACGCTTTCACACTGATGAATACACGCGTGTCCTGGAAATTCCTGTTAAGTCGTCAAATGGCCGGGAGCCTGTTCCTGCGCGTCAACAATATCGCCGACGCCGTCAGTTACTCGCAACTCGGAATTCCCGGTGCCGGCCGAAGTCTGCGCGGCGGCACTGAACTTGTATTTTGACCGGCGCGACACCATCGCCCGGATAGTTCCGGACCTGGCTTGATCGGTCGCGATTCGGAGTCTGTCGCCTTTTACGTAGATTGCCGCCTTTCCGGGCGGCGTCAGCGAAAAGGGCGCACTTCCGGTTGGCTACAAGTCGGGTAGAAAAAAGCTGATGACACGCACACCATTTGAGCGCAAACGTTATCCTGCCGAGTGGATTCTGGTCGCGGCGGCGGTTCTCTCGCTGTTTCTGCTGGCGCGATACCCTGCCATAAGACCCCATGAATGCACGCCGCGCGGATTCATGGACCGTTTTGACCTCATCGTTGACAGCGTTCTGACGGCTCGCGATATGAGCAGGGATTCCGTCTCGGTGCTTAAGGGAATCAGTACGGACCACGAACTGATCTCCGCCGTCAGCGACTCAATCGGCGTACTGGCCGCCGTAGAATATCTGGATTCGAGCAATGCGCAGGAATACCAGTTCTCGATTTCGATGCAGATAACACACAGCGATGGTTTTAACTTCAATTTCGGCAGCAACAACACCTCCGCCCGCTCCGATGAAATTGCCGTATCCGAGTCCAATCTGATCACAAACATCTGGTGCGATGCCGACGGCAATATTGTCGGCGTCAAAGAAGCCGTCAGCGACGACGACTTTTCGCTGGACTCCGCCACCGTTCTGGGCAGGCTGCAGCAATTTGTGCCCGACCAATTTCATGCGGAGTCACTGGAATGGCAGCAGGAACAAACCAGCGAGAGCGTCCGCACCTTCCGCGCCGTGCTTGAGAGCGATGGGCTGGTGGAACGCGTTCTGCTGCTGCGCGCCCGGATGCAGGGTGAGAGTCCGCCGCTGGTTGAATGGCGTCTGGAAGCCGATCCGCTACGCCCGGCGCCGCCGAGCAACAAAAAGGGCCTGACCGGCATCGTTTACTCCATCATTTTTTCGCTGATCGTCATCGGACTGATTGTCCTGGGTATCGTCCGCCTGGTGCAGCGCGCCGTCAATCTGGTGTTCTTTCTCACGATCGCCTTTCTGGCGACGCTGTATTATTTTCTGGCTTCGATCAGCGTGGTGGATCTGCATATCGCACTGGTCATCTTCGTGTTTCTGTTCCAGCTGATCTTTCTGGGGCTGCTCACCTTCAGCATACCGATCAGCGGGATTTTTTCGCTGGCGCGCGAGGTCTTTTCCGAGCGGTTTTACACGGCTCTGCGTCTTGTGCGCAGCCCTCTGAATTCACATTTTCTCGGTCGAAGCATTGTCGTGGGCATCAGCGCGGGGTTTGTGTATTCCGCGATCGTCCCACTATTAACACGCCTGCTGGCTCACCTCGGGCAGGACAGTTTCCTCGTCGGCTCGACTTTCAGCGAACAGTTGCTTTCACTGGCGATGTTCCCGATACCGGCAATCCTGCTGGGATTCATCGTCTATGTTCCGCTTATCAACACGTCTGCGATTTTATTCTTCCCCGCCGTCGTTTGGCGCTTTGCGCCGCCCAGCCTGCGCGTTCTGCTTGCCGCCGTGGGAACGCTTGTCGTTTCAGTGCTGGTTCAGGCCGTGTTCAGCGGAGATTTCGCCTTTGGCCTGCTCTTCGGCAGTCTCTCCGGAATTGCAGCATTGCTGCTGTTGCTGCGCTACGACGTCCTGTGCGTCATAGCTTTTAACCTGATTACCAATCTTTCCTATCTGCTCTTTTCGTTTGACGCACAGCCGATTTTGGCACCGGTGCTGGTTGTGGTCATCGCCGGTGTGTTTGTCCTGGCGGTCATTGCCTACCTGCGGCAGCCGGAAGACGTCACCGAGGACGATTACAAACCGGCATTTCTCTACCGCATGGAAGAGGAGAAACGTATTCAACGGGAAATTGAAGCGGCCAAAACAGTACAGCAGCGCCTGCTGCCGGACAAACTGCCGGATTTCCCTTCGGTCAATGTGGCCGCCAGTTGTGTACCCGCGTTTGAAGTCGGCGGCGACTACTACGATTTTTTCACCCTGGACGATAATCGCCTCGGTCTGCTGATCGGCGATGTGTCCGGCAAAGGCATGTCCGCCGCGTTCTATATCACGCTGGCCAAGGGCGTCATTGTGTCGCAGATTCGCCAGGTCGACGATCCGGCCGACGTGCTGCAACGCGTCAACTCCCTGCTCTACGAAGTAATGGAGCGCGGCCGTTTTATTTCGATGATCTACGCTGTGTACGACACGCGCACGCGTGTGCTGGAATTCGCTAATGCCGGCCACAATCCGATGCTGCGGCGGCGCGGCGACAACGGCGAGGTCGAAACCATCGCCTCGCGCGGCATGGCAATCGGCCTGGACAGCGGTAAGAACTTCGACAAAGCTGTCAAAGCCGAAAGTATCAAACTGGAAAACGACGACGTCGTGGTGTTCTACACCGACGGCGTCACGGAAGCAATGCAGCTCAGCCGCGAGGAATTCAGCGAGAAACGCCTGATCGACAGCATCAGCCGCGCCGCCGGCAGCGCCACTGAGGTGGTCGCGTCAATTCTCGACAGCGTCAATCGCTTCGTCGGCAAGGCGAGGCAGCACGATGACATCACAATCCTTGCTATTCAGGTAGCAGCACGCGGTAAGGGCCTCTCGTCAAATGCATCTGTGACTCCGGAGTTAAATTGATGGCGGACGGCAATTACCTGGGTCTGCTCGGCCTGCTGGTATTTCCGGCAATCGCCTGGCTCCTTTCGACAAACCGAAAAATCGTCAACCTGCGCGTCGTCGCCTGGGGGCTCGGCCTGCAGCTGGCCTTCGCCGTTTTTGTCTTTGTGGTTCCCGCCGGACGCGAGGTCTTCCTCGTCGTCAACAATTTTGTGGTGGAGCTGATGAATTCCGCCGCCGCCGGAGCGCAGTTTCTGTTTGGTCGGCTGGCCGCGCCGCCCGGCTCCACGACAGCCTCGGGCGAACCCTCGCTCGGTTTTGTGCTGGCGTTTCAGGCGTTTCCGACTATTATCTTTTTTGCGGCGCTGATCGGAATCCTCTATCACCTGCGCATCATGCCGACCATTATCGCCGGATTTGCGCGCCTCTTTTCACGCCTCATGCGCCTCTCCGGCGCGGAGTCGCTCTGCGCCGCCAGCAACATCTTCGTCGGTGTTGAATCAACCATCACCGTCAAGCCCTACCTGAACGCCATGACGCGTTCCGAACTGTGCGTGGTTCTGACGGCGGGCATGGCGACAGTGGCCAGCAACGTCCTCGCCGTCTACACTTTTTCACTGCACGATCAGTTTCCGGCGATTGCCGGTCACCTGGTCTCGGCGTCCATCATGTCCGCCCCGGCGGCTATCATGATGGCCAAGCTGATCGTGCCCGAAGACGGCAAACCCGTTACGCTCGGCATCGACACACCGCCGCACTACGAACGCGAAGGCAGCCTGTTTGAGTCAATCATCAGCAGCTCCCAATCCGGGGTGCGCCTGATCGTCGGCATTGCCGCGCTTCTCATCGCGGTGCTCGGAATCGTCGCCCTGATCGACCTCATTCTCGGCGGTCTCGGCAATTTGTTCGGCTCGATGTTCGGCACCGAACTGTCCTGGTCGATGGAAGGACTGCTGGCCTGGGTGGCCTATCCCTTCACCCTGCTGCTGGGCGTCGATCCGTCGGAAGCCGGCGCGGCGGCCAATCTGATCGGCGAACGCGTGGTTGTGACGGAGCTGGTGGCATATCAGGATCTTTCGCAGGCCATGGCCGCCGGCAGTATCAGCGGTCGTTCGGCGGTGATCGTGTCCTACGCTCTGTGCGGATTTGCGCACATTGCATCGCTGGCAATATTCATCGGCGGCGCGGCGGCGCTGGCGCCCGATCGGCGCGGTGATCTGGCCGCCGTCGGCTTTCGCGCGCTGATAGCCGCCAACCTGGCCTGCCTGATGACCGGCAGCGTCGCGGGCCTGCTGGCCGACAGCAATTCAATCCTGCTCGGCAGCTGACGCAGAATCGCGATTCATACGAAACGTACTTCCGGCGGAACCACTGCTTCCGCCGCGCACTAACAGCCTGCATATACCATCGGGAGGTAACATGACCGACTTCAGCACGACCGAATTCAGCGAATTTGTCATCGACGAGCATATCATCGGCATTCGCACCACGGACCTGACGCTCAAATCCGGCCGCCGCTCACCGCACTACGTGAACTGGCGCACACTGGCCAACGACGTCTACCTGCTCGACAATCTGACCGACTACGTTCTGCAGTTTATCGCCCAACTACCACTGGAATGCGACTGCTTTTACGGCGTACCGGAAGGCGCAACCAAACTGGGTGTTGTTACCCAGTTCAAGTGGGCGCGGCGGCGTGCCGACTACGGAGCGGGCGCATATCGCCTGCCGATGGGACGCGCCAAAGCCAAAGAGCACGGCGATGCGGCCGACCGCTATTTTGTCGGCGCGCCGGAAGGACGGATCGTGCTGCTGGAAGACACGACCACGACGGGCGGCAGCATGCTGCAGGCCGCGGCCTTCCTGCAGGATCTGGGCGTCGACATCGTCGCAGCCGTCGGCCTGACCAATCGCAACGAAAAACGCGACGACGGCCTGACAGTCGCCGAAGCCGCCGCCGCACAGGGAATTCAATATTACGCCATGAGCAATGCCCTGGATCTGCTGCCCATCATGCGCCGGCGCGACCTGATTCCCGCCGAGCGAATCCCCGCGCTCGAAGCCTATTACGAACAATACGGCGAACAGCCCCTGCAATGGTAGACCTGAGCGCATATGGCGCCGAAACCATACGGATCGACCGCAACGGCGACTGGTGGTACGGCGAACAACAGATTGTGCGCAGCGGTCTGATCCGCCTTTTTTATCGCTTTTTGTTTAAGCAGGAAGACGGCTATTTCATTGTCACTCCGGCCGAGCGCGTACGCGTCGAAGTTGAGGATGCGGCCTTGTTGGTTGTTAACATGGTTGAGGAAACGCCGCACTGTTTGACGCTCTGCCTCAACGACGACACACAGATTCCACTGAACCGCACTCACCTCCCCTGGATCGACGCGCGCGGCATTCTGCACGTGCCGGTGCGCAACGGACTGGCCGCCAGATTCAGCCAGGCCTGCCATGTTGAGCTGGGACTGCGCCTGACCGAAGACGGACCGGGACGTTTCCTGCTGGTTAACTGCGGCGACACGCTCCAGATTGAATCCCGTGTTTAACTTGTGTTTAATCCCCTGCCATATCGGGCTCTCACGTTCCGTGGCGCCCCCTGACTTTTTTGTTTGTCCCGCCGCCTGACGGCGCCTGGGATGTGAACGTTTAACGCCGCCGCATGTACCGCTGAACACTCGTGTATTCAGTTAACATCTTGCCGCCGTCCCCCCGGGCCGCGGCCGGAGATTTGCATGCCAAAACTGTTGCTCCGCGACGGCCGTGCCGTACACGACGCCGGCCGCTGGACGGAGTTCCTGCTGGAATTCGCGCGCGGACAGGCGCGCGCCTGTGCCTTCGCTGCGTATCTGCTTACTCTGATGCTGCTCACACATCTGTGGTTTCCCTCCGGCCGGCTGCACCGCTATGATCTCTTGTTTGCCGCGGCGCTGTTATTTCAACTTTTTCTGGTGCTGAGCAAACGCGAATCCGGCCGCGAAACACTGGTCATTGGACTCTTTCATCTGCTGGCCACGGCAATGGAAGTGTTCAAAACTTCCGCCGCCGTCGGCGCGTGGCGTTACCCGGAGGAATTTGCGCTGGGCATCGGCAACGTGCCGCTGTTCGCCGGATTCATGTACGGCGCGGTCGGCAGTTACATGGTGCACATCTGGAGTCGTTTTGACTTTCGTTTCCACGCCTGGCCCGCCGCCGCGCAGACTTTAGCCGCTGCGGCGGCGATCTACGCGAACTTCTTTACCCATCACTACATGGTCGATCTGCGTATCGCCCTGCTGGTCTGGGTCGTCGTGCTCTTCCGGCGCACGCGGATCTTTTATCGCATCGGATCGCGCCGCCACAGCATGCCGCTGCTGCCGGGCTGGTTTCTGGTGGCGTTTTTTATCTGGCTGGCGGAAAACCTCGCCACGCTGGCGAATGTCTGGGTCTATCCCGGCCAGGAAGCGGGCTGGTGTCCGGTTGCACCGGCCAAGCTGCCCGCCTGGTTCCTGCTGATGATCGTCAGTTTTGTGCTGGTCGCGCAGGTTAGAAAGCCGCGGAAGTTGAACGGCCAGTGCTGCCGTCCTTAGTCCAGATGCAGTTTCATGCCCTCGTGCGTGGCGGTAAAGCCGAGTTTTTCATAGAAGCGCAGAGCGTCCGGACGCTGTTTATCGGTGGTCAGTTGCACTACGTGCGCGCCGCGCGAACGGGCGCGCGCAACGGCATACCGCACCATCAGTTCGCCGACTCCCTCGCCGCGGCGGTCGCTGCGAATGCGCACGGCTTCTATCTGGGCGCGCACCCCGCCGCGATAGGTCAGGTACTGAATAAAACTGAGCTGTAGAGTACCGACGACTTCAGCGTTATCGGCTTCCACGACAATCAGTTCGTGATCGGGATTGCTGTCGATAGCTCGAAAGGCCTGTTTGTAGACGGCCGGCAGCGGATCGCGGTAGTTTTCACGCGTTTTACCGAGCGGATCATCTGCCAGCATGGCGACGATCGCTGCGACGTCCCCCTGTCTGGCTTTGCGTATTTTCATCGATGGATGGGCCTGAAATGGTTTGACGCACGGAGGACATCCGCCTGACGCGCCGCCCAAATTACGCAAATAATTCATCGGCTGATTCACCGGCGCGGCGGCCTGAAACTGCACGACAAACAAAAGCATCATGGAGCCTGAGCCCCGAGCGAAGTGAAGGGGTTCAAAGCGGTCATGGATCGATCCACCGCGTTCAGCTGGTGCGGCGTGTGACGGCGTCCTGCTGCAGCGGCCCGCTTGTGCGCACCACCAGGCGGCCATCGGAATCGACCATGTACTCGCGGCGCATGGCTTTGGAGAGGGCGCGCAGTTCCTGCTCGGAATACTCGGCCTGGCGCACGTGCTGATCCTGCCCGCCGGACGCGGACGGATGCCCGCTGAAACCGCCGGCAACGGAACGCAGCGGCCAGGCCTGTTCGACCACCAGCCCGCGCCAGTTGCCCATGATGTGCAGCGGCCCCTGAACGATCAGCGCGGGACCGGTGATCGTGCGCATCAGGATTTCCTGCACCTCCGGCAGAACGACGCACTGCATGAATCCGGTTTCATCCTCGATCGTAACGAACATGACGCCGCGCGCGGTGGGCGGCCGCTGGCGCAGTATGACGATACCCGCGGTGAGCAACTGCGGATCGGGGTCGCTGCGGAAGCGTTTGCGCGAGCGCATGCGATAGGCCGTGCCGATTGGCCGCACCTCCAGGTCGTTCAGACTGCGGCGGATCAGGGTCATCGGGTGGACGCGCGCCGCGCCGTGCGTGGCAAAATCCCAGGCGACCTGTTCGCCGCTGTTGAGCTGTTCGAGCGCGGGGACGTCGCTCGGCGCAACCAGCGGCGTCTCCAGCGCCAGGCGCGGCGTGTCGTCCTGTTCGGGCGCCAGACGCCGCAGCAGCACGCCGACCAGCCAGAGGGCCCGCCGCGCATCGCCGGCCAGACCATCGAAGGCGCCGCCGCGCGCCAGCGCTTCGGCCACATCGCGCGCCGGGCGCACGCGCAGCATGAAGTCTTCCACCGAGCTGAACGGCGCGGCCAGGCGTTCCATCACCACGGCGCGCGCATCTTCGTCGGAAACGTGTTTGATTGAGCTGAGCGGCTTGCGGATGCGCCAGGGTTCGTCGGACGCGCCGCGCTCGATGTCGTAGCGCACGCCGCTGCGGTTGATACAGGGTAAAAGAATGGCCACTCCCATACGGCGCGCTTCCTCCTCCAGCGTCAGCAAGGGATAAAAACCGGGACGGTGCTGCATAAAAGCCGCCATGTAAGCCGCCGGGTAAAATACCTTCAGCCAGGCCGACTGGTAGACCGTTTTGGCAAAAGCGGCGGCGTGGCTGCGGCAGAAGCCGTAGCCGACAAATTTCGACACCTTGTCGAACACGCTGTCGGCCGTGGCGGGCGGCACGCCGCGCGCCACGGCGCCGCCGACGAATGCACCGCGCATGCGCTCCATCTCCCCCGGATCGCGAAATTTGGACATGAGTGCGCGGAAGTCGTCGGCCTCCTCCAGGCTCATACCGGCAAAACGATGGGCGATCTCGAGAATCTGTTCCTGGAACAGGATCACACCGTAGGTATCGCGCAGAACGGGTTCGAGATCGGGATGTTCGTAGTGCACCGGTTCCATACCGCGACGACGGCGCACGAAGGGATTGACCATGCCGCCCTGCAGCGGGCCGGGCCGGAAGAGCGCCACCTCGCTGATCAGGTCGTCGAACACTTCGGGCTGGTGCTGGGCGAGCAGGTGCATCTGCCCCTGCGACTCGATCTGGAAGACGCCGATGGTTTTGCCGGCGCGGATCAGGTTGAAGACTTTGGGTTCGTCCAGCGGTGCCTCGTCCAGCGGCGCGGCGCGGCCTTCACTGCGCTCGATGACTTCAAGCGCCTCGCCGATCGTCGCCAGCATGCGCAGACCGAGCACGTCGAACTTGACGAGGCCGAAGGCCTCGACGTCGTCCTTGTCGAACTGCACGACCTTGACGCCGTTGGCCGAGACCTGCACGGGCGTGAGTTTATAGAGCGGGATGCGCGAGAGCACCATGCCGCCGGAGTGCAGCCCCAGGTGGCGCGGACAACCTTCCAGGCGCTCGACCATGTCCAGCAACGTCTCGAGCAGGGGCGATTCGCCGGCGACCTCCGCCAGGTTGTCGCGGTAGACGCGCACCTGGCCGGCGCCGGCATGCGGCACGGCCTTGCACATGCGGTCGACCAACGGCAGCGGATATCCCAGGGTCTTGGCGCTGTCGCGCAGCGCCGAGCGCAGGCGATAGGTAATCAGCGTGGCGGTCATAGCGGTCTGTTCAATGCCGAAGCGCTCTTCCATCCAGGCAATGACCTCATCGCGGCGGTCGGAATCAAAATCGACGTCGATATCGGGCGTGCCTTTGCGGCCGCGGTGCAGAAATCGCTCAAAGAGCAGTCTGTGGCGCACGGGGTCGACGGCGGTGATGCCCAGCAGGTAGGCCACAATGGAATTGGCGGCCGAGCCGCGCCCGGCGCAGCGGATGTTACGGCGGCGCGCCTCGTCGATAACCTCGCGCACCACCAGAAAAAACTCCTCCAGTTCCAGATCAATGATCACCGCCAGCTCCCTTTCCATCAGCGCGGCGGCGCGGGCGCGGGCCTTCTCGTGCGGGTAGAGACGCGACAGCGCCGCCCGGCAGAGCGAACGCAGGTAGGCCGCGCCATCATCGACGCCGGCCGGCAGACGCGTATGCGGCGGCACGACATGACCGGGAAAGAGTTCGACCTGACAGGCCTCCGCGATGCGGGCGGCGTTGTCAAAGGCGGCGGGATAGGGAATCAGGCAGCGCATGGCCTCGCGACTGCGCAGGCAGGCCTCGGCATTGACCGGGCGCTCGCGGTGTGCGTCAAAAACCGTCAGCCCCAGGCGAATGCAGGTCAGCAGGTCATAGCGCATGTAATCCTCGCCTGCGGCGTAGTGCACATCGCCGGAGGCGACGGGAGCGATGTCTTCGTCGGCGGCCAGGCGGAACAGAATGGCGTTGTCCATACTGTCGCCGCGGCGGGCGTGGTGACAGAGCTCCACAAAAAAGCTGTCGCCGAAGATAGTGCGCAGACGGCGCAGCAGGCGGCGCGCTTCATTGAGTTTGCGCTCTTCGACCAGGTTGCGCAGGCGGCTGCCACGCGCGCCGGTCAGACAGAAGAGATCGGCGGTGTACTCGCCCAGGTCGTCGAGCGACAGGCGCGGATCAAGGCGGTCGCGCTGGTGCGCCTCGGTCAGCAGGCGGCAGAGATTGGCATAGCCGTCGTTGCTGCGCGCCAGCAGCACGAGCGGCGTGCCGTCGTCCAGCGTCAGTTCGGCGCCGTAGATGGGCTTGATGCCGAGCAGCGTGCAGACCTTGTGCAGCCGAGCAGCGCCGTAGACGCCGTTGCGGTCGGTCAGCGCCAGAGCCTTGACGCCCAGGCGCGATGCGCGGTCGGCCAGGGCCTCCGGCGAGGAACCGCCGTTCAGAAAGGAAAACCAGCTGCGGGCGTGAAGACAGGCAAACACGGTCCACCCTCCCTCAATCCATGATGCGCGAGAGCGTCCAGCGCTCGCCGCTGCGGTAAACTTCCACGATCCCCTCCCCCGTCAGCACGCGCATGTACACGCGGCGTTCTTCCTGATTCCACCACTGCGTCTGGGAGATCCAGCGCTCAAGAATTTCGCGGACGTCGAGGATGTGTTTGCGCCAGACAAAACGGCGCGGGCGGCGCGGGTCGCCCTCCGCCCTGATCGGTTCCAGATACATTCGCATAATGAACTCCTGATTATTGGTGAACCGGATTGATGTGATCAGCGCCGCGGCGGCACGGCCAGCGGCCACGGGCGCAGGCGCACTCCGTCCTCGGGCAGGTAGGCGTCGGGATTTTCAATTTCGGCCTGTTTAAGACCGTGTGGAAAGCGCCGCAGTACCGGCGCGGCGACGGCGTCCACCAGGACGCGGCGGTCCAGCAGGCGCTCCTGCACAAAGCGGGCGTTCGCGAGGCTGCCGAGGCGCAACACGACAACGTCGACGGCCTGCCCGTCGAGCAGGCCGGGCAGCAGGGCGCGCAGCACGCCCAGAAGAATATCCGCGTCGCCCGTCGGCTCCTTGAGCAGTTTGGCGGCCGTCGCCGCGCGGCCGTCGCTGCGCTCCAGCTCCAGGGTGACCAGGCCGCAGCGCAGATCGCCCAGGTCGGCAACGGCCTGCAGCAGCAGGCGGCGCACCTGCGGCAGCAGCTCGCAGGGCTCGCAGGCATCGAATTCCAGGCGCAGACGACGGCGGATTTCCGTCGGCGGCCGGTAGTCCGGCAGCAGACTGTCCGCGCGCGCGGAGTCCAGCAGATCAAACAGCGCCGCGCCGGCCGCGCCGAACTGCGCCTGCAGGTGGCGGCGACTCAGGCGGCGCACGCTGCCGAGCGTCGTGAATCCGAACAAGGGCAGCTTTGCCAGTATGTCGGCGTCGACGTCCGGTGCGGCCGCGCATGCCGGGCCGAGCTCGTGCAGAATGTCCAGCGGACAAGCGTCAAGAAAGGCGTCCAGTCCACCGGCCGCAACAGTCCGGACTTCACCGGGGACGGCGGTGAGCGCCGCAAACAGGGCGGTCGTACGCCAGGGCGCGCGGCCGGCGTGGATGTGCGCTTCGCGCACAAATGTCTCCAGTTGCGCAGGCAATTCGGCGGCGATAAACGCCAGCCCTGGCCGCTCGGCGCTCAGTTTGGGGCTGAGGGCGTTCAGCGTCGGCAGCAGACGTCGCCACATAGATTTCTCTAAAGAGATTTCACGGAGCACAAATTCGGCCTGGGGAAACTGGTTTCGTGCACGTGCAGTTTTTTCACCGCGCTGCAGGCCACGGCGACGCAGAGCAGCGCTGACAGCTATCACTTCCCCGCTTTCGCTTACTGCTATCTCGCGCTCATGGCCGCGCAGATCGGCCCAGACCCAGGCGGGATAATCGGGAAACCACAGGCAGACTACATCGCGGGAGTTTTCCCATGCAGGAGGACGTTTCGACACAACCAGGCGCAGGACGGTTCAACAAATATCTCAAAAGCGAATATATGCCATCCATCATTGCCGTGCAAGTGATTTTTGGCGGCGGCGGTGAATGTGACGACTTGCAGCAAACGGCGGCGGCTCCGGACTGCAACCTGCGAGGGCGCAGCCCGGGCCAAACAAAAAAATCAGGCAGGGAGAGACAGCGGCAATATGTCGACAGCAAAACAAATGCGATCCCCACGCCCGGACGGAAAATCTCAGGCGGAATGTGCACCGGCGCAATGTCAAAATAACGTCGGTCGTTGATCGATCAGGCCCGTTCGTTTTCGATGAAAGCCAGCAAAGCGTCGTTAATGAGCTCCGCCTGGGTTTTGTAGCGATCGTAGAACGTGGTCGCCAGAGCGAGCATCAGTTTCTTTTTGGTGGCAACAGGAATGTGCGCGGTTATGGTCGTGTATTCGACGTTGGCGTCCTTGAATGTCGGCCGCCCGACGTCCTTTTTATCGGATTTGAGCACCTGGGTGTTTTTGTCGAGCGAGAAATTGGACAGATCCATTTTTTTGGCCATGAGAGCCTCCCCCTGTTGAGCTGCTGCGACTGCGGGCGTCAGCCGATGTGTTCGAGAATTTTGTTGAACTGTTTGATGATGACGCGGTAGGTATAACGGGCCAGACCGTTTTCACCGGCGATAGCCGAAATGGACTTGCGCTCCTCGAATATCTTGCCGAAGAGACGCGAGTTTTTGACCGGAAAGACGGGATAATCAAAGAATGCGCCGATGACTTCCTGGATGTGTTCCAGATCGTCCTTGCCGAGTTTGTTGGCCACAATCACGATGCGTTTGTTGTAGCGTTCGACTTCCTTGATCGTTTCGAGCGTTACCTGCAGTTCGATGAAGTCGGGCGCCGTTGGGATGACAACCCAGTCGGACATTTTGGCCGCTTCGATGACCCGCTGATCGATATACCCGCCGAAGTCGAAGACGATGTCGTAATCGGCGGGAAAGTCGGGAACGGACGCCGATTTGTTCAGCTTCAGTACACGATCCTCCGGCAGCACTTTTTCGAGCGGACTGTATGTATCGTTGGTTACGACACCAAAATCCTTCTCGAGCGCATAGGCCAGAGAAAAGGCGGTCTTCCCCACCCCGCCTTTGAAATTGTACACCAGAATTTTCATGCCTTCCTCTTGCCGCTCTGATGTTGGATTAATATTTAAAATTATAAATGTAGATACGAATATTCGTTTTAGCATTAGCTACTACAAATATAGAAATGTTTGGCGGTATTTACAGTGATACGTTTTGATGAATATGCATATGGACATAAAATTGCACCGCAGTATTGAACAATAAATTTTGAGAGATACAAATTCATTTACATAGCAACATACAAATGTCTTTATGTTCGCCTGCGCGCCAGTATATATGTGTGGACATATTATTGCATCGCCATTTATTTGTTCGCGAACGACAGTGATGGGTTGCCGGCATCGAAATAATCCAAGCCTGCGCGTCACAAAATTGACTGTTTGGGGGAGCGTCCCGTCGCATTGAAACATGAACAGCACAACTGCACAGTCAACCATTTTTATATTTTTACATTATTATTCATTGTTGTGCGGATGCCGGTTGGACCACAAAGAACAAAGGCACATGGACAGCAGGCCTGCCGCGGACCGGACGGGAAAGTAATTATCATTGAATAGTTCCACATTTATGCATGTTGGCATTTATACGTTTTTATTTACCGCAATTTTTGCAGCAATGCCGGTATGGCAAGAACAAACGTAGACAGAGTAAGATCAGAGGGGCGGCTGAGACTGGATCACTATAGCCGGTCACGCACGACTGCAACATCGCCGGACAAACGATGCAGGGAACAGGAGTGTCTGCCTGCATTTATATTTTTTTATTTATTCTTTTTTTTCAGTCGCGCTATAAAAACGGGTAATTGGTTAATACTACGCCTAGCCGAAGCAGGGTTTCATCCCGAGCCAATTTGACAGGGATAACCGCATATTTACATTTCTACTTTTTTACTTTTAAATGGACAACAGCATGACGAAGCGACCGGAAATCCAAGGCCACACTCATTCTTCAGTGAAGAGATCATCACCTGAAGGCTGCTCGCCGACGATCACAAAACCATCTTCTTTTCTGGCAACAATAAATCCACGCGTCCTGGCAAAGCGCAAAAACTCGGCCTCTTCATCTATGTATCTGGAGTAGAGGTATGCCAGAAATAAACGATGATGTGAGATCAGTTCATGGTCAAACTCACCGTCAGCATTGCGAAACTGATCAAGCACAATGCTGTTGCCTTCGTACTGACTGATAAAGTCTTCAATCTCCTCTACAGCGGAGTCGACGCAACGCTCGCTGATCAGCTTGTCGCAGTGACGGCGGAACAGTCGTTCGAGTTCCCGCAGAACTTCCTCCTGCCGGCTGTCACTGGCAGCGGCGCTGGTTTTGAACTGCGACAGCGCCGGCGCCTGTCTGTCTGCGTTACTTATCACAACATTATCCAGAAAGTAAATAAGCAGGCCCGCCGGGTTCTCCACACCGCCGCGATCGTAGCGCTTCTCGAACATTTTGATCGCGGCGCTGAGTTCGGCTTCGGTTTTCGACTGGGCGTACTCAATGGCGCGCTGCTCGGCGATGCCATAGTACCGCAGGCGCGCAGCGAGTGCGGCATTGGGAATTTCTGTTGCGACTTCATGCACCTGAGAGAACAGACTGTTTTCTTCGCGGTTCAATGAGGTGGCGCTGGAAACAAGAAAGGTCACGTCGGTG